>NZ_JAGZUV010000076.1:0-13481 GCF_018379785.1 Desulfovibrio sp.
TTCGGAACCACATTTTCGGCATTTCATATTGCTTTCCTCCTTCTACAAAGAAGATAGCATATATGAAGTTATCTGTCATTGAAAAAGTTGATGTCTCCCTTTGAGGCCGGTCCGCGCGTGGGATTCCATAAAAAAAACTCTTGAAGCTGAGACCTCAAGAGGTTTTTCCGTTCCAGTCTTCTGGAACAAAAATTTTTTGGAGATGTACGGAAGTATGCTTTCTGGCGGGGACGCATAGGAGTCGAACCTACCGCAGACCGTAAAGCCTGCCACCGGTTTTGAAGACCGACTTCCTATATAGTCAAACGTGTATTTTCCGAACCACAGGGAAACACCCTGGAGGTTCATATGATTACTTTGGATGATGCCTGGAACAGCTATCTCTTAACCCGTCCACTCACTCGAAACGGTTATTTGCGGGATACGAGTCGTTACCGTGCTCATCTGGCTGAATATTGGCACGGGAAAAACTTGGCGTCAATCAGAACTGCTGATATTCAAAAATACACACTTAATCTTTATAATAAGGGATTATGCCAGCAGACAATAAAACTTTGTCTTTCACAAATGAGAAGGATAATGAGAAGAGCTCTTATACTCGATTTATATACCGGGGAGATTCCTTTTTTTGAGATGCCGTTTTCAGAGAGTATTCGCTATAGATATTTAGATGAAAATGAGGCGAAAGTATTGCTGAAAAAGTTAGAAACGCTTTCTCACCTTTGGTACAATATTTCAAAATTTGCACTAAATACAGGGATGAGAGCTGGAGAGATCTTTTCCCTGCGAGGTGAAAATATTAATTTTAGTCAAAAAAGTGTGATTTTATATGAAACAAAGAACAAAAGGCAGCGTCTTCTCCCCCTTAATGATGTAGCTTTAGAAATTATTGATGGCCATATGACTAGAAAAGAAAATTTTATTTTTTTTCAAGAAAAAAATCCAAAAAAGGAATATGAAAAAGTATCAAAAGTATTTAGAAAGGCTGTTTATCTGTGTAAATTAAATGATGGAGTAACTGATAATAGATATAAAGTTGTTTTTTATACATTAAGACACACATTTGCAAGTTGGCTTGTACAAAGAGGAACACCTCTATTTGTAGTAAGCAAATTGCTTGGTCATAGTTCTACTAAAGTCACTGAACGATATTCGCATCTTGCTCCAGATCAGGGGAGAAGTGCTCTGAGCATGTTATCAGCTATCTTTTAGTACAATGAGCTCGGTCCTAACCGGGCTTTATTTTTTTTTGCGTTGTTTTAGCCCATTCTCTTACCTCAAACGCCCTATAGGCAGGCAATACAACATGCTCAACAACTTCATACCCAGGAGGAAGATTTGCCCCAGAAGAATTTTTAACAGCTTGAGCTACGGCTAATGCCGTTTTCCACTCATCTGACTCAATTGGTTTCAAGAGTAAAGGAAGAGGGATGGCAAAAGCTTTGGCGATTGCTTGCATACTTTTAAGCGTTGGATTGCCTGTCCCATTCAGTACGGCAGAAAGGTAAGCAGTAGAAAGCCCTGCCATCTTGCTGAAATCCCTTTGTGAAATGGCTCGCTCCTCCAATAGGCGGCGAATGTGGGCAGAAAAGATAGCTGGATAGTCTGTGTCAGGCATGGCATAATCCTTGACATGCGTAAAATATAATATGTACGTTCTAACCTAGAACACGAAGAGATTCAACAAGGTATCTGGTATGGATTCTGCCATTGTTCAACTTCCCTTATCGGCAATTGAGGAAGACCCCAATCAGCCGCGTACAGAGTTTGACGAGGAAGCTCTTCAGGGGCTGGCCGCGACTATTCGCCTGCGCGGCGTAAAAACGCCGATATCGGTGCGCCATGCGCCCCAGGAGGGACACTATATCGTCAACCACGGCGCGCGTCGCTTGCGGGCTTGCAGACTCCTCGGCCTGGAGGCGGTTCCCGCCTGCATTGATGACGATTATACTGAAGCTGATCAGCTTATTGAAAACTTACAGCGCGAAAACCTCAAGCCGAAAGAAATTGCCAGATTTTTGAGCCGGCTCCGCGAAAAAGGCATGAAACAGGGAGAGGTCGCCAAAGCGGTGGGGAAATCCCTTGCTTGGGTTTCGCAGCACCTTACCCTGCTTTCTCTGCCGGCTCCCGTGGCCACAGTGTTCAATGACGGGCGGTGCCAGGATGTTACCGTGATTTGCGAACTGGTCAGACTCCAAAAAAAATACCCTGGGCAAACGGAAACTTGGCTGGATGATTCGCGCGAGATCAATCGTACAACATTAAAAAGCCTGCAATCATTCGTTGCCACCTTGGAGCCTGAAAAGCCGAGGAGGGCTGAAAAAAAAGATACGGGCGCAGTACCTTCCATCGCTCAGCCGCAGAGGAAACAAATCAGGCATCCGGTTGTACGAGTATGTATTGATGGAAGCGAGGCCGTCTTACTTCTGGATCATCGGCCAAGCGCCTCCGGGAAAGGCTGGTTCCTCAGAGAAGGGCAACCCCCTTTTGAAGCTCCTCTGGAACACGCCCGGCTCATTGAAGTCACTGGAGATTGATCCATGTCTTTGCAGCATACAGTGCGCCCCGCAGTGGCGGAACAGGTTGAGCGTATTTGTGAGCATTACGCGGACTAGGGGAGCATCCGGTATGATTTTTGGCCGGTTTATCTGCGTCTGAATGGTTATGAGCATTTTTATGCGCAGCACCAAGCCTAACAATAGGGTTATTCATGCTTCACGTTCAACGCCATGCACCTTTTGAAGATCCAGATCGGACCGAAATGGAGAACCGAGCTATTCACTTGGTAGAAACCTCTGCCGACGTCTTGATTGCAAAATACAAGGCTCTTCCGGATTCTATGAAAGGGCGTTATATAAACTCTGACCTTTTCAAAGAAATTTTTCCTGAATACGCTGCAAGTCCAGCGCACCGAAGCGTTTTTAATGTCCCTATTCACAACTCCGCTGCAGTCTTGGCAAATGAACTTTTCCATAGAATGGTCGCTGCTCAGGATCCGGAAAATAGAGATCGTATCCTTTTCATCACGGGGATACCCGGAGCTGGAAAAAGTACTGCTATCCAAAAAAATGCTATCGACTTAGCTGATTATAAGGTTATATATGAAGGGCAGCTTTCTAACTTTGAGCAGGCAAAAGAAAAAATAAAATATTGCTTATCAAATAAGTGTAGTGTCGATGTATTTGCTTTTCATCGTGATCCTGAAGGTGCATTAAGGAATACCTTTTCAAGATTTACTACTCTTGGGCGTGGGGCAAGCATAACAGCAATGTCTAATATCCAAGGCAATCTAGGAGGATCATTTGAAAAATTACATAAAGAATTTTATCAGAGTGTAACATTTTGTGTTATAGATCTACGTTCAAATAATCTTAATCCCATTTGTGGGGATTCAGGAATTGCAATTCTCAAATGTGAAGGAGATGTAGATGCAATCCGAAAACGGCTTGAATGCGAACTTGAAAGATGGCGAAACGCTGGACGAATTAACGAAGCATGCTACCGTGAAGCAGCGGGAAGAAGCCCTTTTAGCCTCGCCAGGCTTCAAGAAATTTATGAGCAATCTTCGGGAGGTCGATGCCAAGCTCCGCGACAATCCAGAAGCACAGATGGAGCATGCGAAAACCTTGTGGTAAGCGATGACGCATTCGCAGGGTTCGAGGAAAAGGCTTTGGAAACTAAAGCCGAGCAGCAGCACCTTGTGGATGTCAGCGCGGTTTATGATGCCCAGCTTAAAAATTTTACGCAGGCTAAATCCGAGCAGGCGGATCGTCTTGTGGTCAACCTGGAAAACAAAATTGCATCCCAAAGCCAAAGGCTCCAGGCCGTGGCCATGACGAAGCCCAACGCCGTCAGCGCCCTTTGGCGCGGCAGCCAGTGGCGGGAGCAGTATGGCCAGGAGCAGCGCCGCCAGCATGAGCTGGAAACCCGCCTATCCCGCGTCAAAATATTGCAAGCGGATACGCGCCGGCTTGAGCGGATGGCGGAGGACAAATTGCGGCGGGAGCAAAAAGAGCTTACGGCCAGACGTGACGCACAACTGCTTGAGCAGCGCAAGCGTCTGTTCAAGGAAAAAGAAAAGTATCAGAGCGCAACTCAGGACATGGCCCAGAAGAGGCCAGGACGAGGACGTTCTTTGCGCAGAGAGCAGTAGAAGAGCAGCCCCGCTGGATGATTCCGGCGGGGCTGCTCTATTTAGAGCCAGATCAGCAATCCGGTCATGGCCAAAAGACCTGCGGCGATCATGTTGGCCACTGCTATACGCCATGATTTTTTCCCAGTGACTTCCAATGCCTCAAGTTTTGGGGCGAGAGTTTTTTCAATGGACTCGCAAAAAAGCCGACTCCGCTCATCGTACTGTTCGCCAGCCAGATTGCGCGATTTTTCAAGAGCCTGAGCGATAATTCGGCTGGCTTTTTCTTTTGACTCCCGATCCCACTTTGTAGCCTCAAGCTCCAGCGCCGAAGAAAAATTTTCAAGAACGACAGTCTGATCCTGTTTCATGTCGTCGAGAAATTTTTCCAAAAAGGTATGCAGCATCAGTATCGGATCGTCTTTTCTCAAGACAATCCTGTGTCTGCGGACCACTTCCTGAATATAGGCATCCAGTGAATCCATAGCGGCCTCCATCAAAGAGTCGGGATAATGGAGAGCTGACCATATATCTTGTCGCGCGTGATCTTCAGGCGTTGACGGGTCATCAGCGTGTATTCGCCGCCGTAGACGGCGTCCTGAAACGTCTTTCTGTCTTTGAGCATGGCGCTCAGATCAAAGCCGAAAGTTTCCGCCTGAAGTTCGGGCAGGCGCACTATGGCGTCGATTTTCGACTTATGCTCCGCATAGAGTGGAAACTCCTCAAAAGTTTTCCCCTGATAGACAACTTCGCCGAAATACGGATTGAGCCAGACGATCAGCCTGCTGGAATCCGGAAATTTTTCGGCCAGGGTGGCAAAGCCGAGCATCGTATCTTCCATCGCATCCCCGCCCGTGATCACAGTATTGATAAAGAGGTTGTGTCCCATTTCTTGCAGCATGGCTGGGACGCCTCCGGCCAGGAGGTATCTGGAAAATGGAATGAAGGAGCTTGCGCCGTTGTCGATGATGGCCGAGTCCCCTTCCCCCAGGGCACAAAGCTGTTCCATCATGGCATCAAATTTTCGCGTATTGATGGTATCGCCCTCCATCAGCTCAATGCGGGAGACATTGAATGCGGGATATGCGGCAAAGGTGGCATTGACCGGGTCCGTATCAAAACAGAGAGGGTGAATATCCCG
The DNA here is from genome assembly GCF_018379785.1 of Desulfovibrio sp. Classification (GTDB taxonomy): domain Bacteria; phylum Desulfobacterota; class Desulfovibrionia; order Desulfovibrionales; family Desulfovibrionaceae; genus Desulfovibrio. The sequence goes on from NZ_JAGZUV010000076.1 coordinate 5,274, forward strand.
CGCGTCCATCAAAAACTGAGCGAGCATGGCGCAGCAGAAACTTTTCCCCACGCCGCCCTTGCCCTGCAAGAAAAGATGAATGTTAGCCATGTGAATCCTCCTGTTTTGGGGTTTTTTCCGATCCGAATATTTTTTTCCGTTTGTCATCCGTCATCGTAGGACTGTAATCAAAAATGCCTGATTCTGTTTCAGCCTTCCATCTGCTCTTGGGTGGTTTCACCGAGGGAACCGATGCCTCTTCTTTTACTGGCGTTAAAGAGTCTGCGCTGGGAGTTGGTGTAGTAGATTCCTCCAAAGATCCTTTGGGGTTTGAAATAAATTTCCGGAAATAGCCCAAAAACGTTTCATAGGTGCCGGTGAAGAGGCCTTCATCGTGAAGCGTTTGCCAAATTGTCTTAATTCGCCACCCGGCAGCGCTAGCCTGCTGAATTTCCTCCTTTTGAGAGAGAAAAGCTCCCAAATAGTTGGCTCGGCGCGGAGTCAGCCCTTTCTCTTGCGTATTTTTTAACCTGTCCGCGATACGATCACATAAATTTTTTTTATTCATATAATATCCTTATTCAGTTCATATGTGTAACGAGTTATTTTTCAATAATCCTCCTATTGTTTCCGAGTTAATTCCATTTTTACACGGTAAGTTTTCATTTTTTTTGTATTTGTTTCGTATTTGTTTCGTATGGGATCGTAAAATATTTTTGTCATATGTCAAGAATGAAATCTTGATAGAATCATTCTATGGCGTTATGAACGCAAAAAAAAGGGCAGGATGTGCGGTGCGTACCTACGGTCCGACCGCCCCTTATTCGCACCTGCGGCGCTCAACGGGCATCCTGCTCTGCGAGGCTTCCCCTTCGGGATACATGCGCCCAGGGCGCGAAAGCAACAGGCTGAAAAAGCATGACTACGCCAAGAAGAAAACTGCCGACCTTCCGGGTCTACTGCCTGGAGGGCGAGTACAGCACCATTGCAATCAATGCGGCAGCAGCGGGCATGAGCGCTTCTCGGTATTTGCGCTCAGTGGGGATCGGCTACCAGGTCAGGAGCATTGAGGATCAGAGGATGGCGGCCACGCTGATCAGGATCAACGCCGACCTGGGGAGACTAGGCGGCTTGCTGAAAGCGCTTCTGACCAACGACGAACGCTTTGACGGTTTGGGAGGCGAAGAGCTTCAGCGGCTTACCATCAACACGGTCAGGGGAATCAACGAGCAGCAGGACAAACTGCGGCACGTTGTCGAAGGCATTACAGGGAAATGAATTTTTGTTTAGCGGCTAAAATAGACTACGTAGCACAGGGATAAAAGATGATCGCGCGGCGATTGCGACTCAACGACCCGTCCAAAAGCAGCATGTTGCGGCTTGTCAGCTACCTGACCAATCCCCAGGGCGTGGACGCGCGCGTGGGCGAGGTCCGCATTACCAACTGCGATTCTGAAACGCCGCAATGGGCGGCCCTGGAGATGTTGGCCGTACAAAAGCAGAACACACGCGCCCAAGGCGACAAAACATACCATCTTGTTCTGTCCTTCAGGGAACACCTGGACAGCGCCACGCTCAAAAAAATTGAGGATTACGTCTGTAAGGAGCTTGGTTTCAGGGAGCATCAGCGGGTTTCCGTCATGCACTACGATACCGAAAATCCGCATCTGCATATCGCCATCAACAAGATACATCCCCGCAAGCTGATCATTCGGGAACCCTATTACGACGAGCAAAAACTGGCCAAGGCCTGCAAATTCCTGGAGCGCGTCTATGGCTTGCAGCCTGATAATCATGAACCCAACGCCCAGGCCGTGGAAACCGCCGCAACCAATATGGAGCGCGCGGGTGATCTGGAGAGCCTGATTGGCTGGATCCGCCGGAACTGCCTGGAAGATCTCAAGAGGGCCACGGCCTGGGCGGAGGTTCATGACATCCTGACCAAACATGGCCTCACGCTCCGCGAAAGGGGCAACGGCCTGATCATTTCTTCCGGCGACGTGCATGTGAAGGCAAGTTCCGTGGACAGAGGGCTTTCCAAAAAGAGGCTGGAAGAACGCCTGGGCGCATTTACGCCAGGCGGCAGCAGCGTCAGGCAGGAAAAATCCTATAAAAGAAAGCCGATGGGCAGGAAATACGACGCTTCCGGACTCTGGGATCAGTACAACGGCTGGCGCGTTGAGAATGACAATACGCGCACACAGGCAATTTCCACCGCAAGGCAGGAACGGGACACCGCCTTGGAGAATCTGCGAACCTCCTCGGATCTTCGCCTTGCCCTCATAAAAAACATGGTGGCCGGCACTGCTTTCAAAAGGTTTCTTTCCCGGCTCAACCGGAAGCGCCTGCGCAGGAAAGCCCAGAAGATCCGTGAAGCCTACGCGCAACAGCGGAGTGAAATTTTCCAGAAGCACCGGCATGTCGTCTGGTCCGCCTGGCTGTCGAAAGAAGCAGCCGGCGGCAATGCCGACGCCTTGGCCTATCTCCACGCCCGCAAGATGCCTCGCGGCGTTTCCACCGGCAGCCTGGCGGGCCTGCGTGGAGATGGAACGCGCCCCACCGTCCAGAAAGTCACCCGCCAGGGGACATTCATTTACGCGGAAGGCAGGGAAAACCAGGGGAGGATCGTCGTTGCCCCCAATGCCGGCGACGACGAACTGGCCAGGAATCTTGATCTGGCCAGACAGCGTTTCGGCAGCAGGCTCTTTGTGGACGGACCTTCTGAGTTCACAGCCAGAGTTGCGCGTCTGGCGGCTGAAAGGAACATGCCGCTTTCCTTTGTGGACAAGCATCTGGATGCCCAACGCCAAGCTCACCAGGCAGGCCAGTCCAATAATACTTCCAAATCCGTCCGGAGGTAGAAATGAACCCTCAGAAAAAATCCATGCTGCCGATGGTCATGCAGCGCAAGGCCACACAGAAACGCCCTCTGACCGCTGTTCCTGTCATGCTCATCTGGCTCATCGGCTTGTGGACAGCCACACAGTTTTTTGCGTGGCGCATGCAGTATCAAGCTGCTCTGGGCTCAAATCTGGAGCATGTTTATTACCCGTGGCGCTACCTGGAATGGGCCTGGACATGGTGGCAGAGCTATTCCCCCTGGTTCATTGAAGCCGGCTCCGCAGGCATCATGGTGTCGGCGCTCCTGATGCTCATTCTCTTGCTGAGCCGCACATTCGGTTCCAGAGCGGCCATAGCCAATGAATTTATGCATGGTTCGGCCCGTTGGGCCACCAAGGACGACATCAAAAAAGCTGGCTTGTTGCAAAGCGAAGGCGTCTACGTAGGGGGTTGGGAAGATCCGAAAACCGGAAAACAACACTATCTGCGCCATAACGGCAGCGAGCATCTTCTCTGCCTTGCCCCCACCAGATCCGGCAAGGGCATCTGCCTTGTCATCCCCACACTGCTTTCATGGATGAAGAGCTGCGTCATTACTGATCTGAAAGGCGAACTCTGGGCGCTGACATCCGGCTGGCGCAAAGAACATGCCGGAAACATCGTGCTCCGTTTTGAACCAGCGGCTGAGTCCGGATCCATCCAGTGGAATCCCATGGACGAAATCAGGCTGGGCACGGCCTATGAGATAGGCGATGTGCAGAATCTGGCCACCATGATTGTGGATCCGGAAGGTAAGGGGCTGAAGGATCATTGGCAGAAAACCGCCCAGGCCCTGCTTGTGGGCTGCATTCTTCACCTGCTCTATCGAAAGAAGAACGGCGACATTCAAACCGCATCGCTTTCAGCCGTGGACGCTATGCTGGCCGATCCGGCCAAGCCCACCAAAGATCTTTGGCAGGAAATGGTCACATATCCGCATGAGAACGGACAGCCACATGCGGTTGTCGCTCAGAGCGCTCAGGACATGATCGAAAGACCGGATGAAGAAGCCGGTTCCGTCCTTTCCACGACCAAGTCTTATCTGGCTTTGTTCCGGGATCCGGTTGTCGCCGGCAACACAGACCGTTCCGGCTTCGCCGTCAAGGATCTGATGAACCAGGACAAACCGGTAAGCCTCTATATTGTGACGCAGCCGGTGGACAAGGTCAGGCTCAGACCCCTTGTACGCATTCTGACCAACATGATCTGCCGCGTGTTGGCCGAAAAAATGCGTTTTGAAGAAACTCCCCTGAAGAATTTTTCGCCCTGGGCCAAAGTCTGGCGTTTCCTGACCGGGAGATCCACACAGCCCCTTGGCGGTGGGCGCCGGGCCAAAGGCATCTACAAACACAAGATGTTGATGATGCTGGACGAATTCCCCAGCATGGGCAAGCTGGAGATCGTTCAGGAATCCCTGGCCTTCCTGGCTGGATTCGGGATCCGTTTCTACATTATCTGTCAGGATTATTCCCAGCTTCGCAATGAAGAAATCGGCTACGGACGCGACGAGGCTATCACATCCAATACCCACATCACCAACGCATTCCAGCCCACCAAGCTGGAAACCGCCCAACATCTTTCCAAGCTCACCGGCCAGACGACTGTCGTGAAGGAACAACTTACCGAAAGCGGAAAGCGTCTGGGCATGCTGGGCAATGTGTCCAAGTCAATACAGGAAGTCTCCCGCCCGCTAATGACCGAAGACGAGGTCATGCGCATGCCGCCTCCCATCAAGGAGGGGGAACAGGTGATCTCCGGTGGTGACATGCTGATCTTCATTGCGGGCTTCCCGGCCATCTACGGCAAACAGATGCCCTATTTCCTTGATCCGGTTTTCCAGGCCCGCTCCAGCGTGAATCCGCCAGATGTTTCCGACTCCATCCCCGGAAGGGAGGCATACCATGCCGACGCGGCATAGTCTGGCCGTCGCGGCAGGCTTTCTGGGGCTTGCATGCTGGGCTGCTCAGCATTGGTTTGTGATGAACACGTCGGAGAGCTTTCCGCCGGGTCTCTATCGCAAGCAGTGGGTTCCTCCTCACAAGGGAGATCTGGTGCTGTTCTGTCCGCCGGACCGGCCCATTTTCCGCGAGGCCAGGCGTCGCGGATGGATAGATTACGGCCTCTGCCCGTCTGGAGCAGGCTACATGATCAAACGCATTGCGGCGACTGAAGGCGATCACGTCGAAATGTCCGCCGTCGGCGTTTCGGTCAACGGCACGACGCTGGAAAACAGCGCACGGCGCATGGATACGGGCTACGACGTGTTTCTGCCATTTTCCCATAATCTGCAACATTCGGAGGTATTGCTCATGTCGCCCCATCCGCTTTCTTTTGACGGGCGCTATTTCGGCATCGTGCATGCCGGAGCCATTAAGGCGGTTTTGCACCCCGTTTTGCTTTGGGAGGTCAATCATGAGTAGCAACAGGCCAAACGATTATTATGCACGCGTGGCGGACAAGATAATTGAGAAACTCAGGGAAGGTACGGCCCCGTGGATGAAAAAGCCGTGGGATGACGGCGGATACGGCGGCCTGCCGATCAATCCCGTGACCGGCAAGAATTACCGGGGCGGCAATTGCCTTTTCCTCATGGCTCAGGATTACGGCGACCCGCGCTGGATGACCTACAAACAGGCTGAAAGCATCGGCGTGCAGGTCCGCAAGGGAGAAAAAGGCACCCCTGTCATTTACTGGAAGTTTTCAGAAGAAAAAAAGGAAAAAGACGAAAACGGTCAGGAAGTCACCAAAACCATACAGTTGGAGCGGCCGCTGTGCCGTCTGAGCTACGCTTTCAATGCGGAGCAGATTGACGGCCTCCCTCCTCTTACCCAGGAAAAAGAGCTGCAATGGAATCCTGAAGAACGAGCGGAGGCCATTCTGGCTAATTCCGGCGCGAATATCGTACATCGCAACCAAACCCAGGCATATTACCGTCCAGCGGATGATTCCATCCATCTGCCGAAGCGAGAGCAGTTTGCGACATCCAAAGACTACTACGGGGTTGCGCTGCATGAGCTGGGGCACTGGACCGGGCACGAGTCCCGGCTGAATCGGCATATAGGAAATCCTTTCGGCAGCCCGGAATACGCCAAAGAAGAGCTGCGGGCGCAGATTTCCAGCTTCATGGTGGGGCAGGAGTTGGGCATCTACTATAACCTGGACGAAACCGCTTCCTACGTCGATAGCTGGATCAAGGCGCTTCAGGATGATCCGCGTGAGGTTTTCCGGGCGGCGGCTGATGCGGAAAAGATCATGGAGTACGTCATGGCCTTCGAGCTGAAGCAGGAGCAGCAGATTGTTCAAGATGCTTCACAGCATCAGGATACGCAGTTGAACAGTGAAACGGAGCAACTGGCTTCTTTGGAGCGGATGAACCAGGGGCGGCACTATCTGCATGTGCCTTTTGCGGAAAAAAATGAAGCTAAGGCTCTTGGAGCTAAATGGGATCGCCGGCAAAGCGCCTGGTATGCTCCCCAGGGTGCGGATCTCGAAAAGTTTCAGAAGTGGATACAGCCCGCTCAGGGTATGGCAACGAAACAGGAAAGGCCGCAGGAGCCATCCTCGCAAAAGCGGGAATACCTTGTCGTGTCTTATGCCGACCGCCATCTGGCAAAGGCGTCCGGAGCAAAGTGGGATAGTGTGGCCAAAAGCTGGTATGCCGGTGAAAAGGCGGACATGGCCAAACTGGCCAAATGGATGCCGGGCAATCAGCCGGAACAATCCCCGGCCATGACTCCCCGTGAGGAATTTGCCGAAGCCTTGCGCGGCATGGGATGTCAGATGGACGGGGAACATCCGATCATGGACGGCAAAACGCATCGCATTGCTACTGAAGGTGACAAAAAGGGCGAGCGTTCCGGATTTTATGTTGGCCACATGGATGGGCACCCTGCTGGCTATATCAAAAACAATCGTAGCGGAGAGGAAATGCGCTGGAAGAGTTCTGGCATGCCACAGCTTTCAGCACAGCAGCGCGAAAACTTCCAGGCGGAATGCGCGCAGCGGCGTGAAGAACATGCCAGAGAGATCTCCGAACAGCAGGAACGGGCGGCGTTGCGCGTCCTGCATCAGTTGGGCGACCTCAAGCGGGCGCAGGAGCCCACACCGTATCTCCAGTCCAAGGGACTGGCCGTGCATAAAGGAATTTTCGTGGGCGGCAAAGGCGCAACGACATACATCCCGGCCCAGGATGCCGACGACAAAATCTGGACTATGCAGTATATTCAGGAGGACGGCACCAAGCGTTTTGCCAGGGAGGCGCGCAAGGAGGGCTGTTTCCACGTCGTTGGCGGCATGGATGCCTTGAAATCAGCTTCCGTCCTGGTCATCAGTGAGGGCTACGCCACTGCCGCCACCTTGACGGAATGCCTGAAAATCCCGGCGATTGCGGCTTTTGATGCTGGCAATCTGGCCAGTGTGGCCAAGAGCCTGCATGAGAAATATCCGGATAAGCCCATTGTCATTGCCGGCGACGATGACCGCCACCTGCAAGAGAGCCAGGGCAAGAACCCCGGACGGGAAAAGGCGATTGCAGCGGCCAGACTAGTGGGCAGCCAAGTCGTGTTTCCCAAATTCGCGCCCGATGAAACAGGGCGTGCTTTCAAAGACTGGAACGATTTGGGCACACAGAGCCGCCTGGGCCGCGATGCCGTGGCAAGGCAAATGCGTCCGGTGCTGGAAAAAAGTCTGGCCCAGAAACGGCAGGCTGCGGAACAAGCTCAGACCACCAAACGCGGTCATTCTCGATAGCATAAACTTACGTAACTTTGCGGAGGGACAATATGGACGATCAGCTCAACTACGTTCGGCCTGATGATGCAACCATTTTGCGGGAACTGGTGGAAGAAAAATGCAACCTTCTTTCTGAAGTGCCGGGGGTGGAAGTGGAATTTTCCCCTGATGAAGCCGACATGGCCGGCGCTTTTCAGGAGGATGCTCTGACCGATGAAGACTCCAGGGATGCCTGCTACGACGAAGATCCCTACGGCCAGGGCAACAGTGCTGCCTAGTAGATGTACCCAGCCTTATCTCGAAAGCCACAGATTTCGGTCTGTGGCTTTCTTGTGCTTCTGGCGTAAAATCATTTGAATGCCCGAAAAAGGAGGATATATGGGCATTCAATTTCATCAGTTCCGCAAGAAAAATCCGTGGGTCGTCACCTGGAGAAACCCGTGGACCGGGAAAAAGCATACGCAGGGATTTACCGACGAAGCCCTGGCCGTGGCTTTTGAGGCGGCGCAAGCGGAAATTGCGGCCAAGGAGCGGGCCTTGCTTCGCAAGGCCCGCAAGCAGAAAGCCAGCCAGAGCCGGATCAGCGTGAAAGATCTGCTGGAAAGCTATTTCCGCCTG
>NZ_JAGZUV010000077.1:0-13049 GCF_018379785.1 Desulfovibrio sp.
CCCTGGGCCTGGGCGGCCAGGTCGGACACGGCCTTGGCCGCCTCGGCCATGGCCTCGGCGCTTTGTCTTGCCATATCGTTGACCTGGACGATGGACTGGTTGATTTCTTCGCTGGCGGCGGACTGTTCCTCGCTGGCCGTGGCAATAGCGTTGACCTGGTCCGCCGTGGCTTCCACGGTGGCAAGAATTTCCTGAAGCGCCGTGCCGGACTTGCTGGCCAGTTCCGTGGCCTCGCCGATGCGCTCCACGGCATTGTCCACGCCGGTCATGCTTTTGGCCGTGCTCTCCTGGATGGCCTTGATGGCATTGCCCACGTCATTGGTGGAGGCCATGGTCTTTTCGGCCAGCTTGCGTACCTCGTCGGCCACCACGGCGAAGCCGCGCCCTGCCTCGCCCGCGCGGGCGGCCTCAATGGCGGCGTTGAGGGCCAGCAGATTGGTCTGGTCCGCGATGTCCGAGATCACATTCATGATCCGGGTGATGTCCTGGGCGTGCTCGTTGAGCTGGACCATATCCCCCTTGAGTTCCAGGGACATCTGATGGACCTGCCCGATGCTGTGCACGGCCTTTTCCACCACCTGCGCGCCCGCCTGGGCCTTCTGTTTGGTTTCGGCGGAGGCGCTGGAAGCGGAACCGGCGTTTTTCGCCACTTCCTGGACCGTAGCGTTCATTTCGTTCATGGCCGTGGCCGCTTCGGACAGGCGCTGGGCGGACTCGGCCGCGCCCCGGTCGGATTGCTCGATCTGGGCCGAAAGTTCGCTGGAGGCCGAGGAAACCACATTGCCCACGGCTTCCAGCTTGTCGGCGGCCACCAGCATGGCCTGGGTCTTGCTTTGCGCTTCCGTGCTCGCCGCTTCGGCCTGTTCCATGGCCTCCTGGGCCTTGGCGGACTGCTCTTTGGCGTTTTCAGATTCACGTTGAGCATTTTCAATATTTTGCTTCAGGGCATTGACCATTTCCACAATGGCGCCGTAAACGCCCAGTTTTTTGCCGCCGTCGTCGATATTGTAGTCGCCTTCCACCACGCGATGGGCGATGCCGTTCAGTTCGCCGGGATCCTTGCCCAGCTGGCGGATGGTATTGCGCACCAGCAACAGGGTCAGGACGACGGCAATAAGAATGGCCGCCGTTATCAGAATGATGCCGGTCAGGCGTGAATTGTAGTACATCTTGTCGGCAGCAGTGTTGCTCTCGTTGACGTTCTCTTTGATAGCGTTGATGGTGTTGTCCAAGGCTGTGCTCATCGTATCGTAATCTTTGAGAGATTCGCCGAGCAGCAGGGTAACCGCCTGTTCCGTGCGTAATTCCCGTGACAGTTCAAGCAGCTGCTTGGACACGTTGCGATAATTCTGCCGGGCCGCCAGGTAAGTCTGAAAAATTTCTCTGGTCCGGGGGCTGACGATCAGGCGCTCAATTTTTTTGATGTCCTCGGCGATAATTTCCGTCCACTTCTGCTGTGTCTTTTCATAGTTGCCCATCTGCACGGAGTCCGTGGCATAGATGTGCATGGCTTCGGCCAGACGGTATTCCGAAGCGGCATTGTTGATGGTGCCGATCATTTGCACCAGTGGTATCTGGCGCTGACTCAGAACAGTTGTAACATTGTTGACCTTGGACATCTGCATGAGCAAGTAAAGGCCCAGGACTGCCATGAGGGCGGCCAGCGCGCCCATGCTCACGGCGGTTTTCATCGACAGCTTCATCTTCTCTCTCCTCTTGATGTAGTTGAAAAGGCAGAGGTGTTTTCCAAATGGGAAAAGAACGCGCCAATAAAAAACCGTCAGCCATGGCCATCATGGCCATGGGCAACGGTTTTTCTTTCGGACAGCCGATTACCTAATCTCTCTCTCTCTCTCTCTCTCTCTCTCTCTCTCTCTCTCTCTCTCTGCGCAATAAAGAACGGTACAGGGCGGAGCAGTGCCGCAAAGGTTTTTGGGGGAGGAAGGAAAATCCGACGATTTTATTCATCATAAACCCCGCGCTGAAAAAAAGATTCGTGGCGTTGCCCAATAAATCAGGCGATGTCGGATGTATCTCTGTCAGTTATTATCGGAACAAGGATAAAGAATATTAGTGTTCTGGAACAATTATTTGGAAGCAGGGGTAAAATCAAGAAAAATTACAATAAAATCTAAACGATATATGGATATATAAGATTACAAAATTTATTATATATGGGAAATATAATTTTACTATGATGAGAATTTTAATATTAAAATAGTTTTTATTTAGCTATATATATTTTAATAAATAAATTATGAAAAATAAAAAAACACGCTCCGTTATTTATTGCGGAACGTGCAAAAATATGACGATAAAAATATGTCTCTTTTAATCGTAATTTAATCCAGTGTGCGCTTGCCATTGTGCTTTATTTTCGTCTTGCGGTCAGGGGCAACGGCGTCTCATCAGGATAAAGAAAGACCGCCGCGCGCGAAGCCGGACTCTCCGGCTAATCGCGGGTCGCAAGCGGCCGATAAGACAGGAAGGGGGGAAGACGCGCCGGTCTCAGGCCTCGTGGTACTCCTGCTTGATGACGGCTTCGGCCTTGATCCGGTCCAGCAATTCGGCGAAGGTCGCTTTGACATGCTCGCGGATATCCCCGGCCACCACCAGGAAGAGCAGGTCGTCGCCGGGTTTGAGCAGGCCCTCCTCGGCCTGGGCGACGATGGCGAAAATGCCGGGGCGCTGTTCCATCTCGCGGCAGATTTCGCGCATTTTCTCGTTGTCATGGCTGACGCGCACGGCGCTGACCGGCGCGTGGTCCTTGCGGGACCAGCCGCGCACCACGCCGTTGTGCACGAGCATCATGCCCACGTGTTCGGTGAAGCCGGGGCGGGCTTTGAGTTCCTGAAGAGTTTTGTTAATATCCATTGGGACCGCCTTGGTTGAAAGAGTGGCTGACTGCGGCAAGTATATATGCCGGACGCCCGGCCATAAAGGATTTTATTGATGGCGCAGTTATCGCAGCTTCTGGCCCGCCTGCCCGAGGGCAAGGATGTGCACATGAGCACCATGGGCCATGTGCTCTGGGTCTGCTGGCACAACAATCTCACGCCAGCGGTGAGCCAGACCCTGCTCAACTACGGCGGCATGCTGGTGGGCGAGGAACGCGAGCAGGCCCTCTGGTTTTTCTTCACCGACGACGTCTTTCTGGCCCTGGCCCGGCTGATGGTCTGGGGCAATTTCAATGAACTGGCCGTGAGCATCGAGCTTTTCCCCGGCCGCCTGCAACTGAGCAGCAAGCGCGACGCCGGTCTTTCCCTGGACGGCGCGTTGCGGGTCCAGGAAATGCTGGTCAGGGACAGTCTGGAAGTCTGGGTGCACCCCAAGAGCCGGGAAGGGCGCAGCGCCCTGCCCGGCATCTCCTTTGAAAGCCGTCCGGGCCGCCAGGGCATGGCTTCCGTGGACTGGGCCACGCCCGTGGTGGACGTGCGCATGCCGTACTCCTCCACCCAGGCCTGGTTCGCCATTTTGCACCCTCTGGGCAGCCCGCTGGACAAGGCCTTTCAGAACGGCTGGAGCTCCATGTTCAAGCGCGTCGAGGCGCTGCTGCAAAAGCACAAGATCAAGTCCATCGTGCACGAAACCTTCGTCATGGTGGCCGTGGACAATCTGCTGATGCTGCGCACCTTTTTGCGCGACTACCTGCGCAGCTTCGACAAGGAGCAGAACGAGCCCGGCACGTACTGGCCCTGCGTCTGCGTGGTTGCCGACCGCAACAATCTCAATTTCAATACCGACCTTCCCAAAAAAATCGGCCTGCAATGGGACAATCTGATGCCGGATTTCCCGTACATCAGTTATCGCAATGCCTATCTGTTGGGCGACGGCTTCACGGTGCGTGATCTGCGTTTTACCGGCGAGCAGGCCAGCATGGACAGCTGGTGCAACGTGCTGCTGGACGAAAACAGCATCAGCGCCCGTTCCATCCCCCTGCTCATGGCCGGGCGGCTTACCGTGGGCAGCAGCGGAGCCGGGGGCTGCTTTTATTGCGGCATTCCCAGCCATACGGCGGCGGAGTGCCCCACGCGCACCTATTTTCCGAGCAGGCCTGAAATCTGGGACGAGCTGGCGGGCCTGGACCTGGAAAACATCAACGAGGCCTTCCGGCGCATTGAGATGGTGCTGGGACAGGACAGCGTGGAGGGCTACGAGGAACTGCTGGAGGGCAAGGACGACGCGGCCCTGCTGATGCAGGCCGTGCTGGACATCAACGGTCCGGGCCAGTTGCGCAACGTGCCCCGGCACTGGCTCTACCGCATGCGCGAGCCGGACCAGGACGAGGAAAAGCCCACCCGCGACGACAGCCCGGCCTGGGATCTGCTGGACCAGTTGGCCCGCGCCGCGTCCGACGAACTGTCCGATCTCGAAAAAAAGGTACTCCAGACCATTACCCGCCACCAGCGCGATCCGCGCCTGCGCATGGTGCGGGCTTTTCTGCTCATAGAGAAGAACGATTTCAGCCATGCGGCGGCCTGTTTCCGCGAAGCGGCCAGTCTGACTCCCGCCCCCACGCTCCAGGCCTGGAATGAATTCCTGCAGGGGCGGCTCTCGGAAGAGCAGGGCCAGTACGGCCCGGCCATCGAGCAGTATGCCCAGGTCTGGCGGGTCATGCCCCAATGGCGCGACGTGCAGTACCGGGGCATTGTCTGCCGGGTCAAAATGGGCTTTGCCGAACAGGTGCTGGAGCAGATCACCAAGCTGGTCCGGGAGGAGCCTTCCTATTTCAACCGCGTGCTCATTGATCCCGGACTGGAGCGCGGGCGGCTGCTGATCCTTTCCTCGCTCTATGATCTCTGGGCCGAGGCCAAGAAGAACGCCGAAGAGGAGCGGGCCAGAATCAACGCTTTGGAGGCCCGGCTCAATGACTGGTTTCCACCGGACCATCCGGTGCAGTTGCAGCTCGGAAGCAAGATCCATAAGCTGGAAGCCCTGAGCAACATCAACAACTATATTGCGTTTCTCCAGGTGGTGGAGCAGCGTCCGGTGCTGGAAAAGGAGCTGGAAGAAAGCATCCAGCGCGAGGTGGAGGAGCTGCGCAACCGCTACAAGTATTACCTGGACGTGTTGCAGGAAATCCGCGACGAGGCTTCCTGGTTCCCCTTCCCCTCTGTCCTGCGCGACTTCAGCAGCGATTTCAACGAAAGCGCGGGCATCATCAACTGGGCCTTTGCCTGCAACTTCAACGAGGCCGAAACCTTCAAGCGCGCACAGGACACCACGCCCCGGCTCAACGAATTGCTGCGCAATCTGAAAAAGCGCCTCAAGTTCCTGCGCATGGTGCGCGACGGCACGCTTTTCGCCCTGACCATGGGCAAGACGTTTATCTGGGTGGAGATCGTGGGCCTGCTGTTCTGTTTCATCGGCGTGCCCATCGTGGTCTTCTGGGGCGACAGTCTTTATCTGGGCTGGCTCAAGAATCTGCTGGGCGAAAATCAGTGGTCCATCCAGAAAGTGCTGGCGGTCATTATCACCATCATCGCCATCGGCATCGGGGCCCTGCACACCACCCTGGTCTTTGACCGCAAGCGGGAAAAACTTCTGGAGCAGGCCCGCGAGCAGCGGGAAAAGGCGCAGCAGATGCGCCTGGAGCGCATCCGCCGCCAGCGCATGGCCGAAACTGAAAGCGCTCGCCGCAATCAGCGGATCGAAAGCGGGAGGGAAGTGCAGCGCCAGCTCAAAGAGCGGATGAAAGGTTGAGCCGCCTTGTGGCGGGCCGGGGTTGCCAAGTTTATTAATAAATATTATCAATACAGGGAAGGGTTGACACATGAGACGCGTCAGCCGCTCTGTAAGGATTTGCTTGCAAATCCTTGCCGCGAAATGCAAGTGGGCGGGCTTTGTCCGCCGTAGACGAGCATTTCAAGCGTTAACTGCTCAAAATCCCGTGGCAAGGAGGCTACCATGCCGAGCCTGAAAGATTTCGCGCTCTACGATATAGATTGGAATCTCACGCCGGAACATGCGGTGACCATGTATCTGGAATGGGGCAACAACGACTGGCATGCCGAATACCCGCCGGTGCGCTCCAAAGAGGATGTGTCCCATTATTTCGTGGTGGACAGTTGGCAGGATCCGCCGGTGGTGCGCCTGGTGCGGCGTAATTCCGAGCGGGCCGACGATCTCATCAGCGTGCCCCTGCCGGACAGCCTGCTGGCGGATTTCCGCCAGGCCCACGGCACATGGCGCGGCATCAGCGAACCCACTCCCGGGATCAAGGCCTGGCTGAAAAGCGAGCTGGAGCAGTAGGGCGTTTCAGACGAGAAACCCTTGCCGCGCGGAAAGATGCAGCTTTTCACGGACGGCTTTTACTGAGGGCGGACCCTGGAAGTTGCCGCGCAACGGCAGTGCATCTGAATTGCGGCAACAGCCGGTCCCGGTGGGATGTGTACTTTTGCGGTACGAACCCGTCCGGCGACCGGCTGTTGCTGTGGGCGGCTTTGTCAGCGCGCGCCGAAGCCCGGCACGTGAAAGCGTTTTTCCAGCCAGCGCAGCAGCCAGGTGGCCAGAGTGACCATGATCAGATAGTAGGCTCCCACGGTGATGAAGACTTCGGTGAAGCGGAAGGTGTCCGAGGCCACGACCTTGCCTTCGCCCATCAGTTCCATGCAGGTCACCAGATAGGCCAGGGAGCTGTACTTGATCAGATAGATGATCTCGTTGCCGCAGCCGGGCAGTGCCCGGCGGGCGGCCTGGGGCACCACGATCCAGGCCACGGTCTGCCAGGCGCTGAAGCCCAGGGCCTGAGCCGCGCGAATCTGCCCCTGGCGGATGGAGAGCAGGGCCCCGCGTATATATTCCGACTGATAGGCCGCCGTGCAGAGGATGAAGGAAGTCAGGGCCGCGCCGTAGGGTGCGAAATAGATGCCCAGCTTGGGCAGGGCGTAGTAGATCATCATTAATTGCACGGCCAGGGGCACGCCGCGCAGGATGGCGGTGTACCAGTCGCCCAGGCGGCGCAGCCAGCGCGGGCCGAAAGTGCGCATGCAGCCGATGAGCACGCCGCCCACAAAGCCCAGACTGCCGGCGGGGATGATCAGGGCAAGGGAGACCAGCAGCCCCCTGTTCAGGGCGGGCAGCAGCTCATGGCTGAAAAAGACCGTATCCAACATGCGTATTCCCGGCGGCTACGCGCCCATCTCCAGAAGGCGGGCGCAAAAATCACGGGTGCGCGTGGCCGAGCCCTCGGCCAGCAGGTCGTCCGGAATGCCCTGTTCAATGATTCTGCCGCGCTCCATGAACAGGATTTCCGTAGCCAGGGCCCGGGCGAAATCCATCTGGTGGGTAGCCATGATCATGGTCATGCCGCCGCGCGCCAGATCCCGGATCACGGCCAGCACTTCGCCCACCAGCTCCGGGTCCAGAGCCGAGGTGGGCTCGTCCAGCAGGATGACTTTGGGGTCCATGGCCAGAGCCCGGGCGATGGCAACGCGCTGCTTCTGGCCGCCCGAAAGCTGGGCCGGGTAGAGCAGGGCGCGCCGGGCCAGGCCCACGCGCCCCAGTTCTTCCAGGGCACGGGCTTTAGCGTCCCTGCGGGACATGCCGCGCACTTTGCGCAGGGCGATAGCCACATTTTCCTCGGCCGTGAGATGATCGAAGAGATTGAAATCCTGAAAGATCATCCCCACCTGGGCGCGGAAAGCGCAGAGTTTGCGCTTGTCGTGCATCTCAAGACGTTCGCCTTCCAGCCAGATTTCACCGGAATCCGGCGGAATCAGGCAGTCGATGCACTGCAGAAGCGTGCTCTTGCCCGCGCCCGAGGGACCGATAAGCACCTTGAGTTCGCCCCGGCGGACCGTCAGCGAGCAATTATCCAGAATAGGCTTGCCGCCCAATTGTTTGGAGATGCCCTCAACCCGCAACACCACTTCCTGTTCTGCGCACATGGCTTATCCCGCTCCCATGCCTTCCATGCCCGTTCCCGTGGAATAGCCCGGCACATGGACTTTGTCTTCCAGGCGGCGCAGCAGCTTGAGCACCACCAGCGTCAGCACGAAATAGATCAGACCCGCCGCGGCATACAGCGCCAGATGCTCGTGGGTGCGCGCGGCCACAAAGGAGGTGCGGGCCATGATGTCCTGAGTGCCCAGGACGTAGCAGATGGCCGAGTCCTTGAGCAGGATGGAAAATTCGTTGGCCCAGCCCGGGATGGAAAGGCGCAGGGCCTGGGGCAGAACAATACAGCGGATGCCAGTGAAGTCATGCATGCCCAAGGCGCGCGCCGCTTTGAGCTGCCCCTGGGGCAGGCTTTCGATGGCCCCACGGAAAATCTGGGATTGATAGGCCGTACTGGTGCAGCCGAGCACCAGGCAGCAGATCAGAAAGGGATCGGCAGGCAGGCCCAAGCTGATGAACAGGCCGTAGCAGAGAAAAAGCAGCACCAGAATGGGCACGCCCCGGAAAAACCAGACGTACAGCGCCACCAGCCGACGCAGCCACGGGCCGCCGTAGACCTGGCCCACGGCCAGCGGCACGCCCAGCACCAGCCCCATGGCCAAGGACGCGGTCACGTTGCCGATGGTCACGAAACTTCCGGCCAGGATGGCGGGCAGGGCGTTGAAAACGACGGTCAGTGAATTCATGGGCAGCGCCGGGCAGAAAATTTGCGGGTCAAATCACCGCGCGACGCGGACCGCCGGGCTTTTCCGGCGGTCCGCGTCGTGTCGCGTGTCACGGCAGGAAGCGGAAAAGGAAGCCTGATGGCGGCCGGGCCGCCTCCGCTTACTTGTTCAGATACTTTTTCTGCAGTTCCTTCCAGTACGGGTCGGCCATGAGCTTGCGGTAGCCTTCGTCGATCAGGGCGCGCAGCTCTTTGTCGTCCTTGCGCAAGGCCACGCCGAAGCCGTCGGGCTTGCCGTGGGTGCCGGCCTTTTTCACGGCGCGGCCCTTGGCGATGGCGTCGTCGGCGGGCAGTTCGTCCATGAGGGCTGCCTGGATGCGGCCGTTGAGCAGGTCTTCCACGGCCAGGGGCGCGGATTCATAGAAACGCAGTTCAAAGGGATAGCCCTTTTCCTGCTGTTCCTGCTTGATGGCATTGGCTTCGGAGGTGCCGCGCTGCACGCCCAGTTTGATCTTCTGGCTCAGGATGTCGTTAGGCGTCAGCTTGGAATCGGCGGGCACCAGAAAAACGCGCGAAACAGTCCAGTAGGGATTGGAGAACTGCACCATCTTGGAGCGTTCCGGCGTGATGCTCATGCCGGAGCCGACCATGTCGATCTGTTTTGCCAGCAGGGCCGGGATAATGCCGTCCCAGGCCATGGGCTTATGGGTGATTTCCACGCCCATGGTTTTGGCGATCCAGTTGAGGGAATCCACGTCAAAACCGGCGGGCTGGCCGGTCTTTTCATCCACGTAGGCAAAGGGCGGATAGTTGGGGTCAATGCCGTTTACGTAGCTTTTTTGGGCAAAGGCGGGCAC
This sequence comes from Desulfovibrio sp., assembly GCF_018379785.1. Lineage (GTDB taxonomy): Bacteria > Desulfobacterota > Desulfovibrionia > Desulfovibrionales > Desulfovibrionaceae > Desulfovibrio. The sequence continues at coordinate 9,421 of NZ_JAGZUV010000077.1, forward strand.
GGCGGCCAGCAGGGAAGCCAGCAGCGCGCAGACAAAAAATTTTTTCATGCTCATTTTCCCCCTCGAAAGAAGACAGAACAACAGACTGCGGCCTTGGGCGCATGCGCGTCGGCCGGACCCCGGTAAAACAAGAATTTTTTGTAACAGAAGCGCGCGCCTGACGCAAGGGCGCTTTCGCCGGGACGTTGTCCCCGCGCGGCGGAGGTCTTGTGCTTCATGCAGAGGCGGGCTATACTACAAAAAGTTTTGTGTTTGAAATCTCACACAGTTCAAACACTACGTTGTCCGCGCGCCGCGGAAGCGGCAGCCGTTGGCGGGTCTTCGGGCGTTGCTTTGGCTACAGGCGACGCGGGAGCCGTACAAATAAGACAGTACTGCCAAATTGAAACGCGGTTTAGCGCTGTCGTTGATGCCCGTAAGCCCTTTTGCGGCTGCGCCGCCTCCGGCCGCTTCCCCGTGCTTGGGCGCGGAGCCCGTTCACGCGGCCACCAGAGCGATTCACCCATTTCAAACGTGAACTGCTCTAAAAAATGGCGCTGAAAGCAAAAGCCCGGCAGGGCCCGGCTCGTGCCCATGTTTTCAGGCAAAATGTGGCGAACGGCGTGTGATCTGTTCCAGTCTCTTACCGCCTACGGTCAAATCAGTCATGTCCCAGTTTCCTCCCGCCATCCGCCTGCTGCACCGCTTCGGCCTGTCGCCGCAGAAAGTTCTGCTGGTGCTGTCCGATCTCCTGGCCCTGCTGGGCACGGCCATTGCGATTTTTTTGCTGCGCGCGGCTTTTGACAACCTTGACTCCATCCTTTACCGCTGGGTGCTGCCGCTTTTACTGCTGGGGCCACTGCTCGGCGCAAGCCTGGGCCTGTACCAGAGCATCAGCCTGCCGCCGCACCGCGAACTGAAAGCCCTCTTCCTGATGGTCAGCCTGACCTATTGCATGATTCTGGCCGCGCTTTTTCTGGCAAAAACCGGAGACCTGTATTCGCGCCTGGTCATTCTGGGCAGTTGGGCCGCCACCATTTTTACCCTGCCCATCCTGCGCGGCATCTGCCGCCGCCGCTACTGCCGGAAAAGCTGGTGGGGCAGGCCCCTGATCATTCTGGACCGCAGCGACCAGGGGCGCGATCTCTGGCATTACCTCAGACGCCACCCGGAGCGGGGCCTGATGCCGGTGGAAATTTTCGGCCTGCCCGATGATGCGCGACGCGTGCGGGAAATGCTGGGCACCGCCGCGCGGCACTGGCCCAACGCCATGGCCCTGATTCTGCAAAAGGTCGGACAGGGGCAGCTCCTGGATTACGTCACGGAAGTCAACCGCTACTTCAGCAAGGTGCTGCTGGTGCCCTCCTTCGGCGAGGACTTCAAATGTTACTGGCTGACGCCGCGTGACCTGGGCAATGTGGTGGGCCTGCTTTTACGCCAGAATCTGCACGATAAGCGCCGCTTGCGGATGAAGCGTTGTATTGATCTTTTCTTCTGCCTGCTGATCCTGCCCGTGCTTCTGCCGCTGGGCCTGATCCTGGGGCTGCTGATCCGCCTGGACAGCCCCGGCCCGGTCCTGTACCGGCAGCAACGCATCGGCCAGGGCGGCCGGGCGCTGCAAATCTATAAATTCCGGACCATGGCGGCCAATGCCGACGCTGTGCTTGAAGACTGGCTGGCCCGCGATCCCGCCTTGCGTGAAGAATGGAAGCGCGACCACAAGCTCAAGCACGACCCTCGGGTCACCCGCATGGGGGCTTTTCTGCGCAAGACCAGCCTGGACGAGCTGCCGCAGCTCATCAATGTGGTTCTGGGCGGTATGAGCATGGTGGGGCCGCGCCCCATTGTGAGCGGGGAAATCGAGAAGTACGGCGAAGTCTATGACGAATACTGCCGCGTCAAGCCCGGCATTACCGGGCTATGGCAGATTTCGGGCCGCAACGACACCAGTTATGAAGAGCGTGTGGCCTACGACCACTACTATATCAATAACTGGTCGGTCTGGATGGATTTGTGGATTCTGGGCAGAACCGTGCCGGTGGTGCTGTCCGGCTATGGAGCCTACTAAAAAGGGGACATTCCGGCAAAAACGCGGTGTTGCCGGAATCCAGGCTGCATCGCGGCGGGCCTCCGCTGTTCGGCGTTAGAGCATTTCAAAAAAGTTACTCTGTTCTAACGTTCCGGCGGACGGCTCTGCACTGTCCACGCCAGTTCCACCTGCCGCGCGAATTCCTGTCTGAAGCGCTTCTCGCCGAAGCTCTCGGCGTGGCGGCGCAGAGCTTGGGGGTCAAAATCCCGTTCCCGGCGTTCAAACTCCAGAATGGCCGCTTCCACTGCTTCCACGCTCTGTTTCGTGAAAAAGAGGCCGGTAACGCCGTCGCATACCGTTTCCGTGGCGCCGCCCCGGCCATAGGCCAGCACGGGCACGCCCGAGGCCGCCGCTTCTAGGGGAACGATGCCGAAATCCTCTTCGCCGGGGAAAAGCAGGGCTTTGCTGCGGGCCAGCAGATCCGCCACCGCGTCGTCGTCCTGACGACCCAGAAAGCGGACGCAGGGCGCGGCTTCGGCCTGTAGGGCTTTAAGCGCCTCTCCTTTGCCGACAACCACCAGGGGCCGGTTCAGCCGCGAACAGGCCTTGACCGCCAGATCAACCCGTTTGTAGTGCGTCAACCGGCCAAGGCAGAGATAAAATTCTCCGCCGGTTCGCTCGCGCGGGGTAAAGGCTGTAATATTCACCGGTGGGTAGACCACCGCCGCCTCACGCCGCCAGTGCTTGCGGATGCGCCGGGCCACGGTGCGCGAATTGGCCACGAAATGATCCACGCGAAATGAGCTGGCGAGGTCCCAGCGCCGCAGGCCCGGCAGCAGCAGACGCATGCCCAGGCGGGTGAGCGCCCCGGCCGAGGCCATGTAGTCGGGCCAGGTATCCCAGAGATAGCGCATGGGCGTATGGCAGTAGCAGACATGCAGGCTGTCCGCGCGGGTGATCACGCCCTTGGCCGGGCCGGATTCGCTGGAAATGATCAGATCGTAGCCCGTGAGGTCAAGTTGCTCCAGGGCCAGAGGCATGAGCGGAAGGTAACGCTGGTACTGCTTCCGGCTGCCGGGCAGACGGTTGATGAACGTTGTTTCAATATGATGCCCGGCGATGTCCGGGGAAAGGGCCCTGCGGTCCAGCACATGGGTGAAGATGTCGGCCTGCGGGTACATGCGGCAGAGCGCCTCCAGCACCCGTTCGCCGCCGGCCATGCCGACAAGCCAGTAGTGAACAAGGGCCACGCGCATCTCAGGCTCCCGGTCTGTCGCCGATGGCGGCCGTGATCCGGGCTTCGGCCGCCAGCTTGCCGTCCACAAAAGCGCGGGCCTCCATCTTGCAGAGCTTGAGCTTCATGCGCATGTCGGAGCATTCCAGGTCCAGACGGTCGCCGGGGACCACCTGGCGGCGGAATTTCACGCCGTCCAGGCCGGTGAAGAGAAAGAGTTTGTCCGCGAGATCGCCCAGGCCCGCCGCGGCCAGCAGGCCGCCGGTCTGGGCCAGGGCCTCCAGGATCAGCACGCCGGGCATAATCGGCACGCCGGGAAAATGGCCCTGGAAAAAGGGTTCATTGACGCTGACGTTTTTATAGGCCTTGATATGCTAGCCCGGCACG
>NZ_JAGZUV010000009.1:0-68807 GCF_018379785.1 Desulfovibrio sp.
TCTGCGCACCGAGGCCGGGTACATTCCCGGCGACGGGGACGGAACTCCCCTGGCCCCCGGCTTGCTGGACTCGCCTTTGTCGCAGCCTGTGCTTGTCACCATGTACGCCATGCGGGGCGACGGCTCGGGAAACGGGGCAGCCGTGGCCACGCTCCGGCCGACAGGCAGCATCCTCTTGCCCAGAGCATACGCGAGAGAGGGCATCGTCGTTCTGGCAGTGGACAACGACGCGGCCGCGCCATAGAGCAGTTTAACTTTCAAAGTTAAACTGCTCTGACGGCCACGAAAGTGGCTGCCCGCGCCTGAAGCCAAGGTGGGACCGCGTTCCCGCCGCAGGCTGAAGGCAGCGCAAACTTTGAGAATGTCAATTCTCAAAGTGGATCTGCTCGAATGCGCCGGGGAGCGCATGTCGGCATCGACACGCGCGCCGACTGCCCCGCGAGCGGCGAACTGTTCGCCATCACCCTTCCCCACGGGGAGATCGTCCTGCGCCGACTGCTCTGGGAGGAGGATTATTTCCGCTTATGTGCCGTCCTGCGCCGACTGCTCTGGGAGGAGGATTATTTCCGCTTATGTGCCGAGAATCCGATGTATCCTGACCGCCGGATCCGGTTTGCCCGGACGGAATTGATTCTCGGGCGGCTGGCCTGGGTCATGCAGGAAGTGTGAGCAGGGCGTGAGGAGAGAAATGGAAGGAGCGAACGTTTTTGATACGCGGTTTAGAGCTGTTCCCGCATGAAATGCGTCAAGTGCACTGCAAGGAGTTGCAGACACATCCTTGCCGCGAAATATGAGCAGGCGGCTTTTGCTCGCTGCAAACGAGCATTTTGAGTGTCGAATGCTCTAACAAGGCGCGAGCGTGCCGCCCTTTTCCGGCCTTGAGGGAGCCGGGGGGATTGTTCCCCCCCGGCGGAATTTGGGGCTGCCGCCCCTGGCCTCTTCAGAACTGGTACAGAAAGACCGGCGTACGCCAGTCGCTGCCCGCGGCGTTAAGCCCGCTCACGGTTGCAAGGGCCGAAAGGTCCAGGCCGAACCAGGATTTGAGGCTGTCCGCGAGCCAGGAACTTTCCTTGGGTTTGGTCAGCAGCTTGCGCTCGGCGGGCACGCCGGTCCGCTCGGCCAGCCAGCGCAGGGCCGCGTTCTGGCCGCCCAGTTCATCCACCAGGCCCAGCTTCAGGGCCTCCCGGCCGGTAAAGATCTTGCCGCTGGCCAGCTGTCCGGCCCGCTCGCGCGGCATGTCCCGCCCCTTGGCCACAATGCCCACGAATTGCTCGTGCATGTCCTTGAGCACGCCCTCGAAATAGGCCCGGTCCTCGGGCGAAAGCGGGTGCAGATAGGAACCGGCGTTCTTGTAGGGCGCGGTGACCAGAGTTTCCTGTCCCACGCCGATCTTGCCCAGCAGGCCCTGGAGTTGCGGGATGTCCATGCGCACGCCGATGGAGCCGGTGACCGTGGACGGATTGGCGAAAATCCGGCCTCCTGCCATGCTGACCATCAGGCCGCCGGACGCGGCCATAGAGCCCATGCTCACCGCCAACGGGCGCTTTTGGGCCAGGCGGGCCAGCGCGTCGTAGACTTCCTGCGAGGCGGCGGCCCCGCCGCCGGGGGAATCCACGCGCAGCAGCACTCCCTTGACCTGGGGGTTGCGTTCGATTTTGCGGATCCAGGCCAGGGTGGGGGCCACGTCCATAATCGGGCCGCGCACCGTGACCAGGGCCAGGCGGTCGCCGCCGCTGAGCAGGCCCCGGCCGTCTTCGTCCCGGCTGAAAACGGCCAGGCCGATCAGAACCAGGACCAGGAGCGAGAGCCAGAAGATGAAGGGATGCCGCTTGCGGAAGGGGCGGCGCAACAGGGCTTTCCAGACAGGGGCCGGAATCCGGGCCAGCGGGCAGACCGCGGCGCAGACTGTGCCGTCAGGATCGGCATTCGAGGATGGGGCGCTGTTCAAGGCGGAGGCTGTCCTGGCCGGAGCGGCCGCATCATCAGGGGTCAGCGTAAAGTTTTCAGTGTTCATGGGCCGTTGATTAGCACGACGCGGGCTCGGAGAAAAGGCCGTCCCCAGGCAGCGCGGCACCGGGCTTGATGTCCCGGAGCCGCATGAGGCGTTGGGAGCGCTGATGCGTGAGGATTTTTGTTCTCTGCCGAGGAAAGCGAATGTGTATCAAGACATCCGTCGCGGGCAGAAGGCAAAAAAGGCGGTAATCGGCTCTTGGATTATTTTACCGGGGCGTAAAAGCAGCGCTTGGGGGACATGACTTTCCCCTCTTTTTTCAGGGCGGCGATGGCCTTGCTGACGTCCTTGGAATCAACGCCCAGCTCTTTGGCAATGTCGCCGGGGCGCAGGGGCTTGTCCGCTTTGGTCAATATTTCGAGAACCTTGTCTTCCATGCTGTCAACTCCTTTTCGGATGCGCGCCGTCCGGCGCGGGCCTTTTATTGCATGGGCTCGGGCCAGCGCTCGGCCGCCATTTCGCGCAGCTTGTATTTCTGGATCTTGCCGCTGGCCGTGAGCGGAAAGGCGTCCACCAGGGCCACGTATTTGGGAATCTTGAACCAGGCGATCTTGCCCCGGCAGAAATCGCGTATGTCTTCGGGCAGCAGGTCCGCGCCGGGCCGGGGGATGACGAAGGCCCCCACTTCCTCGCCGTATTTACGGCTGGGCACGGCCACCACCTGCACGTCCAGCACGCCGTCCATCTGGAGCAGAAATTCTTCCACTTCGCGTGGATAGACGTTTTCGCCGCCCCGGATGATCATGTCCTTGATCCGGCCCGTGACGCGCACGTAGCCGTGCTCGTCCATGACGCCCAGATCGCCGGAGTGCAGCCAGCCTTCCGGGCTGATGGCCCTGGCCGTGTCCTCGGGCATCTTGTAGTAGCCCTTCATGATGTTGTAGCCCCGGCAGAGGATTTCGCCCACTTCGCCGCGCGGCAGTTCCTCGCAGGTCTCCGGATCGCCCACGCGCACCTCGATGCCCGGCATGGCGCAGCCCACGGTTTCGCAGCGCACGGCCAGGGGATCGTGGATGTCGGACTGGGTCATGACCGGCGAGGCCTCGGTAAGGCCGTAGCAGATGGTGATCTCCTTCATGTACATGTCTTCCACCACCCGGCGCATGAGCGGCTCCGGACAGACCGAACCGGCCATGATGCCGGTGCGCAGGCTGGAGACGTCAAAGCGCTTGAAGAGCTTGTGCTCCAACTCGGCCAGAAACATGGTGGGCACGCCGTAAAGCGCGGTGCAGCGCTCGCTGTCCACGGCGGCCAGTACTTTCAGGGGATTGTAGGTTTCCAGAATGACCATGGTGGTGCCGTGGTTGACGCAGGCCGACACGCCCAGCACGCAGCCGTAGCAGTGGAAAAGCGGCACCGGCAGACAGAGCCTGTCCTGCTCGGTAAAGCCCTGGTGGCGGCCGATCCAGTAGCCGTTGAGCCCCACGCCCACGTGGGTCAGCATGACCCCGCGCGGAAAACCCGTGGTGCCCGAGGTATACTGCATGTTGATTTCGTCCCAGGGGTCCAGAGCGGCCTGGCGGGCCTCATATTCTTCGTCGTCCACCATCACGGACATGGCCAGGATTTCCGGCACGGAATACATGCCCCGGTGCTTTTCCGCGCCCAGAAAACAGACCCGCTTCAGATGCGGCAGCTCGGCGCAGCGCAGGTTGCCGCGTCCCTGGGTGCGCAGCTCGGGCACGATCTTGTAGAGCGTGGCGATATAGTCATGGTCGCGCAGATTGTCGATGAGGAAGATGTTTTCGCACTCGGACTGGCCCAGCAGGTAGCGCAGCTCGTGCTCGCGGTAATTGGTGTTCACCGTGAGCAGAACGGCCCCGATCTTGGCCGTGGCGAATTGCAGGGCCACCCAGTAGGGCACATTGGTGGCCCAGACCGCCACTTTTTCGCCCTTTTGCACGCCCAGGGCCATGAGCCCCTTGGCGAACTGGTCCACCACGCCGGCGAATTCCCGCCAGGTCAGGCGGTAGTCGCGGTCGGCGTAGACAATGGCCTCCCGGTCGGGAAAGCGGGCCACGGTATGATCGAGAATCTGCCCCAGGGTCCATTCGCGCAGTTCAAACCGCGCCTGCCGTTCGCGTACTTTTTCGTCCATGCCTTTTCTCCGCGCCCTCCGCTCGGGTCGTCGCGTCGCAATTGCAGAGTGAATCCGGTCCAGGGTTCTCTAAGGATTATACGCCACGGCCATGATCCTGACCGGCGCGTCCCCGGCCGCGCCCACAAAATGCGGCACAATGGAATTGTAATAGATGGTGTCCCCGGCCTTGAGCACATGACTCTCCCGCCCGTAGATCACCAGCAGTTCGCCCTCAAGCACCAGGATGAATTCCTCGCCCTGATGGGACGAAGTTTTGCGCTCCACCGAGGGGTCGGGGAAAATTTCAATGTAAAAGGGCTCCATGTTGCGGTCGCTCTTGCCCTTGCCCAGCGCATGATAAACATAGGTGGGCCGGGCCATGCGCCCGGTGTGCAGGGCCGGATCGCCGCCCTCGCCGCCGATGCGTCCGATGATCGGGTCGCGGGTGTACTGGTCGTCCAGAAAGGTGCCCAGGCGCACGCCCAGAGCGCGGGCCAGCTTCTGCATGGGGCCGATGCTGGGGTAAATCTCGCCGTTTTCCAGCTGGTTCAGGAATTCCACACTCAGATTGGTGTCCTGGGACAGGGTTTCCAGATCAATTTCACGTTCCTCGCGGAAGGAACGGATCCGGCTGCCGATATTGTGTTTTGTGGGCATGGGCGCTCCTCCTTGCCGCCGCAACGGCGGGGAACAGTTTAATGATCCGGTTATAACAGAAGAGAATACAGAAAAGCCGTTGGCACCGCAAGAGCGTTCAATCTTGAGCAATTGAACAGTCTGGCGGCATTTTTTCTTTTGGGCTACAGTGCGACAATGGACATGAAACAGACAGCGCGCCGGGCCTTTGTGGCTTCCGGCCAGGTTCAGGGCGTGGGTTTCCGCCCCTTTGTCTACCGGCTGGCGCAGGAGGGCGGACTCACCGGCACGGTGGGCAACACCTCCGACGGCGTGCGCCTGGAAGTGCAGGGCTCGCCGGCGGAGGTGGCGCGTTTCGGCCGCCGCCTGCGCGCGGAGTTGCCGCCTCTGGCCCGGCTGGTGGGCCTGAGCGTGGAAGAACTGGCGCCCCTGCCCGGCGAAACGGCTTTTGTCATTGTGCCCAGCCACGGCCACGCCGGGCACAGTGTGCTGGTCAGCCCGGACATGGGCATCTGCCCGGACTGCCTCGCGGACATGCGCGACCCGGCCAACCGCCGTTACGGCTATCCCTTTACCAACTGCACCAATTGCGGCCCGCGCTATACCATCACCCGCGCCATACCCTATGACCGGGCCACCACCACCATGAGCTGTTTTCCGCTCTGCCCGGATTGCGCGGCGGAATACGGCAATCCCGCCGACCGGCGTTTTCACGCCCAGCCCATCGCCTGCCCGGTCTGCGGCCCGCGTCTCTGGTTTGTGGACAGGCGCACGCGGCAGGGCGGCGACACCGGTCCCACGGCAACCAACCGGCATGAAGCCCTGGCCCGCGCCGGGCAGGTTCTGCTGGACGGCGGCATTCTGGCGCTCAAGGGCCTGGGCGGCTTCCAGCTGGCCTGCGACGCCCGCGACGCTGCGGCCGTGCACGAACTGCGGCGGCGCAAGAACCGTCCGCACAAGCCCCTGGCCCTGATGGTGGCGGATCTGGCCACGGCGCGCGCGCTTTGCGAACTCACGCCCGAGCACGAGGCCCTGCTGCAAAGTCCGGAAAAACCCATTGTGCTCTGCCCGCGCCGGACCGTCCCGGCCGGAGAGGCAGACCCCCTGCCGCCGGAGGTGGCTCCGGACACGCGCAACGTGGGCCTGATGCTGCCCTATACGCCCCTGCACGCGGCGCTTTTTGATCGGCTCGCGCCACGCGCGCCTCTGCCCCCGGTGCTGGTGATGACCTCGGCCAATCCCCACGGCGAGCCTCTCTGTCTGGGAAACCGCGAAGCCCTGGCCCGCCTGGATCATCTGGCCGACGCCTGGCTGCTGCATGACAGGGACATCCTGGTGCGCGTGGACGACAGCGTGCTCGGCGTGGCCCCGCGTCCCCCCCGGCTCCGGCAGCCCGAGAGCGGGAGCGGCAAGGCCGATGCGGCCACTGCCCCGCACGCGGTTGATCCGTTTTTCTATCGGCGGGCGCGCGGCTATGTGCCGCGCCCGGTCTTTCTGCCGCCATTCGGAGAGGGCGGGGAAGAAGGCGACCCCACGGTGCTGGGAGCCGGGGCCGAACTCAAGGGCACCATCTGCCTTATCCGCGGGCATGAGGCCTTTGTGGGCCAGCATATCGGGGACCTGGAAAATCCGGCCACCCTGGGCTTTTACGAGGAAGTGGCGGCCCATCTGGAAAGCCTGCTGGAAGTAAGGCCCAAGGCCATTGTCTGCGATCTGCACCCGGATTTTTTGTCCACCCGCTATGCCGAGGCCCGTGCCGCGCGGGAGGGCCTGCCGCTCTGGCGGCTCCAGCACCATGCGGCCCATGCCGCCTCGGTACTGGCCGAAAACAACTGCTATGAGCCCGCCCTGGCCCTGTGTCTGGACGGCACGGGCCTCGGCGACGACGGCACCATCTGGGGCGGGGAACTGATCCATATGGACCTGGGCCGTGCGGACTGGAGCCGCCTGGGACGCTTGGCCCCCTTTGCCCTGCCCGGCGGCGAGGCCGCCATCCGTGAGCCCTGGCGCATCGCCCTGGCCCTTCGGATTCAGGCCGGAGAGGATGCCGGTCCCGCGCCCTGGGACGCCGAATACGCCATGGCCGCAACGGCTGTGCGGGAAATGCTGGTGCGCGGCCTGAACTGCCCGCTGACCTCCAGTTGCGGCCGCCTGTTCGACGCGGTGGCCGCCCAGTTGGGCCTCTGCCTGGCGACCAGTTACGAAGGCCAGGCGGCCATCCGCCTGGAAGCGGCGGCGGACGAAGCCGCGTTGCGCGAGGGCGCGGCCTGGCCTCTGCCTCTGGTGGAGCGCAACGGCCTGTTGGAGCTGGACAGCACGGCCCTCTTCCGCCGGGTGTTGCAAGCCCAAGCGGCCGGCGAGCCCGCGGGACGCATCGCGGCCCGTTTTCATCTGAGCCTGGCGCACGCCCTGGCGGCCATGGCCGCCCAGGCGGCCCGAAAGACCGACACGCGCCGGGTGGGCCTTTCCGGCGGAGCCATGCAGAACGCCCTGCTGGCCCGGATCTTGCCGCAAGCCCTGGCGGAGCATGGCCTTGACCCGCTCACCCACCATGAATTGCCGCCGGGCGACGGCGGCCTTTCCCTGGGGCAGGCGGTCTGGGGACGTCAGCTTTTGCGCGAGCAGCGGCTTGGGTTGGCGTGATGCTGCATCAGGCGCGGTTTTGGCCTTGGAGACGTGGACGGGAAAGTATGCTTTCCTCGTCGGAAATTCGTTTCCCTTGTCCGGCGCCGGACCATATCCGCCCCCTCTTCCGTCGGGCCGGGGCATTGACGCGCTGCCCGCGGGCGGCTATGCACTCGTCTATCTTTCTTCCAATATCTTACAAGGAGTCGCATCCATGAAACGTCTTTCCGTCCTGGCTCTGGCCGCCGCCTTCTGTCTGGCCCTGAGCCTGCCCGTGGCCCATGCCGCCGACAAAAAGCTGATGATGGCCACCACCACCAGCACCCAGGATTCCGGCCTGTTGGAGTATCTGCAGCCCACCTTCAAGGCCGAGACCGGCATTGATCTCAAGTGGGTGGCCGTGGGCACGGGCAAGGCCCTGGAAATCGCCAAGAACTGCGACGCCGACGTGTTGCTGGTGCACGCGCCCGCCGCCGAGATGGAATTCGTCAAAGCCGGGCACGGCGTGGACCGCCGACAGATCATGTATAACGATTTCGTGCTGGTGGGCCCGGTCAAGGACCCGGCCCAGGTCAAGGGCAAGGCCACGGCCGAGGCCCTCAAGGCCATTGCCGGGCACAAAAGCCCCTTTGTGAGCCGCGGCGACCAGTCCGGCACGCACAAGGCCGAGCTCAAGCTCTGGAAGGCCTCCAGCCTGTCGCCGGACAAGGAAGCCTGGTATGTTTCCGCCGGGCAGGGCATGATGGCCACCCTGAACATGGCCGCCGAGAAAAAGGGCTATGCCCTTACCGACCGGGGCACCTGGATCAAGTTCGCCAACAAGCAGGGCGACAAGAACCCTCTGGCCATCCTGGTGGAGGGCGACAAGGCTCTGTTCAACCAGTACAGCGTGATCACGGTCAATCCGGCCCAGTGCCCCAAGGTCAAGAAAGATCTGGCCCTGGTCTTCGAAGACTGGTGGGTGAAGCCTGAAACCCAGAAGCGCATCGCCGACTATAAGCTGGAAGGCAAGCAGTTGTTCTTCCCCAATGCCGGGAAGTAGATGAGGAAAGCGGAAGCGGAACGGATGGTTCCGCTTCCGCGCTGCTCCTTTGCCGCAAGCTGGGAGAGGGCCGAGCCTAAGTGATGTTTGGCGTGCCCTGCGGGCGGCAGGCCCCAATAACTCCGCCCCGCAGGGTACACCTACGGTTATGGATTATCTGTCTCAAGGCCTCACGCAGGCCCTCGCCCTGCTCCTGCACATGGACGCGGCCACGCTGTCCGCCATCACGGCCACCCTGGTCTCCACGGCCTACGCCATGACGGCGGCCATGCTGCTGGGCCTGCCCTGCGGGTTTGCCCTGGGCTATTACGATTTTCCCGGCAAGCGTTGCCTGCGGCTCATTTCCGACACCCTGCTGGCCTTTCCCACCGTGCTCATCGGCCTGCTGGTCTATGCCTTCATCACCTACCGGGGCCCGTTGGGCGAATACGGCCTGCTCTTCACTCTGCCGGGCATGGCTGTCGGCCAGGCCGTGCTGGCCCTGCCCATCGTGATTTCCTGGACGGCCCAGGCCGTGGAAGGGCTGGACCCGCGCTGCCGCCAGACGTTGCTGACTTTGGGCGCATCGGGCGCGCAGGTGGCCTGGGGCTCGCTGAAGGAAGCCCGTTATGAAATCGGCATGGTCTGCGTTACGGCCTTTGGCCGGGTGATCACCGAAGTGGGCATCGCCATGATGCTGGGCGGCAATATCCGCTACGAAACCCGCACCATGACCACGGCCATCGCCCTGGAAACCAGCAAGGGCGAATTCGCCCAGGGCATTGCCCTGGGGCTGGTGCTGCTGCTCATGGCTTTTGTGGTCAACCTGGCTCTGGCGGTTTTGCGGCAGCGCGGCCGGGACGATCACGGCGGGCGGGGAGGCGGGGCATGAGCGTGTTGTACCAATGCCGGGCCCTGACGCAGCGCTACGGGGGGCGCACAGTGCTGCGCCTGCCGGAGCTGAGCATTGCTCGCGGCGAAGTGCTGGCGCTCACGGGTCCCAACGGCGCGGGCAAGAGCACCTTGCTGCGCCTGCTGGCCTTTCTGGAAAGTCCCGCTTCCGGCGAACTGTGTTTTCACGGCACGCCGGGCCGTCCGCCCCGGCAGGACGTCACCCTGCTGCTGCAGGAACCCTATCTGTTCAAAGCCTCGGTTTTTGAGAACGTGGTCTACGGCCTGCGTGTGCGCGGCCGCCGCCGGGATCTGCGGCGGGCCGCCGAGGAAGCCATGCTGGCCGTGGGCTTCGCGCCGGGACAGGACATGCTGCGCCGCTCCTGGAAGGCGCTTTCCGGCGGCGAAAAGCAGCGCGTGGCCCTGGCCGCCCGGCTGATCCTGCGCCCGCTGGTCCTGTTGCTGGACGAGCCCACCTCCAGCGTGGACGCGTCCAGCGCCAAGGCCATTGAGACGGCGGTGCGCGCCGCGGCCGTGGCCGGGACCACCGTGGTGGCGGCCAGCCATGACATGGCCTGGCTCTCCAGTCTGGACGCGCGCCGTCTGGATCTGGGCCGTCCGGCCTGACTATCCGGCTTCGTCCTGTTCTGTTTCGTTTTTTCTACAGATACTGGTAGGTGCCGCGCCAGCGCCAGACGAAAAAGGCCGCTACCAGCGCGGCAATGGCCTCGGCCAGGGGAGCGGCCAGCCACACGCCGGTCAGGCCGAGGAATTCCGGCAGCACCAGCAGGAAAAACGCGATAAGCGCGAAGGTGCGCAAAAAGGCGATGATGGCGGAAACTTTGCCGTTGGACAGGGCCGTGAACAGGGACGAGGCGAAGATGCCGTAGCCGCAGAACAGAAAGTTGAAGACGAAAATATGAAAGCCCTGGTCCGCGAGGACGAAAACCCGGCTGTCCGGCGGCGCGAAAATGCCGATGAGCCGGGACGCGCCCAGCAGGGCCGCGCTGAAGACCAGAATGGAACCCACGCAGATGAACAGCAGGCAGGAGCGGAAGATGCGGCGCTGGCGGGCATGGTTGCCGCTGCCGTAATTGTAGCTGATGACCGGCGCCACGCCCATGGAAAAGCCCAGAAAGAGCGTGACCAGAAAATATTCCGAATAGGCCGTGATGGTCAGCGCGGCCACGCCCGCCTCCCCGGCCAGGCGCAGCATGGTGATGTTGAACAGGTAGGTGGTCACGCTGATGGAGAGTTGGGCGATCATCTCGGAGCTGCCGTTGAAGCAGACCAAACCGAACTCCCGCAGGCGCATGCCGGGCCGGGTGAAGTGCAGCGGCCCCTTGCTGTACAGGAAAAAGCACAGCCCGCCCAAAGGCGGGATCAGAAAGGCGATGCCCGTGGCCAGGGCCGCGCCCGCCACGCCCATGCCCAGCAGCACGATGAAGACATAGTCCAGAAGCGTGTTGGTCAGGCCCGAGGCAATGATCAGGGCCATGTTCAGCGCGGGTTTTCCGGCGGTGACGAAAAGAAAGGCGAAAAGGGTCAGCAGCAGGGCCGCCGGGGTGAAGAGCAGCAGGGTGCCGAAATACTCCCGGCAGTAGGGCGCGAGAATGTCGCTGGCGCCCAGGGCGCGGATGATCGGCTCCAGAAAGAGCAGACCCAGGCCGGAAAAGAACAGGCCCAGCAACACTCCGGCCAGGATCAGCAGACTGAAGTTGCGTCGTGCCCCGGCAGCGTCGCCGCCGCCCATCTTGCGCGCGATGAGCGCGCTGCCGCCGGTGCCCAGCATGGTGCCCAGGCCCCAGAGCACGCCCATGGCCGGATTGATGATATTGATGGCCGAGAGCGCCTCGGTGTTCACGAAACGGGCCACAAAAATCACGTCCACAATGGTGTACAGGCCGTTGAAGACCATCATGACCATGGTGGGAAAGGCGAAGCGCAGCAGGGAAAGGAGGCCGGAAACCCTGTCAAGGGCGTTGGCCGGTTCGCGCGCGGGCGCGGCGGTACTGGTGGACATATTTGAACCCGGAACAACGCGGCGCGGACCGGAAGTTGTTTCTAAATCTTTCGCGGGAAAAGGGCAAAAAGGCCATTACGCAGTGTTTCCCTTAAGCCACGCCGTCCTCTTGGGCAAGCTCTTTTTCCCAGGGCAGGATCTGGATCACGGTCGTCACGGAGCGGAAGAAACGCCGGGCCGCCGCCGGGTCTGAAGGCCGGGGCGGCAGCGGACATCCGGGCCGGCGGGCGTACCAGGGCAGGGTGCGCAGCAGGGCGGCTGCCAGCAGGTCCGGGTCGGGCGGCAGCAGATCGGCGGGGCGGCTGGATGCGGCGTCCTCGCCGGAGGCGCAGGCTCTGCCCAGCACCAGATAGCGGCGGCAGGCCAGGGGCCGCACAACATAGGCCGCGCAACGGCCGTCAAGCAGCAGGGGGCAGTTTCGCCGCAACGGCGGCAGAGCCAGGGCGGCGGCATGGTTCCGGGCCAGGGCGGCGCGTTCTTCGGACCCGAGCCGCAGATGTACGAAGCGCGTCAGCAGCAGGGCTTCCAGCGGCGTGAGCGGGATGGGCTGGCAGCAGCAGGCCGCGCAGCCCGGCTCGCAAGCGGGCGCGCGCCCGGCCCGGCGCGCCCGCGCCAGAGCCTCGGCCACGCTCAAGTCCACCAGGGCGCAGGCATCCAGAGCCAGGTCCGCGCCGGGCAGGGATTTTTCCAGCAGGGAGTCCCGGTGGCGGAAGCGGGCGGCTTCGGGCCGCCAGCGCAGCAGGCTTTCCATGCGCGTCCCGCCCGCGTCAATCCCGCGATGCGGACGCGCCGGAGGGGGCGCCGTCGCGGGCGTCATCCAGAGCGATATTGTGCAATCGCGGCGCGTGCGCCAGGGCGAAACGGCGCACCTCGTCCTCCCAGAGGCGGAAGGCCGCGACCAGCTCCTCGCCCGCGGGCGTGAGGCTGTAGCCGCCACGCCGGTTGTCGCCGCTTTCCACCAGAGGCCGGCCCAGGGCTTCCTCCATTTTTTTCAACCTGCCCCAGGCCAGGCGGTAAGACATGCCCATGCTTTCGGCGGCTTTTTTCAGCGAGCCCAGCTCGGCCATGCGGCGCAAAAGCTCCACCCGGCCCTGGCCCAGCAGTTCCTGGCCCGCCGTGCCGGTTTTTTTGCCGTCGGCGCGGGTCAGCCAGATTTTCAGATGCATGTGCGCATTCACGGGCATGGGGGGCCTCCTTGCTTGCTCCAGGGAAATGAGAACAATTTGAAACAGAATCCGCTCTACCTGAACGCGGCCACGGCACGGCCCTGCTTGAGCGCAATTCGCCCCAGAGGCAGATCACGCCACCAGAGCCCGGCCTCACGGCCCGCCAGGCCGGTTTGGCGGCTCTGGCCCGAAAGCAGGGCCGTCAGGTCCGCAAGCTCGTCCAACACCAGGGCCGTGTCCGGTTCGGGCGGCTCCGGCAGCAGGCAACGCAGGCGCGGGGCCGGACTCAGGCGGCCGCCGGCCAGACGGCCCAGCAAGGCCCCCTGCCAGATGCATTCCGGCGGCAGCAGGCCGGCCGCCTGTGCGGGAATAAAGCGCACATGCCCGCCGTAGAGCGCGGCGCGGCCCGGCGGCAACAGAGCGGGGTCGCAGCAGGGTCCGGCCAGGCATTCCGGCGGCAGGGGGCGGCCCGCTTCGCGCCGCGCGCCGCGTTTTTCCGGGGCGGACGCGGGCGGCATGGGGGCCGTGCCCGCGCTGTCCGCCGTCTTGCGCAACAGAGCCAGATAAAAACCCTGGGCTCGCGATTTTTCGCCGTCCACCCGCAGCGTGCCCGCGCCGCCGGGGCGTTCTTCCCAGGCAAAGCCGGGAAAGGGCGGCAGCATTTCGCGCACGAGGCCCAGCTCTTCTTCGGCGAAACAGACCTGGGCCTCGTTTTCCGCCTCGTTGGTGGTGCAGGTGGAGTAGACCAGCCGCCCGCCCGGCGCGAGCAGGGATGCGGCGTGTCGCAGCAGACGCCGTTGCAGGCCGGTGAGACTGTTCAGTTTGTCTCCCTGCCAGAGCTTGAGCACGCGGGGATGTTTTTCCGCCGTGCCCCAGCCGGAGCAGGGCGGGTCCAGCTGGATGGCGCTCCAGGAGGACGGGACCAGGGGCAGGTTTTCGCCGCCGTAGGAGCAGGTGGCGGCCTGAAGCAGGTTGCACTGGTGCAGATTGGCCCGCAGGGTGCCCAGGCGGGCGGGCGCGGGTTCATTGGCCAGCACAAAGCCCGTGGGGCCGGTCAGCTGGGCCAGGAAGCCGCTTTTGCTGCCCGGGCTGGCGCAGATGTCCAGCACGGCTTCCCCCGTCCGGGGAGCCAGCGCCAGGGGCGGCAGCATGGAAGAGCGGTCCTGGATGTAGATATGCCCGAAAAAAGCCGCCAGGGAGCCGCCCAGAGGCCGGGGTTCGCGGCGGAGGCGGCGGCAGAGCGGGGAAAAGGGTTCGGGCTCGAATTCGTAACCCTGGGCGCGCAGCAGGGCTTCCACCAGGGGGATGTGCCGGGTTTCGCAGACCAGACGGAAGGAGCGGGAGTACTGTTTGGGCATGGTGTGCCCAGTATAGGGCAGATCAGGGGCAAAGTCAGCCGGATTCAGGCACCGCCTGCGGAGGCCGTTGCTTTCGTATTGCGCGGCGGGCCAAGTCTGCGTATACTGCGGCGATATGGCGGGGCTGGAGCCTTGCCGCGCCTCCGAAAAAGACTCCAAGGAGTACGGGATGAAATTTGCCATGCGATTGTCCTTGACGGCCTGCCTGCTGACGCTCGCCCTGGGCCTGGCCCAGGCTGTTCAGGCCGCGCCGAAGAGCTTTGTGCTGCTGCCCTTTACGGTCAATGCGCCGCAGAGCTATGCCTATCTGTCCAAGGCCGTGCCAGCCACCATGCAGGCGCGGCTCAACCGCCCCGGCGTGCTGGAAGGGCGCAGCGCGCAGACCAAGGCCGCTTCCGACGCCGAGGCCCGCAAGGCCCTGAGCGCCGCGGGCGCGGATTACGCGGTCTGGGGCTCGGTGAGCGTCATGGGCAATGAGTGCACCATTGACGTCCACAGCGTGGACAAGGCGGGCAAGACCTGGAGCAAGACAGCGCAGGGGCCGTTGAGCGGCCTTACCGCCACGGTGCAGCAACTGAGCTCCGCCATGGGCAGCGAAGCCTTCGGCGTGTCCGTGGCGGCCCGGCCCGGCTACGTGGCCCCGTCCGGCAAGGGCCAGCCGGTCAATCAGATGAATTCGGACATCGTGGTCAATGAGACGGGCCAGCAGCGGGTTTATCTGAACCCGCAGTTCCGTTACCAGGGTTCCGGGGCCAACGACGGTTCGCGCCTGCGCAGCCAGCGCATGAAGGAGAATATGGTGGACATGGCCGTGGGCGATTTCAACGGCGACGGCAAGAACGAAATCGCGGTGCTCGGCGACCACAAGCTGACGATCTACATCTGGGAGCCCGACGGGCGGCTCAAGCAACTGGGCGAAACCGTCATTTCCCAGTCCAACCTCAATTTCTCCATGCGGGCCATCGACCTCAACCGCGACGGGGCCAAGGAACTGGTCATCGCCACCTTTGAGGAGGACAGCAACCGTCCCTACTCCTATTTCTATTCTTTCAAGGGCAACAAGCTGACCCAGTACGCCGACCGCATTCCCTATTTCGCCAGCGTGATCAAAACCCCGCCCCATTTCATGCCCACTCTGGTGGGCCAGGGCTGGGATTCGCTCAAGCTCTTCTCTCCCGGCGTGCACGTGATGGTCAAGAGCGGCAACAAGTTCTCCCTGGGCGCGCGCCTGGATCTGCCCGCCGGCGCCACGGTGTTCAACGTGGCCTGGCTGCCCGGCGGCAAGGACGGCAAGGGCGACCAGCTGGTCATGCTCACGGACGACGAGCGCATCAAGGTCTTCCAGGGCAACGGCAATACCCTGATCCACACCACCATGGAGCGCTTTTCCGGCTCAGCCGCGGGCATGGATCACTACAAGGGCATGCCCGGCCTGGGCATTGACCGCAATTACCAGCTGCCCAGCAAATACTACGCGCCCATGCGCATGATCGCGGCGGACCTGGGCCGCACCGGCGAATATGTGCTGCTGCTGAACAAGCCCATTTCCACGGCTTCCCAGCTCTTTGACCGCTACCGCTTCTTTCCCCAGGGCGAAATACACGCCTTGTACTGGGACGGCGTGGGCCTGGGCCTGAAGTGGAAGACCCGGCGCATCCGGGGTTCCGTGGCTGAAATCGACCTGGCCGACGTGAACAACGACGGCATTCTGGATCTGGTGGTGGGCCTGAACACCTCGCCGGATCTGGGCATCGGCAGTCGCCAGAGCATGATCACCGCCTACCCGCTGGACGTGTCCCAGACCGACCCCAACGTGCCCGCGGATCTCAGCGACTTTGAAGTGAACCCCAACTAACGTGCGGCATCCGGCCCCCCGCCCGCCGGGCGGGGGGCTGTTTTTTATCCCTATTCTTCCAATTATCAGCCAAAGGAGGCCAAGGTGCGCATCCTTGTGATCGGTTCCGGCGGGCGCGAGCATGCCCTGGTCTGGAAGTTCCGCCAGAGCCCGAGGGTCAGTGAAATTTTTGTGGCTCCCGGCAACGGAGGCACCAGCGGCGCGGGCGCGACCAACGTGCCGGTGGCCGCCGACGATCTGGACGCACTGGTGGATCTGGCCCGCCGGGAAAAGATCGATCTGGTGGTGCCCGGTCCCGAACTGCCCCTGACCCTGGGCATTGTGGACCGCATGCGCGGGGCGGGCATCGCCTGTTTCGGCCCGGACGCCTATTGCGCGCGGCTTGAGGGCAGCAAGGCCTTTGCCAAGGAGATCATGGACCGGGCACAGGTGCCCACGGCCCGTTGCGCGGTGTTCAGCGATCCGGAAATCGCCAAAAATCATGTGGTCAAGGTGGGCGCGCCCCTGGTGATCAAGGCTGACGGCCTGGCCGCCGGCAAGGGAGTGGTGGTGGCCCGCGATTCGCAGGAAGCCCTGCAGGCCGTGAGCGACATCATGGAAGCCAGGGCCTTCGGCGCGTCGGGCGACCGCGTGGTGCTGGAGGAATGCCTGGTGGGCGAGGAAGCCTCCTTCCTCTGTTTCTGCGACGGCGAACGGGCCGTGCCCCTGCCCTCCGCCCAGGACCACAAGGCCGCCTGGGACAATGACCAGGGCCCCAATACCGGCGGCATGGGGGCTTACAGCCCCGCGCCGGTGCTGCCCGACGACCGGCTGGAGGAAATGGCCGATCTGACCATCCGGCCCATTCTCAGAGAACTGGCCAAGGACGGCCATCCCTTTGTGGGCGTGCTCTACGCGGGCCTGATGCTCACCGCCGACGGGCCCAAGGTGCTGGAGTACAACGTCCGCTTCGGCGATCCCGAGTGCCAGCCCCTGCTGGCGCGCCTGGAGGGCGATCTGGCCCGGGTCATGCTGGACTGCGTCAACGGCAGGCTGGACCCGGCCAGCCTCGGCTACAGCGCGCAGACCGCTCTGGGCGTGGTGCTCACCGCCAAGGGCTACCCGCGCGCCTATCCCAAGGGCCTGGTCATCAAGGGCATTGAGGAGGCCGAAGCCCTGCCCGGGGTCAAGGTTTTCCACAGCGGCACGGCCGTCAAGGATCAGGTGCTGGTTTCCAGCGGCGGGCGCGTGCTCTGCGTTACGGCTCTGGGCGACGACCTGCCCGCGGCCCAGAAGGCCGCCTATGCGGCCCTGGAAAAGATTCAGATGCCGGACGGCTTTTATCGCACGGACATCGGCGACAAGGGAATCCGTCGCCTGGAAAGCGAAAAGGACCACTGAGATGCAGGGCCGCTTCCCGGCACCGTAATGTCTGAAGCAAACAGGATGGAATCATGGCGCATGTTGTTATTTTGATGGGGTCCAAGTCCGACGAGGAAAAAGTCAGCCCCTGCGTGGACGTGCTGAAAAGCCTGGGCATTGACTATGTGTTTACCGTGAGTTCGGCCCACCGGACGCCGGAGCGCACCGAAGCCCTGGTGCGCGACGAGGAAGCCAGGGGCGCGCGGGTCTTTATCTGCGCCGCGGGCATGGCCGCGCATCTGGCCGGGGCCGTTGCCGCGCGCACCAGCAGGCCGGTGATCGGCATCCCGGTGTCCGGCGGCAGCCTGGCCGGTATGGACGCGCTTTTCTCCACCGTGCAGATGCCTCCCGGCTTTCCGGTGGCTACGGTGGCTCTGGACAAGGCCGGGGCGCGCAATGCGGCCTGGCTGGCCGCTCAGATCCTGGCCGTGGGCGATCCCGCGCTGCATGAAAAAGTCGAGGCGGCGCGCGCGAAAATGCGCGCCGACGTGGACAAGGCCGGGGAAGAGATCAGTAAAAAATACGCCTAGCCATTCAGGGCGCCGCAGGGTTGAAGATGCCACCCCAAAAGGCAATGTGTCCGCAATGAAAAGGGCCGCCGGAGTTCCGGCGGCCCTTTTGCGTTCGGCGGCGACAGGCGTGCTTGGAACAGATTAGAGCAATTTCAAGGTGAAATTACTCTAGGCCGTGCCGTAATATGGGGGGCGGCGCGTTTCCGAACCGGCGCTGACCCGAAAAATCTGGACCGTGTACTGGCCCTTGCTGCCGCACATGGGGCAGCCGTCCGTGACCAGCAGACAGGAGGCATCCAGTTCCAGAGGGTCGATGCCCGCCTGTTCCAGAATGCGGCTGGCCCGGCCCTGTTCCCACATAACGGGCGAGCCGCAACGGCCGCATTCCACATAGAGGAGTTCGGGGTCGTAGCCCTTGAGGGCCAACGGCCCGGGCGCGGAAGTTGTGATGGCTGTGGTCGTGTTGTGCATATTTTTCTCCCGGCAGGCGGCGCGCGCCTGGGAGCGCATGGTGCGGCGCAGCTTTTGCCTGCCTTTCTCAAAATAAGCACGACGCGCCGCAAGGCAAGGGCGCGGAACCGGTCGCCGTGACGGCTTGCTTTGCGGGAGTGAGCCGACTACACTGACTTCATGCCTGAAAATATGCGTCATATCCGTTTATTACCGCCTGAGTTGCGCAATCAGATCGCAGCCGGTGAAGTGGTGGAGCGCCCGGCCAGCGTGCTCAAGGAGCTGGTGGAAAACAGCCTGGACGCCGGGGCCGCGCGCATCGACGTGCGCCTGGAGAACGGCGGTCAGGCCTTGATCCGCGTGCAGGACGACGGCTGCGGCATCCCCGCCGATGAGCTGGAGCTTTCCGTCACGCGACATGCCACCAGCAAGATCGCCAGCATGGACGACCTGGAACGCATCCGTTCATACGGCTTCCGGGGCGAGGCTCTGCCGAGCATCGCCTCGGTTTCGCGCTTCCGCATCGTGTCCGCCTGGCAGGGGCCGGACAGCCAGAGCGCGGCCCATTGCGTGGAAGTGGAGCACGGCCGCCTGCTGGCGTCAAGCCCGGCGGCGCTGCACAAGGGCACCATCGTGGAGGTGCGCGATCTTTTTTCCAATATACCCGCCCGCCTTAAATTTTTAAAGACCCCGGCCACGGAATTCAAACGCGCCCAGGACTGGCTGGCGCGTCTGGCCCTGGCCCGGGCGGAAGTGGGCTTCAGCCTGCATTCCGGCGAGCGCGAGGTTCTGCACTTTCTGCCCGGCCAGACCTTGCGCGACCGCCTGGCCCTGCTCTGGCCCCGCCTGATCGTGGAGGCCCTGCGCCCCTTTGAGGGGGAGCGCCACGGCATCCGCGTGCACGGCCTGGCGGCCCTGCCCACGGTAAGCCAGCCGCGCGGGGACCGCATCCTGCTCTTTGTCAACAACCGTTCGGTGACGGACAAGCGCCTGCTGGCCGCCGTGCGCGAGGCCTACAAAGGCCGCCTGACCAGCCGCGACTATCCGCAGGTGGCGCTTTTTGTGGACATGGACCCGCGTGAGGTGGACGTCAACGTGCATCCGGCCAAGTCCGAAGTGCGCTTCCGGGATGAATCGGCGGTTTTTTCCGCCTGCCTGCACGCGGTGCAGGGCGCTCTGGTCACGTCGTTCACGGCGGCTCTGGAGGGCGAAGGCCCGGACGGGGCTGTTGCCCCGGGGCTCTTCGCGGACGGGCCGTCCACCAGCGGCCCGGCTGGCGGGCTGTCCGGCGGACTGTTTGCCGGGCGGGTGAATCCGGCCGGAACGGCTCCGGCTCCTGAAGCGGCCGCGCCCCGGCCGCGGGGATTCTGGGGCCGTCTGGATGATCCGCCGCTGCTGGCCCGCCCGGAAACGTCTTCCCCCCCGGGCGTTCCGGAGGAAGACTGGCGGGTGAGCGCGCCTCCCGATTGGAGTGCGGCCCCGCGCGTCTTCGCGCCCGTCGAGGAAGACGCCGCGCCCTACGGGCCGCCCGCTGAACACTCTTTTCCGCCGGAGCCCGCGAGCGCGCCCGCCTCCATGCCGGACGCGGCCTGGTCCGGCCGTGTTCCGGAACCGCCGACCGTGTCCGCTACCGCGCCGGAACCACGGGAGCGCGAACCGTTACGGGTGGGTCCGTTGTCCTATCTGGGACAGGCGGCCGACACCTATCTGGTTTTGCGCGACGCCGAAGGCGCGCTGCTTTTGCTGGACCAGCACGCGGCCCATGAGCGGGTGCTTTACACGCGGCTGCGCCGGGGCGGTTTCGCGGGCACGGGCCAATGTCTGGCCCTGCCCCTGGAGCTGGACCTGCATCCGGCGGAACAGGAACGCTTCCAGCAGTTGCGCGAGCGTCTGGAAAGCCTGGGCTTCGTCCTGGAATGCACGGACGGGACGCTGCTGGTGCGGGCCATGCCGCCAGTGCTTTCGCGCGCCGAGGCCCGCGACTTCCTGCGCGAGGCCCTGGCCGGGCGCAAGGACGATCTGGCGGGCATGTTCATTTCCATGTCCTGCAAGGGGGCCATCAAGGCCGGACAGCGTCTGACGGATGACGAGGCCGCCGGTCTGCTGCGCCAGTGGCTGGCCGTGCCGGAGCGCGAATACTGCCCGCACGGCCGCCCCTGCGTGCTGCGCTGGGATGCCGCCGCCCTGGAAAAATTCTTCAAACGCCGCCAGTAGAGCATTTCAAACGAAAAATGCTCTAACGCCGCGCACGGTGTGGATTCAGCCGAAAAGCGCGGTTTTCGGCTGGATGAATCTTTGAAAAACGAAGCATTTTAAAGGAAATCTGTCCTAAGTCCGGTTCAGTGTCCGGAATAATCCAGCACGTTGTTCAAGGGCGCGGAAGTGCTGCGTATCCGCCCCTGGTCGAACAGATGGCGGGTAAGCCGCCAGTTTTCCAGGTCCAGCACGTCCAGCTTGCCCTGGTGTTCCGGCCGCAGATGCCGTGCCAGGGCCGCCAGCACCTCGTCCACGGGAAAATAGACGCCCTCAAAGGAGACGCGGGCCATATCCCCTTCGCGGCACAGCACGGGCTCGTCCGCGTCGTCGGCCAGGGCGTCGGCGCAGGCCGCGTCCAGGTCGGCGTAAAATGCGTCCGAAACGGGATAGACATGGCCGTAGACCTTGAGCAGGGGCTCGCGCATCACGAGGCGGGGTCTCCTTCCGGCCGGTCCGGTTTATCCGAGTTCATCGGGTTTCCCTGTGCGGGCTCGGGCGTCTGTTTTTCCGTGTTTTCCGGAATCTGTCCGGCGGGCGCGGCAAGAAAGGACGGCGGCAGGCTGGCCGGAGCGGATTGCGGCGCGGTCGCTGCACGGGTCCGGCAATACTTCTGCGCGCGGGCCACGGCCAGGCCCTCGCAGTCACCCAGGGCGCAGGCCGCCGAAAAGTCAGCGCACATGCCCGGATAGTTGCGGCGCAGCATGCGCACCGCGCCGCGCGCCCGCAAGCGCCGTGCCTGTTCCGCGCCTTGGGGCGTGGAGGGGGTGCGGGTATGCAGAGCCGCGTTCAGATCGTCCTCGGCCAGGGCCAGCTGTTGCAGGCGCCAGTGGGCCAGTGCGCGGATATAGCGCGCCCGCCCGCTGATCAGGTTCGAGCCGGGTGCCAGACGCAGGGCCTCGGTACAGGATTCAATGCTCTGCTGGGGCAGGTTGCGCTGCAACTGGGCCTCGGCCAGCAGCAGCCGCACCGTGGGGCTGCGCGGGGCCTCTCTGGCCGCCCGTTCCAGTGTGCTTAGGGCATCGGCCCCGGTCAGCCAGCCTTCGGGCGTGAGGTCCAGGGCGGCCTGGGCCAGCCAGAGGCCGTTCAGGCGCGCACCCATGCGTTGCCAGTCGCGGGCCTGCCGGAAATCCCGTTTCGTCCGTTCCGACGGAGAGGCCGCCGTTTCCGGGGTTTTCGCGGCGGGGACCGTGCCCCGCACCGCCGCCGTACCGCCGGGCCAGTGACGGTCCATGATTTCCAGCGTGTCCCTGGTTTCGCTGATGAGCGTGTGGCGCAGGGCCAGCAGTTCGGGATTGCGTAACGCCAGGATCAGTTCCGTTCCGGCCTGGGGCCGGGACGTCAGGCTGAGCGCCACGTGCAGGGGGGAATCTTCGGCGGAGCCAGCGGCCTTTGCGGCATCGGGAGCGTCGGCAAGGGGCGGCGCGGCGGCCCGGTACAATTGCGCGGCCAGAGCCAGGCGCTCCGCCGGGGCTACCGCGCCCATGCGGATTTCCCGGCGCTGGGGAAAGGCACTTACGGCCCGGTGCAGAGCCGTAAGCCAAGCCGAGGCCCGGGCATGCGCCCAGGCCGCTTCGCGCGTCACCGGCGGGGTGACGGCGCGCATTTCCACCTCGGTAATCGGTCTCAGCTCCAGCGCGGGCGCCTGTACCGACGCGGAAGGCATATCCCCGGCACCCGTCGGAGCGGTGGAAACATGCCCGGATTCAGCCCGCGCGGGCCCGGCCCACGCCAGAAACAGCAGCAACGCAAGGCCCGCAAGCCCGAAACGCGGGACCGCCATGGCCGGTTATTTTTTGGCCTGGATGGTCTGGACAATCTTCTGGGCCATGGGCTTCACGAGATCCCGCAGGGTTTCCAGCATCAGGTTTTCCGCCGCTGCGCCCGAGGGCAGGCCGGTGCGGCTCTGGCTGGAAGTGAGCGACTCGCGCAGCAGGCGGCCCTGGCGGTTGGCCAGCACGTAATTGACCCGCAGATTGGTGGCGAGGTCCGTGGCCGAGGTTTCGCGCAGCCAGGCCTCGTCCACCTGGCCGGTGACCAGGTAGTCGGGATTGCCGCTGCGGGCCTGGCCCACGTTGAGAGCAAAGGTAACCTGCATGCCGTTGCGGGCCAGTTCGTCGGCCAGGGCGCGGCTGATCCACTGGGCCACGTCGTCGCTGGTCACAAAGGCGCTGTTGTCGCGGCGCACGCCCAGAGCGGACTGGTCCGTGCGTTTGTCGGCAAAGGTCACCACGCTGACGCGCGGGGCGTTGGGGGCGGGCAGCACGGAGGCGTCCAGCGGCGGCGGGGGAAGCAGGCGCACATTGTTGCTCGGTCCGCAGGCCGAGAGCAGCAGGACTGCCAGCAGCGCCGACAGCAGGGCGGCGGGAAAGACACGGCGGGTATGTTTCATGACGGCCTCGCGGAGTTCGAAAAATGTTTCGAAATTTTTATGATATTTTTTAGATATATCCGGAAAACAGTCGCCTTGCAAGGCAATGCTCCCCATGCTACAGGGCTGCTGTCTGATTTCTCGCGCGCCGTGCGTGTTCCGCCGAACTCCCGGCCGGGACGCGGCCTGAAGGCGCGGCGCTGGCGCCTCTCTCGGAAATTCATGCTAACAGGCTGACATGTATGGAGAGTTCTCGAATATGTCTGCCCTGCGGGAGCGATTATGATTGATCTCAAACTGGTGCAAAAACAGCCGGAAGTGCTGGCCAAGGCCTTGGCCGACCGGCATTCGGAACTGGACGTCAATGAATTTCTGGGCCTGGATGCCCGCCGCCGGTCCCTGCTCGCGGAAGTGGAGGCCCTGAAGAGCCGCCGCAACGCCGCTTCCGGCCAGGTGGCGGCCCTCAAGCGCGAGGGCCGGGACGCCGGTCCCCTGCTGGCCGAACTGGGCGGCCTGTCGGACCGCATCAAGGAGCTGGACGGCCAGACCGCCCAGGCCAAGGCCGATGTGGAAGCGTGGCTCATGCGCGCGCCCAACATTCCGGACGCTTCCGTGCCCGTGGGCCGGGACGAGACGGAAAATGTGGAAGTGGCCCGCTGGGGCACGCCGCGCCGATTCGACTTTCCGGTGCGGGAGCACGGCGATCTGGGCGTGGCCCTGGGCGGCCTGGATTTCGAGCGCGCCGCGCGCCTCACGGGCAGCCGCTTTGTGGTTTCCCTGGGCTGGGCCGCGCGTCTGGACCGGGCCCTGGTCAACTTTTTCCTGGACCAGCACACCCGGCATGAGGGCTACATCGAAGTTTGCCCGCCCTACATGGTCAACCGCGCCACCATGACCGGCACGGGCCAGCTGCCCAAGTTCGAGGAAGATCTCTTCAAGCTGCGCGAGTGGGACTATTACCTGATTCCCACCGCCGAGGTGCCGCTGACCAATCTGCACGCCGGGGAAGTTCTGGACGAAGCCGACCTGCCGCGCGCCTACTGTGCCGCCACGCCCTGCTTCCGCTCCGAAGCGGGCAGCGCGGGCAAGGACACGCGCGGGATCATCCGCATGCACCAGTTCACCAAGGTGGAGATGGTCCGTTTCGCCCACCCGGACGACAGCTTCAATCAGTTGGAGCTGATGTGCGGCCACGCCCGGCATCTGCTGGAACTGCTGGAGCTGCCCTACCGGGTGATCACGCTCTGCACCGGCGATATGGGCTTCGGCTCGGCCAAGACCTATGACGTGGAGGTCTGGCTGCCCGCGCAGAACACCTATCGCGAGATTTCTTCCTGTTCCAACTGCGTGGACTTCCAGGCCCGGCGCGCGGACATCCGCTTCAAACCCAAGGGCGGCAAGGCGGCTTTTGTCCATACGCTCAACGGCTCGGGCCTGCCTACGGGCCGCGCCATCGCCGCCATTCTTGAAAACGGCCAGCAGAAAGACGGCAGCGTGCGTCTGCCGAAAGCGCTTGTGCCGTACATGGATGGGGTGGAGGTCATCGAGCCTTAGGGCGGGTGGGCGACGTGTCTCTTTTCCAAACAGAGGGGGCTCCGTTAACGGAGCCCCCTCTGTTTCCGGCGATCAGAAGAGCTGTTTCAGTTTGACCACGGCTTTGCGGCGCAGCTTGTCTTTCTGGAATTCCCCGAAGGCCTTGAAGTGCGCGCTGGCGTTGTGCTCAACGATGGCCCCGGCCGAGGCCCAGGCTTCAAGAATGAAAAAACGGCAGGGATTTTCCAGATCCTCCGTCAGGTCGTAGGCCAGATTTCCGGATTCGGCCCGGCTGGCTTCCACCATGGCGCGGAATGCGGGCAGCATGGCTTCCCGGTGTTCGGGCATGACCTCAAGTTCAGCCACAATGCGGATTTCGTTCATGGTTGTTCCTTCAGCGTTGTCAGTCGGCATCATGGCGCGCGGCCGGAGGAAGTGCGGCGCGGCAGACAGGCCGCCGGGGCATTTTGGAGAGCGGGGAAATGCCGTTGGCTTTACGGGCTGCCGCTACACGATTCAGATTCGGGCAACGGCGCGTCTCTCTCTCTCTCTCTCTCTCTCTCTCTCTCTCTCTCTCTCTCTCTCTCTCTCTCTCAACGGCCGCTTCGTACTCCTGTTCAGGCATGGGCTTGAAAAAAATGTAGCCCTGCACCAGATCACAGTGGACGCTCTTCAGAAAGGCGACCTGGTCCGGCGATTCCACGCCTTCGGCCACGGTCTGGATATGGAGTTTGCGAACCAGCCCGATGATGCTCTCAACCAGAATGGCGTCTTTTTCCTTATTCTCGCCGTCAATGAAGAACAATCTGTCGATTTTGAGCGTGTCGATGGGCAGGCTTTTCAGCAGACTGAGCGAGGAATAGCCTTTTCCGAAATCGTCAATGGAACAGGAAAAGCCTTCCTGCTTCAGCTTTTTCACGATTTCGGTCATCAGCTCGGAGTTGTCGCAGGCGATGGATTCCGTGAATTCAAGGTCCAGCAGGCCGTTCGGGATCCGGTAACGGTTTTTGACGGCCGCATAGGCGGCCACAAAGTCCGCCTCGTAAAACTGGAGCCGGGAAATATTTACCGAAACCGGCAGGACGGGCCGCTCTTCGTCCAGCCTGCGGCGCAGGGAGCGGCAGACGTTTTCAAAGACGTACTGGTCCAGTGCGGCGATGAGATGGTTCTTTTCAAAAACAGGGATAAACCTGTCGGGCGGGATGATCCGGCCGTCGGGTTTTTTCCAGCGCACCAGGGCTTCGGCGCAGGCGATGGCGCCGGTGCGCAGATCCACCTTGGGCTGATAATAGATGATGAATTCCCCGCCGTTCAGGGCTTCCTGCATCTGGCTGACAAGGCCTTTTTCCTCCAGCAGGTTGTCGCGGATGCTTTCGTCGTAGAAAGCATATCTGGCATGGGCGCCGTTTTTGACCGTCTTGCGCGCGAAATTGGCCCGGTCCAGAATGTTGTCTATGACCAGGTCGCCGGGTGCGTCCTCCAGGCAGCAGATGCCGCAGCATACCGGCAGGGTCTGCTTGTACCGGGATTTGTGCATGAAATCCGTGATGTCGGCGTCAACGGCCTGCTGGCGCGCAAGAAGTTCTTCTTTGTCCTCATAGCGGCGCAGGATTATGAAATTGTCCGCCGAGACACGGCTGAAAATCTCATTTTCCTTGAGTTCCTTGCCGATAATGCGGGCGTATTCCCTGAGGACCGTGCTGCCGTATTCATAGCCGAACACATCGTTAATGTATTTAAAGTCGGCGAAATCAGCATAGGCCACGGCATAGCGCGTGCTTTCGCCGGTGCCGATCAGTTTCCTGGCCTCGCGCTTGAAGCGTTCCAGATTATACGCGCCCGTCAGGGGATCCCGGTCCGCCATGTCGTTCAGATTTTTGTTCAGATTCTCCAGCAGGAGCATTTTTTTGCCGTAGGCCCAGAGAATGAACAGCCAGGTCAGCAGCAGAAAAACCGCCATGAGCACGATCAGGCGCAAGAGCATGGAGGTTTCTTTGTGGGCGAAGGACTCCGCGGCAAAGACAGTCTTGTTCGCCAGATCAAAATAGTCTTCGCTGGCGCGCAGCAGGGCGGCGGACGCGGTCTTGTCCTGTCTGGCGGCCAGAATGTTCTCTTTCAGCGTTCCCCAGTGCCGCTGGAGCTGGGATAAATTATTGCTGTATTCCAGGTCGTCGGGCCTGATCAGACCGTACGGCCCTTCGCCGGTACGCAGTTCGTTCTGGATGCCGTCAAGATAGGCGATCAGATCGTCGCGCGGCTCTTGCGCCAACTCCAGTTTCACAAGGCGCTGGGTCGCGCCCCGCACGATGCCCACATAGTTGATCAGCCGGCCGTAGGTCTGGGATTGGTCGATGGAATAGATCGCGCCCACGCCAAGCAGAACCACCAGCAGGAAGAGGGTCTTAAGACCGAATTTCAGCATGTTCTGCATAGTTGCGCGGACCCCGGAAAGATTTTCACGCCACCCTACGGCATAACCAAACTTTTGTTAAGGGAATAAGGGCGGCCCGAAGAATTTCGGCGGGCCTGGCGGCCGTGGGCTTTGTGGTCCGGATCAGTTCCGGTAGGCCTCGCCGATGGCCTGGGCCAGCCCGCCCAGGGAGGTTTCCTTGTAGCGGGCCTGGAGGTCTGTTCCGGTACGGTACATGACCTCAATGATCTTATCCAGAGAGACCACGCGCTGGCGGCCGTCTTCCAGGCGGGAGAGCTGGGCGCAGTTCACGGCGCGTTCGGCGGCCACCCCGTTGCGTTCGATACAGGGAATCTGCACCAGGCCTCCCACGGGGTCGCAGGTCAGGCCCAGATTGTGCTCCATGCCGATTTCGGCGGCCGCCTCCACCTGTTTCACGCTGCCGCCGGTGACCGCGCAATAGGCCCCGGCGGCCATGGAGCAGGCCACGCCCACCTCGCCCTGGCAGCCCACTTCCGCGCCGGAAATGGAGGCGTTCAGCTTGTAAAACAGGCCGATGGCCCCGGCCGTGAGCAGAAAGTCCCGTTCGCCCGGCTCCGTGGCGTGGGGATAGAAGTTGGTATAGTACATCAGCACCGCCGGTATGATGCCCGCCGCGCCGTTGGTGGGCGCGGTGACGACGCGCCCGCCCGAGGCGTTTTCCTCGGCCACGGCAAAAGCATAGAGCATGGGCCAGAGGCTCAGGTCGCGGCGACCCGTGGCCTGGAGCGCGCTGACCTTGCGCAGCAGATTGGGAGCCCGGCGTCGTACCTTGTAGCCGCCGGGCAGCACGCCGTCCGTGCAGCAGCCCCGCTCCACGGATTCGCGCATGGTGCTGATGATGGTCGCCATGCGTGCCGCCACTTCCGCTTCGGAGCGCCAGAAAATTTCGTTGGCCAGCACGATGTCGGCAATGCTTTTGCCCTCCCGCTCGCAGATGGCGAACAGTTCACCGGCCGTGGCGTAGGAATAGGGCGGTGTGGGGTATTCTTCCCGCGGGGCGTCGAAATCCTCTTCGGTGCGGATGAAGCCGCCGCCGACGGAATAGTAGGTCCTGGACAGCAGGGGCGCGCCGTCGTCGGCAAAGGCCGAGAGGGTCAGGGCGTTGGAGTGGCGGGGCAGAAAGAGCCCCTTGTGCACCAGCATGTCCCGCGCATAGACAAAGGGCACGGCCCGCTCCCCGGCCAGCAGCAGGTCCGCGTCGTTTTTCAGCGCGTTGGCCCGCCCGGCCAGGTGGGCCGGTTCCACGCTGTGCGGCTGCTCTCCCTCTAGGCCGCTGAGCACCGCGCCCATGGTGCCGTGACCGTCGCCGGTGAGCGCCAGGGAACCGTAAAGATCAAGCTGGACGCGGGCCGTCGTGTCCAGCAGGCCTTTGCCGCGCAGCTCGTCGGCAAAGGCTTTGCCCGCCAGCATGGGACCTACTGTGTGGGAACTGGACGGGCCGATGCCGATTTTGAACAGATCGAACACGCTGAGCATGGTTTTCTCCGCCTAGGATTATTTATCATCAGTATGACGGAATATCCGCGCGGAGTCGAGGGGCGGCGGGCCCATACGGCGCAAGAAGGGGCATGCCGGTCCATGTGGAAAACCGGCATGCCCTGGTTGAGGGAGGAGGGAACTCAGCGTGCGGCGAGCTGGCGCTTGAGGTGGGCGATGAGGCCGCCCTCGCGGATCAGTTCCAGAATGTGCGGCGGCAGTACGGAGCAGAAGTATTCCTCACCGCGCGTGTGATTCCGAATGCGCCCGGCCGCGAAGTCGATTTCCAGGTCGTCGTCCTGGCGGATTTTGTCCGCATCCGCGCATTCCACCACGGGCAGACCCAGATTGATGGCGTTGCGGTAGAAAATCCGGGCGAAGAATTTGGCCACGATGGCCCCCACCTTGAGGTGGCGCAGGGAGAGCGGGGCCAGTTCCCGGCTGGAGCCGGAACCGAAGTTTCTGCCCGCCACGATGATGGTGCCCGGCTTCGCCCGCGCGGCGAAATCCGGGTCCACGCCGCTCATGGTCCAGGGCGCGGCCTCCTCGACGGAAAGCTCCATGTACTGCGGCGGCGAGATGATGTCCGTGTTGATGTTGTCTCCGAAAATATATGCCGGGCCTCTACGGATGTCTGACATGTCTGCTCTCCTTGCCTACAAAAATTCCCTGGGGTCCGTGAGCCGTCCGGTCACCGCAGAGGCGGCGGCGGTCAGGGGCGAAGCCAGGTAGGTTTCGGCCTTTTTGCTGCCCAAGCGGCCGATGAAGTTACGGTTGGTGGTGGACACGCAAATCTGCCCGTCGGCCAGCACGCCGGAGTGCAGCCCCACGCAGACGCCGCAGGTGGGCGCCAGGATGACGGCTCCGGCTTCGGAAAGCGCCAGCAGCGTGCCGTCGTCGGCGGCCCGCTCCCAGATGCTCTTGGAAGCGGGCGAAACCAGCAGGCGGCAGCCGGAGGCCACCTTGCGTCCCCTGAGCAACCGGGCCGCGGCGGCCAGATCCGTGTAACGGCCGCCGGTGCAGGAACCGATGTAGGCCTGGTCGATGCGCGCGGCGTTCGCTTCCGTCACCGGCCGGACGTTGTCCACCTCGTGCGGGCAGGCCAGCATGGGCGTGAGCGTTGCGGCGTCATAGTCCCGCCGTTCGCTGAAAACGGCGTCGATGTCGCTGTCCAGGCGCGGGAAGGGGCCAGCAAGGCCCTGGCCCAGCAGAAAGGCCTCGGTGGTTTCGTCGGTGGGGATCAGCCCGGCCTTGGCTCCCATTTCCACAGCCATGTTGGAGAGGCAGAAACGTTCGTCCATGCTCAGGGCGGCCACGGCCTCGCCCGTGTATTCCACGGCCTTGTAGGTGGCTCCGGCATGGCCGATGTCGCCGATGGTCGCCAGGGAAATGTCCTTGGCCATGACGCCGGGCGGCGGCGTGCCGCGCCATGTCACGCGAATGGTTTCGGGCACGCGCAGCCAGATCCGGCCGGTGGCCAGAATGCCCACCATTTCCGTGGAGCCCACGCCGCTGGCGAAAGCGCCCAGGGCTCCGCCCATGCAGGTGTGCGAATCCGTCCCCATGACCACCGTGCCCGGCAGCACGTGGCCGTGCTCGGCCATGACCTGATGGCAGGGGCCCACAAAGGCGTAATAGTTTCTGATGCCGTATTCCTGCGCCCATTCCTGGGTGAATTTGACGATGGCCGCCTGCTTGGCGTTGGCTGGAGGGGTGTAATGATCCGCGATGATCACTACCTTGTCCGGATCCCAGACCGGCACGTTCAGTTCACGCATACGTTCGGCGATTTCCACGCGCGGGCCCAGAATGTCGTCCATCATGGCCCGGTCCACATCGGCCCAGACAATTTCCCCGGCCCGCACTTCCTGGCGTCCGGCCGCCCCGGCGATGATTTTTTCAGCTATGGTCATGCCCATGTTTTTTCCCTTTGCCGGTGGCGGCGATGGAGAGGAACGGTCGGAGCCCGCGCGGCCGGGGACGGGATAGGCAAGCGCCGCACAGGTCGGAAAGTGCTGGGATTAACAAGATGCCTTGAGCACATAGACGTAACCGTCCATGATCCGGCGGGCCGTGCGGTAGACGCCCAGACGGGTGACGGCCACGCCGCCCGGTTCGTCCGGCGCTTCGCGGGCCTCGGCCTCCACCGGGATGACCCCTGAGGGGTGGCCGATGAGGATGGTCCGCGCCTGCTTGCCGCGTTCGCCGAGCGCCTCCCAGGCCACGCTGCCGGGAATGCGGCAGGCCGCGCCGGTGCAGACCGTGCCGGTGATGGGATAGGCCTTGTGCATTTTGAGCATGAACAGCAGACGGGAAACCAGGTCCGCGTCTCCGGCCCTGACCTTTTTGCCGTTGATGGCCGTGTAGTCCGCCGGGGGACTGACGATGGCGAAGAAAGGATTGTAGGGGCTTTGCAGGGCCGCGTTTTCCGGCGCGTCCGTCAGGCCGCAAAGCACGGCGGCCTTGCCCCGGATTTTTTCGATCACGGCCATCAGCGCCGCGTCGCCCTCTATTTCCGCCGGGCTTTCCGTGCCCTTCATGCCCAGGGAGGCGGCGTGGATGAAAACCAGGGGATTGCCCGCGTCCACCAGAGAGACGGGATATTCCCTTCCGTCGATGTGGAAAACGTCCTTGGGTTTGCCCGTGGGCAGCAGCTTGCCGGTGATGCCGCCGGTCACGCCGGACCAGTCCAGGGTCACGCGCGCGCCTGTGCCGGGGCAGCCGTCAATGGCAAAATTCCCGCTGACCCGCGCTTTGCCGTCCTTCACCGGCACTTCCGCCGTCAGCACGCTGCCGCTGTTGGTGAGGTGGATGCGCACCGTGGTCACGGGTTCCACTGCCCGCACCATGCCTTCGTCAATGGCGAAGCCGCCCACGGCCGAGGAAATGTTGCCGCAGTTGCCCTTGTAGTCGATGAAGGCTTTCTCGAAGCTGACCTGGCCGAAGGTGTAGTCCACGTCGCAGCCGGCTTTGCTGGAGGGGCCGATGATGGCCAGCTTGCTGGTCAGCACGTCGGCCCCGCCCAGGCCGTCGATCTGGCGGATGTCCGGGCTGCCGAAAACGGCCAGGATGACCGCGTCGCGCCTGGCCGGATCGGCGGGCAGGTCGTTGGCGCGCAGAAAAATTCCCTTGCTCGTGCCGCCGCGCACGATGGCACAGCGGATCTGTTCCATTTCGGGATGCATGTCCGTTCTCCTTGGAAAACCCGCGTTCGTCCTTATTGAACGTCGGCTTCCTTGATGGTTTCACCCAGAAATTCCCAGGTCTTGTCCACGACCTTCTGGAATTCGGCGGCTGAAAGATAGTCGGTGGAGAGCCCAGCCTTGGCGAACTTGGCCTTTACTCCTGGATCGGCTAGGGCTTCCTTGACCAAATTCTGCATGATTTCCACGCGCTCATCAGGTACGCGCCGGGGTGCCAGCAGACCGTGCGGGGAACCGAAGACGTATTCCGGCCCCGCCTGTTCCGCGAAGGTAGGTACGTCGGGAAATTCCGGCAGCCGTTCCGGACTGGTCACCCCGATCATCCTGAAATCGCCGGAGAGCACGTAGGGCTTTTGATTGGTGGTAACACCGAAGCCACTGGTCACATGGCGGCCCAGCAGGGCCGTGGAAACCTCCTGTCCGCTGGCATAGGTAATATGGGGCAGATCCACGCCGGGAAAGGTCTTTAAAATTCGGCGCATGAACAGGCTTTGGGTGGAATAGGCCCCGTGGGTCGCGTAGTTGACCTTGCCGGGATTGGCTTTAGCGGCTTCCATCAACCCCCTGATGTCCTTGATGTCCGAATCGGCGTTGACGGCCAGGCTCATCCACATGTTGGTGATCTGGACAACGGTGCGGAAATCCTTGAGGCTGTAACCGGTTTTTTTGAGGTGGGCCACAGTGGAGAAAGGGGCTATGCCGGGGAAGCCGAAGGTGTATCCGTCGGGCCTGGCCCTGGCCACGTCCAGCATAGCCGGCGCGCCAGCCCCGCCGCCCTTGCAGACAATGTTCAGGATGATGTTGTGCTTGGTCTGAAAATATTCGGCTAGAACGCGGGCGGCGATGTCCACAGCGCCGCCGGGCCCGAAGGGTACGATGATGGTCACGGGCCGGTCGGGATAGGCGGCTCGGGCCGACAGGGGGAAAGCCGGGAACAACAGGGCGCAGACGAGAAGAGCGGACAGAATACGCGAGTTTTTTTTCATGGTTTTTCTCCTTTGACAGTCAGTGGGGTGCGCGGATGTTACAAGCGTGCTTTCGGCGCGGCGGTGAAGACGTGCGCGGCCTGAAGCGCCGTAAGCGCCATCAGTTTGCAGCGCGGAATGAGGGTGGAAGGGCGAAAATATTCTGCGGGCGAGTGCATGTCCGCCCCCTCGGGACCCATGCTGCAGAGCACGGGCAGACCCAGCACGCTTGAACAATAGCCGGATTCAGCCGCGCCCTTGGAGTGCTCGGCGTGGATGTAGTAGTCCAGACATTCCCCGGCATGGGCGGCCAACTCGTAAAGTTGTCGTACCGTGGGCGTGGTTTCCAGCGGCGGCAGGCGCACGCCTCCGCTGACATGGGCATGGGTGCCGGGCACCTTGCAACAGGCCGTTTCTTCGCGCACCCTGTCGGCCAGGGCCAGACCGTCTTCCAGTCTGGCGAAGGAGAGATGCAGTCGAGCCCAGGCGTTGGGGGCCACGGAATTGGCGGAGATGCCACCGCTGATCAGTCCGGTGTTCACCGTGGTGCCGTTGGTGAGATCCAGATGTTCGTTAAAAGCCAGGATGTTGTGGGCCAGCTCAAGAATGGCGGAAGCGCCTTCTTCGTAATTACGCCCGGCATGGGCGGCTTTGCCCGTGATTTCCAGCAGCATGTGCCCTGATCCCTTGCGTTCGATGGTCACGCCGTTGCCAGGATACCCTGCTTCCGAGCAGAGCACGGCGTGTGCGCCGTTGAGCTGTTCGCCCAGTATGGATGCGCTGGAGGCCGAGCCCAGTTCTTCGTCGGGGGTGAAGGTCAAGGTCATGGGTACGGGCATCAAACCAAGCTCCTTCAGCGCTCTGGCCACAAACATGTTCTGCACAAGGCCAGCCTTCATGTCCGCCGCACCTGGACCGGTGGCTCTGTCGGCGGCGCGGTCCAGGCGGAAGGGGCGGGCCGCCGCCGTCCCGGCCGGAAAGACCGTGTCCATGTGCCCGATGAAAGCCACGCCCGGTCCGGCCTCCTCAGCATGGCTGCGGGCGCAGAACACGTTGCCCAGGGAGTCCATCCAGGGCTCATCGGGCGGCGAGGGTCTTTTGGGCAGTCTGGCCGTCTGAAAGCCCACTTCGGCCATCCAAGCGGCGAGCGTCTCGCCCACTTTGTTCACATCGTCGCCGTCGTGGGAAAAAGAATCCATGTTCACGATACGTTCCAGAAGGGTAAGCATTTCTGGCTCCTTGTCATTGAACCAGACATCCAGCTTTTCTTTCCATTGCGTGAGTTCCATGTAGGGCTCCTTGTCTGTGTTGGTCAGGATTTGCTCGGGTTCTTCCGGGAATCGCGCAGGTCGTTCCAAACGGACTTGATCAGCACAAAGAGGCTGAGTCCCAGGATGATGCAGGCCACGGGGCTGGTGTAGAAAATGGCATAGTCGTTCTGGGAAATGCTCAATGCCCGGCGGAAGTTAGCTTCGGCAATGGGTTCCAGGATCATGGCCAGCAGCAGCGGCGGCAAGGGGAAGTCGCACTTGATCATCAGATAGCCCACAGTGCCGAACACCGCTACCACCAGCAGGTCAAAGGTGGAATTGTTTACTGCAAAGCCGCCCACCACGCAGAGCGTGACCACGATGGGCATGAGCACGCCGCCGGGGATGGAGGTGATCTTGTTGGCCCCGCGCACGGCGATCAGCCCGCAGACCAGCATCACCACATTGGCGATGATGAAGGCCGCGAAAATGCCGTAGACCGTGACCGGATGTTCCACAAAGAGCAACGGGCCGGGGGTCAACCCCTGGATCATCAGCGCGCCCAGCATGATGGCGGTGATGATGTCGCCGGGCACGCCCAGCGTCAGCAGGGGGATCAGCGCGCCGCCGCAGACCGCGTTATTGGAGGATTCTGTAGCGGCGATGCCCTCCAGGCAGCCCTTGCCGTACATTTCCGGCGTCTTGGAGTGGCGCTTGGCTTCGGAGTAGGCGAAAAAGGTGGCCGCGCTCACGCCCGTGGCCGGGATGATCCCGATGGCCGTGCCGATGGCCGAGGAGCGCAGGAAGTTTACGGCATTGTCGGTAAGATCTTTAAGAGAAAGACCGCGCCTGGATATCTTACCTTCCTTGAGCGACACGCCCCGGATCACGTCCTCCACGGTCACCAGAACTTGGGACATGGCGAACAGGCCCACCAGCACGGGCACCAGGGACAGGCCGTTGAAAAGATCCGGAATGTTGAATGTGTTGCGCATGTCGCTGGTGACCGGGTCCAGTCCGATGGTGGCGAGAAACAGGCCCACACAGGCGGAAACCAAGCCTTTGATCAGGTGGCCGGAGGAGAGCGAGGCCACGATGGTCAGGCCGAAGACCGCCACAGCAAAATACTCCGGAGCGCTGAAGGACATGGCCGCGCGGGCCAGCAGCGGCGCCACGGAAACCAGGACAAGAGCGCTGAAAATGCCGCCGATGAAGGAGGCCACGGTGGCCATGTCCAGGGCTCGGCGGGACTCGCCGCGCGCCGTGAGGGCCGGACCTTCCAGCATGGTGGCTGCGGCGGAAACCGTGCCCGGTGTGCCCACCAGAATGGCCGTGATGCAGCCGCCGTAAATGGCCCCGCAGTACATGCCCAGCAGGGCGGAAAAGGCGTCCACCGGGGCCATGCCGAAGGTCAGGGGAATGAGCAGGGCCACGCCCATGGCCGCCGTCAGTCCTGGCAGCGCGCCAAAGACGATTCCCAGGGCCACGCCCATGAGGTTGGCCAGCAGCGCGCTCATACTAAGGGCGCTCATGATGCCGTCAAAGATATTTGCAAGCATGTCTTTCTCCTCTGAAACTGATGCCGGTTATGCCGGAAAGCCGGGACTTCAGGGCAGCATGATCTGGAAAAACCAGCCAAAGGCCGCGAGCAGGACGGCCGTGGTCAACACAGCCACCAGCAGGACCTCCACGGGCTTGCGCCTGCCGAGCAGGGGCAGGGCAATCAGAAGAAAG
Source organism: Desulfovibrio sp. (assembly GCF_018379785.1). Lineage (GTDB taxonomy): Bacteria > Desulfobacterota > Desulfovibrionia > Desulfovibrionales > Desulfovibrionaceae > Desulfovibrio. The sequence goes on from NZ_JAGZUV010000009.1 coordinate 35,267, forward strand.
AGACAAGTGCTGATGCAGAAGGCTCCGCCCGAAGCGAAGGGCGGGTTTTCCATGGCAGCGAAAAGGTCGCCGAGACCGGTCAGAGTGATCAGATAAAGATAGATAAGGCCGAGGAAGCAAAGAACTTTTTTGAAGACGCGGGGTTCCGGCCAATAGCGCTTATCGGGCATCTGGCGCAGACCCTTGACGATCAGAATGCAACTCAGGACGGCGAGAATGACGAGAACCGCTCTGGGCACGCCGCCGGGCCCCACGTTTTCGGTGCTTCCGGCCGCAGGCAGCAGGCTGACGCTGTATGCGCCCACGGCGCACAGTCCGAGCAGAATAAGGCCACTGACAACGTCTGTTGGGCTTTTCATTATATTCCTCGCTGGGTTGGCATGGGATATCAGCCAGAGCGTTTCGCGTTTGAAGACGGGGGCTATCCCGGCGGCCGCTTTTATTTCATGCTGCTGTCGCCCCCATCCTCTTCCGTTTCAGCAATATTCGGACGTTCCCGCAGTTTGCGCCAGAGGCTGACCCGGCTGATGCCCAGGCGCCGGGCCGCGCGCGCGTAATCGCCGTTACAGGCGGAAAGCTGCCGGGTAATGGCCTCGTATTCCGCGCGCCGCGCGATTTCCCTGAGTGTTTCGCCGTTGTCCGAGGACGGAGGAGTGAAGGGATCGCCCCCACCGCAGACGCACGGCCCGCTTTCCTGGGCGCGGGTGCGGGAGAAGAGTTCCCGCAGGGATCGCTGCGGAAAAAGGTCGGAAATCAGGGCCAGACGTTCCATGACGTTGGCCAGTTCGCGCACGTTGCCGGGCCAGGCGTGTTCGCGCAGCAGGTCGCCCAGCTCCTTGTCCAGCGCCTCTCTGTCCAGACCCGTGCAGGCCGCGCCGCGTGCGCCCTTGCGCAGGAAGTGGCAGGCCAGATAGAGGGTGTCGTTGCCCCGCTCGCGCAACGGGGGAATGTGGAGCGGCAGGACGTTGCAGCGATAGAAAAGGTCCTGGCGGAAGAGCCCGCGCGCCGCCAGGGCTTGGAGATTCCTGTTGGTGGCGCAGATGATCCGCACGTCAATGGGAATCATCTGCGCGCCGCCGACGCGCATGACTTCCCGCTCCTGCAGGACGCGCAGCAGGCGGGCCTGGAGGTGGTAGGGCATCTCGCTGATCTCATCCAGAAAAAGCGTGCCCTCGTGGGCCAGCTCGAAATACCCGGCTTTACCCTTGCGCCGCGCGCCGGTGAACGCGCCCTCCTCATAGCCGAAAAGCTCGCTTTCCAGCAGGGACGGGGGAATGGCCGCGCAATTGACCGCCACAAAGGGCGCCGCGGCCCGGCGGCTGGCCAGATGCATGCCCTGGGCGAAAAGTTCCTTGCCGCTGCCGGATTCGCCCTGGATCAGTACCGAGGCATCGGCTTCAGCATAGCCGGCGGCCAGTTTTTTGAGGTCCTTCATGCCCGCGTTGCGGGTCAGGATGTCCGCGAGCCGCCAGCGGGCCTCGAAGCCGTGGGCGCGTTGGCGGCCCCGCAGGCGCTGCTCCGCCTGGCGGATGCGCTCGGCCCCGGCGAAGGTGCAGACCACGCCGATGCTGCGGCCGTTCATCCGGATGGGCACGCGGTTGGTCACGATGGTCTGGCCGTTGATGTCCTGCAGCTCGTTGAGCTCGGACGTGCCGTTGTGCAGCACGTTCCAGGTGCGGGTGTTGGGCACCACGTCGCGCGCATCCCGCCCCACGGTCTCGTCGGCCTTGATCTGCAGAATGTTTTCCGCCGCCGGATTGATCAGGGTCAGGGCGTTGTTTTCATCCGTGACCATGATGCCCTCGGCGATGGTGTTCAGAATGGTCATGGTCCGGGCCTGGCGCTGCAACTCCACCCGGCGGATGCGGGCGATGGCGAAGGCCTCACGCAGGGCGCGCCGTACCGCGTCCTCGCCGGCTTCCAGCACGATGCCGTCCACGCCGCAGAGTTCGCGCATGCCCGCCACCAGCGCTCCACCCACGCCCAACTGCGCGCCTTCGGCCGCGGCCTCCAGCATGCGGGAGGATTTCTCCTCGCGGGTGTGGAAAAGATATTCGCGGATTTCCATGCCCAGGGCCCGGGCCACGGCCTGCACCTCCGGCAGGGGCTCCTGGTAGTTGAAAAAGGCCGCTTTGCGGATTTTTCCCTGAAAAGGCAGGAGAACCCGCAGTAGGTCCAAGGCCGTAGTGGAAACCGTCACCACGGGGACATCCACCTGGGACTGGATGTAGTCGGCGCTGCCGCCGCGGCTGCAGATAACTTCCGGCTGTTCGCTGTTGATGAGTTGCCGGGCCGCCGCCACGGCCTCTTCCAGGGCAACGCCCATACGCACCGCCAGACTGCAGGGAAGGCCCTCCGCCACGCGGGCGAACATGGCGCTCAGATTGCCGTAGGGGGCCACCAGGGCGATTTTGTATGGGGGAGAGGCGTATTCAATCATGGTCTTTCCTGTGGCGGATGGTGCGTCGGCGCTGCGGCTTCGCATGACCGGGGCCCGGCCGGGCCGGACCCCGGACCCGGGGTTCAGCCCGCGTACTTCCGGCTGAGCGCGTTGTAGGCGTCCAGGCCGATGAAGGCGTTGAATTCCGGGAAGGTCAGCAGATGGTCGAAGAAATCCGCCGTGGTGTTGTGGGTTTTGAGGTGCTGCATGTAATTGCGCACGGCCAGGGCCGCCGCGTACAGCGGGCCGGTGCAGTAGATGGCGATGCCGAAACCCATGTCTTCCAGCTCTTTGGTCGTGGGGATGGGCGTGCGTCCGCCCTCCAGCATGTTGGCCAGAGTCGGGGTGTTGGGGAAGACCTCGTTGATCTTGCGCATTTCGTCCAGATTTTCCGGGGACTCGATGAAAATGAGATCAGCCCCGGCTTCTTCGTAGGCCTTGCCGCGCTCAAGGGCTTCCTCCAGGCCGTGGTCGGTGCGGGCGTCGGTGCGGGCGATAATCACGAAGTCGTCGTCCCGACGGCTGTCCGCGGCGGCCTTGATTTTCTGGACCATTTCTTCCCTGGGAATGACCTTGCGCCCGAGCATATGTCCGCAGCGCTTGGGGAAAACCTGGTCTTCCAGCTGGATGGCGCAGACCCCGGCCTTTTCGTATTCGCGCACGGTGCGCATGACGTTGAGCGGATTGCCGTAACCGGTGTCGCCGTCGGCCAGCACCGGCACGTCCACCGCCTCGGCCAGATTGCGGGCCCGGTCCACCATTTCGGTCATGGTCAGCAGGCCTACGTCGGGCTGGCCCAGAATACTGGCCGAGGTGCCGTAGCCGGTCATATAGACGGCCTTGAAACCGGAATGTTCGATGATTTTGGCGCTGAGGACGTCATAGGCTCCGGGGGCCACCAGCAGTTCCGGGGCCCGCAGCATCTGCTTGAGGAGGGTGGTCTTTTTCATGTCTTTTCCTTGCTTGTTTGATGAAGTGCCTGGCGTTCCGCCCGCGCGGAGTACGGAAATTCAGGCCGGCTTTTCCTCCTTAGATATCAATATTTGTGCCATGCTATAATTAATTGAAATAAATGGATAAATTTTTAAGAGCGGGGTTGCAGTTTTGATAAAAGCTGCAGAGTTGAAACAAGCGGGAAGATGCGGCATGGCCGCCGAGGGGGACGAAACGGAAAGAAGAGGGTGTCATGGCGACCGGGACGTGGGAAATCCCCGGCGTCCCGGCCGCACAACGGCAATCTGGAGCTTTTTGTGAATGAAGGTAGCCGCTTGCCGTTGAATCTATGGCTCAGCCAGCGGCAAAAACGTGTTTTTGTCCCGCTTTCACCTGTGGGCCTGTTCAACGGTAACGTTCTACAGCGGCCGTTTGCTGTTGTAGAAATTGATCAGGCAGCCGTCCAGAATGATTTGGCGTTCGTCGTCCGTAAGTTCCTTGAGGGTCAGGGCGATCTGCTCGGCCCAGATTCTGTGCTCGCCGTCCGCCTCGCTTTCATGCACCAGGCAGGCCAGGATATTGGGATGGGCCTTTTCCACGGCCTCGCGGATATGCGGAACCACCAGATAATCGCCCACGCGCAGATCCTTGGCCAGGTCCGCGTCAACCACAAAGGGCAGCATGCCCCAGTTGATCAGGTTGGAGCGGTAGCGCTTGGTGGCGTATTCCACGGCCAGGTTGGCCCAGCCGCCCAGCACCTTCTGGCAGGAGGCCGCCTGCTCGCGCGCCGAGCCGTCGCCCGGCTTGACTGCGAAAATGGTGCTGCCCAGGCCGATATTCGCCAGCGACGTGAGTTCGTCAACGAATTCCCCCACGCCGCAGGGCGTGCAGATTTCGCGCACGCGGGCCAGCAGAGCCGGGTCCGCCGGGTTCTTCAGCCGGGCTTTTTCCAGGGCCAGGAAGGCCTTGGCCCGCGCCACGTAGCCGGGATCCTTGCGGGACAGGGTGTATTCCGCCAGCTTGAGCGGATTGGAGCGCAGGGAGGAGGTCTCGCCCGAGGGAATCAGTTCGTCCGTGGTGGTCACCGGGTCGGTGATCACGCTGGCGACCTGGAGGATCAGATGCCGGGGCAGGGGGTTCATTTCCGGCCAGTCCGCGATGTTCGGGCCGAAGACCAGCGGGGTTTCCGGCTTGGGCGCGCCGAAGCCGTTGTACACGCGGCGCTGATAGATGACGGGCTCGAAATGGTAGCTGAGGTCCACGTTCAGGCCGGGATCCTTCCAGTCCAGATCCGTGGCCGGGGTCAGGCGGCCGCCGTTGGCCGCGGTGGCGGCGATGGAGCGGGCGTCCATGAGCGCCACGGCGGAAAGCTGGCCGCCTGAGGGCTTGGAACCTTCGCGGTTGGGGAAGTTGCGGGTGGAATGGCGGATGGACAGGGCCCCGTTGGCCGGGGTGTCGCCCGCGCCGAAACAGGGGCCGCAGAAGGCGTTTTTGAGCACGGCCCCGGCGGCCATCAGTTTGGTCGTGGAGCCGTTGCGCACCAGGGCCAGGGCCTGCGGCTCGCTGGCCGGGTAGACAGAGAGGCTGAAGGCCTGGTTGCCTGTGCTCTTGTCATCCAGAATGGCGGCGGCCAGGCTGATGTTTTCAAAGGAACCGCCCGCGCAGCCCGCGATGATGCCCTGGTCCACCCAGACGCCGCTCTCGCGGATCTTGCCGCGCAAGTTCAGGCCCTTGCCCGCCTCGCCGAACTGCTTCACGGCTTCTTCGTCCACGGCGGCCAGCAGCTCGTCCGCGCGGCGGACCACTTCGGCCACGGGCCAGACGTTGCTGGGATGGAAGGGCAGGGCGATCATGGGCTCGATCCTGCCCAGATCCACCCGGATCAGGCCGTCGTAGCAGGCCGGTCCCTGGAGTTCCAGGGGCGCGAAATCCTGTTCCCGCTTATGCAGGGCCAGATACTGACGCACCTTGTCGTCCGTGCGCCAGATGGAGGACAGGCAGGTGGTTTCCGTGGTCATCACGTCGATGCCGCAGCGGTACTCCACCGAAAGGCCGTCAATGCCGGGGCCCATGAATTCCATGACCTTGTTTTTCACAAAGCCGTTCCTGAACACCGCGCCGATGATCGCCAGGGCCACGTCCTGCGGCCCCACGCCGGGCGCGGGCGTTCCTTCCAGCCACACGGCCACGACCTTGGGCGCGGGCACGTCGTAGGTCTTGCCCAGGAGCTGCTTGACCAGTTCCGGGCCGCCCTCGCCCACGCCCATGACGCCCAGGGCCCCGTAGCGGGTGTGGCTGTCCGAACCCAGAATCATGCCGCCGCACTTGGTCATCATTTCGCGCACGTACTGATGGATGACCGCCAGATGCGGGGGCACGAAAATGCCGCCGTATTTCTGCGCGGCGGAAAGGCCGAAGAGATGGTCGTCCTCGTTGATGGTGCCGCCCACGGCGCAAAGGCTGTTGTGGCAGTTGGTCAGGGCGTAGGGCACGGGGAATTCCGTCAGGCCGCTGGCCCTGGCGGTCTGGATGATGCCCACGTAGGTGATGTCGTGGGAGGCCAGAGCGTCAAAGCGCAGGCGCAGGCCCGCGTCTTCGGCCGGGGCGGCATTGTGGGCCGCCAGAATGCGGCGGGTCAGGGTCTGGGCGCGGGCGGCGTCCGGGTCCACGCCCCGCGCGCGCGCCTCGTCGGCGGCAAGGACTTGCGCGCCGTCAATAACGGTGGTCTGGTCAAAAAGCTGGATCATGGGAAACCTTCTTCAGTAGTGTTGACGTTGAAGCCGCCCGGTCAGTCGGCATGCGCCGCGGCCAGTTTGAGGCCGAAGGCGATGAACACGGCGCCGGTGCAGCGGTGCAGCCATTGCTGGAAACGAGGATTTTCAAAGGCCCTGCGCACCTGGCCCAGAATATAGGCCAGGGACACGTACCAGAGCAGACAGAGCAGCGACATGATGCCGCCCAGCTCCAGAAACTGGGGGACCAGGGGCATGCGCGGGTCCATGAACTGCGGCAGGAAAGTCAGAAAAATCAATACGGCCTTGGGATTGAGCAGATTGGTCAGAAAACCCTGCTTGAAGGCGCGCCACAACACGCGGGGCGCGGGCCGAGCCGTTGCGCCCGCCATGCTCTCCGGTTCCCGGCCGGGCAGGGGAGCGGTGCGGACCACGGCCCGGCTGACGGCCCGGCCCTGGCGCAGGGCGTGGATGCCCAGCCAGAGCAGATAGGCCGCGCCCACGTATTTCAGAATGCTGAACAGAAACACGGATTGCGCGATGATGGCGGAAATGCCCAGCATGGCCGCGCTGGTATGGATCACGATGCCCAGGGCCACGCCGCAGGCCGCGGCCTGGCCCTGCCGCCTGCCGTCCAGCAGGGAAATTTTGGCGATCAGGGCAAAATCCGGCCCCGGCAGGATGACCAGAATGGCGGCCAGGGGCACGTAGAGCAGCAGGTTTTCCAGCGAAATCATGACAGGGCCTTATTGAGAGAGGATAAAAACGCCTCCAGAGGCCCAAGGGGCGTGGTCCCTTGAGAACCCCTTTATGTATTTTTCTGAGGGCGCCCATGTGAGCGACACCCTGCTCGGCACGCTGAAGAATAAAAGTTTTGACGGGTTGGGGACCGGAGGAGGGGAACTTTTACAAAAGTTCCCCTCCCCCGGAAAGGCGATCCCTACAAATTTTCTCCTATGATCTCGCCGAACTCCCGGCAACCGACCACGCGCGCGCCGCTGACCTGGGCGGCCAGGTCCACGGTGACGGCCTTTGCGGCGATGGCCTTGCCCACGGCGAAGCGGATGCGCTCCGCGGCCTTGGGCAGGCCCAAATGCTCCATGAGCAGCGCGCCGCAGAGGATCACGCTGCCGGGATTGGCCTTGTCCTGCCCGGCGATGGTGGGCGCGGTGCCGTGGGTGGCCTCGAAAAAGGCCAGACTGTCGGACATGTTCACGCCCGGCGCGAGGCCCAGCCCGCCCACCTGGGCGGCCAGGGCGTCGGAAATGTAGTCGCCGTTAAGGTTGGGCGTGGCCAGCACCTGGTACTGCTCGGGCCGCAACAGGGCTTCCTGGAACATGGCGTCGGCGATGCGGTCCTTGACCACCAGACGGCCGGGCATGGGCTCTTTTTCCGTGCAGGTCTGGCCGCCGAATTCCCGCGCGGCCATATCGTAGCCCCACTGGCGGAACGCGCCCTCGGTGAACTTCATGATATTGCCCTTGTGCACCAGGGTCAGACTGTCGCGGCCGTTGTCCAGGGCATAGCGCAGGGCCCGGCGCACCAGCCGCTTGGAGCCCGCCTCGGTCATGGGCTTGATGCCCACGGCGGCGGCCTCGCCCACCTTGGTCACGCCCAGCTCGTCGCGCAGAAAGGCGATGAGTTTGCGGGCCTCGGGCGTATTCGCGGCGAATTCCACGCCCGCGTAAACGTCTTCCGTATTTTCGCGGAAGATGACCATGTCCACCCGCTCGGGATGCTTGACCGGGGTTTCCAGGCCGTCGAAATGGCGCACGGGCCGGATGCAGGCGTAAAGGTCCAGCCCCTGGCGCAGGGCCACGTTCAGGCTGCGGATGCCCGTGCCCACGGGCGTGCCCAGGGGGCCTTTCATGGCAATGTCCGCGCCGCGCAGGGCGTCCATGGTGGTTTCGGGCAGGGGGGAGCCGGTTTCGGCCACGGCCTTTTCCCCGGCCAGCAGTTCCTGCCAGTCCAGGCGGAGATCAGATTCCTTGGCCAGGGCCGCGTCAATGACCGGGCGCGCGGCCCGCCAGATTTCCGGGCCGATGCCGTCGCCTTCGATCCAGTAGATTTTTTTACGCATGTTCCTTTCCCGAGTTAGCGTGTTCCCTATGCAAAAGCCGTTTTGCCGCGGACGGCGAAACGGCTTTTTGTGCTAATCGTTCTCTCCGTCCGCCTCGTCCTGCGAACCGACTTCCTGTTGCAGGGCCCGGGCGCGCTTGAGCAACTGCTCCAGCTGGATGTCGCCGCTGACCACGCCCACGATGCGGTCCTTCTCGTCGGTCACGGCGCAGGACACCGTAATGACCAGTTTGCCGGTGAAGTGCGACTGATAGACATCCATGATGTGCAGGTCGCCGGTCTTCATGGGCATCTTGAACCATTCGCGCTGCGAGAAGTCATAGCCCACGGGCAGGGCTTCGTAGACTTCCTTGTATTCCGGGTCCGTGACGGCCGAGCAGCGCATCTTGCCCTGGGCGTCCGCAAGGCAGCAGAACTGGATGAAGGGATACTCGTGCACGAATTCATCCAGCCGGGCGCAGGCCTGCTCGCTGAGGTCGGTCAGGCCGGGACTGCGGGACAGGCGCACGATGAGATGCGCGGCCAGATCCCCGGCCAGTTGTTTCATCTGGTCGAATTCGGTGGCGAAGAGTTCGGGCATGAAGCGCTGGACCAGGGCTTCCATTTCGTCGTGGGAAAAACTGGTGGTGCGCCCGGTTTCCTCGTATACGGCCATGATGGCGTCGTAGATCTGGCCCACGGCGGGATGCTTTTTGGAAACCTGCTTGTCTTCCGGCAGGTTCAGGTTGTTGTTGATCCAGTAGGCCACGCCCGCGCGGCCGGTTTTGTCGGTGATGATGATCGGCACCGGGCGGCCCAGAAGGTGCTTGGTGTCGAAGATATTGTAGATTTCCTCGTTCTTGGCCAGGCCGTCGGCGTGCACGCCCGCGCTGGTGGCGTTGAAGTCGCGTCCCACAAAGGGATAATTGTGCGGAATGCGGTAGTGCAGCTCTTTTTCGAAGAATCGGGCCACTTCGCTCAGAACCGTGGTGTCCGCCGCGGCGTCGTCGCCGGTGAGAGAGATGTATTCCACCAGCAGGGCTTCCAGGGGCGTATTGCCCGTGCGCTCGCCGAAGCCGAACAGGGTGCCGTTGACCGCGCCGCAGCCGTACAGCCAGGCCGTGACGCCGTTGACCAGCACCTTGTGGAAGTCGTTGTGGCCGTGCCATTCCAGCCACTGGCCGGGCACCCCGGCCTCGTCGGTAAAGGCCCGCACGATGCGCTGCACCGAGCGGGGCAGGGCCGCGCCGGGCCAGGGCACGCCGTAGCCCATGGTGTCGCAGAGGCGGATCTTCACCGGCATGCCGCTCTGGCGCGAAAGCTCCATGAGCCGCTGGGCCAGGGGCAGACAGAAGCCGTAAATGTCGGCCCTGGTCACGTCCTCGAAGTGGCAGCGCGGAATGATGCCCCATTCCAGGGCCTGGCCGGCCAGATCCACGTACATGTCCATGGCCTGCCGGCGGGTTTTGCCCAGCTTGAGAAAGATATGGTAGTCGGACACGCTGGTAAGCATGCCGGTTTCGTCGAATTCCATGTCCCGTACCAGCTTGAGGTCTTCCTTGGTGGCGCGGATCCAGGCCGTGACCCTGGGAAAGCGGTAGCCGCGCGCCCGGCAGACGTCGATGCACTTGCGGTCCTTGGCCGAGTAGAGGAAGAATTCCGACGCCGTGATCAGCCCGGTTTTGCCGCCCAGGCGGTGCAGGAAGTCGAACATCTTGGCCACCTGTTTGACCGTGTAGGGCGGCCTGGCCTGCTGGCCGTCGCGGAAGGTGGTGTCGGTAATGCGCATCTGTTCCGCCGGACGCGGAGCCAGCAGCACTTCGTCGAAAGACGTGCGGCAAATGCTCGTATAGGGAAAGAGTTCACGGTAGAGCTGGGGCTTTTCCGGTTCGTGCAGGTTCAAGACGCGGTTGCCGCCCGGCTGGTGAATGATGCTCATGGGCTGTGTCTCGCTCGTGCGCGCCCCCCTGGGGCACGGTAGGAATTGGGGCTATAAAAGTTTTGTATAGCCGCTTCCCGCCCGCCCGTCCAGTACGCGGTTCTTCTTCCGTTCCTCCGGCGCGTCGGAATTTCCGGCCGAAGCGCGGGCCCGCGCCACAGACCCGCCGCATTTGTTCCGGATTGCAAAAGTATTCGATTACGGTAACACTGATATGGAAACGGTCTTCCCGCCGTGGTTATGGCGGCATGCCAGGAATGGACCGTATGGGCAATATATACAAAAGGAAAATAAACATGACCACCAACATAAAACGACGCGACTTTCTCCGCCTGAGCGCCATCGCGGCCCTCGAAGCGGGGCTTTTTTCTCTGGGCGTTCCCCGTTCCGCTCCGGCCACGCCTGTGCAGAAGGAGGGCCTGGCCTATCTGACGGCTGTTGAACAGATCAAATATTACAAACAAGGTGCTCTTTCTCCGGTGGACGTCCTGAAGGCGCAGATCGAGAGAATACAAAAGTATAACGGCCCCCTGAACACCAGCGGCCAGGAACTGGAAGACCCCATGCGGTTCAACGGCAAGGTCAATGCCGTGGCCTATGAGCATTTCGGTCAGGCCATGAAGGCCGCCGGAGAGTCGGAACAACGCTACAGGGCGGGCACCGCGCGCACCCTGGAAGGCGTGACCGTGGCCGTCAAGGATGAAAACGAGGTGCGCGGGTGGCGGGTGAGCATGGGGTCGCTTATCCTGAAGGACTCCCCCCTGATCAAGGAGAACGCCGCCATCATCGACATGCTGCTGTCGGAAGGGGCGGTCCTGCACATTCAGACCACGGTTCCGGAATTTTATATCCACACCCAGACCTGGTCCCGGCTCTGGGGCGTCACGCGCAATCCCTGGAACCTCCATTATGCCGTGGGCGGTTCTTCGGGCGGCTCCGGCGCGGCCCTGGCCGCCGGGTTCACAACCCTGGCCACCGGCTCGGACATGGGCGGCTCCATCCGCATTCCCGCGTCCCTGTGCGGGCTGTATGGCTTCAAAGCGCCGTTCGGCCGCGTGCCCACGTCTGAGACGACCTTTGAAACGCTCGGCCCTCTGGCCCGGACCTTCGAGGATATGGCGCTGATGCAGAACGCCGTTGCCGGGCCGCATCCCAAAGTGCATGCCGCATTGCGGCCCAAGCTGGACTATCCGCTTAAGTATGAGAGCCTCAAGGGCGTGAAGATCGCGCTGGATTATTTTGAGGACTGGCTGCCGGAAGGCATCGACGCTTCCGTGCGGGATTCGCTGCGCAATGCGGCGGAAGTGCTGCGCGGGCAGGGAGCCGTGGTGGAGGAGGTCAGACTGGGCTGGACCAACGCTCAGATCTTCCCCGTCTATATGAACGGCCTGCTCTCCACCGGCATCGGCGCCATGCTGCTGGCCGCCGAGCCTCAGCAGGAGCTGATGACAAGCTACGCCCGGCAGGCGCTTAAATCGGCGCGCAACGGCGGGCCCGAGGCCATGGCCGCCGCCGATGAGCTTGCGGCCGGGCTCCACCGGCATCTGCAACAGGAGGTTTTCGGCAAGGGCTGCCGGGCCTTGCTCATGCCGACCCTTGCCACGCCCTATTTCCCGGCGGACAACGATCCGACGAAGGATGCCCTGACGATCAACGGCAAGCCTGTGAAGGGACCCGGATATATATTGACGTATATCTGGAACCTGCTGAGCCGTTATCCGGTGGTGGACGTGCCGGTGGGCGTGGCCCCCAATAATATCCCCATGGGCATGCAGGTGGTGGGCAATACCTTTGACGATCTGGCCGCCTTCCGGGTGGCCGCCGGATACGCGCGGACGGGCCTGCGCCTGTACCACGGCGATCTGTTCCCGGATTATCGGGACAAGGCCTAGGATCCGGCGGCCTGGGGCCGTCGGGCCGTGTTATCGCGCCGTCTGAAAAAATCCGCGCCCTTTCTGTGGAGAAGGGCGCGGATTTTTTCAGACGGCGGCGTCAAAGCGGTTTCATCTTGAACTTATTCCGGCCGGGCGGACGTTGCGCCGCCCCGAGATACCCCTGGCGGGCCTGGCCGTTGCTGGCGCAGAAGTCCCGGACAGTGAAGCCGCCGCCTGAGCATGGACGCATTTTCACCGCAACACGGCCCTAAAACTCGAACTTCATGGTCAGCCTGCCGGTATGCACCTCCTGCTGCGCGCCGTATTCGCCGATATAGGCCCGGATTTCCTCTCCATTGAGGGCGAAGACCTCGCGGGCCACCGCCGCGCCAGGCGGCCCAAATGCCGGGAGGCGTAAAGCCCCCGCACCCGCAGGGCAGAATAAAACAACGGACGGGGAACGGAATGACCCCGGCAGAGGCCCAGGGCTTGCCAGAACGGCAAAAATACCGGATTCTCTGCGTCGGGCTGCCATGAGGATGTTCGGACTAAAGGAGCGTTTATGCCGGGTTGTGTGCGCTATCCCGCGCCGGGCTGCATTGTGGAATATATGGAAGGCAATGCCGTCCAGATCGCCATGGTCACCGAGGAAGCCGGGGGCCGTCTGCGGCTTTTGCTGCCCAACCGGCGCGAAACGCGGCTGACGGCGGCGCGCCTGCTGCCCTGGCTCGGGCCGCTGCACGCGGCCGACGCGGGCCGGGAAGAGGCGGTGCGCCTGCTGGAAACGCACAAAAAGGCCAGAGAGGAACTGGCCGCCGCGGTGCCGGTCATGGACGTCTGGGAACTGGCCCAGGGCGAAGTGGCGACGGCCCAGGCCCAATGGTTCGCCGAGCTCTTTGTCAGCGATCCGGACCCGGATCAGGTGGCCGCTTACGGCCGCGCGCTGCTGGCCTGCAAAAGCCATTTCCGTTTCCAGCCGCCGGATTTTCAGGTCTTTTCCGCTGAAACCGTGGAAAAGCGCCTGGCCGAGCAGAAAAGCCGGGAGGAACGCGAGGCGCTTATCGCGGGGGGGGCGGCCTTTTTCCGCCTGCTCTGGGAGGTGGCCTGCAAAAAGCGTTCTCTGCCGCCGCCCTCCGCGCGGTCCGGCGCGGAAAGCGGTTCGGAATGGCCTGCGCCCGAAGTGGCGGACCGCCTCAAAGAGTTGCTGCGCGCCCGGATGATTGATCCGGAAAGCCAGGAGCATGAGACCCTCTGGCACATGCTGTCCAAGGGCCTGCCCGACGTGCCGCATCTGCCCCTGCAACTGCTGATCGCCTGGGGCGAACTGCCCCCGCACTACAATTTCTGGCTGGACCGGGCCGACTACGCGCCGGACGATACATGGTGGCGGGAGCGCGCCGACGAGGTGGAGGCCCTGGCGCGGGCGGCCCGCGGGGACGATCCGGCAGCGGCGGACCTGCCGCTCTGCGAGCTGCCCTTTGTGAGCATTGACAGCGCCAGCACCCGCGATGTGGACGACGCCTTTTTCGTCCAGAGCGACGGCACGGGGTGCAGCCTGACCCTGGCCCTGGCCTGCCCGGCCCTGCTCTGGCCCTTCGGCGGCTCTCTGGACAAGGCCGTGCTGCACCGGGGCACCAGCATTTATCTGCCGGAAGGCACCTGCCACATGCTGCCCGAGACGCTGGGCACCGGGGCCTTTTCCCTGCTGGCGGGCGAGCCGCGCCCGGCGCTCTGCGTGCGGGTGCCCGTGGACAGCGAAGGCTTGGCGGGCGCGTGCGAGGTTTTTGTCGCCAGGGCGCGCCTGGCCGCCAATCTGACCTACAAGGACAGCCAGGCCGTGCTGGACGCCCTGGCCACGCAAGGGCGGGCGGAAACGCCCGGCGGCGCGGAGGCGGCTCTGCCGGACAACCCCGCCGCGCCCCATGCGGAGCAGCTGCGCCTGGGCCTGGATCTGGCCCGGCGGCGGCAGAAGGCGCGCATCGCGGCCGGAGCCGTGATCATGGATCGGCCCGACCCGGTGATCCTCCTGGAAGGTGAAGGCGCGGAGCTGCGCGTGGATGTGGCCCCGGACGATCCGGCCCCGGACGCCCAGATGCTGGTGGCGGAAACCATGATTCTGGCCAGCGCCGCCGTGGCCGAATGGGCGCGGGAGCGCGGGCTGCCCATGCTCCACCGGACCCAGGACGTGGCCCTGCCCAGGGAATACGCGGGCGTCTGGACCGCGCCCCAGGACATGACCCGGATCATGCGGGCGCTGACGCCCTCCAGCCTGGAACTCCAGGCACGGCCCCACGCGGCTCTGGGCCTGCCCCGCTATACCCCTGTGACTTCGCCTTTGCGCCGCTACCCGGACCTTGTCAACGAGGCCCAGGTGGTGCATTTTCTGCGCGCCGGGCAGGCACGCTGGGATGAAAACGGGCTGGCGGAATTGCTGAACAGCCTTTCGCCCGTGCTGGAAGCCGCCGGGCAGGTACAGCGCTTCCGGCCGCGTTACTGGAAGCTGCTTTTCTTCCGCCAGAAGGGGGACAAGGTCTGGTGGCCCGGCGTGATCACCGAGGAGAACGACGCCTTTGTCAGCGTGAGCCTGCCGGATCAGGGCCTTTTCGTGCGCGGCAAGCGCCGGATGTTCGACGAGCGGGCCTGTCCCGGCATGGCCGTGGAAGTGCGGCTGGGCAAGGTGCACCCGCTGTACAATGAGATTCAGATTGTGGAGGCCGTTACCCTGGAAAGGTAGGCCCGCCGGGCAGGTGCAACTGTAAAGTTATTGAAAGACAGCAGGGTACATTCAGGAAATATGATTCTGAATGTTGCCCGGCATTGTTGGGCAAAGCCTCCTTTACTCCGCCGGAGCGTAGCGGAGGCGGATGGCTGGTGCCGGGGGAATCCGGCGGAGAATAAGATTTTCGTGCGCTGCCGAGGAATCCGGCATTTTTCGCGCGCAGCGTACGCAGGTACGTGAGCAGCAAAAAATGCCGGGTGACGCGGGCAGCGTGCGTGAGGCTGTTCTCCCCGGAGAATCGCGGCGGGCAAGATACGCCTGCCTTGGGTCAGTCCGGTTTTTCGGGAGGAGAAAAACATGCTTGTGCAGGCGCTCTGGATAGCGGTGGCCTATGTGCTGGGTTCCGTGCCCTGGGGACTGGTCATCGCCAAAACCTTCTGCGGCATCGACCCCCGCACGGACGGCAGCCGCAGCACCGGGGCCACCAACGTCTCCCGGCTCTGCGGTTTCGGCTGGGGCGTGGCAACCCTGCTCTGCGACGTGCTCAAAGGCGCGCTGCCGGTCTGGGCCGCGCTGGCCATCAATCCGTCCCCGGTCTTCGTCAGCCTGACCGGCCTGGCCTGCGTGCTGGGACATGTCTTTTCCTGCTTCATGAAGTTCAAGGGCGGCAAGGCCGTGGCCACCAGCATCGGCGTGTTTCTGCCCCTGGCCTTCTGGCAGTTGCTGATCGCCGCCGCGCTCTGCCTGCTGGTGATCTGGCGCAGCGGCTACGTCTCTCTGGGGTCCCTGACCCTGGTGGCGACCCTGCCCCTGCTTCTGCTGCTCAGCGGCATCTGGAGCTGGCTGCCCCTGAGCCTCTGTCTGCTGGCCCTGGTGGTCTGGAAACATCGCGAGAACATTGCCCGTCTGCGGGCGGGGACGGAAAAAAGCTGGTTAAAGAGCAAAAGCTGAAACGCGCCTTTCTTTCCCTGGGCTGCGGCAGAAGGCGGTTCCGGCCCGGGGCTGTACCATAAGAGTACTATCCCCGAACCGGAACCGCCTTCTTTCTTGCCAGGGGAAAAAATCCATCGTTTCAGAACGCCATCCACTATGGAGGAATGTTTCGTGGTACATCCTGATTTTCCGGCCTATCGCGGCCGCATGGAATATGTCTGTCTGGACTGCGGGGCGCGCTATCCCGGCGACAGCCTGCTCTACGCCTGCCCGCAGTGCGGCGGCGTGTTCCTGCTGGAAAACCTGGACTTCGACCGCCTGAAAGAGCGCGACGGCGCGGCCTGGCGGGAGCTGTTCGATGCCCGCGCGGCCACGCGCGACACGGCGCTCAAGGGTATTTTCCGCTATTACGAACTGCTGGCCCCGCTGCTGGAGCAAGAGGACATCGTCTATCTGGGCGAAGGCCTGACCCCCATCGTGGAGGCCGCGCCCGCCCTGCGCGACCGCGTGGGCCTGCCCTTCGCCTACAAGAACGACGGCCAGAATCCCAGCGCTTCCTTCAAGGACCGGGGCATGGCCTGCGCCTTCAGCTATCTGAAATGGCTCTGCCGCCGCCACGAGTGGGACGAGGTGCTCACGGTCTGCGCTTCCACCGGCGACACCTCCGCCGCCGCCGCCCTGTACGCGGCCTATGTGGGCGCGCCGCTCAAGTCCGTGGTGCTCCTGCCCCACGGCAAGGTCACGCCCCAGCAGTTGTCGCAGCCCCTGGGCAGCGGTGCCACGGTCCTGGAACTGCCCGGCGTGTTCGACGACTGCATGAAAGTGGTGGAACATCTGGCGGAAAACTACCGCGTGGCTCTGCTCAATTCCAAGAACAGCTGGCGCATTCTGGGCCAGGAATCCTATGCCTATGAAGTGGCCCAGTGGTACGGCTGGGACGTGTCCGGCCTCTGCCTTTTCGTGCCCATCGGCAACGCGGGCAATGTCACGGCCGTCATGTCCGGCTTTCTGAAAATGCGGGAACTGGGCATCATCACCGGCCTGCCGCGCGTCTTCGGCGTGCAGTCCGAACACGCGGACCCTGTCTGGCGTTACTACGCCGCGCCCAGGGAGGCCCGCCACTGGCAGCCGGTGACGGTCACGCCCAGCGTGGCCCAGGCCGCCATGATCGGCAATCCCGTGTCCTTCCCGCGCGTGCGGCGGCTGGCCGAGCGCTTTGTGGAGGCGGGCGGCGAAACGGCCTTCCAGGTGGTTCAGGTCACGGAGCAGCAGATCATGGACGCCATGATCCAGGCCAACCGCCACGGGCACATCGCCTGCACCCAGGGCGGCGAATGCCTGGCCGGTCTGCTGAACGCCCGCGCGCTGGGGCTCATCGGCGGCGACGAGCACGCGGTGCTGGACGCCACGGCCCACAGCCTGAAGTTCGCGGGCTTTCAGGACATGTATTTCAACGATGCCTTTCCGCCGGAATACGGAGTTACGCCGGACAAGAGTCTGGCGAACCGGCCCGAACTGCTGTTGCCGGAAAGCGCGCGCCGGGGCCGGGACGTGGCCGAATTCGCCCGCCTGGGCGCCGAGGCCGTGGTGGAACGGCTGGGTCTGAAGAGGAAATAGGCGCTCGTGGCGACAGTCTCTGATGCATGAATGCCGCGCGGGGCGGAAAGGTTTTCAACGGCCTTTCCGCCCCGGTTTTTTGGGCGTTGCCTATCGTTGATCCCATTTTCTGCGGCACACCGCACAGGCCGCGTATTCCACCAACCCGCAGATGTCGTAGACCGGGATGCCCGTCGCCTTCTGAATCGGCTCGGCAAAGGCCGAGAGATCCGTGCATTCCAGCAGCAGGGCGTCCAGAGCCCGCGTCCGCGCGAAGGCTTCGGCCGTACCGACGATTTCCTGTTCCAGGCGGTCCAGGTCAAAATCGTGCCGTTTGTTTTCCAAGATGGTTTCCCGGAATTCGGGCTGCTCGTCCATGCCTTGAATGCGCACCGCGTCCCTGTTCGAGGCGCAGGCCGCGAAAAGCTCCGGCGTGAGCGCCGCGGCGCTGGCCGTGAGCACGCCGATGACCGCGTTTTCGCCGTGCAGCAGGCGCAGCAGCGGCAACTGCACGAGGCTTGAGAGCAGTACCGGCACCTTGAGTTCCCGCGCGATCTGCCCCTGGAAGCGGGCCATGAAGCCGCAGGAGCCGGTGACGGCGCGCACGCCGTCGGCTTCCAGTTCCCGCGCGGCCTGCAGAAAGGGTTCCAGCAGCTCGGGCGTGGGATTGAAGAGCAGGCGCGGGACGTCCACGCCCGTGATGACCCGCGTCACCACCGGAAAGCCGAAGGTCAGGGGATTGCGCAGATGCCCCCTGGGTTTGGGAAAGAGAGAGTCCAGGCAGAGCACGCCCACGGGCGTGTCATAGTATCGTGTGCCGCCTTTCAGAATCATGGCAGTCTCCTTGCAACGCGGAAGAAGCGCGGAAAATCAGTTTTTGCGCAGATCGCGGATCCAGCCGATGATGCCGAAAAAGACCCAGACGCCGCAGGCGATGTTCAGCACAAAGGATGTATAGATAAGTATCTTGGTGAATTCCAGCATGGGAGTCTCCTGACGGATGGCGTGAATGGACGCGGGTTACAGTTGTTCCGGGGCGTACATGCCGCTCCGGGGCGGGCGGTTTTTCATGAGCTGGTGGATGACGAAGAGGACCAGGCAGTTGATGCCCATGCCCACCAGGTTGGCCGGAATGCCGAAGGGCTCGCCCAGCACCTTGTCGCTCCACAGCAGGTAGCTCAAGCCGCCGATGACCATGGCGGGCGCGCCCGCGTAAGGCGAAATCCTGCCCCAGAGCAGGCCGCAGAGCAGGGGCGGAATGATGGTGGAGGGCCAGAGTTTGAAGACGTAGAGCATCAGGCCGAAGACGTCCTGAAAGGTGATGGCCGCCAGAATGGCCCCGCCGCCCACTACCAGGGTGGAAAGGCGCGACTGGCGCAGCATCTGGGCCTGGGTCGCCTGGGGATTGATGAACTTGTTGTAGATGTCGCGCGTGTAGGAGACGCAGGCGGTGTTGATGAAGGCCGCGGCCGAACTCATCACGGCGGCCAGCAGGGCGGCCAGCACCAGGCCCGTGACGCCCACGGGCAGCACGTCGCGGATCAGGTTGGTGAAGGCCAGGTCCGGCTTGACGTCGGGTTGCAGGGCCATGGAGGCCAGGCCGATGCCCGCCGTGGTGGCCAGGAAGAAGATCCAGTGCACGGAGAAGATCAGCACGCCCGCCTTGCTGTCCTTGGCCGACTTGGTGGAGGCATAGCGCTGGATGAAGTAGGGCGCGCAGAATTCGCCGAACAGGAAGCCGAAAAAGAGGCTGACCACCTGGACGGGTGACCAGTCCGCGAAGATTTTGAGATTGTCGGCATAGGCGGGCGCGGCCTGAAGGTTTGCCATCATGACGTCGAAGCCGCCGGCGTGGTCAATGGCCAGCCAGCCGCAGAGGCTTATGCCCACAATGATGATCACGTACTGGATGGCGTCGGTCATGGTCACGCCGAGCATGCCGCCGCAACAGGTGTAGGCCAGGGTGATGGCCGAGGAGATCAGGGCCGCCGGGATCAGGTCGATGCCGGTGGCCGTCTGCATGATCGCGCCCATGGCCAGAATCTGCACGCCGAACAGCCCGAGGCAGAAGAGAAAGGAAACCACGGCGGACACAAGCCGCCCGGCATGGCCGTAGTAGAGGCCGCAGAGGTCGCCCAGGCCGTAGACGTTTTTGATGTTGTGCACGCGCCCGGCGATGTACAGGCCGGAGAAAATCTGGTTGATGACCACGCCCATCAACCCGGCGAAAACCACGATGCCCGTGGTGTGCATGAAGGCCACCCGGCCGATGGTGGCACCGCCGCCGCAGAGCGTGGCCGCGATGGCCGCGAAAAAGATGCTCATGGGCAGGCCGCGTCCGGCCACGGCGTAGTCGTCGAAGTTGGAGACCTTTTTCATGGCCCACCAGCCGATGTAAACGACCACGAAAAGGTAGAGGATGATGATGGAATAATCTATCCAGTTAATGGGCATGTCCGTCACTCCTGGGGGTTCGGGCAATTTCACGTTGAAACGGCCCTGGTGGCTGCGGAAGCAGCCGCCCGACGCGTGGGCGTATGCGCAATCCGTTTGCGCGGAGAAACGCCGAAGCGGGCCTGCTTCAAATTCCGGGGATATATATTCTCAAAAGCTTTTCTCTTTACTCTTGCGCGGGATGGCGATCATTCCGGCGTGTGGAGATTGCAGTAGGTTTCAAGTTTCACGGGGCGGAAGGGGCTGCGCATGTGCAGGCAGCCCACGGTGTCGGGCCGCGCGCCCTGAGCACGAGCCGTAATCTCCGCCAAGGCCGGGCCGCACATGCGCCCCTGGCATTGGCCCATGCCGCAGCGGGTCACGCGTTTGACTTCGTTGACCTCGAGGAAGCCCTCGGCCACGGCCTTGCGGATGGCGCCCGCGCTGACGCACTCGCAGCGGCAGACCAGGGTTTCGTCCGGCACGTCGAAAATTTTCGGGTCAGGCGCGAAGACGTAGCGCAGAAAGCCGCGCGCCGCGCGCAGCACGGCCAGTTTGCGCCGGGCCCCGGCCGCGCGGCGTCCGGCCTCGGCCGGGGAGATGACGCCCAGACGCCGGGCCGCGTCGATGCCGGCCAGCCAGCCCTTGAGGCGGCTGGCGTCGCCGCCGTGCACATAGGCGCCGTCGCCCGCCACATACAGGCCGTCCAGGCTGGTGCGACCGTTGGCGTCCACGTCCGGATACCAGCAGCGCTGGACCCGGTCCCAGCGCAGGCGCGCGCCCAGGGCGTTACAGATCTGGACGCGGGGGATGATGCCCTCATGGCGCAGCAGCACGGCGGCCGGAAGTTCCCTCGTTTTGCCCTTGGCGGCGTAGGAAACCTTTTCCAGGCTGTCCGCGCCCAGAGCCCGGATGTCCCGCGCATTGCGGATGACGGGCACGCCGCCCCTGAGCACGCGCAGGGCCATGCGCAGGCCCTTGCCCAGATAGGGCGGGTCCAGCAGGGCGGCGGGCATGGCCGCGCCGGAGAGCAGACGTTGCGACAGGCTGCCCGTATCCAGCCAGGCCGCGATACGCACGCCCGCGTCCAGCAGATGCCCGGCCAGCAGAAGCAGCAGGGGGCCGTTGCCCGCCAGCACCACGGGGGCGTCCTTGTCCGCCGTGAGGCTGCCGCCGGAGCGCAGCAGAATGTCCGCCCCGCCCGCGCCCAGGACGCCGGGCAGGGTCCAGCCCGGAAAGGGCACGGGCCGTTCCATGCCGCCGGGGGCCAGAATGACGTTGGCCGCGCTCAAACGTTGCGGCACATTGTCCACGCTGAAGGAAAGGCAGCGTCCTTCCATGCCCCAGACCACGGCGCGCGGCACGTATGTCGCGCCGCTGCCGCGGAAATCCTCCACCAGGCGCAAACCCGTTTCGCGTTCTTTGGGGTCCATGAGGGCCTGGGCCAGGGGGCTTTCCACATTGCGCAGCAACTGCCCGCCCGGCGCGGCCTGCTCGTCCAGCAGGGTCACCGCCAGGCCGCAGGAACGCGCCGCGCAGGCCGCGGCCAGACCGGCCGGACCCGCGCCGACAATGACGACATCCGTATGCTTGTCCATCACTTGTCCTCCGGGGGCGTCTGCCGGTTCACGACCATGCCTTCCCGCACGGGCACCAGGCAGGACTGGACGTCGGCTTCGCCGTCGATTTCCATGAGGCATTCAAAACAGACGCCCATCAGGCAATAGGGCGCGCGCGGGCTGTGGTCCACGGGATGCGTCGCGGTACGCCCGGCGTGGGCGTGCCCCAGCACTGCGGCGGCCACGCTGATGCCCGCCGGGACGTCCAGGGACCGCCCGTCAAAGATGATGCGCACAGTGGCTGTGTTGGCGTTGTGCATGAAAACTCCTTTCAGCAGGCGAAGCCGAAGCGTTTGAGCGTCATGCCGCGCGCGGTTTCGGGCAGCTCCCCGCCCAGAATGAAATCGGGCAGCAGGCGGCTGTGCGCGGCGGCCATGGTCACTGCGCTGTGGGTATTGATCAGGCTCACCTGGGGGTGACCGGGCAGGCGGCTGTAAATGGCCATATTGTCTTCCGGCATGACGCGCAGGCCGGACCAGGTCCGGATCAGGCGCTTTTTCGCCAGTTCCGGCCAGACCCGCATGGCCCAGCGGCCTTCCGTGGCCACCGAGGCGGGAACGACGCCGCTGTCGTGTCCCACGCGTTCATGCTTGAAGCCGATGATCACCGTGCCGCCGAAGGTCTGGGTGGCCCCCAGCACCGGAATGGGCATGACCATGGGCAGGCGCTCCACCAGCAGCACCTGGCCCTTGTCCGGATAGACCGGCAGATCCGGCACGGCGAAACGGGCGAAGCGCCGGTTTGCCAGACCGGCGGCCAGCACCAGGCGGCGGCAGAAATAGTCCCCGTTGCGGGTGGCGACGCGATAGCCGCCCGCATGGGGGGTCACGTCGAGCACCAGGGTTTCCACATATTCGGCCCCCAGCCGGGGCAACGCCGCCCGGTAGGCGCGCAGCAGGGCCAGCGGGTCGATGACGCCGTCCTCTTCGCACCAGGCCGCGCCGCAGACCTCCGGCCCAAAGGTGATTTTGGGCAGCTTTTTTTCCAGCTCGCCGCGTTCGATCACGGCCCCCCGGTATTCGCCCAGAGCTTCGCGCAGTTTGACAATATAGTCGGCGCGCTTCTGAAAATCGTCCTCGCCGAGCACCGGAATCAGCCCGCCCGTGAAGTTCACGGGCACATGCAGGCCGGAGATATCCTCCAGCTCCCGGACCAGCTCCGGAAAGAGCCGCGAGGACATGAAGCCCCAGCGGGCGTATTCCGGCAGATGCAGGAATTTGGACTGGCACCAGATCAGCCCCACATTGGTGCGCGAGGCCATGTTGGTACGGGTGGGCGCGTCCAGCACCGTGGCCTTGCAGCCTTTTCCGGCCAGTCCGAAGGCCAGGGCCGCGCCGGAAATGCCGCCGCCCACGATGACGACGTCGCGTTCTCCGGATTTTCTTGACGGCGTTTTTTTGTCCATGCTTCGCCTCCCGGCGGCGGTTTGCTCAGGCCTTGTCCCTGTAAGCGATGCAGTCCACTTCCACGCGCAGGTCGCTCATCATGGCGGCCTGCACGCAGACCCGGGCCGGGGCGTGCTCCGGGGTGAAAAATTCCGCGTAGACCTTGTTGAATTGGGCGAAGTCGCGCGGATCGTCGATGAAGACGTTCACCCGCACCACGTCTTCCAGGCCGTAGCCCGCCAGAGCCAGGGCGGCCTTGAGGTTGTCGAGGGCCGCGCGGGCCTGCACGATCATGCTGCCGGAAACGATTTCGCCGTCGGCGTCGCGGGGCACCTGACCGCTGACGTAGAGCCAGCCGTCCGCGCCCGCGGCCTTGGAAAAGGGCAGCGCGCCCGCTTTGGCCGGAGTTCCGTAACGTGTGATGGGCATGTTTCCTCCTTCTTTGTTTTGCGCGCGCCGGGCATGCCGGGCAGGGCGCATAGTCGGGAGAAGAAAAGCAGGGACCATGCCAACGTTGGTTTGAAGTATTTTTATTAGTATTTTTAGTGAGTTATGATTTTTGCTGATAAAAAGAGGCCACAGTAATGTAATAAAACGTGACAATCTGTGAAAAAAGAAGCACGTTGAAATCAGCATCAGCCGCGAATGCAGCCGGTCCGGGCGTGCATTTTCGTCTTTGAGTGTAATAAAACTTTACATGTATTTTTTTATTACAAGGACAGCCCATGCTCAGCCAGATGTCCGCCATTCCGAATCTTGAGGAACTTATCCGGCGTTCGCACGCGCGTTCCGCGCGCTACGGGCTGGACCCGCATCTGGACGGCGCGCCCGAGGCCGGCGGCCTGAGCGCGGTGGGTCTGCGCAAGCGGATCAACGGGCAAAGGGAGTTCTTTGACCTGGCCCGGGCGCAGATCGACACGCTCTACGGACTGCTCAAGGGCACGGGTTTCTGCATGGCCCTGGCCGACAGCGAGGGCTACGTGCTTTACGTGGTGGGGGACGCGGAACTGGTGGAGCATTTCAAACGGCGGCGCTGCCTGCCCGGCTACCGCTGGCTGGAACGCGATGTGGGCACCTGCGCCATCGGTCTGGCCCTGGAGGAGAAGGTGCCGGTCTTTCTGCCCGGCGACGCCATGTTTTCCATGGACGCGCGCCGTCTGAGCAATGCGGGCGCGCCGGTTTTCGCGCCGGACGGCGGCGCGGTGCTGGGGGCCATTTCGCTCAGCGGCGAGTCGGCCATGATGCATGTGCACACTCTGGGGCTGGTGCGCCAGGCTGCGGAAACCGTGACCTCCCAGTTGCGCGAGCGGGAGCGCATGCGGGACCTTGCCGCCACCAACCAGTATTTGCGCGCCCTTATCGAATCCGACTCGCGGGGCATTGTCACCGTGGACTCGCACGGCCGCATCGTGCAGACCAACCGCAGCGCCCGGCGGCTCTTCAGTCTGCCCGCCTCGCCCGCCGGGCGGGATTTCGAGGATTTTACCGGCGGCCGCAGCGGCGTGCTGGAGCATCTCGCCACGGGCAAAAGTTTCAGGGCGCGCGAAATTCTCGCCCGGCACAGCGGCATGACGCATTTCGCTTCCTTTGACCCCATCTGCATGAGCAACGGCGAAGTGGCGGGCGGCCTGCTCACCGTGCAGGAAAAAAAGGAAGTTATGGGCATGGCCGTGGAAGTGACCGGCAGCCACGCCCATTTCACCTTTGATTCCATTCTGGGGTCCAGCGCCTGCCTGGGGCAGGCCCTGCGCCACGCCCGCATCGCGGCGGCCAGTACGGCCCCGGTGCTGCTCTGCGGCGAAACGGGCACGGGCAAGGAGCTCTTCGCCCAGGCCATCCACAACGGCGGGGAGCGGCGCAGCCGGCCCTTTGTGCCCATCAACTGCGGGGCCATCCCCAAGGAACTCCTGGAAAGCGAGCTGTTCGGCTATGAGGAGGGGGCCTTTACCGGCGCGCGCAAGGGCGGGCGGCCCGGCAAGTTCGAGCTGGCCGATTCGGGCACGCTTTTTCTGGACGAAATCGGGGACATGCCCTTTGACATGCAGGTCAAGCTGCTGCGCGTGCTCCAGACCGGCGAGATCCAGCGCGTGGGCGGCCTGCGCAGCGTGCCCGTGGATCTGCGCGTCATTTCGGCCACCAACAAGGATCTGAGGCAGGCCATCGAACAGCAGAAATTCCGCGCGGATCTCTATTACCGCATCAGCACTCTGAACATCCTTGTGCCGCCCTTGCGCGAGCGGCCGGAAGACATTCTGCCCCTGGCCGAGTATTTCATCCAGCGGCACAGGCTGCGCCTGAACAAACCCACGGCGGTTCTGCCGCCGGACACCGCCGCCATGCTCACGGCCCATGCCTGGCCCGGCAACGTCCGCCAGCTGGAAAGCGCGGTGGAGCGCGCCATGCATCTGGCCGAGGGCGGCGATCTGCTGGCCGAGCATTTCGGCATCGCCGGGCTGGAGCGGCCCCGGCAGGCGGCCCCAGCGGAACAATCCGGCGGCTCTGGCCAGGGCACTTTGGAAGACCTGGAGCAGCGGGCCGTGGCCGAAGCTCTGGCCCGGCACAACGGCAATATCCGGGCCGCGTCCCGCGCCCTGGGCGTCAGCCGTCCCACGCTCTACCGGAAACTGAAGAAAATGGCGGACAGGGACTGAAGCCGCGCCGCCGCGGAGCCGCCCGTCCCGGTTTGCAAGGCCGTCTGATTGCCAAAATGCGGCGTTCTGGTAGCATTGCCATAAACACATCGCCAGGTTGGGCATTTCAACTCAAAGTTAATCTGCTCCAGGGGCGAAATTTTCAGCCGGGATATCCGCACTATCCCGGCTTTACATATTCAGTGAGGATGCCATGACACTCCTGGGAATGCATTTGGATTTGGCGGGAGCGCTGCTGATTTTCTGTCTGCGTCTCGCGGACGTGACTCTGGGGACGGTCAGAACCGTCCTGGTCATGCGCGGCGTGCGCTTTGTGGCGGCCCTGGTGGGATTTTTCGAGATCATCATCTGGGTGGTCGCCATCTCACGGGTCATGGCGCATCTGGACAACGTCTTCAACATCATTGCCTATGCCGGGGGCTACAGTTGCGGCATTCTGATGGGTATTTTCGTGGAAGAGCGTCTGGCTCTGGGCATCACCGTCGTCAATATCGTGGCGCCCGAGAACGACGAGCACCTTGCCGCCGTGTTGCGCAAAGCCGGTTTCGGCGTAACCCGGCTTGAGGCCTTCGGCATGCATGACGAAATGCACTTTTTGCGGGTGGTCTTGCCGCGCCGCAAGGTCAACAGCCTGGTGCGCCTGTGCAAGAGACTTTCGCCCAAGAGCTTTCTTACCATTGAGGATGTGCGCAGCGCGCACGGCGGCTATCTGCCGTAGGAGCCTAAACGCGCGGTGCGGATTTCCACGAAAATCCGCACCGCGAAGAGCCCGCTTCAGCTCCTACAGCAGTTCGCCGTGACGCCGGATGTAAGCCCGCTTCACCACGGTGGTCAGCAGCATATAGCCCAGGATCATGCCGCCCAGCCAGGGGAAATACCCGGCGGGCAGGGCCGCCATGTCCAGGCCCCGGCCCAGGGAGGTGAAGGGGATGAGTGTGCCCACGGCAATGCCCAGGCTGGTCAGGAGCGTCAACTGCCAGGCGGCCCGGCTCTCCACGAAGGGCAGCTTGGGCGTGCGGATCATGTGAACGACCAGGGTCTGGGACCAGAGCGACTCCACAAACCAGCCCGCCTGGAACAGCGCCGCGAAGGCGGCCTGCCCGGCCGGGTCCAGGCTGTGCCAGGGGCCGCCCAGAACCGCCGGGCAGATCAGCCGGTACATCAGGACAAAGGTCAGCAGGTCGAAAATCGAGCTGGTAGGCCCGAGCCAGAGCATGAAGGAGCTGATGGAACCGGCGTCCCAGGTACGGGGCTGGTGCAGGAATTCCTCGTCCACATTGTCCCAGGGAATGGTGGTGCAGGACAGGTCGTAGATCAGGTTGAGCACCAGAATCTGCAGGGGCGTCATGGGCAGGAAGGGCAGAAAGACGCTGGCCGCCAGCACCGAGAACATATTCCCGAAATTGGAACTCACCGTCATCTTGATGTATTTGATGATGTTGGCGTAGGTGCGGCGTCCTTCAATGACCCCGGCCTCCAGCACGGTGAGATCCTTTTCCAGCAGGATCACGCCCGCCGACTCGCGGGCCACGTCCACGGCGGTGTCCACGGAAATGCCCACGTCGGCGGTGCGCATGGCCGCCGCGTCGTTGATGCCGTCGCCCATGAAGCCCGTCACATGGCCGTTGCCGCGCAGGCAGGCCACAATGCGCGCCTTCTGCTGCGGGCTGAGCTTGGCGAAGATATCCACCCGTTCTACTTCCCGTCGAAGGCGCTCGTCGTCCATATCCGCCAGATCCGCGCCCAGCAGCACGCGTTCGGCGGGCAGGCCCACCTGGCGGCAGATGCTGCGGGTCACGGCGTCGTTGTCGCCGGTGAGCACCTTGACGCGCACCCCGTAGCCGCGCAGGGCGGCCACGGCCTGGGCCGCCGATTCCTTGGGCGGGTCCAGAAAGGCCAGGTAGCCCATGAGCACCATGTCGGCCTCGTCGGCCACGGAGAAGCTCCGGCCGCCGTCCGGCAGGGTTTTCCGGGCCACGCCCAGCACGCGCAGGCCGTCGGCATTGTAGCGGCGGGTGCGGGCCAGGATTTCCTCACGCAGTTCCGGAGTCAGCGGCTCCACCTGGCCGTGGTATTCGGCCCAGGCGCAGACGGCCAGCATTTCCTCCAGCGCGCCCTTGGTGATCATCCGGGTCTTGCCCCGGTGGTCGGCGACGACCACGCTCATGCGGCGGCGGCCGAAATCAAAGGGGATTTCATCCACTTTGACGTAGTCCCGCCGCAGAGGGAGCATGTCCAGGTCGTCGGCATGGTCCACAATGGCCACGTCCAGCAGGTTTTTCAGGCCGGTCTGGAACCAGCTGTTCAGAAAGGCGTGGCGCAGCACGCGCTCGTCCTCGTTGCCGTGCACGTCCAGGGAATATTCCAGAATGATCTTGTCCCTGGTCAGGGTGCCGGTCTTGTCCGTGCAGAGCACGTCCATGGCCCCCAGATTCTGGATGGCGTCCAGCCGCCGCACGATGACCTTTTTGCGGGCCATGAAGGCCGCGCCGCGCACCAGATTGGCGGAAACCACGGTGGGCAGCATTTCCGGCGTCAGGCCCACGGCCACGGACAGGGCGAAGAGCGCGGCCTCCACCCAGTCGCCCTTGGTGAAGCCGTTGATGAAAAAGACAATGGGCACCATGCAGGCCATGAAACGGATCAGCAGCCAGGACACGGCGCTGACGCCCTTGTCGAAACTGGTGCGGGTGGTGGTGTCGGCGATCTGGCGGGCCAGGGAGCCGAACAGGGTGGCGTTGCCCACGGCCAGCACCAGGGCCAGGGCCGAGCCGCTGACCACGTTGCCGCCCATGAAGGCCAGGTCGGCGCAGTCCAGCGGGCTCTGGGGCGGGCTGGCCGGGGCCTCTGGAGAGGCGTCCGGCAGACCGGCGAATTTTTCCACCGGCTCGCTTTCGCCGGTCAGGGAGGACTGGCTGATGAAGAGGTCCTTGGCCTCCAGAATCCGCAGGTCCGCCGGGATCATGTCCCCGGCGGCCAGGCGGACCACATCGCCGGGCACCAATTCGCTGATGGGCCGCTCGCCGCCCCGGCCGTCGCGCAGCACGTCGATGGTGGTGTTGACCAGGGATTCCAGGCGGGCCACGGCGTCGCCGGAGCGGGCCTCCTGCACGAAGCGCAGCGTGCCGCTGATCAGCACCATGCCGCCCACGATGAGCACGGCCGTGAGATCTTTTTCCCCGGCGGCGGCCAGCAGATAGTCGGTGATGAAGGAAATGGCCGCGAGCAGCAGCAGAACCACGCTGAAGGGATTGAGAAATGCCCTGAGCAGTCGCAGGGGCAGAGGTTCCCGGCGGCTGCGGGTCAGGCGGTTTTCACCGTGGCGCTGGCGCAGGGCCGGGATTTGCGCGCTGTTCAGGCCCCGCATGGACGATTTGTAGGCGCGCAGCAGGGCGTCCGGTTGTTGCCGGGCGGCATCAAGCAGATGTTGCGAGACGGCGCGCTTCGGCGCTGCCGGGGCGTGGGGGCGTCCGACGCCGCGCGCGGCGCGGTCCGCACGGGACAGCGGGCGGGATGACGGACGCGGGGGACGGAATAAAGCTTTCAGAGTCGTGAAAAAGGAAAACATGGGAACCTCCTGGAACCGGCGCGGGACGCGCCGTTCTCAAGAGGCGTTCAGCGGGAGAGGGCGGGCGCGGGCAGGCCGGCGGGATTATGCGTACCGGGTTCAGGTGCGGGAAAGTCGGGACTGTCGGATGGCATAGTGTCGTGCTCCTTTGTGCTGCTGAAACAAGGCATAATGATTACTGATTAAGGGAAAACGCGCGGGACGTCAAATCAGCGCGGGGCCCGCGGTCCATTCCCCGGTCAGCGCAACGCCGCCACAAAATCGTGGAGCAGGCGGACAGCCTCCACAGTAAGCCCCTCGCAAAGATGCGGCGGATCGCTCTTCTGAAAGCCGCCGGGCCGCAACACCCGGCAATCGACCCCGCCGAAACGCTCTTGGAAGGCGGCGGCATAGCGGCCGCAGACGGCGCAGACTTCCTTCTCCGTCTTGCCCAGGGACGACGCATGGACCCCGAGGAAGAGCAGCGCGCCCTCCAGCAGGCCGCACTGGCAGCCCATGCGCCCGGCTCCGTTCAGGCCGATGGCCGCGCGGTCCAGTTGCGGATCCAGGGGCAGATCGAACAGGCGGCTCATGCAGTACAGGGTGGTGCGGGCACAGTTGATGTCCCTGTCCCAGTAACAGGCGCGGACCATTTCCGCGATCCGCCGGTCGGTTTCCCGATGCGCGTCCATAACGGCCTCACAAGCCCAGGAGTTGCCGCCAGCGCGGCAGTTCCTGGTTCAGATCCAGGTAATCGGGCGGCAGGTCCAGGGGCGCCGCTGTTGCCAGGGCCAGGCGCACGTCCTCCAGATCGCCGGTGCGCGGCAGTTCCGGCACGTCCTGCAAGGGGCAGAGGTCGAAGTCGTCGCTGGGCAGCATAACCATGACCGGCAGGCCCTTGAGCGCCGCTTCCAGGGCGGCGGTGGTGGAATTGGAGGCCCAGACCGTCACGCCGGGCCGCAACTGTTCGGCAATGGGGCCGTCCGCCAGGCGGATTTCGCGCATCCGGCGGCCCAGCAGGGCGCGCAGGCGTTCTTCCACGGGCAGGTAGGGGTGGGGCTTGACGACAATATCCCAGCCTTCCAGCAGCCCGGCATGCACGGCGCGTGCCAGCAAGACCAGATGGGCCTCGGTTTCGTCGTTGAAAAAGCTGGTCAGGACCAGCAGCCGCTTGAGGCCGCCCGCGGGCGTAGTCGGCGCGGGGTCCGGGGCTTCCGTTTGCGCCGGAGCCGCGTCGGCGAGGTAGAGGTAGCGCAGGGCCTCCACTTCGCCCAGGCGCTCGGGCGGCATGCCCGCGTCCAGCCACTGGCGGCAGGCCGAGCGGCCGTTGCCCCGGATGGCGTCAGGTTGGAAGATCGCGCAGTCCGGCGCGCTGAAGGCGCGCGGATCGTCGAAATAGCGGAAGTCCGTGGGCCGGATGGTGGAATGCTGCGCGCCGAAGACCGGCCCGTTCCCGGCCTCATGCGCGGCCTGGGTCAGCATGCGCTCCCAGGGGCAGTTTTCCAGCGGGAACAGGGTCCAGCGCTGCGGCCCGGCGCAGTGCGCATAGCTCTTGAAGGCCCGGTTCTGAAGGCAGCGCTCCAGGCCGCGCCAGCCCCGGAAGGATTCGGCCCAGTCGCCCTTGGCGTAGTCCCAGAAATTGAGCCGGGAACCGGCGAAGTGAAAGGCCGGGCGCGCGTGTTTTTCCAGGCGCAGGCTGGCCCAGCAGAGGCGCAGATGCCGCCACAGGGCTGCCCAGAGATCGCGGTGGCGCAGAAATTCTTCCAGATAGTGGAAGGAAAGGCCGTCTTTGCCTTCCTCGCGGAAACGGTCGCGCAGTTTGCGGCATTGGGCGAAGGAAAGCTGGGGCGCGGGAAAGCGGATGAACAGCCAGCGCACGAACTGCGCGCCTTCGCGCCGGGCCACCGCGTCAAGAACGTCGTGCAGTTTTTCCCAGTAGCGGGAGCGGAAGCGCCCCAGACCGGCGGCGTGCATGTCCAGGTTGGGGAAATAGGTGACGATGCCGGCCGTCTTGTGCTGTTCCGCCGAGGGCCTCGGCGGCGGGCAGGCTTTGCCGTTGTACGCGCAGGGCAGCTTGCGTCGTATGGTCCACCACCAGTGCGCGTAGCGGGCCGCGGCCCGCAAGGGCGCGGGGCAGGCGTTGTAGATCCGCCGCGGCAGGCTTTGCGCGGGTTTGAGGCGCAGCCCCGGCTCGTGGCATTCCACAAAGAGGCGGCCCGACACGGCGCAGAAATCCGCCAAGGTGTGGCGCAGGGCGGCGTCGCCGCCGCAGAGCCGCAGGGCCGTGAAGCCTTCCTCGTCCATGAGGCGTTCCAGGGCGCGCAGCTTGTAGATGGTGTAGAGATTGGGCGTCATCTTGGGGTGGCGCTCGTAGAGCAGGGAGCACCACCACATGGACGGACTTTCCCCGGCTTTGAGCTTTTCCTGCAGTTCCTTGCGGCCCACACGCAGGCGGCTCAGATCATAGGCCCAGGCCATATGTTCGGCGCGGATCGCCACCAGGTCCGCATGGAGACGCGCGGGCAGGGATATCCGGCCTTCCGGCACTTCCCAGGCGCTCCAGTGGGCGACGGCCTGGCCCAGACCGGAGGCGGGCGACGGTACGGACGGCTCCTTGGCCGGTTCCACCAGCAGCACCAGTTCTTTCATGGGTGCGCCTCCGTCGCGGCTTCGTCCAGGGCCGCGCGCACAGCCGGGCCGTAAGGCGGCCGCAGCACGCCCGCTTCGGTGATGATGCCGCTGATCAGCGCCGCCGGGGTCACGTCAAAAGCGAAGTTGTAGACCGGTACGCCCTCGGGCGTCACGCGCCGCCCCCCCGCATGGGTCACCTCCCCGGTCGGGCGTTCCTCAATGGGAATGGCCGTGCCGTCGGCCGTTTGCGGGTCAATGGTCGAGAGCGGCGCGGCCACATAGAAGGGGATGCCGAAATGCCGCGCCAGCAGGGCCACGCCGAAGGTGCCGATCTTGTTGGCCGCGTCGCCGTTGGCCGCGATGCGGTCCGCGCCCACCACCACGCGCTGGACGAGCCCTTTCTGCATCAGCAGGGCGCAGGCGTTGTCGCAGGCCACGGTAACCGGAATGCCGTCCTTGTGCAGCTCCCAGGCCGTGAGCCGCGCGCCCTGCAAAAAAGGGCGGGTTTCATCGGCAATGACCCGGATGCGCTTGCCCTGTTCCACTGCGGCGCGGATCACGCCCAGAGCCGTGCCGTAGCCCGCCGTAGCCAGGGCCCCGGCGTTGCAGTGGGTGAGCACCGTGTCTCCGTCCTCCAGGCAGTCCGCGCCGAAGCGGCCCAGGCGCTTGCAGGCGGCCACGTCCTCGTCCTGCATGGTCCGGGCCTCGCGCAGAAAAAGCTCCAGCAGGGCGGGGCGGTCCACATCTCCGGCGGCGCGTCGGCACGCGCGCATGCGTTCCACGGCCCAGCGCAGATTCACGGCCGTGGGCCGGGCGTCGGCAATGGCCTCCAGGGCGGCGTCCAGGCGCTCCCGCCAGCCGTCGCCGTCCCCGGTCCGGGAGACGGCCAGGGCGCAGCCCCAGGCGGCGGTGACGCCGATGGCCGGAGCGCCGCGTACCACCATGGTTTGCAGAGCCGTGATCACCTCGTCGGGCGTGCGGCAGACGAAATCCGCCTCCTCTCCCGGCAAAAGGCGTTGGTCCAGCAGATGCAGTTCCAGGGCGTCGCGATCAAAACGGATGTGGTCGTTCATGGCGTCTCCTTGTTCCCTGCCTTACACGACAATGCGTCCGATGGCAAAAAACGGCTTGCCGGAAGAGTGCCGCGCCGGTATGGGAGCCGGGTTCTGGACAGTCCCGCGAGCCGGGCATAGAGTTGCCCCGGCGGCAGGGGATTGTGCCCGCGCCGCCCACTACTCAGGAGGAAATCAAGATATGCGTTACGCATGGACTTTGCTGCTGGCCGGGGCGTTGTGCCTGGGCCTGGCGGGCGCGGCCTCGGCGGCTCCGGACGGCTTCAAGGAACACAAGCTGCCGGGCCTGACCATCGACCTGCCCTCGGACTGGCAAATCGCCCCCAAGGAGGCTCTGGCCCAAGTGCAGAAGCAGGCCGGGGACATGAAGGTGCTGCTGATGGCCCAGAGCCCGGAAGTGCCGCAGTTCGCCATCATGGAGCAGCCCGTGGGCGAGATGGACCAGGCCGCTTTCGCCAAACTGGATGAGGACGGCGTCAAGGAAATCTGCGCACAGGCCATCGACGGCTTCAAGCGGGGCGGCGCCACGGAAGTGAACTGCGCGCGCGAAACAACGGCCAAGGGCGCGGCTCTGGCCGTGACCGCGCTGTTCCCGGCCAGGGGGCTGTGCAATGTGAGCTGGGGCTTTTACGAAGGCAAAAAGACCCTGGCCGTGAGCGCCATGCTCCGGCAGCGCGACACCAAACTGCCCGCCAAGCTGCAAACCGTTTTGAAGAGCATCAAGCTGGGCAACTAGGCTCAGTCCTCATTTGAAATGTTCTGTCATGCAAGGGGCCGCGTCGTCTGACGCGGCCCTTTTGCGTGGTTTCAGGCCGTAAAATGGGTTCAGGCGTGCGGGCAGTTGCCGCTGAAACGGGCGGCATGCTCCCTGAGCGTGCGGTCCAGGGCCAGGAGCAGGCGTTGGGCCGAGGCCGGGGTCATGACGATGCGCCGGTCCAGGTCCACGGCCAGGACGTTTTCAGTGCCGCCGTCCTGGGT
>NZ_JAGZUV010000078.1:0-12893 GCF_018379785.1 Desulfovibrio sp.
TTGTTTTTGCCCTGTAGCGGCCACAAACCCACGGCCCACGCGGGCGCGCTGGGAAATTCCCCCTCATGTCAGTAGTGCCATTTCTATCGCTACCCTAGTTTAAGGCACGCTCGGTATCGGCAAATCCTCACCTCCGAAAAATAAGTATGTCCCCAAGGTCTTGCCTCTCATGGGCAGGGACGCTGCGTTTCTGCCGTCCGCCGTCTTGTCGCGCGGCATGGCGGGAAAATCCGCCTGAACCAAGCTGTCTCGCGATCAGCTCCGAACCGCGCGGGCCGCGCATTTCCGGTCCAAGCAAAATTTTGTGAAAAAAAACATTGAATTTTATCGGCCACGTCAAGTAAGTTTTACCCAAGCGGATAACGCCGGATAACGGGCGCATCGAGGACGGCATGGGGGCATGCCCGCCGCCGCGCCCGGACGGAATGTGCCGGACGCCGCCGATTTGGCGACTGTAGCGGCACGGTTGTGTCATGACGCACGTCCGCCGGGCGACGTAAAGCGCCGCTGACGGCCAACGCGGGATATGTACGGGAACAGACAAGGATTCCAAACCAACAGGAGGATCTCTGATGAAACGCATTATTGCGCTCTTTGTGGCATTCGGCCTCATCTGCGGCATGGCGCTGGGCATGGCGCCGTCGGCCGATGCCAAAACCGTGATCAAAATCGCTGGCATGAAGCCGGAAGGCGAGCCGGAAACCATCGGCATGCATCAGTTCGGCAAATATCTGGCGGAACTTTCCAACGGCAAATATGAAGTGCAGGTCTTCCCCAACAGCCAGCTCGGCAAGGAAGACGCCTACATCGCCGCCACCCGTAAGGGCATTATTCAGATGTGCGCCACCGGCACGCAGACCTCGGCGCTGCATCCGGCCATGGCCATGTTGGAAACTCCCATGCTCTACGACGATCTGGACCATGCCCGTCGCGCCATGGAAGGCAAAACCTTTGAGCTGATCAACCAGGGCTTCACCGAAAAGTCCGGCCTGCGTACCCTCAACGCCTTTCCCCTTGGTTTCCGCCACTTTTACACCAAAAAGCCGGTGAAAACCATCGCCGACCTCAAGGGCCTGCGCATGCGTGTGCCCAACATCCCCCTGTACACCAATTTCGCCAAGGAATGCGGCATCAGCGGCCAGCCCATGCCCTTCGCCGAAGTGCCCGGCGCGCTTGACCAGGGCGTCATCGACGGCGGCGACAGCCCGCTGGCCGACATCGTGAGCCTGAAGATGTACGAGATCACCCCTGAGATCACCCTCACCGGCCACATCCTGGTGATCCACTCCCTGTACATCAACGAAAAATTCTACAAGTCCCTGCCCGAACAGGACCGCAAATGGATTGACGAAGCCGCCAAGCGCTCCGCCGACGACATCTGGAAGATGGTGGCCGAGGGCGACGAAAAGGCCAAGCAGACCATCATCGCGGCCAACGGTCATATCACCACGCCCAGCAAGGAATTCCACGACTACATGGCGGAAGCCGGCAAGCGCAGCTGGAAGCTCTTTTACGACACGGTGCCCAATGCCCAGGAAATTCTGGACAGCGCCGCCAGCTATCGTCAGGCCAAGTAGCAAGTCGGCACGATGTAACGCGGGCCGGGGGCGTACGGCTTCCGGCCCGTCGCGCGACACGTTCGGCGGGAAGGCCCGCAGCACTGAATTTTTTCGTACAGGTCCATTTTCCGTCAGGGCATTGTTCCCGCAGAGGTCAGTATGCACGACGAGACACAGCAAAACCTTCCACCGGCGTCCGGGACGGACGCCGGCAAGCCGTGTGATCCGCATGCGGATCACGGCAAAGCGCAGTCCGAACCCCTCGGCCGCCTGCTTTTCGAGATTTTTTGCGCCGTCATCTTCCTCGGCATGATCGGTCTGGTCTTTTACAACGCTTTTCTGCGCTACGTCTTTTCCTCCAGCTATCCCCCCAGCGAGGAATGGGCGCGCTTTCTCTTCATCTACATCACGTTCTTCGGGGCCATTGAGGCTTTTTACCACAAAAAACACATTGCCGTGGACATGTTCGTGGACCTGCTGCACGGCGCAGCCCGCAAATACGTGGACATCGCCGCCACGCTCCTGGGCATGGTCGCCATGGGCCTTCTGCTCTACGGCGGCGTGATCAACGTGCTCCAGACCCTGGATACCTATTCCGTGGCCACCAATGTGAACATGGCCCTGATCAACGGCACACTGCCCATCATGGCCTTCGCGGCCCTGCTCATGCAGGTGCGCGACCTCGTGGCTCTCATCCGTCGTCCGGCATCCTCTTTCACCAAGGCATAGGGGGAGAACGTGGAACTTTTCATCTTTCTCGGCACCCTGTTCTTCTTCCTGGCCTTCGGCATTCCCATCTGCCTGGTGCTGGTGCTCTGTGCCATGGTGCTCATGTGGCACTCCGGCATGTGGGACGCCATGATCATTCCCGGCAGCATGCTGGACGGGGCCAACAACTACCCGCTGATGGCCATTCCCTTCTTTGTCTTTGCCGGTGAAATCATGGCCGCGGGCGGACTTTCCAAGCGCGTGGTGCAACTGGCCCAGCTGATGATCGGCCGGGTGCGCGGCGGCCTGGGCTATGCGGCCGTGGTGGCCAGCATCATTTTCGCGGGTCTCATGGGCAGTTCCGTGGGCGAGGCCGCCGCTCTGGGCGGTCTTTTGCTGCCCATGATGAAGGAAGTGGGCTACAAGCCGGGGCGCGCCGGGGCCGTCATTGCCTCCGGGGCCATTCTGGGCCCCATTATTCCCCCCAGCACCAACTTCATTCTGCTCGGCGCCACCATCAGCGGCCTTTCCATCACCAAACTGTTCATGATCGGCCTGGTCCCGGGCATTTTGATCGGCCTGGCGCTGATGGTGGTCTGGTTCTTTGTGGTGCGCAAGGACGGCTACAACGAGACCATCACCTTCACCCGTGAGGAAAAGTGGAAGATCCTGATCGACTCCACGCCCGCCTTCCTCATGCCCGTGCTCCTGCTGGGCGGCATCCGCTTCGGCGTTTTCACGCCCACCGAAGGCGGCGCCTTCGCGGCCATTTACGCCATTGTGGTCTGCGTGCTTTACTATCGCGAGCTTTCCTTCCGCGAATTGCTGCGCGTCAGCGCGCGGGCGGCCACAACCACTTCGGTGGTCATGCTCATCGTGGCCACGGCCACGGCCGTGGGCTGGTTCATCACCATCGCCCAGATTCCCAATCAGATGACGGCGCTCTTTTCGCCGCTCATCGACAGCCCCATTCTGCTGCTGTTGTGCATCAACGTCTTTCTTTTCCTCATCGGCATGGTCATGGACCTCACGCCCAACATCCTGATCTTCGCGCCGGTGTTCTATCCGCTCATCACCCAGGCCGGTATCGACCCCTACTATTTCGGCCTGCTTTTCATCCTGAACCTGGGCATCGGCGTGATCACACCGCCCGTGGGCACGGTGCTTTATGTGGTGTGCGGCATCGGCAACATCAAGATCACCCAGCTGATCCGCAATCTGGTCCCCTTCATTCTGGTGGAAGTGGTCATGCTCTTCCTGCTGCTCTTCTTCCCCAAACTCTCGCTTATTCCGCTCGACTGGCTCATGGGCGGAAAATAAGCCGCCGCGAGCCCGCACAGAAAAGCCGCCCCTGTGAAGGGGCGGCTTTCGATTTAAGGCTTTAGTCGGTCGAAGAAGCGAAGCGACTGAGACAGAGAACCGCCCACAAACGGATGGCCCTGATTTTTCAAGCGGCTTCCGAGCGGTGGACATTCAGCGCCAGTCCCGTTCGGCCTGCCCGAGATCCTCCAGCACCAGAGTGGGCTGGCGCTCCTCCTTTGCCAGGTCTTCGCGCGTGGCTTCGCCGCTGAGCACCAGAATAAAATCAATGCCCGCGTTTTCGGCCAGTTTCTTGTCCGTGCTCAGGCGATCGCCCACCATAACCATTTCCTCTTTGGCGTAACGCCGCAGCAGAGGGGCCAGCACGGTCGGGTCGGGTTTGCCGAAAATATGCTGCGGACGGCGGCCCGTGGCCGTGGCATAGAGTTCGATCATGCTGCCCACGTCAGGCAACGGCCCCTCCGGAGAGGGACAGACCATGTCCGGATGGGTAGCCAGAAACAGGGTTTCGGGTTTTTGCAACAACAAGGCTGAACGGGCCAGCTTGTGGTAGGTCAGCTCCGTGTCATAGGCCAGAATCACGGCCTGCGCGCCCTCCTCCACCTGTTGAAGTTCGGGCATGCGTTGACGCAGATCCTGTTGAAAATCGCTGTTGCCCACGGGATAAGCCCGGTTGATGCCTCGCGCCCGCAAAAAATCCACCAGGGGCGTCACGGGTGAGAGCAGCAATTCCCCGCGCGCCGGAATGCCCATGCCGTTGAGCTTGTCCTCATAGGTCTGCGGCGATTTGGAGGTATTGTTGCTCAAAAAGAAAAAGTCCAGATCTTGCCAGTGATTTTGGATAAAACCGACAGCGCCCTTGATGGGGATATGCCCGAGATAAACCGTGCCGTCCATGTCCAGGACGACACAGCGTTTCCGCGACCAGTCCATATGCTTCCTTTTTTTCCAAGGAGATAGCCGCGTTCGGCCGTCTTGGCAAGAATAGAGGGGTTCCCTTCGGCGGACGCTTTCTCCGCTGACTGTCCATTGGGGCAATGCCCGACCCTTGACGAACAGCGGCAAAAGAATGAAAATTTTTATTTGGATTTGTTTATGTTGTACTGAAGCCATTGCCGGGAAGACAACGCCCGTTACGGACGCGGCCACGGCGAAATGGAAATATCAGGAGGCCCCATGCTGGAAACCACGGTTGTCGTCATCGGCGGCGGCGCTACCGGCATGGGCACGCTGCGCGATCTGTGCATGCGCGGCGTGCCCGCCGTTCTGCTGGAACAGGGCGGCCTTGCCCACGGCACCAGCTCCCGTTTTCACGGCCTGCTCCACAGCGGGGGCCGTTATGCTGTCAATGACAACGAATCCGCGCGCGAGTGCATTGAAGAAAACATGATTGTGCGGCGTATCGGCAGACAGTGTGTGGAGGAAACCGAAGGCTTTTTCGCACTGACGCCCGGTGACGATCCGGCCTACGTGGCTCCCTGGGCCGAGGCCTGCCACAAGGCGGGCATCGACGCGCGGGAGCTGGACGTGGCAGAAGCCCTGCGTCTGGAACCCAATCTCGCGCCTGACATCCGGCGCGTCTTCCGTGTGCCGGATTCCTGTGTGGACGGCTTTCGCCTGGTACTGCACAACGCCATGTCCGCCAAGCGTTACGGCGGCCGGGTGCTGACCTATCACGAGGTCACGGCCATCCATCAGAGTAACGGCACAGTCTGCGGCGTAACGGCTCTTGACCGCATCAGCGGCGAAATGGTGGAAATTTCCTGTCAGAGCGTGGTCAACGCCGCCGGTTCCTGGTCGGGCCGCATTGCCGGGCTGGCCGGTCTGGATGTGGCTGTTTCCCCGGACCGGGGCACGCTCATTGTCTTCAATCACCGCTTTACCTCGCGCGTGGTCAACCGCCTGCATCCCGGCGCTGACGGCGATATTTTCGTGCCCCACGGCTCCATCACCATTCTCGGCACCACATCCACGCCCACGGACCGGCCCGACGACACCACGCCCACCTATGGAGAAGTGCTGCGCCTGCTGGATCTGGGCGAACCGCTTTTCCCGGCGGTACGCCAATACCGCATCCTGCGGGCCTTCGCGGGCACGCGGCCTCTGTACACCCCGGGAAATGCGGCGGGGCGCAAGGCCAGCCGCAATTTCCATGTGGTGGACCACGCGGAGCAGGGCCTGGAGGGCGTGGTGTCCATCTTCGGCGGCAAGCTGACCACCTACCGGCTCATGGCCGAACGCGTCAGCGACAACGTCTGCGCCAGACTCGGCGTGCATGTGCCCTGCCGCACGGCGGATGAAGCGCTGGTGCCCGATCCCGATAAAGCCGTGCTGCGCCGCGCGGCCCGTTATTTCCCCATGCGGGGGCTCACCCTCATGGCGGACCGGCTCGGCGACGATCTGCCTGCCGTGCTGCAACAGGCGGAACTGGCCGGACTGGCGGAAACGCAGGCCGAACAGGAACATGCCGGCGGGAGTGACGGCAACCCCCTGCTCTGCGAATGCGAAATGGTCAGCCTGGCTGAAATCGAATGTGTGGCGCGCGATCCCTCCACCCACTCCCTGTCCGACATCCGGCTGCGCACGCGCCTGGGCATGGGCACCTGCCAGGGCACTTTCTGTTCCCTGCGGACCATCGGCGCACTGGTGGAGCACGGCGTGCCTCTGGAGCTTTCACCCACGGACAATGTGCGGCGTTTTCTGCAGGAGCGCTGGCGGGGCCTGCGTCCAGCCCTCTGGGGCACGCAGGCGCGCGAAATGGAGCTGGGACGGGCCGTATACGCCGGAACCCTCAACTTGGACGGAGCCGCGGATGAGCAGGACAATTGACGTACTTGTGGCCGGTTCCGGCCTGGCCGGGCTTATGGCCGCGCTGACCGCCGCTCAGGACGGGCGCAGCGTGCGGCTGGTGACCGACGGCATGGGCTCGCTGGCTATCAGCGGCGGTTGCGTGGACCTGCTGGGCTACGCCGGAGGACGGCGGCTTGACGATCCCTGGAACGGCATGGACCTTCTGCCGCCGGAGCATCCCTACCGCCTGCTCGGTGCGGGCAATATCCGGACGGCCTTGGATATGCTGCGCCAATGCACGGTGGAACAGGGCTGGCCCCTGCATACGGCCGTATCGCCGCAGGGCGCTCCCTGCAACGCGCTGCTGCCCACCATCATGGGCACGCTCAAACCGAGTTATCTTTTGCCCGCCGGTCTGAACCCCGCGGCTCTGACCAGGGCCAGGCGCATTCTGGTGGCGGGCGTACGGGGCCTGCGCGACTGTCGCCCCGCGCTGATCGTCAGCCAGTTGCGCCGTTATAAGGACTGGGCGGACAAGGACTTTGTCCAGATCTTGCTGCCCTCGCCCTTGGGCGAAACCCATCGCGGCCTGAGCGCTCTGGACCTGGCGCGTCTGGTGGACAAGCCTCAGGGCCGGGACTGGTTGATCCGGGCCCTCCGGGAACAGGCCGGGCAGTGCGATGCCGTGTTGCTGCCGCCCGTCTGCGGCAGCAGGGCCGACGCCTCGGTCTGGCATGAACTCAGCCAGGCCGTGGGCTGCCCGCTGGTGGAAATGCTTTCCATCCCGCCGGGCGTGGGCGGCCTGCGTCTGCGGGACGCGTTGCTGGGCGAACTGCGCCGCCACGATTTTGAACTGGTGGAAAACGCCCGGCTGATCCGCGCCGAAACCAGCGGGAAGCAATGTACGGCGCTGGTGGCTCTGGCAGCCGGGCAGGAACGCCGCCACAGGGCCCGGGCCTTTGTGCTGGCCACGGGCGGCATCCTGGGCGGAGGCGTGGAACTCGCGCCGGGCAAGGTCCGCGAAAGCGTGTTCGGACTGGATATTCCCGTGCCGCCGGACGTCACAGAGTGGTCCGAACCGGAAATTTTCGGCAGCCATGTCTTTTCACGTCTGGGTGTCCGGGTGGACGGCGAAATGCGTCCCCTGGACGAGGCCGGGCAGTCCCGCTGGGAGAATGTCTTCTTTGCCGGGCGCAGCCTCGGCGGTTATGATTTCGCAACCGAAAAAAGCGGCCACGGCGTCGCCGTGGCCACCGGCTGGCAGGCGGGCCGCATGGCTGCCGCCGTTGCCGGAAAATCCGGCGGACCGGCGTCCGGAGAGCGCATATGAGCGTACGCATCAATCCCGACAAATGCATCGCCTGCACCACCTGCGTGGTGCACTGCCCGGTGGCCGAAGCCACGCCCAAGTTCCTGGGCCCGCGCATGATCGGCCCGGCCTATGAACGCTTCCGCCTGCTGGGCCTGGCGGAAGACCCCTCTCTGCACTATTGCGCCAACTGCAAGAACTGCGACATTTCCTGCCCGCACGACGTGCCCGTGTCCAGCATCAACATGCTGGCCCGCGCCGAGCAGTGCAAACAGCAGAGTCCCGGCCTGCGCGACTGGGTGCTGGCCCACGGCGAACTTCAGGCGCGCTGGCTGCGGCTGATCCCGGCCGGGCTCAAAAACTTCGGCATGCTCAACCCAGTGACCCGCGCGTTGCTGGATGCCCTGGGCATCGACAAGCGCGCTCCCCTGCCCCGCTTTGCCGCTCAGACTTTCCGGCAACAGATGCGCAATATCCGCCAGCCCGCCCAACCGCGCAAAGCGGTCTTTTTTCCGGGCTGCTACGTGGACGTGTATGATCCCCGTACCGGCCTGGATATGGTCTGGGCACTGAACAGGGCCGGGTACGAGGTCATTGTGCCGGACGATTTCGTCTGTTGCGGTCTGCCCATGATCGCCAACGGCTTCTGGCAGGACGCCCGCGTCAATGCGGACCGAAACCTTGCCGCGCTGGCCCGCTGGCGTGAACAGGGCATTCCGGTCATCACGGGCTGCCCCAGCTGCGCCCTGATGTTCCGGGCCGACCTGCCGGAATTTTTTCCGGATCTGGCTGAAAAGCACGGCGCTATCCCGCTGGAGGACGCCCAGGAATTTCTGCTGGACTGCGCGGAACGCGGTGAATTGCAACTGGACGCCGGAACGGACGGCGCCAGCCTGCCCGAACTGCGCGTCATCTACCATGCGCCCTGCCATTTGCGCGCCCAGGG
Organism: Desulfovibrio sp.; assembly: GCF_018379785.1. Taxonomy (GTDB): domain Bacteria; phylum Desulfobacterota; class Desulfovibrionia; order Desulfovibrionales; family Desulfovibrionaceae; genus Desulfovibrio. The sequence goes on from NZ_JAGZUV010000078.1 coordinate 8,633, forward strand.
CAATGGCCTGCCGGGCCTGGAACTGCTGCGCCGCCTGCCGGACGTCATGGTCCGGAATGCCGATGCCGGTTGCTGCGGCATCTCCGGCAGCTACGGCTTCAAAAAGGAAAAATACGACATCGGCCAGGAGATCGGCGCGGCTCTGTTCAAAGCCGTGCGCGGAAGCGGGGCCCATATCGCCGCTTCCGAATGCGGCACCTGCCGCGTGCAGATTCTGCACGGCAGCGGCCTGCCCTGCCTGCACCCCGTGAGCATCGTCCGTCAGCGCCTGGAGGCCCTGCGTCCCGCGTAACACGCTGTAAACAGCCATTCCAGAAATGTTCTGCCCGGCTCAAAAGACGGCCCGCACCCTCCCCAATTGAGGATGCGGGCCGTCAAACTTACAACCGTTCGGCGGCTGCATGTGTGGTCGCTTATCTTGCCGAAACCACAGACAAAACGAAAAGAGTCCGGATTATTATATCCGGACTCTCGAACATTTTATGGTGCGCCCGAAGAGATTCGAACTCCTGACCTACAGGTTCGTAGCCGCTTTGGTGGTTGCTGTTTACAGTTGAGCAGGGTATATAACAATTATTACACATGGAAATCGTTAGAAAAAATGTTTCGAGTGTTTGCGCATGATACGCGACAACAGACACCAAACGGTCACCTGAAACCCCGCATGGGCACCAAACGGTCACCACATGGCAGAGCGCGCGAAGACAAAATATCAGGGTGTGTACACCTCTGAAAGCCGCACACGAAGGCACAACGGCAAGTCGGACATCGGTTACGTCATAGACTATTATGACGCCCAAGGCAAAAGACAGCGCAAGACCGTAGGCTGGGCCAGCGGCGGCATGACCGCGGCTCTCGCCAATCAGATCCGCATGCGCACCATCAACGCGGCCCGCTCTGAGCATGCGGTGCCCGCTGAAGCGGCGGACCTTGCTCCCAAAGAAGACATTCCGACGCTCACGTTCGGCCAGGCCTGGGAACGCTACAAGCGGGACTGGATGGAGGCGCAGGGAAAACCCACGCATAACGAGGAATCTCTGATAGGGGGTCATTTGCGGGACTTCTGCCATCTCTCTTTGCAGGAATTGACGCCGTACCGCATTGACTGCCTGATGAGCGGCATGCGCGCCAAGGGGCTTTCCGCGCAATACATCCGGCTTGCCGCCGGTCTTGTGCGCCGCGTCATGCGCCGTATGCGGATGTGGGGCCTGTATGACGGACCGGACCCGTTTCAGACCGTGCGCATGCCGCTGCCGAACAACGCCCGGCAACGCTACCTCACGCCGGATGAAGCCCGCCTGCTGCTGGAAGAGCTGCGCAGGCGCAGCCGCCAGACCTGGCTGATGGCCCTGATAAGCCTGCACTGCGGCCTGCGCTTCGGCGAAGTGGCGGCCCTGGCGTATGGCGACATCAACTTTGACGACGGCACGCTGTATGTCCGGGAATCCAAAAGCGGCCGCGCGCGCCACGCCGTCATGACGCCGGATGTGATGGCCGCGCTGCGGGATCTGCCGGGAGGCTACCATTCCGACCTGCTCTTCGCAGGCCGCTCCGGTGAAGCCATGTCGGCCAAGTCCAGCACGTTTCAGCGCGCGGTGGATGCCGTGGGCCTCAACAATACCGGGCGCATGATACGCATGCCCGACGGAAAAACGGTTCCGGAAAGGATCACCGACGCGCGGCAAAAGGTCGTATTCCACACCCTGCGCCATACATACGCGTCGTGGCTGGCCATGGCGGGCGAGCGGGAGCTTTCCCTCGCCGATCTGCTGGGCCATACCAGCACGGCCATGACCAAGCGGTACACGCATCTGATGGAAAACGCCCGGCGCGGCACGGCGGATAAAATCAGTTCTGTTTTTCATGGCAAACCTGCAGCGTCGTGATGCTGCTCATGGTGTGCTTGCGGTTACGCGCAAGATAGTCGTCCAGATCCTTTCTGCGATACCAGATATTTTTGCCGTCTTTGGAGAACTGCGGCCCCACTCCCCTGCACCGCCAGACCCGCAGGCTTCCCTTGGTTTTTTGCAGGTATTCCGCCGCCTCGGCCTCGGTCATGGGGCGATTGTCGTTGCCCATTTCGGCCAGAGCCAGGCGCACGCCCTCGCGCACGCCCTGGGCGACAATGCTGCGAAGGCTTTCGGGAGAGGCCACAATGACGCCGGTTTCCGGTAAAGCGCTCTGCATAATCACGGGCGCACCTCCTTTTCATATTCACGGGCCATCCGGCCCAGGCGCTTCCATTGCCGGGCCTGCTCGTACAGGCCCAGAGCCAGCCAAAGTAAAAAGATGCTCAACTTCATCATGGCCGTGCCTCCGGAGCTGCGGTGCGTTGGGGCCACAGCATGGGCAGCAGTTCTAAAATCGCCCTGTGCGTGGCCCGGACGCGCATACGGACCGCCCCGAGTTTCAGGATGTAGCACACGTTCTTGACAGGCCGGGCCGGAGTGAAATAGTGTTCGGGCATACGAATGCTCCTTTTGGAGTTTGCCCCCGGCGCTGGTAACGACAGTTCCGGGGGCGTTTTTGTTGTGTCCCTTCCATTCCCTGCTCTCTCCACATGGCACAAATGTTTTCCGGTTCATCGCCCTGCCCCGCTATGCCGTGGCGGCGTCGCGCCGTTCATCCCGGCCGGCCGTCAGGCCGGGGAAACGGGCCACGGGTTTTTCCGGCGGCAGGACGTCTTCGGGAAAGCCCAGATCCAGCAGCCGGTCACGGAAGGTCTTTTCCATGTAGGCATTGCGGCAGAGCATGCCGTGGACGCGCTGGAGACTGAGCGGCTTGCCCTCAATGGGTTTCAGTTGCTCGGCGATGTCGGGATAGCGGATGTCGTGATCCTTGAGGAAGGCGCGCAGCCGGGCCATGCGGTCACGGTCGCGCCCGGAGGCGGCGGTTAGCCTGGGTGGCGGCAAGATTGCGTTCATGGCTGGCCTCTGCTATTGGCTGTTTATGAGGTGTTGATAGGTTTTCAAGTATGTGTTGAATAGATGTTTCAATAAATTGATCTTAAAATCAAGAAAAAAATTTGAAATGGAAAGAAATTTTACAAAACTATTTAATATTATTTACGATAAATTTATCGTAAACTTTTCTACAAATGATAGTGGCCGAGCTCTGATGAGCTTTGCCCGCTTCCTTGGTCATGGACATGACGGAAAAGTTAGAGCTTGGAAAAAAGGACAGTGGCCATCCGCTGAAGATTGCTGGCTTATTTCTGAAAAAATGGGCTTCTCCCTTCGTTGGCTTGTGACCGGCGAAGGCGACCCCTACGGCCAGGAAGGAGGCACACCCGCAGCCAGCGCGGATGACAGCGATGAGGGCGTGCAGGCATTGCAGGCGCGCATGCAGGAAATGGAGCGGGAACTGGCGGAAGAACGGCGTTTGAACCGGCAACTGACGGCCCGCCTGCTGGTAGACGGAGTCGGGGACAAAGGCGTTGCGAGCAGTACCGGCAAAGCCGGGGAAGGGCGCGGGTGATAACGTTTAATGCGAATATAAAATAGAAGTTACTGGTGAACCATTGTGATGGAAGAAACAAAATTTCACCTGACTATGGCAAATTTTTTGTCCGTCACGTTGCTGCTCTATTATTTGGGCGGGTTCTGTATTTTTACGCTTATGAACAGCTATAGCCGATCTATAAATATGATGACTGACTCCCATCTTGATTTTTCCTTCTTGGATACAGTGAGCGAATCGTCTAAACAAGATTGCATCAGAATCAACAAGAGATATGGAATGAGCTTTGACTGTGAGACAACGCCATGGAGCCAGCTCCGTGTCCCCTATGACAAACTGTATTTTGTTGAAAAGATGGATGTAACCCTGAATAATTTTTTTAAAAGCGCAGCCAGCTTGGTGGGGAGAAATTTCAGCACCATTGACGGGATATCCGTGCTCTTGATGTTCCTGTTGTTCGCTCCTCTGGCGGCGCTGGGCGGGCTGCGCCTGCTGTGGCGGCTGCTGCGCCGCATGGCGCGGGGCGTCAGGAGCGAGGCCCCGGCAAAGCCGTATTACAAGACCGTGCTGGGGGTGTTTGCGCTGGTCATGCTGCTGCTTTGCGCCGGAGTGGTGATCAGCGCGCTTCTGAACAGGCCCGGCGCCGTTCGGGAGGCTGTGCCGGACGCGCAGGTGGATGTTTATGGCGACACGGTGCGCGGGCTGCTGAATTGAATTTGCCATGGGCAGGTCTATGAGCGTTGAGCGGGTGCGCCGCGCTGCGGACGTGGATATGACCGGGGCGTTACGGAATGAGCATGTC
>NZ_JAGZUV010000079.1:0-12795 GCF_018379785.1 Desulfovibrio sp.
CGCACTGGCGGATCAGGGAAATGTGGCCGGGATGGAGCAGGTCGAAGCAGCCGTTGGTGAACACGATGTCCGCGTTTCCGCGCCGCCACTCCTCCAGTTTTTCCAGCAGACCGGGCAGGCTGTACAGTTTGGGATTGTCGGCGTTCTCGCGCAGGGCCTGGTTGAGTTCGCTCAGGGCCACCGGCGCGGTGCCCGGCTTGCCCACGGCCACACCGGCCGCCGTATTGGCCACGCGCGCGCTTTCCTCCCAGTCCAGGCCCTTGGCCACGCAGGCCGCCAGGGTCGCTATGACCGTGTCGCCCGCGCCGGACACATCGGCTACCTCGCGCACGGCGGCACGGATGTACCGTGGCGGTCTGTCCGGGCTGAACAGGGCCATGCCCTTGGGGCCGCGCGTGAGCAACAGGCGCTCCAGGCCGTGGCGTTCGCGCAACGCGGCGGCCAGGCTTTCCCGCTCCCGCTGATCCGGGGTATCGCCCGCTTCCAGGCCGCAGGCCAGAGCGAACTCCGCGCTGTTGGGCGTCACGCACTGCGCCCCGGCATAGCGCCGCCACCGCCCGCCCTTGGGGTCCACCAGCACGGGAATGCCCCGCTCGCGGGCCGCCGCGATGACCGGCGCGCACAGGCTGTGGCCGTCCGGGCCGTCCAGCAGCACGCCCTTGCCGTAATCGGAGAGCACCAGCGCGCCGCAGCCCGGCAGGCGTTCCAGAATTTTTTCGCGCAACAGCGCGCTTTCTTCCGGGTGCGGCGGGACGATCTCCTCTTCATCCAGGCGCAGCAACTGCTGCCCCTGGGCAATGATCCGGGTTTTGCGCGTGGTGCCGCGCGCGGCGGAATACACAAGGCCGTCGCCGATGCCTTCGGCGGCCAGCTCGCGGCGCAGGGCCTCCCCGGCCTCGTCGCGGCCCGCCAGGCCGACCAGCTCAACCCCGACGCCCAGACGGGCGAGATTGCGGGCCGCGTTGGCCGCGCCGCCCGGCACGGTCCAGCGTTTCTGCACGCAGGCCACGGGCACCGGCGCTTCCGGCGAAATGCGCCGCACCCGGCCGGAAATGTAGTGGTCGAGCATCACATCGCCCAGCACCAGCACGCGTACTCCGGTAAACTCCATAGCTCTTTCCTGTTTTCGTGGATTGCCGGTATGCGGACAAAGCCGGTTCAGGCCCTGCGGATGGCCCGGCTGAAGAGCACGCCCAGAGGGCTTTCATCTTCCTGCCCATCCAGCAGGGCATGGATGCGCGTCCGGGCCGCGCCGCCCAGACGCCGGCGCTCCTCGGGGTCTCCGGCCAGGCGTTCCAAAGCCCGGGCCAAGGCCGCCGCATCATTCCGGGGCACCACCAGACCGCTTTTTCCGTCTTTTACGGCTTCGGTCAGACCCGGCAGATCGCTGACCACCACAGCCAGACCAAAGGCCATGGCTTCCGCCAGGGCCGAGGGCAGGCCGTCCACATCGCCCTGGCTGGTTTTGCGCCCCGGCGAGACGAAAATGTCGGCCTTTTTATAGAAATCGGCCATGTTTTCATGCGGCATCTGGCCCGTAAACTCCACCAGCCCACGCAGGCCCAGACGCCAGGCAAGCCAGCGCAGCCGCAGGCGCTCCGGTCCCTGGCCCACGACCTTGAGCCGGAAATCCAGCCCTTGGGCGCGCAACCGGGCACAGGCCCGCAGCAAGAGGTCATAGCCCTTGCGCTTGCTGATGGTGCCCACGGCCAGAATTTGCAGGGGCCGGGCTTCCTGGACGCCGGAAGGCAGGGGAATGTCCGCGTCGTCCTCGGGCGGGGTCAGGGTCAGGGGATCGCGCAGCAGAATCAGCTTGTCGGCGGGCAGTTCCGGCAGCATCTCGCGCAGGGTCCGCAGGGTGGCCTGGGTGTCGCAACGCACAAAGACCGCCTGCGCCGCCTTGACGGCCCAGTCCTTGCCGGGCCGCGCCAGATCCTGGGCGCGCACGGAAAAGGCGAAAGGCACGCCCAGCAAACGCGCGGCCACCCAACTGGCCGTGGCCTCGCTGTGCGCGCCTGTGGCGTACAGAAACTCGATTTTTTCCTCCAGGCCCCAGCGGGCCAGCAGGGCCCCGCAGCCGAAGGCCCAGAGATGGCTCAGCAGGCCCCGGCCCCAGCGGGAACGGATGGGCAGATCGCGCCAGAGATCCCATAAGGAATGGGACGAGCCCCGCAACTGCCGGAACAGGGCCGCGCAGACGGAGAAAAAATGCCACGCGCCGATGCGGCGTACGGCCAGAGGCAGGGCGTAGCCCTCAGGATTGCCCAGCAGGCCGCTGCCCCGGATGGCGTAGATGCGTGAAAGCAGGCCCGCGGCGTGCAGACGGTGGGCCTCTTCCATCAGATTCTGACCCGAGGCCTCGGGAAAACGCTCGGCCACCAGCGCGCCGCGCACCACCGGCGGCGGGGGCGACAACAGGCTTTGCGCGTCATGCTCCGGAAGCGGCGGCAGCTCATGGCGGCGGCAGTGCAGGATGCCGTCCTCAAGCGTATAGATACTGTCGCAGTATTCGGCCATCTTGGGGTCATGGGTGACCATGACCATGGACACCCCGCCGGTGTGGCAGAGCGTGCGGAAATTCTCCATGATCAGGCGGCTGGTGCGGGCGTCCAGCGCGCCCGTGGGTTCGTCGGCCAGCAGAATGCGCGGATTGTTGACCATGGCGCGGGCAATGGCCACGCGCTGCTGCTCGCCGCCGGACAAACGGTTGCTGCGGTAATGCACCCTGGCCGAAAGGCGCACCAATTCCAGGGCGCGGATCACCCGCTCCCAACGTTCCTGCGGCGGTATGCCTTCATAAATCAGGGGGAATTCAACATTCTCAAACACCGTGGAGTGCTCGAAAAGGTTGCTGGACTGCATCACAAAGCCCATGTTCCCGCGCCGGAAGGCGGCGGTCTGCTCGCGGGTGAAGGTGAGCACATCCGTGCCCAGAATGTTCAGCGAACCGGCGTCGGGCGCGTGCAGCATGCCCAGAATGTGCAGCATGGTGGACTTGCCGCAGCCCGAGGGGCCCATGATGGCCACCAGTTCACCGGCCTGCACTTCAATGTTCACGCCGCGCAGGACCGGTGAGAACCCGGCGTAACACTTATATAAATCCTTGGCGACGATAACCGGAGCCATGTTTCACCTTTTATTCAAAACGCAGTGCGGTAACTACGTCCATTCGGCTGGCCTGCAGGGCCGGATACAAGCCGCCGGCCACGCCGATAAGCGCGGAGAACACGATGCTGCCCAGACTGCTGGCGATCAGCAGGGGGTAGGAAATGCCCGTGCCCAACGACCACGAACCTATTTCAACCAGAGTGACGCCCACCACAATGCCCAGAATGCCGCCGGCCACGGATTTGCACAGGGCCTCGGCCAGGAATTGGACCAGGATGTCCGTATCGGAACCGCCCATGGCTTTTTTGAGGCCCACTTCGCGGGTGCGCGCGCGCACCGCGGCAAAGGTGCCGTACCAGATGCCGAAGCCGCCCAGCATCAGCGACGCGGCGATGCCCAGCCAGAGCAGGGCCTCCACCCACATGAAGGTGGTCTTGATGCGTTCAAGCTGCTCTTCCTGGGTGCGGATGACCAGATAGGGCGCGGCCTGATGCTCGCGCACCACTTCCGGGATCAGGCGGATCAGGGGCGGCACGTCTTCCCAGCCGACGGCGCGCACAAACAGGCGCGTCACCTTGCCGTCGCCCCAGTTGCGGTCGATCATGGTGGTGTAGGGCAGAAAACCGCCCTGGCTCCAACTGCCCAGCATCACGCCGCTGACCACGCCCACCACCTCAAAAACGTCCTTTCCCAGAAACAACAGTTTGCCCACGGCCTTGTCCGGGTCGCCGTAGAGATTGCGGGCGGCTTCGCGGCCCAGCATGCAGACCCGACTGTGGCGCTCCATATCCGCATCGCTGAACAGCCGCCCGGCCGTGAGGGACAGAGAATAAACCTCGGCGAAATACTGGTCGATGCCGATGAAATAGACGCTCAACGAACGTTCGCCCTCGCCGCGCAGGAGGAAGCCCTTGCCGTCCCGCACATTGCGGCTGACCATGCCCACGCCCGGCAGGGCGCGCAGGGCGTCCACGGTGGCGGGAAAGAATTCGCGCATGGGCTGACCGGGGTACTCCTTGTCATCCATATAGACCTGGATGACGTTGACCCCGCCCATGAGCACCATATCCTGCCCCACTTTATACCGGATTTCGCGGCCCAGCACGGAAAGGGCAATAAAGGCGGTGATGCCCAGAGCAATGGACAAAATCACCCCGAAGCCGCGTTGGCGCACAACCTGCCTGAGGCTGACGCGAAAAAGATCGGACATGGCGATCATAGCGTAACTACCACATATCCATAGAAGACGATAAAAAAACCACGCCGCGCGGCCGCAATACCCAAAACCGGCCGACAAACGTCAGTACAACGTATCCATCATTACGCCGGGCCGGGACAAGTGTCAAAACGGCAGCCCGGGGCCCGGACCAATCCGTCCTCCGCCTGTTGTTTTATTCCACCCTGCGGGCACGGAGCCTTTACGCCTCCCGGCGCGGGGCAGGGGGCCGGGGGCGGCAGCCCCCAGGCCCCCTACAACCCCCTGCCCCCGCTGTGAACCGTAACGTAATGGCGCGGCGTAAAGCGGAGCTTGCCCGCGTGCGGGCTGCGCTCCTGAGCGCCGCGTTTCAATCTTTTTCAATGGCACAGCCGTTCATGCCGAGCGGTTCTGGTGCTCTGTAAGTCGGGCTTTGCCTGAACAGTATAACCCATCGGCGCGGCGTCCCACGGGTCTTGCTCGCAAGGCTCGCTGCGACCCGAAATCGCCGCGCGTCAATGCGCCAATTTCCGGTAAAAGACGAAGTTTCAACGCGGAGCCCAGCCGTCAATGGCAATTGCGCGGCGCGGAGGGAGATCGCCTGAGCGTAGCGAAGGAAGCTCCCGCAGCAAAAGACGCGCTGCCCTCGAAAGCCGGGAGCATTGGAAAGCCTTGCAGGGGTGTTCCGGGGGGTTGCAAGGGGGCCTCGGAGGGGGCGCAGCCCCCTAGCAGGCCCCCTGCCGCGCGCCGCGCAGGCGGCCCAAACGCCGGGAGGCGTAAAGTCTCCGTGCCCGCAGGGCCCAAGATATCTCATCCTTACGACAAGCCCGTTAAAACAATCACCTTTGAAAGGTAACCTGCTCTACATACGAAATGATCCTGTCCCGTTGTCCCGCGCGGTCAACGCCGCCGCACGCCGAGCACAGTGCCGCCCTGCCCCACAGTATAGGCCGTATCCCGCCAGACAATCTCTTTGGCGGAAATGGTGCGCAGATAAACCAGAACAAACATGCCCACCGCGCAGACGAAAGCCCAGAGCCAGCGCCCCAAGGGCACGGGCCGGGGCAAAAAGGCCCGCCAGGGTCCCAGCGCCGCCGCCAGCGCGGCCAGCCAGAGCAGGGCCAGCAGCACGGCCGCCCCGTTGCCCAGGCCCAGCAGGCCGCCGAGCAGGGCCAGAGCCGCGCCCAGCGGCGGCACGGCCATCAGGACGGCCAGCATTCCGAGCAGCAGCCATTGGCCCGGTATGCAGAACTTGAGAAACAGCACCTGGCGTTCCATCCAGGCCCGCCAGACCGGCAGGGCGTGGTCCGCGGCCTCGGTGCGCAGCAAGGCCCCGGCGCACAGACGCACATGCACGCCCCGGCCCTGCAGCAGCGCGCCCAGGGAACAATCGTCCACCACATTATGGGCCCAGAGTTCGGCCACGCCGTAGCGTTCAAAAGCGTCCCGGCTCATGGCCATGGCCCCGCCCCAGGGCTGGGTGAAGGCCGAAAGGGCCTGCAAAAAACGCATCAGCAGCACGCTGAGCGCATAGGCCAGGGTCACCGGGCGCTGGTCGCGCGGTTCCACCGTATGGTAGCCGGTGCTGAACGCCGCCTCTCCCCTAGCCACGGGTCCCACAAGGCAGCGCGCGAAATCCTCTTCGGCCAGATGGGTGCTGTCGCAGAACACATAGACGTCCGCCGCGTCGCCCACGGCGGCCACACCCTGCAAACTGTTATGGTTTTTCTGGCCGCAACCGGTGGCCGGGCCGGCCACCACATGCCTCAAGGCCGGGAAATCCTCCCGCAACGTCCGGATCAGCCCGGCCGCCGGTTCCTCGGCCGTGGCCGTCACCAGCACCGGCAGCAGATCCGGATAATCCTGACGCAGCAAGCTGCGCAAGGCGTCGGCCATGCGCGGATGCGCGCCCGCCACCGGGATGATCATCGCCGCCTTGGGCCAGCCGCCCGGAGGCGTGAAACGGTTCGCCTCGCGCTCCTCTCCGGCCTTCCGGACCAGGGAACGCCCGCAGCGGGCCAGAAGCCAGAGCAGGCCGCACTGAGCCAGGGCCACGCAGAACCAGAACATCAGCATGGAATTACTCCTGAAATAACCTAGTCCGGCAGAGGCGCGCAGTCCCCGGACGCCAGCGGCACGTCCTGGACGCGCTTGCCTTCGAGCTTGATCTTCATGCCGTTTTTAAGGCTGATTGTGCCTTCCACCTTGTCCGGCGCGCTCAGACGACCCTTGAACCTGTGGCCCGAGGAATGGGAGGCTTCAATGGCGTTGTCTTTCACGCTGCCCTCAAAGTGGTAGACATCCACCTGGCCGTTGGCAAGACGCAGATGCAGCACGCCCCGCACCTTGCCCTGGGCCGAAAAACACAGGCCCACCCGGAAGGTGGAGGTATACAGCGAACCGGTCCAGAGTTCCGTCACTTCTGCGGGCGTGGGCGCGTCCGCCGATGCCGCCGGAAGCGACGGGGACGACGACGCGGGGACGGCCTTTTCCCCGGCGGCCGGAGCCGCGGCGCCGGACGGGGATTCGTCGGCCAGGGCCGGGGCGGCCCCTGTCGGGGACATGGCCAGCAGCACGATCAGAACGCCTGTTGCCCATGACCTGGAAAAAGAAAAAAAGTTGTTCATGGCGTGTCTATGCTTCACCCTGTGCCCCACCCTGACCATCTGACGGCGTTTTCCGGCTGCGCTCCAACCAGAGGCGCTCGAAAAGCTCCTGATGCGCGTCCACCATGGCCGTAAAGGAGAAATCGCGTTCCACGCGCAGGCGTCCGGCCCGGCCCAGAGCGTCGCCGGACTGCGGATCGTCCAGCAGACGTAGGCAGTTGCGGGCCAGGGCCCGGGCATCGCCCGCCGCGGACAAGAAGCCGTTGCCGTTTTCCTCCACCAGACGGGGGATGCCGCCCACCGCCGTGGCGCAGACCGGCAGGCCGCAGCTCATGGCCTCCAGAATGACATTGGGCTGGCCCTCGCGCACGGAGGCCAAGGCAAACAGCCGGGCCGCCGCGTAGTGTTCGCGCATGTCCATGCCGCCGGGGAAAAAGTCCACCCGCGCGCCCGCCGGGTGCTCACGCGCCCATTGCTTCAGGGCCGCCTCTTCCGGGCCGTCGCCCACAATGCGCAGACGGGCCTCCGGACGGCTTTGCAGAATCAGTTCAAAGGCCCGCAGCAGGGTCAAATGATCCTTGTCGCGCGCCAGGCGCGCCACGCACAGGATCACCGGCTCCCGCGCCGAAGGGGGATTTTCGCCGGGCCGGAAAAAGTCCACGTCCACCCCGTTGGGAATGTAGCTCAGATGTCCGGCGGGCACGCCCAGACCCTGGAGCGTCCGGAACAGGGCTTCGGAATTGCAGACCATATGCCGGGTCAGACGCCAGAACCAGCGCTCGTGCTGGCGTTTGGGGCCGCCGCCGCCCCGGCAGGTGCCCACGACCACGGGCACGTCCAGCGCGCGCCCCCAGATCCGGCCCCAGATGTTGGGCAGGGCCGTGCAGGGCACCAGAATGTCCGGGGCGGCCCGCCGCAGGGCTGGGGCCAGGCGCAGAAAACAGAAGGGGGCCGCGCTGCGGGACGCGCCCAGATGCGTCAGGCCGATGCCCGCGTCACGGGCCGCGCTGTCCAGATCCGTCGCGCCGGTCAGGGTGAGCATGGCCGGGGAAAAACGCTTCCGGTCCAGGCGGCGGGCCAGCTCCAGAGTCTGGCGCTGGGTGCCGCCGAAACAGAGATCTTCCATAAGAAAAAGCACGTTCAACGGTCGCGTCATAGGGCTCCTGTGGAAAACGCGCGCCGTAACAGGTTACGGCTGGCGGTTGCCAGCATACTATGCATTCCGCGCGCTTTTGCAAGCCCCGCCCGGCATTGCCTTGTCGGGCATCCCGGCTTACTATGCGCCGATGAGCACTATCGCCTCCGAAGCGCGCGCGGACGCGCCCGTCCTGCGCGTCGTCGTCAGTCTGGATGTGGAAGAGGAAGGGCTGTTCTCCGGCCGCTACGCCGCCTCGGATTGCGGCGTGCGCAATGTAGCCCTGCTGCCCCGCCTGGCCCCGCTGAGCCGGGAACTGGGCTTTCCGCTGACCCTGTTCTGCGCCCACACGGTCTTTGCCAGCGCCGAAGCCCGGCCCGTGCTGGCCTGGATGCGCGACCACTGCGGCGCGGAAATCGGCGCGCATCTGCATCACTGGAGCACCCCGCCCCTGGTTGAAAACCGGGCCGGAACCGGGACTGCCGCCCATAAGGCCGACGGTCCGCCCACGCGCACCGACCGCCTGCCGCGCGATCTGCTGCGCCGGCGGCTGCGCACCCTGCTGGACGCCGGGCAGGCCTTCCAGTCCGCGCCCCTGACCAGTTTCCGCATGGGCCGCTGGGATCTGAAAGCCGTGGTGCGGCCGCTGCTGGCCGAGGCGGGCATCAGCGTGGACAGCTCCGTCTGCCCGTTGCGCGCTTTCAGAGACGGGCCGGACCATTTTCTGGCCCCGGCCGATCCCTACTGGGCCGAGGATCTGCTGGGCCGCCGTCTGCTGGAAGCGCCCATCACCCAGATTCCGCTCTCGCCCCCCCTGGCGCGGCTCTGGTACGGCCTGGCCCGCCGCAAGACCGGTCTGCTGGACTCCTTTCATTTCTGGGGCGCTCTGAGCCCCAATCCGGTCTGGCACAGTCCGCGCGTCATGCGTCTGGCCAGCCGCGTGCACGCGCGACGCGGCGGCAGGGTGCTCAGCCTGTTCTGGCATTCCTCGGAAATGCTGCCCGGCGCCTCGCCCAACGTGCCGGATCAGGCCGCGGCCGACACGCTGCTGCAAAAAATTTACGACTATCTGCGCTGGCTGAAGGAAAACTTCAAGGTCCGGGGCGTCACCGCCGCCCAACTCCATGCGGAAGCCGGGGCCCTGGATTTTCCCCAACGCCCGGCGGGCCGGGGGGACTGGTAATGTCCCGTCTGGTCTTTGTGCTGCTGGACGGCCTGGGCGCGGCCACGGCCCGGCGCTGCATGAGCTGTCTGCGTGCCCTCACCGAAGCGGGGCAGGCCCGCTTTACCGAGCTTGAAGCCGAGCTGCCCCCGCTGTCCCGCCCGCTCTACGCCACCCTGCTCAGCGGCCTGAGCCCGGCGCGGAGCGGCATTCTGCGCAACGACGACGCCCGCCTCTGCCCGGCGCCGACCATTTTTCAGCGCGCGCGGGACGCGGGCCTGAGCACGGCGGCGGCCGCCTATTCCTGGATGAGCGAACTCTGCAACCGCGCGCCCTTTGAACCGGAACGGGACCGCCTGACCGACGACCCCGCCCTGCCCATCGGACACGGCCTGTTTTACAGCCAGGACGCCTATCCCGACGACGAACTGTTCCGCGACGCCGAGGCCCTGCGGCTGCGCTACGGACCCGATCTGCTGCTGGCGCATTCCATGGGCATTGATTTCGCCGGGCACGCGGCCGGAGCGGACGCGCCCGCCTACCGCGAAGCCGCGCGCGCGGCCGACGGCCTGCTGGCCCGTTATCTGCCGCGCTGGCTGGACGCGGGCTATGCCGTGCTGATCACCAGCGACCACGGCATGGATGCGGATTGCGGCCATTACGACAATACGGAGCCGGTCCGCCGGGTGCCGCTCTGGCTGGCGGGGCGGGCCTGGAATGGTCTGCCCCTGCCCGCGCGCCAGACCCAGGTGGCGGATCTGATGCTGGCGGTTCTGGGCCTGGCGGAATGAACGAATCCCCCCAAGCCTCACGGAGTCTTCCCATGCAGCGCAACGACCGTCTGAGCGGCTATGTCTGGATTCTGCTGGCGGCTTTTTTCTGGTCGCTGATCGGGGTGATTTCCAAAATCTGCATGAGCGCCGGGGTCAGCCCGCTGGAAACCGCCTTCTGGCGCGCGGCCTTTGGCGGCGCGTTGTTCCTGGTCCACGCCGCGCTGCACAAGGGCCTGTTCATCCGGCCCCGCGACGCGGGTATTTTTCTGCTCTTCGGGGTCTGGGGCGTGGGCGTCTTTTTCGGGGCCACCCAGTACGCCATCCAGCTCAGCGGCGCGGCCATGGCCGTGGTGCTGCTGTATACCGCGCCGGTCTGGGTGGCCGTGTTTTCCCGCCTGCTCTTCAGGGAAAGGATCTCGCCGCGCAAGATCGGGGCCATCGGCGTGGCCCTGACCGGCACCACCCTGGTCTGCTTTTCCGGCGGCAGCCTGCCGGGGCGGACCTCGCTTTTGGGCATCGGCTGCGGGCTGCTGACCGGGCTCTGTTACGCCTCGCACTATCCCTTTTACCGCTGGTGGCAGAACCGTTACGCCACCGCCACCATTTACGGCTTCATGCTTGCCGGGGGCGTGCTCGCGCTCTGGTTCTGCGTGCCCGTGAGTCTCAACCATGAGCCGCGCGTCTGGTTCTGGCTCGCCGTGCTGGGCGTGACCAGCACCTTTTTCGCCTATACCTGCTACGGCCAGGGCCTCAAACGCATCAGCCTGGTGCGCGCGGCGGTCACCTGCCATTTGGAGCCGGTGCTGAGCACCCTCTGGGTCTGGCTGTTCTGGCAGGAAAATTTCAGCCTCGGCGGCTGGCTCGGCAGCGGCCTGGTGCTGGCCGCCGTCCTGCTGCTGACCACGGACAAAAGCCGTGATTGAGGAAGCGCCCATGTCTCCGTCCCCCCGCACAAGCGAATCCCTGGCCCGGCGCATCCGCATGGCCCGAGGCCTGGAACCGGCCGATCTCTGCGTGGAACACGTGAATGTGGTGGATGTGTTCAGCCGCACCCTGCTGCGCGACATTTCCGTAACCGCGGGCGACGGGGTTTTTCTGGGCTTCGGCCCAAGCGGGCTTCCGGCCCGCCGCCGCATGGACGCGCGCGGGCGTTTCATGCTGCCCGGCCTGATGGACGCCCATCTGCACCTGGAATCCACCATGCTGACCCCGGCGGAATTCGCCCGTCTGGTCGTGCCGCACGGCACGGCCGCAGTGGTGGCCGATCCACATGAAATCGCCAATGTTCTGGGTCTGGCCGGCCTGCGTTATCTGTTGGAAAGCTCGCGGGACCTGCCCCTGGATTTGCGTCTGGCGCTGCCCTCCTGCGTGCCCTGCACGCCCTTTGAGGATTCCGGCGCGGTCCTGGCCGCCGCGGATCTGGCTCCGCTCATGGGGCACGAACGGGTCTGCGCCCTGGGGGAAATGATGAACTATCCCGGCCTGCTGGCCGGAGATCCCGCCGTGCTGGACAAAATCGTCCTGGCCCGCGCCTCGGGCAAGCGCCTGGACGGCCATGCCCCCGGCCTGCTCCAGGCGCGGCTGGACGCCTACTGCGGCACGGGCGTGGCCAGCGACCACGAATGCGAAAGCCCGGAGGAGGTCGTCCAGCGCCTGGCGCGCGGCATGTACGTTTTTGTGCGGCACGGCTCGGCGGCGCGCAATCTGCCCGCCCTGCTGCGCGCGGTGCATGTCAACAACGCCCACCGCTGCTGCTTCTGCACGGACGACAGCAGCCCGGCGGACCTGCTGGAACGCGGGCATATGGACGAAATCCTGCGCCTGGCCGTGGCCGAGGGCCTGGACCCGCTGCTGGCCGTGGGCATGGCCGCGCTGAACGGCTGTGTGTTTTACGGCATGCGGGGCCGGGGCGGCATTGCGCCGGGCTGGGCGGCGGACTTCTGTCTGGTGGACGATCTGCGTGGATTCCGGGTCCGCGAAGTGTTCAGGGCCGGACGCCAAGTGGCCCAGGAAGGACGTCTCTGCGTGGAACTTCCCGCCGCGCCGCCGTCTTCGGACGTGCTGGACACGATCCATATCGCGCCGCTGACACAGGAGGCCCTGCGCCTGCCCGTGCCCTCGGGCCGGGCGCGGGTCATGGGCCTGACCCCGCAATCGCTGATCACGCGCGCTCTGATCCTGCCCGTGGCGCTGGACAGGGGCTGTTTTGATCCGCAACAAAATCCCGGTCTGGCGAAAATCGCCGTGGTGGAGCGCCACAAGGCCACAGGCAAGGTCGGCGTGGGCATCCTGCACGGCTATCTGCGGCCGGACGCGGTGTTTGATGGGGCCATTGCCACCAGCATTGCCCATGATTCCCACAATATCGTGGTGGCGGGCGGCAATGACCGGGACATGCTGGCCGCCGTGGAAAGCCTGCGCGCCATGGGCGGCGGCATCTGCTGCCTGCAACGCGGGCGGACCCTGGCCGCCCTGCCCCTGCCCGTGGCCGGACTGATCAGCCCGGAGCCGGGCCGGGAAGTGGCCGCGCGCAAGGCCGCGCTGTTGGCGACCGCGCGACGGCACTTCGCGCTCAACCCGGACCTGGACCCGGTCATGGCCCTGAGCTTCATGGCCCTGCCGGTCATTCCGGAACTCAAGCTCACCGCGCGCGGCCTGTTCGACGTGCAAGGCTTTTCGTTTGTGCCGGTGGATGCCGAAAAAGCGTAGGACCAGGCCGAGACATTCACCTTAACAATGATAAAAGTTCTTCAATACTACCATTAACTCGGAATCTTTGAAATAGTGCAAGAGATTTGTTCAACATATCAAGAGAG
>NZ_JAGZUV010000080.1:0-13879 GCF_018379785.1 Desulfovibrio sp.
TCACGGCCGCGCTCAGCGAGGAGTCATGGGCCACGTTGTAGGAGATGCTGGCCACCGGGAACTGACCCTGGCGCGCCACGGACAGCTGGGCCGGGCGTTCCTCCAGAGTGGCGATGCTGGTCAGGGGCACGGGATCGCCCGTGGAGCCGCGCACGTGGATATTCTCAATGGCGGCCGGGCCCAGACGGAAGCGCGGGGCCACTTCCAGCACCACCTTGTACTGGTTGGTCTGGGTGAAGATGGTGGAAATCAGGCGCTGGCCCAGAGCGTCGTACAGGGCGTTGTCGATGTCCGACATGCTGATGCCCAGCCGCCCGGCCGCGTCGCGGTTGATGTTCAGCCAGGCCATGCGCCCCGGCTTCTGAAGGTCGCTGGTCACGCGTTCCAGTTCGGGCCGCTCGGACAATGCCCGCACCACGCGCGGCACCCATTCCTGCAACTGCTCGCGGCTCAGGGCTTCAACAGTGAACTGGTACTGGGTGCGCGAGACGCGATCCTCAATGGTCAGATCCTGCACGGGCTGCATGTAGAGGGTCAGCCCCGGCAGGCTCGCGGCCCGCTCCATGAGGCGCTTGGCAATGGCCGGAGCGCGGGCGTCGCGTTCGGACAGGGGCTTGAGTTCCACGGTCAGGCGCGAAGTGCCCAGGCTCTGGTTGATGCCGTCCACGCCCACGAAAAAAACCACGCTTTCCACGGCCGGGTCCTGCAGGATCAGATCCGCCAGTTGGCGCTGGCGCTCGGCCATGGCCGTGAAGGACGTGTCCTGCGGGGCCTCGGCAATGCCCTGGATCACGCCCGTGTCCTGCACCGGGAAGAAGCCCTTGGGCACCACGATGTACAGCACGACCGTGAGCGCCAGGGTGCCCAGGGCCACGCCCAGGGTCAGGCGCTGATGGGCGAAGACCCAGTCCAGCCTGTGCTCGTACCAGAGAAGCAGGCGGCTGAAGAAACGGCCCGCCTCCTTTTCCTTGGCGTGGCGCTCGGGCCGGAGCATGACCGCGCAGAGCATGGGCGTGAGCGTGAGGGAGATCACCGCCGAGATCAATATGGTCACGGCCAGGGTCACGGCGAATTCGCGGAACAGCCGCCCGGCCACGTCGCCCATGAACAACAGCGGAATGAGCACGGCCACCAGGGAGATGGTCAGGGAAATGATGGTGAAGCCGATCTGGCCCGCGCCCTTGAGCGCGGCCTGCAGGGGCCGCTCGCCCTGCTCCAGGTAGCGGGAAATGTTTTCAATGACCACAATGGCATCGTCCACCACAAAGCCGGTGGCGATGACCAGGGCCATGAGAGTGAGATTGTTCAGGGAAAATCCGGCCAGATACATGACGCCCAGCGAACCCACCAGGGAAAGCGGCACGGCCAGGGCCGGGATGATGGTGGCCTCCACATTGCGCAGGAAGAGCCAGATGACCCAGATGACCAGGGCCACGGCCAGGAGCAGTTCCAGCTGCACGTCGTGCACCGTGGCGCGGATGGTGGTGGTGCGGTCCGTAACCACGCGCACTTCCACATTGCCGGGCAGGGTCTGTTGCAGCACGGGCAGCAGGCGGGTCACGCTGTCGGCCACGTTGATGACGTTGGCTCCGGGCTGGCGCTGCACCGAGAGCACTATGGCCGGGCGAAAGGCGTCTTTGCCGTCCGCGCCCGCCGAGGCCACATAGGCGGCCAGGCGCGCGTTTTCCGCGCCTTCCAGCACGTCGGCCACATCCTTGAGGCGCAGCGGCGCGCCGTCCTTGTAACCGATGATGGTCCGGGCATATTCCTGCGCCGAGGAGAGCTGGTCGTTGGCGTCAATGGTGCTGGCCCGCTCCGGCCCGTCAAAACTGCCCTTGGCGTCGTTGACGTTGGCCGAGGCAATGGCCGAGCGCACGTCGGCCAGGGTCAGGCCCGCCCCGGCCAGGGCCTTGGGATTGACCTGCACGCGCACGGCCGGGCGCTGCCCGCCGGACAGCGTGACCAGGCCCACGCCGGGCAGTTGCGAAATCTTCTGGGCCAGACGGGTGTCCACCAGGTCTTCCAGGCGGGTCAGGGGCATGGCGTCGCTGGTCACGGCCAGGGTGACGATGGGCGGGTCCGCCGGATTGACCTTGTTGTAGACCGGCGGATTGGGCAAGTCGTTGGGCAGCAGGTTGTCCGCCGCGTTGATGGCCGCCTGCACTTCCTGCTCGGCCACGTCCAGGGCGATGGAAAGGTCGAATTGCAGGGTGATGACCGAGGCCCCGGCCGAGGACAGGGAACTCATCTGCACCAGGCCGGGCATGATCCCGAACTGGCGTTCCAGCGGGGCCGTGACCACCGCCGCGATGACGTCCGGCGACGCGCCGGGATAGAGGGTCTGCACCTGAATGGTGGGGTAGTCGATCTGCGGCAGGGCCGCCACCGGCAGAGAACGGTAGGCCAGCAGGCCCGAGAGCAGCAGGGCCACCATCAACAGGGAGGTGGCGATGGGACGGAGAATGAAGATGCGGGAGAGGTTCATGGTATAGGCACCTTGCCGCGTCCCCAAGGGGAACGGGGCTTGTCACTCGGACAATATTTTCTTTGCCCTTCGGGCACAGGGGTTTTACGCCTCCCGGCGTTTGGGCCGCCTATCGTTGCTGTCTTTATCCGTAGGCGAGCTTGCGAGCCATACGGATAAAGACAGCAACGATAGGCGGCCCAAGCCACAGCGTGGCGAAAAAAGCCGTGCCGCAGGGCACACAAAACGTCACCCGTGTGACAACCCCCTAAAAACTGATCAGCGGCAGCCGGAGACTACTCCACGGCTTCCGCCTTCGGCGTCTCCACGGTCGCCGCCACCTTGACCGTGATGCCGTCGCGCAGGCGGTCCAGGCCGTCCACCACCACCACTTCCCCGGCCTTCAGGCCCTTGTCGATGACCGTGAGCCGGTCCGTGCTGATGCCCGGCGTCACCTCGCGCACATGGGCGATTTCGTCGCCCTTGTCGTCCTTGCTCACCACATAGACATACGAGCCGCGCGAGCCCAGTTGCACCGCCGAAGCCGGAATGGTCACGGCGTCCGTGAGCATCCGGACCATCAGCCGGGCATTGACGAACTGGTTGGGATAGAGCGCGCCGTCCTGATTGGGAAAACGGGCCTTGAGCTTGACCGTGCCCGTGGCCGCGTCGATCTGGTTGTCCAGGGACAGCAGGCTGCCCACGGCCAGCAGATGTTTCTGCTCCCTGTCCCAGGCCTGCACGGGCAGGGGCGGCAGAGACGGGTTTTCCTCCCGCTCGCGCAGGGCCCGCGCCACCAGGGGCACCTGGCTCTCGGGCAACGTGAACAGCACGTCGCAGGGGCTGACCTCGGTGATGCGCACCAGGCCGTCGCTGTCCGAGCTCTTGATCTGATTGCCCTCGTCCACGTTGCGCAGGCCCAGCCGTCCGCCCACGGGCGCGGTGATCCGGCTGTAGTCCAGTTGCAGGCGGGCCGAATCCACCGCGGCTTTGTCCGCCTCCACCGTGCCTTCATACTGGCGCACCAGGGCACGCTGGGTCTCGTACTGCTGGGCCGCGATAAAGTCGCCCTTGGCCAGTTTGGCATAGCGCGCCAGGTCGCGGCGGGCATTGTCCAACTGGGCCTGGTCCTTGGCGAGATTTCCCTGGGCCTCGTCCAACGCGGCCTGGAAGGGCCGGGGGTCGATTTCCGCCAGCAAATCCCCTGCCTTCACGCGCTGCCCTTCCTGAAAGTGCAGGCGGACCAATTGCCCGTCCACCCGGCTTTTGACCAGCACGTCACTGGAAGGAATCACCGTGCCCAGGCCGTTGAGAAAATGCGGCACGTTCTGGGCCAGAGCCGTGGCCACGCGCACCGGCGGCGCGTCCATGCTCATGCCGGGCCGGGCGCCGCCGCCCGTGAAAAACAGGCGCCAGATGATCAGCGCGGCCGCCAGGGCCAGCGCCAGCCAGATGTATATGCGACGGCGGCCCGTAGTGCGTTGAGCCCATGCCTTCACTCTCTGTCTCCTTCTTCAGCGCGCAACAGCGGAAAAAGCACGCGAAACACGCTTTCTCCCTTTGGCGCGGCCCTGTCCCGCTCCAGCCGCCAGCCCAGATGCTCACAGGCCCGCAAGGCCAGGGAGAGCCCCAGGCCGCTGCCCGCCGAACCGGCGGCGCGCTCGTGTCCGGACCGGGCCGGATCACCGGCGCAGTCCGCTTGCGGGCCGCGCACGCCGCGCGCGAAAATATCCAAATCTCCGGGAATGCGCCCGCTGTTGCGGACCTCCAGCATTTCCGGCGTCAAACGCAGATAAACGCGGCCATTCTCCGTATAGCGGCAGGCATTGTCCAGCAAATTCTTGAATACAATGGCCGCCAGTTCCTTCTGGCCCACGGCCTGGACGCCGTCCGCCACATCCGCGTAAAGCAGCGCCGGACCGGCATCCACAGGCAGGGACGCATTCCCCCGCTCGCCCCCGCCCTTTTCCGGCCCGGCCAAACGCAGCAGCCCGCCGCGCTCGCCCCCCCGGATCAGGCCCCGCAGCTGTTCGCTGAGCTCCAGAGGGCCGCGTTCAAGATCCTCGGGCCGCCGGGCCAGCAGCAAGAGCGTGCGCACCGTGGCGGACATGCGCGCCGTGGTGCGCGAAAGCCGCTCCACCACGGCCATGAGTTCCGCGTTGCCTGACGCCTCGGACAGTGCAGCCAGGCGCAGTTCAAGAATTTCCAGACCGCCCTGCATGACTGTGAGCGGCGTGCGCAGTTCATGGCTTACGTCGCCGGTGAAAAAACTCTCCCGCCGCACGAAACGCTGCAAATCCGCCTCCCGCGCGGCCAGAGCGCGGGCCAGCACGCCCACCTCGTCCTCCAGGCCCAGAAGATCCGGCGGCACGGGCGTGACCGCGGCGGGCTCCCGAGGATCGCGGCTTTCCACCGCGCCGGTCAGGCGGCTGAGCGGACGGGTGAGCCTGCGGGAAAGCAGCACGGCCAGCAGAACGGCCACGGCCAGCCCGGCAGCGGCGCAGAGCAACAGCAACCCGCCCAGACGGGCCTTCAGGGCCTGAAACGCGCCGGTCCGGCCGCTCAGGGCGTAAGCCACGCCGTTGCGTCGGACCAGGAGGACAAATTCCTCCATCTGTTTGAAGAAATGCAGGCCGTCGGGCAATTCCTCCCAGGCCGGGGGAATCTGCTTGCCCACCAGAAAACGCCAGTGCATGGCCGCTGCCAGATCCTCGCCGTAATAGAGGTTGCGGCGGCCCCGGTCTTCGGCTTCCCAGGCGCGCCGTTCGGCTTCGATAAGCGCCTCCATGACGGGCCGGGCGTGCCAGCTCACCAGATATTCGCCCAGGCGGTCATAGGAAAACAGGCCCACCAGGCCCAGCGTCAGGCTCATGCCCAGCGCCAGCAGCACAAAGGCCGCCAGCATGCGCCGACGGATGCTGGCCCTCTGTCTCACGCCTCCGTCTCCCTGGCGAGACTCAGGCGGTAGCCCACATGCGGCACGGTTTGCAGCAGGGGCACGGCAAAGGGCTTGTCCAGCTCGCGCCGCAGCTCATGGATATGGGTGCGCAACGCGCTGCCTTCCGGCGCTTCGTCGCCCCAGAGCAGATGTTCCAGGGTCTCGCGCCGGACCAGAGCCGGGGCCACGCGGATCAATTCGGCCAGGATGCGGAAGCCCGAAGGGCTCAGACGCAGTTCACGCCCCTGGCGCACGGCCCTGTGCTCGGCATTGTTCAGGCTGAGATCGGCAAAGGTCCAGACACCCGCTTCCGCCGCCGCCCCCCCGCTCACGGCGTTCAGGCGGCCCCGCCGCAGCAGGGCCCGGATGCGGGCCTCAAGCTCCTTGAGGGCAAAAGGCTTGACCAGATAATCATCGGCCCCGGCCTCCAGGCCGCGCACCCGGTCGGCCACGGTGTCGCGCGCCGTGAGCATCAGCACGGGCACAGCGGAATGGTGTTCCTCGCGCAGATTCCGGCACAGGCTCACGCCGTCCAGTCCGGGCAGCATGACGTCCAGTACAATGCAGTCAAAGCGTCCCTTCAGGGCCATGCTCAGGCCGGTCCGGCCGTGACGGGCGCAATCCAGCTCATAGCCCAGGGGTTCCAGGTAGGCATAGAGATTGGCCAGGATGTCCTCATTGTCTTCAATGAGCAGAAGGGAGACGGGCATGACGCACCTGCGGCGAAGTTAGGTCGTCAGTTTAGTCGATGAGAGCCAGAGCGTCCACTTCCACTTCATTGGAACGCTTGCGGCTCCAATTCACATGGCCCATGAGACGCACCCGTTCGCGCGGCGTGATCGTGAGGTGGCCGAAAATGTCGTTCTCGATCTCCACCACCACGCGGCCGCTTCCGTCACCGAACAGATATCTGTTTTTACGGAAGGGGATTTTTTCCAAAATATGCCCTTCCAGCACGCAAGGGGCATCGTCCTGGGCGTCCAGCACATCCGCGGCCCGGGTCACCGTGGGCGAGACGCCCGGCCCCTCAAAACCGGCGGCGTGCGAGGGAACGGCGGCGCACAGGATGAAAAGCAGCAATGCCAGTACACGCATGGACATACTCCGGGCAAAACCGGGGCGGGATAAGCCCGCCCCGCGTTCCGCCGTTCTTTTAGAGCAGATTTACTTTGCCCTAGAACAGATTCACGTTGAAATTGGGCACAATTTCAACGTTGAAATACTTTACTTCAGAATTTCCAGAACCTTCACGTCAATCTTGACCGGTTCCATCATGTCCTTGTCCACTTTGCCGGAAAGGCGCACCTTGGTCTGCGGGGTCACGGTACGGCCCGCGAAAATCTCGTGGTCGATATCCACGATGATCTGACCCGTGGCGTCCTTGAACAGATATTTGTCGTCGCTGCCGGCCAGGCGCTCCACAATGTTGCCGGTGAGCACCACGGGCGCGTCGTCCCAGGAACTCTGTGCCTTTTTCACCGTATCGGCCTGCACGCCGCCGGTGGGGCCCTGGAAGCCGCCCATGCTCTGGCCGCCGGAATTGGGGCCTTCAAATGCCGCGTAAGCGGGGACGGCCAGCACGGCCAGCATGACGAAAGTAAGCAGATAACGCATTTTTTCCTCCAGATGTTACAGTATATGTTTTGAGTATATTGTGGGCGAGGCAAGAGCCTACTGCAACAGTTGCAGCACCTTCACGTCCACCCGCAACGGCTTGTTGGGATACTTCTTCAGCTTGCCGAACAGACGCACGTTGCTCTCGGGAGTGATGTCCCTCCCGGCGAAAACCTTGTGGTCGATCTCCACCATGATTTTGCCGCTTTCGTCCTGAAACAGGTATTTGTCGTCCTTGCCGGCCACGCGCTCCACAACATGCCCGGTCAGCACCACCGGAGTTTTGTTGGGGGCAGTCAGGGCCTTGGCAACGGTGTCCGTGCCCACGGTCCCGCCGGGGCCCTGAAAGCCGCCGCCGGGCAGGGCCGGGGCCGCCGTTTCGGCGGCATATACTGGAGCCGCCAGCATGACCGCCAGCGCCAGAAAAAGCAGATAACGCATAGTTTCCTCCTGCATCGCGGGCTTGCTTCTCGGCAACACCCGTTGCCGCCCGCGAAAACACTCTGTCCCGGCAGGCGTCAGCAAAGCGTCAGCGCGCGGCGTCCCGAGGCGGGAGCGCGCCCTTGTGGAACCGGGGCAAAACTGCTATTGTCCCGGCATGAAAGAGCTTGATCCGCATACTATCCGGCCCTGTCTCGCCTGCGGGGGCACCAATGCCCATCTGGAATCCATGTTGCCGCCGGGCCGTCGGCAGGAAGTCTGGCGCGTGGTCTGCGCCTGCGGCCAGACTTCGCAGCAGTGGTCGGTTTCTCAGGGAGCGGCCATCCGCGCCTGGAACCGCAATCTGGCCCAGGAAAGCGATCTGGCCTCTCTGTCCAAGGAGCGCATGACGCCCCAGAGCCATCTCAAGAGCTAGTACCGTGTAACGCGTAAAGGTCACATGGCACTATCCGGCCCTCCGGTTTTTTCCGCCCCACGGCGCCGCCATGAGACGGCCGCGCCGTGTCTTTTTTATTTCTCCCGCCTGATGCGGACGCACGCGACGCCTCCCCGAGAAGGGCCACTTCCGGCAGCTTTTCGCCGGTTCTCTTGGCATGTTCACTGCGGCGCAAGCCAATCCTCTACAGCTTAGGCTCAGCCCTCATTAAAAGCGCCTGCTGCAAAATCGCCTTTTTCCGTGCGGCCGCGTTGCAAAAAAGAAATTGACCTCGCGGTATGTTCAATACAGCGTCGCCCGATTTTTTCTTTGCGCCTTACTGCCCGAAAAAAATTCAGCTTTTCCCGGACGGCGTTTTGATGAGGGCTGAGCCTGATGCACGGTTAACAATCGGATATGATTGCAACCAGTTTTTACAAACCTTTCCCGCCCGGGCGGGAAGGCGTTCCCCGGCCCTCTTTGGGACTAAAAAAAATTACTAAGTAATTTGCCCTGCTGCCGAACAGAATCAATACGTTATAATTAAAATAAATTTATTTATATTTACTTTTATTTTTCACCTTCCTATATATACTCATGAATAAAATTCTGCTTGCCGCAGCTGTTTTGGCAGCTCTGGCGTCGCGGCTTTTCCCGGCATCAGCTACCCAGGCCGCCGGACCCGTTGCGCCGTTTGATCTGCCCGCCCGCGCGGCCCAGCCGTATGAGCAGCGCCTGCGTGAACAGGAGGCCCGGCAGCGTCGGCAATTGCTGACGCCGCCGCCGGAAACGGAGAGCGCGCCCAAAGGAACCGAGACATTGCGTCCCGGTGGTCCCTGCGTGACGATACGCTCCATCCGGGTGGAGGGCGCGCGCCTGCTGTCTGACACGCAAACGCGCAAACTGGTGTCCCCGTATGAGGGCCAGTGCCTAAACCTGGACGGCATCAACGCGGTGCTGCAAAGCCTGACCAACGCCTATGTGGAGCGCGGCTACGTCACCTCCCGGGCGGTTCTGGGCCCGCAGGATCTCAGCCGGGGCGTGCTGGTCATCAAGATTATCGAGGGCCGGGTGGAGAGCGTGGGGCCGGACGCGGCCTCCACCATGCAGCCCAAACAGTTTCTGACCATCTTTCCCGGCGTCAAGGGTTCGGTGCTGCAATTGCGCGATATCGAGCAGGGCCTGGACCAGCTCAACCGCCTGCCCTCCAACAACGCCACCATGCGCATTGAACCCGGCGCGGAAGCGGGCTCCAGCCGGGTACTGATCAACAACGTGCAGAAGCGCACCTGGCGGCTTTCCGCCGGGGTGGACAACCTGGGGCAGGAAACCACAGGCCTTACCGAGTACACCCTCGGTTTTGAAAAAGACAACTTCCTGGGCTGCAACGACCAGTTCGCCCTGTACTGGACAAGTTCCATGCCGCGCATTGCCGGGCAGTTCGGCAATCCCTGGGAGGGATACAGCGACAGCATTTCCGGCCTGTTTTCCGTGCCGTTCGGCTACTGGCTGCTGAGCGGCAGCGTCAGCCGTTTCAATTACAGCACGCAGATTTACGGCCTGAATCAGGCCTACACCAGCAGCGGCACCACCACGGCGGCCCGCCTGGCCCTGGACAGGGTGATCTGGCGCGACGCGGCGAGCAAACTTTCGCTGGGAACATTCATTCAGTACCGGGACGTGGTCAACCGCTTTGAGGACGTGCGCCTGGTCTCCAGCAGCTACCGCCTGACCACCAGCGGCCTGGCCGCGAGCTACGTGCGCCGGATGCTGGGCGGCGTGCTGACCCTCCAGGCCGAGCAAATCTGGGGCCTGCCCACCATGTCCTGGAGCGTGCCCGGCCCCGTCGGTTCCACCACGCCGCACACCAATTTCAGCAAAACCACGGGCACGCTGGGCTGGTACCGCCCGTTCAACGTGGGCGAACAGCAGTGGGCCTGGTCGCTGTCGGCATACGGGCAGACCAGCGAACAGACCATGTACGGTTCCGAGCGCTTATACCTGGGCTCTTCCTACACGGTGCGCGGCTTCAAGGAGACGCCCGTGGGCGGGGATTGCGGCGGTTACGTGCGCAATGAGCTGGCCTGGACCGTGCCGGAGAAATGGCTGGGCCCGCTCAAAAAAGCGCCTCTCGGCCAGGTGCGGCTTTTCGCGGCCTATGATTACGGCGGCATCGCCCGTGACGGCAAAGATCCCTACGAATGGGGCGAAATGCACGGCATGGCGCTGGGGCTGCGCACCAGCGGGGATTTTTCGGTGCAGGCGGCCTGGTCGCACCCGCTGGGCGCGCCGGATTACGTCAAGGAGCGGGACGACGTCTGGTATCTGACCCTGCGATACACGTTTTGACACACAATCTTCCGCCGCGTCGGCCCCCGATTCCGGCGCGCGGGACGTAAGCGCTCAGCAAGGAGCGCGTTTTGCCGGGCTCAAGGGAGGGAATCATGAAGAGGAAAGGGGAAGCGCGCAATGTCCTGCTGTGCGCCGTGCTTACGGCGCAGTTGATCCTTTTGCCCGTACTGGGAGCCAACGTCCGGGCCGCCGGTGTGACGCCGGACCCCAACGCGGCGGCCAACAAGCGCCCGAGCATGGAGACCGCGCCCAACGGCGTGCCGGTGGTCAATATCACGGCGGCCAACGGCTCCGGGCTGTCGCACAACCAGTACCATGATTTCAACGTCCACCAGCAGGGCCTGATCCTGAACAACAGCAGCGGGGCCGCCAATTCGCAGCTCGGCGGCATTCTGGCGGGCAATCCCAACTTCCACGGCAACCGTGGGGCCGAGGCGCGCACCATCCTCAACGAGGTGACCAGCGCCAACCGTTCGCGCATTGAAGGCTATATCGAAGTCAACGGCCGGGCGGCGGACGTGATTCTGGCCAATCCCAACGGCGTGACGGTCAACGGCGGCGGCTTCATCAACGTGCCGCGCGCCACCATCACCACGGGCAAGCCGCAGGTGGACCCCGGCGGCGCGTTGCGCGGCTATGAGGTGCGCCAGGGCGACATCCGCATTGAAGGCGCGGGCATCAACGCTGACAACACCGACGCCTTTACCCTGCTGGCGCGCACGGCCCATGTGGAGGCCCAGGTGCGCGCCAGCAGTCTGGCCGTGGTCACGGGCAAAAACAGCGTGGCCGCCGACGGCACAGTGACGCCCCTGGCCGATCCCTCCCCTGCCCCGGCTGATCCCGGCAATCCCTCCGCTACGCCCGCCGCCGCCGAGGAAAAACCGGAAGTGGGCATTGACTCCTCGGCCCTGGGCGGCATGTACGCCAACCGCATCACCCTGATCGCCACGGAAAAGGGCGTGGGCGTGAACCTGGAAGGCACGGTGCAGAGCGCGGACCAGATGGTGATCACCGCCGACGGCAAGCTGCGCCTGCGCGAGGCCGTCTCGGGCGGCGACGCGGTGCTGGCCGGCAAGGGGGATATCGAACTAACCGGAGCCGCCGTCACGGCGGCGCGCGACCTGACGGTGACGGCTGACAACCTGCGCCTGGAAAAGGGCGTGTTTGAACCGCAATATGAAGCCCGCAAGGCCAAAAAACAGGCCGGAAGCGTAACCGCCGGTGCGGCTTCCGCACCGGCGTCGGGCCTGACAGGCCCGACGCCCGAGCCGGAACCGGAAAAATCCTCCGGACTTTATGCGGGCGGCAATCTGTCGATCAAAGCCAATACCCTGGTTCTCGGCGAAGACGCGCAGGCGGCGTCCGGGGTGGACAGTTCCGGCGGTCTGACAAAAGACGGCAACACAACTATCGCCGCCGGCACAGTGGAGGCAAAGCGGGCCAAAGTCCTGTCCGGCGGATCGATCACCATCGCGGCCGCCACGGCCAATGCCGCCTCTTCAACCATTGCGGGCCGGGGCGACGTCGTGCTCTCCGGCGGGGAGCTCGCCCTTCTGAACACCCTGGTACAGGGCGGACGCGTGGGGCTGGACCTGGAGCACGTGAAACTGACGGAAAAATCCAAGGCGGAAGCCGTCACGGATCTGGCCTTTCGGGTGGCCCAAGCGGAGCTGAACGACGCAAGCCTGAGCGCCGGTTCCGACTTGCTTCTGGATGTGGGAAAAGCCCTCTTTGACGTTCAAAGCAGCCTTTCTTCCGGCAATGACCTGACCCTGCGCGGCACGGATGTAACCCTGAACGGCGCGTTTCTGGCGGCCGGGCAGGACCTTGAATATTCCGGCGAAAGCCTGAGCAATATGAGCGGCGTCCTGTACGCGGCGCGGGACCAGCGCCTGTACACATCCGGCCTGCTGCTCAACGACGGCGGCGAAATTTACGCCGGGCGCGACATTCTGATCGCCGACGCCGACGGCAAGGGAGAGAACGCCGTGCGCAATCTCTCGGGCACGATCTCCGCCGGGAACGAGCTTTCCATCAGCGCAAAAACCGTGGAAAACAAAAAACGCGAATTTGAAGTGGCGGAACGAGGCAAGCACATTTCATACAACGAATGGTATGAATGCAACAAGCCGTTGCTCGGTCACGGTTGCGACAGAAGGCAACTGTGGTATTACGTCAACGTCTATGAAGACTACATCCTGAAGGATTCGCCGTCCGCCCAGATGCTTGCGGGCGGAGACATTCTCATCAGCGCGGACCTGCTTGAAAACCACTACAGCACCATTGCCGCCGGAAATAATCTCGCCGTCAAGGCGACCAACGTCGACAACAAGGACGCCGTGCTGCAACGGACGCGCACGGTCAAGGAAACCATGAAGGGCTGGGACTCCGATGATGACTTCACCGGCGAATATTTCCGGTCCTACAATGAAACCTACGAAGAGATCGGGCGTTCCCCGGTCGTCGGATACCTTCAACAATTACAGCGACCGCCAGGGCATTTCGCTGCCCAACGGCAATTCGGAGAGCGCGGGCTATCCTTTTGCGGGCAGTCCCATGTTCCGCCCGTCCACGTCGCCGGGCCATCGTTACCTCATTGAAACCAACCCCATGTTCACGAATATGGGCCTTTTTTACGGTTCGGATTATTTCCTGAGCCGCATCGGCCTGGACCAGGACCGCCAGCAGGTGGTCCTGCTGGGCGACGCCTTTTATGAGACGCGCCTTGTGCAGCAGCAGATTCTGGCCGCCACGGGCCAGCGCTTCCTCAACGGCTACAGTTCGGACGCGGACCAGATGCGCGGGCTCATGGACGCGGCGGCGGCCCAGGCCCAGGGGCTTGATCTCAGCGTCGGCGTGGCCCTCACCCCGACCCAGGTGGCGGCCCTGACCCAGGACATCATCTGGCTGGAAGAAGAAGAGCACATGGGCCGGAAGGTGCTTGTGCCCCACCTCTACCTGGCCTCGGCCACCCAGCAGGACATCGCGCCCGGCGGCGGCGTGCAGGCCAAAAACGTCTACATCAAGCTTCATCCAGGGCGGGGACATCAGCCTGAAGGCCGGGGGCGACATTGTCTCGCAAACCCTGACCCGCCCCGACGCGGGCAATGCCGCCCACCAGCATGTGCTGGCCCAAGGCCGCATCGAGGCCACGGGCACTGTGACGGCCGTGGCGGGCAACGACCTGGCCATCCGGGGCTCCACGCTCAGCGCGGGCGGCGACGTGACCCTGGCCGCGGGCCGGGACATGACTGTGGGCACCGTTACCGAGGAGTTTCACCTTGACGGCGGCTCACGCAGTTGGGAGCACCGCGTCACCCACACCGGCTCCACTGTGGCGGCGGGCGGCAACCTGAACATGACCGCCGGGCGGGACATGACCGTGGCCGGTTCCCAGGTGGGCGCGGGCGGCGACGCCCAACTCGCGGCGGGCGGCAATCTGTCCGTGGTGGCCGTGCAGGATACGTTCAGCTCCTTTGTCAAGGCCGAGTCCGGCAAGGGCGGCCTGTTCTCCTCCAGCTCCAAGTCCACCTATACCCAGGACTACCGCACCTCCAAATCCTCCACAGTGGCCTCCGGCGGCAATCTCAGCCTGCTGGCCGGGGTCACCGGTTTGACGCCGGGCGCGTCCGCTGCCTCCGGCGCGCCCGCGTCA
>NZ_JAGZUV010000081.1:0-11929 GCF_018379785.1 Desulfovibrio sp.
AGGAGAGGTTCCAAAATTGCCCACTGCTCATCCGTTAATCTTTGGTATTTGCTCATGAAACTCGATTACACGATTTTCATGACTTTTTCTAGAATTATGCAATGACTTCTAGTACAAATCAGCGTCCGCAGGAATACGCTCCCAGTAAATACGGCCTTTTTTACGGTACTTGCGCAGCAGCACATAGACGCTGCCCGGGCCGCCGTCATGGGATTGCGCCGTGCAGAAGGCCAGCACCACCCGCTTAAAAGGATCCTGAGTCAGCCAGCTTTGCAGCTTTTCCCGCAGCACGCCCATCCCGTCAGGCGAATTGCGTCCCCGGCCGGGCACTACCAGCACCGTGCGAAGTCCCTTGTACCAGCAACCGCGCATGAAACCCCGCAGGGCTTCAAAAGCCTGCATGGCATTCAGGCCGTGCAGATCCAGATGCGCTTCCGGGCTCAGCCCACCGGCACGCAGCTTGTTCATGATCATCTGATCCAGGCCCACGACATGCCCTTCCAGATATTCATCCGTAAAGGAAAGAGCGAACTCCAGCTTGCCGTCCATGAAATCCTGCAGGCTCAGCTCGCCCTGCGGCGGCGGAGTGCCTGGTTGCGGTTCAGGGCTGACTTCGCGGCCCCGCGTCTGCAAGGGAAGCACTTCTCCCATGGCCCGCAAAAATGCCATGGCTTCGGCATCTTCCGCGTTGGCGGCGGCCTGTTGCCGCGTCGCTTCCCCTACCGCTTCCGGCTCCACAGGACCGGCGTGTTTTCCTCGAACATGCGCCGGAGCAACAAATGCCTTTTGCGCGGCCTCGCCCGTAGCAGCCCGACGTTCCTTGCGGATTTTTTTGCGCTCTCCGGCGTCAGGCAGGGAGCACTGCTCTTCCAGGCGGAAACCATGCGTGCCGCCTTTTCCTTTTTTCCCTTCCCGCCGCACGCGGCTCATGGCTTGCATGAACAGCTCGGTTTCCTCGGGATTCAGTGTGGCATCATCCGCGTTGTCCTGCGCTGCCCCCGCGTGCACACGCTGTTTTCCCCGCCCTCTCTCCGGTTGCAACACGCGGTCATCCGCCACAGCGGCTTTTTTCTTGTCGGGAAAATTCTTGAGATCCAGAGCGCGAAAAGGGTTTTCCGCAAAAATATCATTGTCGGACATGGCGATACAACCGGAGGACTTTACAAAATGGTAAAAAAAGCCGCGGCATTGCCGCGGCTCACTACTGTCGTCTACAGAAAACTTATGGCGCTTTGGGGACGTCAGCCGGTGCCTGACTGCTCTGCGGAGCCGCCGCAGGCTGCTGTGGCGCGGGGGCGGCCTGCCCGGCATTCTGGTCGGGCTTGGGCGTGGGGGTCACAGGCGCAGCCGGGGCCGGAGATGCGGGTTCTTCAATTTTGACATTCAAGATGGTGGACTCGCTGCTGGGACGGGAACTCGTCACATAGGTGTAACTCAGGGAGGTGATCACGAAAATGACGGCCATCAGCGTAGTAAGCTTGGCCAGAATGCCTCCCGCGCCGCCGCTGCCGAACACCGAGGTGTTGCCGCCGCCGAAAATAACGCCCATGCCTTCCTTGCCAGATTGAAGCAGGACCAGAATAACCAGCAATACGCACACAATGATATGCAGCGTAAGAATAAGAGTCTGCACGAATTCCTCCTCACCACCCGGCGCAGCCCGGCGGCGCTCCAGAAAAAAGGA
This sequence comes from Desulfovibrio sp., assembly GCF_018379785.1. Lineage (GTDB taxonomy): Bacteria > Desulfobacterota > Desulfovibrionia > Desulfovibrionales > Desulfovibrionaceae > Desulfovibrio. The sequence goes on from NZ_JAGZUV010000081.1 coordinate 1,685, forward strand.
TATACCGGTCTCACATCATCCAAATGCCGCGCGACAACCCGGTAGTTGCGTATGCCCCGCCGTCAATCAACGAAGCCGTAATCAAAGCGCCTCCGTCCTGGCTGCTTCCGCCTGCGGCAAGCGCAAGCGGGGCGGACGGGCCCTCACTATGATCCGATAATCTGCAGAAAACTTTGCGCCTCTAAAGAAGCGCCTCCTACCAGAAGACCGTCCACATTGTCAAGCCCGACCAGGGCGGAAGCATTGGCCGGTTTGACGCTGCCGCCATACAGAATGGGCAGTTCCGCAGCCGTTGCGCCGATCAGATCCGCGAGCAGAGCGCGCAGGACGGCATGCGCCTCCTGTACCTCCACCGGTCCCGCCACCTTGCCCGTGCCGATAGCCCAGACAGGCTCATAGGCAAGGGCGAGCCGACCGGGCAACGTCCCGCGCAGGGCTTCCGGCAGGAGCTCCAGAGCCGTGGCAAGCTGGCGGGCAAGCACGTCCCCAAGCTGTCCGGCTTCACGTTCATGCAGCATTTCCCCCACGCAAAGCATAACCTTGAAACCCTGCGCCAGGGCAAAAGCCGTCTTGCGGGCCACCAGCTCATCGCTTTCGCCAAAGACATGGCGGCGTTCGGAATGGCCGGCCAGAACCCATGTCGCGCCCGCATCACGCAGCATCTCCGCCGAGATTTCGCCGGTAAAGGCGCCCTGCTCCGCAGGATACAAATTCTGGCCGCCCACAGCCAGATTTTTTTTGCCGGTAAAGGCTTCAGCCACGACAGTTATGTCCGTGAACGGCGGGAACACCAGCACCAGCCGATCATGAGGCGTTCCGTCAGCCAGAGCTTCGGCCAGATCTCGAGCTGTTTGTGCGGCTTCAGCACGGGTTTTGTACATCTTCCAGTTGGCGGCGATGATTTTTTGCATGACAGCACCCTTGGCTGGGATCATTCTTGCAGAAGACAGGCGTAGATAAGCGCATCTTCGCCGGTATCCGTATAATAACGCGGGCGCACGCCCACCTGGCGGAAACCGCTGCCCTGATACAGACCGATGGCCGCGTGATTCCCCACGCGCACCTCAAGCAGAACCTTTTGCATACCCATTTTGCGGGCCACTTGCAAGGCCATGTCCAGAATCCGTCGTCCGAAGCCCTTGCGGCGCTCTTCTGGCCTGACGGCCAGGTTGAGTATTTCCAGCTCCTCCAAGGTATGGTATACGGACATATACGCCAGCAGGTCCATGCCCCGGAAAAGGCCGAAAGCCGCGAAAGCCGGTTGCTCAAATGCCGCGCGGCACTGCGCCTCGGACCAGGGCAGGGAAAAACAGCGTTGCTCAAGTTCCCGCATGGCCACGGCATGGCGCGCGTCAAGGCGCTGAAAGACTATCGGGAGCGACGCGCCGGAAGAAATGGGTGCACACATGGATCAAAGCCTTTATCCGGGATTGAAAAACGCCGCTTCTTTCCTGGAGGTGGTGGACGGGCGCAATACGCCGCTCTGCATCATGGCTGAAAAAGACGTGCTGCGCCAGCGTCTGCGTCATCGCGCCACGGCCCTGCTGATCCGCGACAGCGCGGGCCGGGCCTTGTTGAGTTTCCGCGAGGGACGAGGCTGGGGCTTTTCGTCCTTTGCCATGGTGCGGGCCGGGCAATCTTTTGAAGCATGCGCCCGCGGCATGCTCCAGGAGAACTGGGGCGAGCCGGGCGGACGTTTACTGCCGCTGGGTCTCTGCCCCCCCTGCCGGGAAAGCCGCCAAGCCTTTGTGGCTCTGTTTGAAGCCCGTCTCCCCGCTGCTCTGGCCGCCCAAAAAGCGCTGGATCCGGACCGCAGCATGTTGCTGGACTATGACGAGCTCAAGGGCTTGGGCGCGCATTTCGGCGATCTGCTCTCGCCCTTCATGCGGGTGGCCGTTCAGGGCGGCTACGTGCGCCCGCGCTGAGCCTGCAGCATTTTGCGTTTAAAATGGGATACATTTCAAACCATACGCCGACCGCGTGCCCGGAAGCGGCAGCCGTTGGCGGGTCTTCGAGCGTTACGTTAGCTGTAGCCGCAAAGCGACGTACAAATAAGGAAAGCATTGCTGTCGGTGCCCGCAAGCCCTTAAGGCTGGCGGGCACGGCCGCGCCGCCTCCGGTCGCATCCTTGCACTTGGGTTCCGCTGTCCGCTCACACGGGCATCAGAGCAATTCACTCATTCAAATGTGAATTGCTCTGATTCCGGGAAGGCTCAGGCCGTTTTCATCAGAAGCGCCGCCATAGCGTCATGCAGGCGGCCGTTGCTGGCAAGAAGCGCCTCGCCGAAACACAAAGGCTCATTGCGCAGATTGCTGACCCTGCCGCCCGCTTCCTCCACCAGAAGCCAGCCCGCCGCCAAGTCCCAGGGCTTCAGGCCTGCTTCATAAAAGGCGTCCAGACGACCGCAGGCCAGATAGGCCAGATCCACCGAAGCGGCCCCGATGCGCCGCAGGCCCTGGGTTACGGGCAGAACGGCGGCGAGCCGCTCCAATACTTCCGGCAGACGCGCGGCCACATCATAGGGAAAACCCGTGCCCACCAGCGCGTCGGTAAGCGTGGCGGCTTCGGAAACGGCAACGGGCCGGTCATTACAGAAAGCTCCCTGTCCGCGTACGGCCCAGAAGCATTCATCCAGCATGGGCACATTGACCACACCAAGAACCACCCGGCCCTCCTGCCAGAGCGCCACGGAAGTGCCGACCAGCGGAATGCGGTGCACAAAATTGGTGGTACCGTCCACCGGATCGATAATCCAGCAAAGCGGGCCCGGCTGCTGGTCCGAGGCGCTGCTCTCTTCAGCCATGAATGACGCCTCGGGCAGCAGGACGGCCAACTTTTCCTTGAGAAAGGCCTCCACCGCCAGATCCGTTTCCGTCACCAGATCAATGCTGCCCTTGTGCCGCACACGGCGCGGCCGAGGCCAGTGCGCGCGGATGATGGCACCGCTCCGGCGCACGATATCCACGCACTCGCATAAAATGGGCGCCGCCTGGAACATGCCAAATCCTTGTCAGTTGATGAACACGGTATGATAGGCCCGGCGGTCGAGCATGGCCCTGGCCGTGCCGCGCAGAACAGTGGTCAACGGCTCTTTGTCCACAAAAACCTTGAGGCGGGTTTCGCGGGCGATGAACTGATCCAGCCCCTTGAGCAGCGAGCCGCCGCCGGCCATGAGCATGCCGTTGCGGTAGATGTCGGCGGAAAGTTCGGGCGGCGTTTTTTCCAAGGCGCGCAGCACGGTTTCCAGAATGGCCTGTATGGGTTCGCGCAAGGCCTCGCGGATGTGCCCCTCGCTCACCGTAACCACTTTGGGCGTGCCTTGCACCAGGTCCTTGCCGGAAACTTCCAGAGCTGGAGCATTGGGTTGAGGCATGGCCGAGCCCAAGATTTTTTTGACATTCTCCGCCGTGTTTTCACCCAATTCCATGCGAAAAACGTCGCGCATATAGCGTTGTACGGCCAGATTCATGGCATCGCCGGCCACGCGGATGGACTGGGCGTTGGCGATGCCCCCCAGGGAAATGACCGCCACCTCGCTGGTGCCGCCGCCGATGTCCAGCACCAGATTGCCCAGCGGCTCGTGGATGGGCAGGTCGGCCCCGATGGCCGCAGCCATGGGTTCCTCTACCAGGCTCACGTCAGCCGCGCCCGCCAGCAGGGCGGAGTCTATGACGGCCTTTTTTTCTACCTGAGTGATGCCCATGGGAATGCATATGACCATGGACGGCTTGATCAGGCGTAGGCCGTCAATGGCCTTGCGCACGAAATAGGCGATCATTTCGCGGGTGACGTCAAAATCCGCGATGACCCCGTCCTTCATGGGGCGGATGGCGCGGATGCGCTGAGGCGTGCGGCCCAGAAATTCCTTGGCTCCGGCACCCACAGCCAGAACGGCGTTTTTTTGCACGTCAATGGCGACCACCGACGGCTCATTAATCACAATGCCATGGGTCCGGGTATAGAGCAGGGTGTTGGCCGTGCCCAGATCCATGGCAATGTCTTTGGAAAAAAAACGAAAAAAACGCTGCAGGAACATAATTACAGTTCTTTGCGCGGCGGCAGGGGCGCGGTATCCGGATCATAGGCCTGCGGTCCGTCGCTGTGCACCTGGGCCTTGGGCAGCATGGTCCGCAGGCGGGTTTTGAGATACAGATTCTCCAGAAAAAGCGCCAGATGGTCCACTGCCTGGCGCACGAAGCTGCGCATGCTCTCGTCGATCTGGCGGGGGCTGGTGTGCGCCAGGCACAACACGCCGCGCGTGCTCTTGTTGACCATCACCGGCATGCACATGGCGGCCTGAAAATCCGGCATGTCCGGCAGTTTGCCGAACAGCACCGAAGCCGGAGCCCCCTCCACGCCCTCGGCCACCACGGGCTGGTCGTTGCGGAACACCCAGCCGGTAATGCCGCTGCCCATGGGCAGGATCAGCGGTTCGCCGTCCATCAACAGCAGGCGGGCCGATTCGCACTCCACGCAATATGTTTCGCCCGGCGCATCCACTGAAGCAAAGGCGCAGTAGTCAAAGCCGGTGGCGTCGGCCATGGTGCGCAGATAATTCTGCAAGAATTGCGGCCAGCGTTTATAGCGGAAGCGCAGATCCTGAATGACGCCCAGTTCGGCGAAGTAGCGGGGAATGTCCCCGGCCAGTTCCTGTCGGCCGCGACTGCCCTGCTGGCGGGAGATGAGCTCCGCGAAGAGCTGCAGTATCTTGTGGTCCTTGTCGGAAAAGGAGTACTGTCGCTTGCTGTCCACGCACAACGCGCCGCCAGTGGGCACCGGGCAGCCCATGAAGGCCTTGATGCTGGCTTCCTCGCCGTCGGCATAATAGCCCAGATTGCTTTGGCGCTGGTCGAAGTTGGGCACCAGCAGGGGCTGTCGGTTGCGGATGATCCAGCCCACCAGTCCCCTGCCCGGCAGAATGGAGACGTCGGGAGAAATCTTGTCGCCCAGACTAAAGGACGCGGACAGGTAGTGGGCCTCGCCTTCCTCGTCAGGCAGGAACAATACGGCCGAATAGGCGTCAAAAACACTGCAGACAATGCTCAGAATATGTTTTTCAAGAGAATTTGCGATCATAGCGCGTGGGGTTGAAGGTGACGGGGCGCGGCGGCCCAGGCAACGGCCCGCATGCGCTGGCTTGTTGTAGCAAAGCGTTTCCGGCGTCGCAACTGCTTTTGCGCCGCGCGCGGGCCTTGCGCCGCGAGGAAAAAACAGAGCGGAAAATCTGCAAAGCCATATTCTGCGTACTGGAATTATTCCGGAAAAAAGGGTACCAAAATAAAAAAAGTTGTTACAGGAATCGCGGATGATAAAATGGCAAGAGGTTTTCAGCAAAGACGGGCTGCCCTGGCAGGATGCCACGACGTTGTCCGAACCTGTTGCCATCAGCGACCTGGACGGACTCAAGCGTTTTCTGGACGCCGTCCATATTCGTTTCTGCCTTGTCAAACCCTATCAGGAAAATAAAAATTATCCACTGGTGGAGGGGCGCGAACTGCTGCCCTCCTTTGATAACGACATGTTCGAATACAAGGATCTGCCGGGTTTCGCCCTGGTGGCCTTTGCCCGCCAGCTGGACTATTTTTCCGAGATATTTCAATTCGACAAGCTGCACCCGGTCATCACCGAGGCGGACGGCGCCTGCTGCCCGCTGGAGAATCAGGTTATTGATCTGAACATTCAGACCCTGGCGTCGCGCCTGCCGCGCATTCATCAGGATATTTTCCGTCAGCAGTTCCGCTATGTGGATACGGTTCTTCTGGACAATTACCCTTCCCTCATGCCCTATCTGCTGAACATGGACAGGGCCCAGGTGCTGGCCTGGGATGCGGACAAACTCTTCCATCTGGCCGGGGTCTTCGCCTCCTTCCCTTCGGATATCGACAGCGAGCTCAAGCGCTTCGGCATCCGTATCGGCAAGTTCGTTTACGGCGACAGCGACATGTACGAACGCAACCGCATGTTCGTCTATCAATACCTCATGGAACTGTATGGCTTTCCCATCGTCTCGGAGCGGCGCACTTCCAGCGCGCTCTTCGCCCGCAAGCTGCACAAAATGGGCGAGCGTTTTCTCCTGCGCGTCATGGGCCAGACCGATCGCACGCTGACCACATACATCTCCAACGGAGAAAACCGGCGCTATCCCATGCTGGAAAAAATAGCCCTGGTGGCTGTGGACGAAGATCAGGAAGAGGCCTTGGACATCATCGACAAAGACGGCTTTTTTCTGGACAAGACCAAGCGGGTGGTGATCATCCGGATCACCTACCGTCAGCACCGTTTCGACTCCAGCAACGTGCGCCAGGACCGCGCTCTTTCCGTGGCCGGGCAGGAAGTGCTGCACCCGCTCACCGGCGAAGCTCTGCGCGGCCTGAATATTATCAAGGACGCCAGCAACATGTTTTTGCGCCTCAACGACATCGTTCGGGGCGAATTCACGGGCCGCATTGTCTACAAGCGTACGGAAGTGGTGGAAAATACCGACACGGACGAAAAACGCCTCAAATTTCTGTACACTTGGCTGAGCAAGCACCAACGCCGGATGATCAGCTACAGCGACGAGTTTTTCGCCAATGTCAGCAAAGTCCTGTCCGGTTATCTTTTCGCGCCGGAAAACAGCGAGATGTTCGATAACATGCGCGACCTGTACCAGGAAGTCTGCACGCGCTTCAGCTATATCCAGCAGGCCCGGCGGGTGCGCATTCTGGAAGACATCTGCCAGCGTACCTTCAGAGGCGCGCGCATCACCTACCGGCAGATGATGCGCGAGGCCGTTGATCTGCTCAATGAACTCAAGTTTGAGATCGTCAATTTCTTTCCGGCGCTGGTGGACGACGTCATCGGCTGTGTGGAAAAAATTCTGCGCGACCGGTATTTGCAGCGCAATTATCTGGATGTGCCTGAAAGCTCTCTGACCAGAGCCGGTCTGGAAATACGCAAAAACTACGGACGGCTGGTCTCTCTGCAGGACGGCTTCAAGGCCGTGCGCAAGGCACGCCTAGGCACGGAGGCCAAGGCAATGAAGGAAGTGATTGTGGCATGAGCGGACCATTTTTATATCTGCCGCCCGAAGCCGGGGAATGGGAAGTCAGCCTGGAAGTCCAGGAAGCCAAGCACCTGGGGCAGGTGCTGCGGCTTGCGCCGGGCGACGAGGTAGGTCTGCTGGACGGCCAAGGCCGCACGGGCCGCTTTGCTGTCCGCGCGGTGAGCAAAAAAAGCGCCCGCCTGGAATGCCTGAGCGAATCGTTTACCCCTCGGCCCGCGTCCCTGGCCGTCATGGCTCTGGCCTTCAGCAAGGCCGTGCGGCGCGGCTTTTTCATGGAAAAAGCCGCGGAATTGGGCGCGCATGCCGTCTGGCTCTGGCAGGGCGACCACAGCCAGGGCAAACTGCCGGCCGGCGCGCGCGATTCCTGCCAGGGGCAGATGATCGCCGGCGCCAAGCAGAGCGGCAATCCCTGGCTGCCGGAAGCGCGGGCTTTGACCGGGGGCGTGGACGAACTTGTGGAACTTTCCCGCGTCGCCGACCAGCGTATTCTGCCTTGGGAAATGCAGGAAAATGTGCCCATGCTGACGCCGGATATGGCGGGCAGGGCGGGTGTGACCGTCTATATCATCGGACCGGAGGGCGGTTTCTCCGCGCGGGAACTGGACGCCCTGCGCGCGGCGGGCTTTACGGCGGTCAGCCTGGGAGCCCGGATTCTGCGTTGTGAAACGGCGGCCACCCTCTGTCTGGGCATTCACTGGTGGGCCTCGCAATTGCCGGGCCGGAATGCGGAACACGCGGAGAGCTGAACATGGCTATCAGCAAGCCGCTGCCCGAACGTATGCGCCCAGACGATGTGGCGCAGTTCCTGGGTCAAAGCCATTTGGCGGATCGGCTGCGTTCCTTGATGCAGGCCAAGCGCCTGCCCAGCCTGCTTTTTTTCGGCCCTCCCGGCTGCGGCAAATCCACCTTGGCCCTGCTGCTGGCTAAATCCACGGGCAGAAAATATCTGCGGCTCAGCGCGCCCGAGGCGGGTTTGCAGCATTTGCGCCGCGCTCTGGCCGGGGTGGAAATTCTGGTGCTGGACGAACTGCACCGTTTTTCCAAAGCTCAGCAGGATTTCTTCCTGCCCCTGGTGGAATCAGGCGAACTGACCCTGCTGGCCACGACCACGGAAAATCCTTCTTTCAGCGTCACCCGTCAGCTCCTTTCACGCCTGCACGTGCTGCGCCTGCGCCCACTGGGCCGGGCTGAGCTGATGCAGTTGGCGCGGCGCGGCGCGCAGGATCTTCAGGTACAGTTGGACGATGAGGTGCTGGATCTGTTGGCGGGAGTGGCCCACGGCGACGCTCGCAGCCTGCTCAATCTGGTGGAATACGTGGCCGCACTGCCCGAGGACAAGCGGGACCTGGAGCAGATCAAGGCTGCCCTGCCCGAAGTGCTGATCCGCCATGACAAAGACGGCGACAGCCATTACGAGCTGGCCTCGGCCCTGATCAAATCCATTCGCGGCAGCGATGTGGACGCGGCTCTCTATTATCTGGCCTGCCTGCTGGAAGGCGGCGAAGATCCCCGTTTCGTCTGCCGCCGCCTGATTCTTTCCGCCTCCGAGGACGTGGGGCTGGCCGACCCCGGCGCTCTGCCCCTGGCTGTGGCCTGCCAGCAGGCCGTGGAGTTCGTGGGCATGCCGGAAGGTTTCATCCCCCTGGCCGAAACCGTGGTCTATCTGGCCCTGGCCCGCAAAAGCAACGCTTCCTACGCGGCCTACCTCAATGCCGCGCGCGAAGTGAAGCTCAACGGCGCGCGGCCCGTGCCCCTGCATCTGCGCAATCCTTCCACGCAATTGCAGAAGGAATGGGGCTACGGCAAGGAATACAAATATCCCCACAATTACCCCGATTCCTGGGTGGAACAGCCCTATCTGCCGCCCGAGCTGGAGGGCAGGCGCTTTTATCAGCCGCGCGACAACGGCGAGGAACCGCGCCTTTCCCAGTGGTGGCGCAAAATCCATAAAATCAAAAAGACGGATGAGCAGTCATGATTCCCCAGCATGTTGACGGCGTTTTTCTTGAAAAATTCCTCACCGGCGACGTTTACCGCAGCCCCGAAGTGCGGGCGGGCGCGTTCAGCCGCTTGCTGCCCTCGCTTTCCTTTTACAGCCGTCTTTTTCTGGGGCCCGTGCGCTGGCTCTGCCGCCGGGCCTCCCAAGGCAGATGCGACGACGCCGCCTGGGTTTATGCCAGTATCTGGACGGCGGATCTCATGGAACGCATGGGCTGCCCCATTGAGGTGGAGGGTATGGATGCCATCAGTGCCGTGGATGAGCCCTGCCTCTTTGTGGCCAATCACATGAGCACGTTGGAAACTTTCATGCTGCCGGGCATGATCCGCCCAAGGCGGCCCGTGACCTTTGTAGTCAAGAAAAGCCTGACCACCATGCCTTTTTTCGGCGCGGTAATGCGCTCGCGCGACCCCATTGTGGTAGGCCGGGTCAACCCCCGCGAGGATCTCTCGGCCGTACTGAACGGCGGCGTGGAACGCCTCAAGAGAGGCGTTTCCATCATTGTTTTTCCGCAGAGCACGCGGTCCAGCATCTTTGACGAGCGGCATTTCAACAGCATCGGCGTCAAGCTGGCCCGACGGGCCGGAGTGCCCATCGTGCCGCTGGCGCTCAAGACGGACGCCTGGGGCCAGGGTAAAAAGATCAAGGAACTGGGACCGGTCAAGACAGGCATGGCCGTACGCTACCGTTTCGCCAAGCCCATACGCGTTCAGGGCCAGGGCAAGGAAGAACACGCCGCCATCTGCAACTATATTTCCAGCACCCTGGCCGTCTGGCAGGAACAGGACGGCATCAACCGCTGACCTTTCGGGCTGGCCTTGGCTGAAAGTTTTTCCGTTGCCGCAGCCTGACAGACATGCGGCGTCCGCCTTGCGCGTCAGGCACGGCGTAGTGATGAGGCACAGAGCCGGACGGAAAACGCCGCAGCTCAAGCAGATTACTTTTGAAACGCTTTGCCTTTCAAAGGCTCATTCAGCCGAAGAACGCAGCCTTCGACTGAATCCATGCCGCTTCGCGGCGCGCCTCACCCTGTTCGGCGTTAGAGCATTTTAAAGTTAACATGCTCTAATCCGGGGATCTCAGAAATAAAAAAATCAAAATCACCCGCATAGCGGGTGGTTTGCTCCAGCCCTATAAGGGCTTGTTACCGGCCAGCGTCTAAAGGCGCCGGCTTTCACTTTGTTCAAGCCCAGAGCCTTT
>NZ_JAGZUV010000082.1:0-11921 GCF_018379785.1 Desulfovibrio sp.
AAAACTACTCTGGAAGAAAAAGGTCGGGCAGCTCAACTAACCTGACAACAGGCACCATCAAAACGGTACCGACTGTCAGATCAAGTCTGAACTACTACACGTAACTATTGGATTTGTCCGCCATAATAAAGACTCCAAAAGAATTTTATATTCTTTTTATGCTAAAAGAGCTTTTAATGTTTTCTCTGCCTGTGGAGACTTGCAGCATCCTCATTGCAAGCCGGGCACCCTCAAGGTCTGTGCGGCAGAGTTGAATATAGCTTGGGGGGAATTTTTCTCCTTTTTTTCGGCCTCTCTCCATTTTGACATAAGCCCTGGCGGCGTAGCGGCAAGTTCTGTGAATGAAACTTTTGATTTCCAACCAAAAACTGGAATTTGTTACAATCTTAACGTCCAGACTTGGCATGGTGATTAAAAGCTCAGAGGAGTTTGAATCGCTGATCGCTTGCTCACAATATTTGCTCAGACTTTCAGCACACTTTTTCATGAGTTCAAGTCTTGCACTTCGGAGTTGACCTTCATGGGAGGCTCTGTAGCAGGCATCCATGCTCGCGAGGGCGTGTTCCTCATCACGCAGGGCCTGCAATAGATTGTTTGTTGCTTCGGCCAATCCCATATTTTGCAGAATGCCTCCCGTTTTCAGCATTTTTTAATTTTATTGAAAAATAATATTTTTCTCAATATTTTTCTTATAAAAAAGAGAAAGCCCAGCGCAATGCTGGGCTTGGCGAGTATTCACTTTATGCCTCAAGGGCAGCGCCAGGTTAGCCCTGACGAGGGCGTGGGGATGAGGGGAGGACTTCTACCGGTGCGCTCTTCACATCCTGGTTGAGCGCCAAGTCAAAGCAATTGCGCAATTCATTAAAGTGACGTTGGGCTACGCCCGCTCCAGCATATACCCGTTCCCAGTTTTGTCGTATCGTGCCCCGCACCTCTTCCAGAATGGCTGAAACGCGATCTTCGGAAAGTCCAAAAGCGCGGCCTGCCGCTCGGAGATTGGAGATTGAAGCGATACGGCCTTCAGGGCCGATGCCCAGGTGAAGCATCCGCGCGGAGTCTTCCATCACCGGTTGGGGAACCACATCATACGCGGGAGACAGGCGCCATCTTCGGCTTCCCAGATCAAAAAGGAAGCCGTGATTACGCGCATGGTCATCCGAATTGTTACAGAAAACGTTGAACGCCATCCGTCGATAGAGCTGAGCTATATCTTCGCGCACTGTATCAGCCTGATAGAAGTCACGGCGCATAGCGGTGACAATATCTCCGTAAGAGGTAGGTTCCCCCAGATCCTGGCGCCCGGTCAGGGTCATGGCTGACACAAAAGGGATGCGCTGCGAATGCTTTTGCTTAAGATCACGGTCAAAACGTTGGATAAGGAAAATATCCCGATCTCCAAATACAGTGACTCGTCTGGTTGCCGGCACTTCGATGCCGCAGAGTCCGGCAAGCTCAAGATTGGCCTGCTCAATGCGGCATGTCGGCCATGCCTCGCGCTCTTTGCTGAATTTGGCAATCCACTGTTGGCCGTCCATTTCGACGGAGGCCTTGGGCCTGGCCCCGCCAAGAGCGGAAGAACCACGGACAAAAAAGCGGCGATAACTTGGAGAGAGTGATTCAGCCGCTTCAACCGTATCAGCGGCTTCCAGCATGCCTTCAAGGTTGAGTTCAGTACCGGGAAGGTTGGCAGTCCATTTCGGAACATCGGAAAAAGCCGGGCTTCCCGGATCCAGACTGAAGCCCAGGGCGCCTACACGGTCGGGCCCTGCATAAAGCATGTAGTCGAACTCTGAGAGAGTAAAGCCTGATCCTTCAGCGGCGGTATCAAGCACATGCCTCCCCCAGTCATCAGGGCAGGCGTCACGGATCCCGCCAAAAAGAGTGCCCCCTTCAGGCCCTTCAAAAGTATGCTCTTTCCTCAAGGGCAGCTGGACAGGATCCACAGGAACAGCGTCCTTCCTGTCCAGATATCGGTTTGTATACTCGAAAAGACAGCGGCTGAAGCGTCCGTCTTCATAGTGGCGCAGGCGGCCGGCCAAGATAAATTCCCCGCCAAGGTGCATATGAACATATGCCTCGCGAGCTCTCATGGTCACCCCTTAAAAGTTGTAAATATTTTCTTTGGCAGGCCCGGATTGTCGGCGGTTCAGCCCTTCCAGGCGCCTTCGTTCGTATTCAAGCCCAACCATGTCTGTTTCCATGGCCGCAACGGCATCAATATCGTTTTCAAGCTGAAGGCATGTCAGGGCCGTCATTAATGTCCCGAGGCTCACGCCCGGGGCCCCTTTTTCAAGGCGCTGCAGTGTGGCCACGGAGACGAGCATGAGGTCGGCCAGTTGACGGAGAGTCAGTTTTCGCCGTTTTCTGGCCAGACGAATGCGGTGCCCCAGATCTTTCAGCCTGGAGAGGGAGCTAGGGGGCAAAGCCGATATGGCGACGGTATTTCTACTCATAACTTAGTACAAAATTGCATTTTTTACTAAGATATAGTAATTTTTTACTTGGGTCAAATTGGTGATCTTCAAGTGCTGTGGCGTATTTTTGAGTGTGTGGGCACCTCCACGGACGGACCTGAAGGAAGAATCAGCCGTTTCCTGGAACTCCTCAAAAATGGCGGCTGTGACTTTACTCGCCTCGGAAGGATCACCATGCAGAGGTATAGTGATATCCTGTAGTAGGGCCTGACGGCCAGAGGCGGCGGCCATCCTCGAAAATTTCAAGATGACCGCGGACGTCGTTTGAAAAAACGGCGCAGCATGCCTCAAATTCATCCACAGGATCTATGAGATAGTAGCGAATGTCGGGGCGGGGGCGCATGAAATCGGCACGGTAAAGTGTAGTGTCCCAACCGTGCCGGATCCCAAGCTCCAGGATCCAACTGTGGGTGTTTCTTTCATCAGCGGTAAGCATGGGGAGGGTATCAAGGCGGTGCCCTGCTTCTCCAAGAAGCGTTCTGGCCGTGGTTTTTTCGAAAGCCACATGTCCGCTGCTTTTGGCCAGATCGTGCATTTCGAGGATGAAGTCTTTTCTGCTCTGGCGGCGCTCCTGATTTCTGCCAAATTTTTTAAATTTTATGTCCAACATAGGAACCTCTAGGGCCTGAGGGGTCTTCTGCAGGACTTTTGCGCCGCATCTTCTGTATCTGCCGTTTTCTGATCATCGCATTTTTCAAGCGAAGGCCCCCTAACCACTTTTTCAAGAACCTGTTTGTTCAGATGAACCCTTACGGTGGTTCCCGTATGCTTTTCTTGGGCAATGACGGACACGCCGCAAGGAGCGAATTCAAGGTCATAAGAGTATACGGCCGGAAGGTTATCTTCGGCCAAGTCAGGCCTGGCATTCTTAAAGCTCGGCTGCCATACATTTGGAGGATATTCCTCAAAGTGGCTATCTCTGAATAAAATGCAATCAATCCCAAGATCTGAGGCGTTAAAGGAGAGTTTCTGAGGTGTGAGCACGCCTGTGCTGCTGCGGAGCTTCTCAAAGCGATCCCAAAGGCTTAAAATCCGTTGTGCTGTGGTAGGCGACATTCCAACATAGAGGGGGCCTACATCAGCGAACTCGTTGCTGCAGTAGCCATTGGCCACAGCTCCAGCCCGCGGCTCCGGCAGGGGCGGACCTTGAGTTTCTCGAAGAGATTCCAGAAATTCATTGGCGCTATCGTGTTGCGGGTTTTGATATATTGCACGAATTCTGCCATAAAGTTGCTGCGTTTCTTCAAGATTCCGTCGATTTTGTTGCGCACGCATCGGGTAGTCTGCATTATCCTCTTCCACAGCGCAAAGATTAGAACCCTGAAGATGTTCAATCCCCATAAGGATTCTTTCCATGTCTTCATGGGAAAGTTTGTCTATTGTATATGTCATAATTCTTTCCTTTCTTTCTTGCCGCCCAGGCACGTACTCGAGAATTTGGAATTTTAATTTTTGGTCTTTGAAAAATATCAAATTTTGCAATTTTACTCAATTTATTTCTAATTTTTCAAAAAACTTTCTTGATTTTTATGAAATGTAATATTCTTATGATGTATAAAGTATAAAATATTCTTTATATAATTTATCTCTTGAAAGGCTTTGGGCCGAAAGAAAAAAGGGACAGAACCGTTTCATCTACAGGGCCATCAACCCTCCAAAGGAGGTCGTGATTATGCGTATTTATCAGGCGGGGCCTCTTTTTTCAGAGGCGGATCGTAAGTGGCATCAGAATTTGAAAGCGATGCTTGCCGCGGCAGGCCACGAACCTGTTTGGCCCGGCGATCTGGTGTCCCAGGAAGACGTTGCCCGGTGGGGAAAGGATGCTGTGCGGCAGATTATGGAAACGGATCGCGCTGCCCTGGACTCGTGCGACTTGGTTCTGGCATTGCTGGACGGTGCTCAGGTGGATGATGGCACGGCCTGGGAAATCGGCTATGCCTTTGCCAGGAATATCCCCATTATCGGGATCCGCACGGATTTCCGCCAAGCCGGAGAAACTGCCGGCTCTCGGGTCAATGCCATGATCGAAGCGAGTTGTGTAAAAATTGTGAGGAGTGCTGCGGCAGCTACTGGGGCCTTGGAGTATGTGAAGACGCAGCACGCCAATCTGGCGGCGTATAAATTGACTTCATAATTTATCGAAGCTAGATTTTTTATGACAAGAGAGGTCAAAATGCCAGGCAATTACCATGCTGGGCGTTATTTTGATGCCAGTATGAATATCCTTGAGCAAATAGCTCAAACCGTCGAGGGCTGTTCATATCCTGTGAATGCCTATATTGCCGGTGGCCAGGCTGTAGCCTTTTGGCTTAACGGCTTGAGGATGTCTCTTGACCTTGATGTGCTGTTTTCCCACAAAATGAGCGTTGCGCAAGGGTTACATGCTCTTGTTGTTGCCGAAGATCCACTTGATGCGGAACGTGTGGATTTTGATTATAATTTTAATAGTACATTTTCTCTCATTCACGATGAATACCCGGAGAGGGCCAAAAAAATTGCAACGCTGGGGATGTTGGAAGTGTATGTCCTTGCGCCCGTTGACCTGGCTCTTATGAAACTTTCCAGATTTTCTGATCGTGATCGCAATGACATTAAGCAACTCATTGCTCATGGTCTTCTTGTTCGTGATGAACTCCGCGAGCTTGCTGAATATGCAATCCATGATTATGTGGGAAATATAGATGTGTTGAAGAACACTTTAGACATTGTTCTCGACTGGTTCCCGTTCCAGAAGAAAACGCCATGCTGCTTGCGCCCTTAACCTTTCATGCAGTCTCTTTGGAGAGAAAATTTCCTTCAATGGAGACAGCGTTGGAAGCCTTTTGCAAAGGCCGTTCTGATCTTTCGCCTCGTGAGCGCCAAGCTCTGTTTGCATGCGTTGTTTCCATGTTTTTTCATTGGCGTGCATTCCAGCACATCTCTCTGGACGAATATTTAGTTGTCAGAGCATCTTGCGCCAGGCTGGCCTATGCCTGCCTTATTGCCACTCGAAAAATGGTTTCCGGTCCTCAGAAGGAAATATTGAAGGGCGTATTCAGGAAGATCTGTGGCGCACATACATTGGGGGGCGGTCAGCTGTTCCCGCTTTTTGACGGTGCCGGACATGCGGGCAAGCGAAACCTCCAAGAGGATGAGGATCCTGATGCGCTCTTGTGCGGAATCGCCAACTACGATGTCTGCTATGCTGATATCGTGAAGATGGTGTGGAGTTAGGCAGCCTTCTGGTTTCGTCAGACAAATATGCCACCTGCACCGACGAGGTTGAAGTCTTGCGAACGGGTACGGCCTCCGCGTACACGTGAGGCGACACATGGAAGAAAAAAGTATCCTGGTGCTTGGTGACTCCCACGCCCGCTGGGATTACCTCTGCTCAATCCTGGCGGTCTACAGCCCTGATCTGTGCATCGTCGCTGGGGATTTTGGCTGGTGGCCAAAGTTATTTCCTTTACCGCATGATATACTCCCGGCCTCTGTACTTGCGGCGACCGAGCTGCACTTTCTGGACGGCAATCATGAGGATCATCCTTCTCTTTGCGCCGCAGCTCCCAGGGGGAGCTTTCAATCCGTCGAATTGGCGCCGCATGTGATTTATCATCCCTGCGGATCCACCATGGAATTGCCTGACGGGAGAACGGTTTTTTTCGCGGGGGGAGGGAAGTCCATAGATCGTGCGTATCGGGAGGAGGGACGCGACTGGTTTCCTGAAGAAATTCTTGAGCGGGCTCACCTCCCCAGCAAACTGCCCAAGGTGGATATTGTCCTTTCGCATACAGTGCCCACGGCATTTGGCATAGCTAAGCACAGCTGGAAGAACACGCCGCGGGGCAACTTTGATTTTTCGCCGGATCCGAGTGTCAAGGTTCTTGATATGGTGTTGCGCGGTTGCAGACCATCGCTCTGGATTTCCGCGCACTATCATCGGCGTCTTGACGGCATATACGCGGAAAACGGAATGCGGACCGAGTACCATATCCTGGACCAGCTGGACGGGTATTTCTGCAGCAGCGCATATTCGTCGGCAGCCCTTTGGCTGAGTGGCAGGCCCTGTAGGGACTCCATAGGGTTTGGCTTTCCGGATGGCAGTATTGCTGAAGCACGCCGTGATGCGTCGGGTCTGTATGGTTGTCTCCCCCATGAGAACATTCCACTTCAATATCGTGGAGCGGCTGAAGAATTTTTTCGGGGCAGAACTGCACCTGTTCTCCAAGGAGCGGATGGAAAGCAAATCTGCGGCGCATATTTCCACGATGTAGGTGATTTTTTAAGAGCCCTTTGGAAGAGAAAATGGACCTAAATTTTGAAAAGATGCGTGAGACCGCAAGGCGGTTCCGCAGAAAAAAAGCCTTGGCCGGCGAATTCCCCGCCAGAGAACGAACATAGCCGCGCTCCGAAGAGAAACAGCAGATTTTGGAACAACTGATAATGAAAAAATTGCGGCGCAACGGGGTCTAACCTGCGGCTTATCTGCGGGCGCATGGAGAGTTTCCGCCGGAAAAACTCAGGTGATGTCTTAAAGATGATACGGAGAATAGTTTGTGGGCCGGGGTTATACCCCGGCCCTTTTACTTAGAAATTGGCAATCAGCAGCTCTGAGGGATGACTGTTTCTGCCTGGCGCGCATGTGTAACAGGTGCTGAGGCTGGAAATGCTAAAATTGGCAAAAAGTTCCCTTACCCTCGGAACGTCATTCAAGGACAAAAGGAATTTTCCGCGCAGATTTTTCAAAAGCCCGGGCAGTCGGGCAAAATCCTCCCTATGAAACATATCCTTGCCGTAATACTGCTCACGTCCGAAATAGGGCGGGTCAATGTAGAAGAACGAATTCTCACTGTCATAGCGCATGAGAATTTCCTGGTAAGGAAGGCATTCAATACAGGCCTGTGCAAGGCGCTCGTATGCCCCGCATATTATCTCGTTGACTCTGAGGGGGTTGAAGTTAGCTGGCTTTGAGCATTTCCGGCTAAATGACGGCTTTCCCGCCATGCGGCCGCTGAAGGACATCCGAATTATCTGGAAATACCGAACCGCGCGCTGGATGTCCGTGAGGCATTCGACCGGCATCCTCCAAAGGCGCTCAAACTCCAGTAGCGCCGGCAGCGTCCAATTCATCTGCCTCAGAAATTCCTCGTGATGATTTTTAACCACACGGTAAAGCGTGACCACATCGGCGTTCAGGTCATTTAAAACCTCAACGGGCGCTGGATCTTTCCGGAAAAAGATCCAGGCGCCGCCTGCGAACGGCTCAATGTACGTGTGATGTGGCGGAATGAGGGGAACGATACGCTTGGCCAGGCGCATTTTGTCGCCAAGCCATCCTGCCAGAGGAGAAACGATTTTGGTTGCCATGGAAATCTCTCACTGGCTGTCGCGCAGCGCGGGTCTGGGGCGCGGGGCCCGCAGTGTTTCTATTGGCAATGCAATTTTTAAACCAAGAATAAATTACAGCGGACTGGACTTTGTCTGGTTTGGTAAGACGAATTTTTAAATTTTTCTCACCTTTTTCTTGTTTTTTAGAAAAATTAGAAGTAATTTTTCAATTATTCATAAAATGTTCTCCCATGAAATGGATCAATGGAGCGATCAAGAAAGCCGGAGCAAGACCCCGGATGCTCCGAGGCCTTGAAGAGATCCTAAATCGTACCTCGCTTATGTCTCCATCATGGGCAGGGGCATGGGGTGCTGGCCCGGAGTCAAGTCTTTTATCTGCGAAAGTATGGAGAACATCCCTTTGTAATTGGAGGTTAATGATATGACAAAATCTAAAAATATAGCTTTGATGGCAAACGTTAATCTTCTCAGGTCGGTATATATAATTATGGCTCCATTGGCAGTCGTTTTTGCTGCATACATAGTTTGTGATTATACAATTTTTTATCAATTTTTACGCATTGCCCTTTTTGAAAAATATACATTACCTGGAAATAATTTTATTATTGATTATAATTCTATCTTTAGTGCTTGGTCTTTAGTTGTTGTGGTATCTATTGCATATATCGGAGGGTATATTAATATAAGAAGCTATAAATCTGGAATAATGTGTATTATAATTGAGATTATTTTTATTATAACATCATTTTTATTAATTCATAAAATAATTTATACAAAAGCAAGTATTGATGAAATACAATATACTATTTCAAAAATTGAAGAATTTAAAGCGGACTCTGAACTGAATTTATGTAAAAAATTAGTTAAAAAATATGATGATGATTTTTTATCTCTTAACATTATTTCATATAAGGTATGCGTTGATAAAGTCGAAGAAAGAAGAAAAGAAATTTATATGATAAATATGATGGAACGACAAAAGGATATGCTAAAGGATGTGCTTGTCGTGCCATAACTGAAGCGGATAGTGTAGCAAAAATTACAATACAATGAAAAAATACACAAAGATAAAACTATGCGGCCGCCAGCAGACAGTACGGAGTCGATGGGCGCAGGGTATGATTCAGGCAAGATTACAAACTAGAATGTTATTATCAAAGTTCTTAATAATATTTAGTTTGTTTTGTATAATATCAGTATCAGTATTTATAATTTTACTCGTTTATTCTCTATATATGATGTTTAATGTAAGTATTCTGCTAATATCTTTACTTTTTATTATCCCAATGTGCTTCAATATGTTCAATATGTTTAAAACAATCTCTAAATATAAAAAATATTATTACTTATATTTTGATAAATCAGATATAGTTTTATTGCTGGTAATGCCATTAACAACTTTACTTTCAGGGATATTTATTTTGGATATTGGATTTATATTTGGATGCAAGTAAACAATTTAACAAGACTGCATAGTTAAATGAAATATTTCAAAAATGCTGTATTCCTACTGATTTCCAAGGACAGCTTTGCATCTACTGGCAGGAAGGGCGCGCTGCCGTACGTGAATTAATCGCCGCAACCCTATTATCAGCAATACGGAGAAGAATATGATCTCATCTATTAAAGACCTTGAAGTTTGGACTGATGAAAACCATTGTTTGGCCGCTGTACAACGGGATGGATTGAACATCAAATTTGTCAAGCACCAGACAGAAGAAATTTGTATGGAGGCGGTGATAGAGAATGGGAATGCCCTTCAATACGTCCGCGATCAAACTCATGAAATCTGTATGGCCGCCGTCTTTCAAGACGGAGAGGCACTTCGATATGTTCGGAACCAGACCAGGCCCATATGTATGGAAGCCGTGAAGCAAAGAGGTTCAGCGCTTCGGTATGTCATTGATCAGGATGAGCAGATTTGCATGACGGCAGTGAGGGAGGATGCCATGGCGCTCGAGTTCGTCAGGAGACAGACCGAGGGAGTTTGTTTGGAAGCCGTGAAGCAAGACGGCAATGTCATACATTTCGTCCTTGACCAAACTGAACCTGTTTGCATGGCTGCAGTGAAGGAAAATGGGTATGCTCTTCAATTCGTCCATGAGCAAACCAGTCAAATATGCATGGCTGCGATCACTCAATGTGGGAACGCTCTTCAATACGTTCGGGAACAAACAGAGGCTATCTGTCTGCAGGCCGTGAAGCAAAGTGGCACTGCTCTTCTAGACGTTCAGGAGCAGACGGAGCCCATATGTCTGCAGGCCGTGAAGCAGGATGGAATGACTCTTCAGTACGTTCGGAAGCAGACGGAGCCCATATGCCTGCAGGCCGTGAAGCAAAACGGCAAAGCCCTCCAGTATGTCCGGAAGCAGACTGAATCCTTATGCATGGAAGCCGTGAAGCAAAACGGCTCAGCCCTTCAATACGTCACCAACCAGACTGAAGAGATATGCCGTACCGCCATGAGAGAGAGGGGGGACGTCGACGTACTCCGCTTCGTGGACAAAGAATTCTGGCACATATTCCATCAGGATTTGAATTCCGGCTATCGCCCGGGTCTTGAGCAAGGCCCTGGGGGCCGGAGAAAGCCACGTTGCCAATAGAATTGAGCGCAGAAGGCATTGCGGAAATGAAGAAAGAAAAAGTTTTTCCCGCCCTCTCTACTTCGCAGGAGAAAGCCATGGAAGACTGGCAGCAAACATATCAACTTCAAAAGTGGCTGGAAGATTACGAGGAGAGCCGTGCAACACTGGACGATCTTCCTGCGGATGATGATTTTTCACAGATCCTGAACGGTGGCAGCTATAAGGGAATGACATTGCTGCACGCTTTGGTGATGTCCGACGACCTTTCAGCCGTCAAGGGCGTTCTGGAGCGTGGAGCGAATCCCCATGTGGTCGATGCTGAGGGAAGCACGCCCTTGCATTGTGTCTCGGCTTACGGCCTCTATAGATGCTGCAATCTGATCCTTAGCCATTCATCTCTCAGCGGGGACGGGAAAAGTCTGGTCAATGTGAAAAACAAAGAAGGAAAAACAGCCCTTCATTATGCGGCTGAATACAGAAACACACACGTTTATAAACTGTTGCTGGAGAATGGCGCTGACGATGGCATCCAAGATGCTGAAGGTATGGCTCCGCGTGATATTTTCAAAAATGGAACAGTTTCTGAGTTGTATTCAATCCGCCCTGTGGAGAATCACCAGTATAACTGCCCATATTGCCATAAAATGCTTCAAACTTGGCACATAAATGGAAGCGGCAAAGAGGTGGGGTCCCCTTCCGGGCCACTGGCAACGGATGGAGACACCGTATGGGGCGTCACGGAAGCGGTGAAGTGGACGGAAACGGACCCTTGCGATTGGGGACTGGAACTGGCGCGGAGCTGTCTCTACTGCAAGGAAAAAGGCTTTTTCGTCACCGCAAATTTCATGAGCAGGAAATACTCTGGTGAAGAATATGAGTCCCGGCTGTCATTCTGTACCGAACCAGGCAGGCCGGAATATTTCAAGGTCAATCTGAATGAACTTGAAATGAAAAGAATAAACGGCATGGCATTCGATGCCAGATCGAATCATCAGCCTGAATTTCTTGTCCCACATTGGCCTGATGTGGAGTTCAACGGAGGCTGCTGGCATTTCACGGAATACAAATCTGCGACTCTGCCCCCGATGCAGGCGCACAGGATCGGTCCCTTCCAGATCCGGGATATTGATAACATACAAGGGCCATATGGCGTTTCCGTCTGCACTGGGGCGGGAACTGAGTGGGACTATGCGAAAGATTTGCTGGTCTCTCTTTTTCCATACTTCTGGGACATCGCAGACCAGAGGGAACGGCAGTGGGTGGAGAAGATACGTGAAGGAAGTAAAAATGTTACCACATGAATCTGTCAAGGGAATTACTCGGCTGGCGACGTATGATGCAGAGGAATCGACCCCGCTCCTGGAGTTCGGCGCGCTAAACCCCAACGATCTGGAGGCGATCAACAAAGTGTACGATGAAGCTCATGGGTTTAGAAATGTAGTAGTTCAGACTTGATCTGACAGTCGGTACCGTTTTGATGGTGCCTGTTGTCAGGTTAGTTGAGCTGCCCGACCTTTTTCTTCCAGAGTAGTTT
>NZ_JAGZUV010000083.1:0-11716 GCF_018379785.1 Desulfovibrio sp.
GGCGGCGCGGATGTCGGCCGGCACGCGTTCCAGGGCCATGACGGCGCAAGCGCCCGCTTCCTCGGCGATTTTCGCCTGTTCCGGGGTGGTGACGTCCATGATGACGCCGCCCTTGAGCATTTCGGCAAGGCCGGTCTTGAGGCGGATGGTGCCCTGTTCCATAGTTGTACTCCTTCTATGTCGGGAAATCGCTGTCTTCTTTCTTTGTGCTGTCTTTTCGGAATATATGAAAGCCGTCCGGCATTTTTCATATCAAGCGGCTTTACTCTCCAGGTTCAGGCCGTAAAGCATGCGGAGCATAGGCCTGGACAAGACAACGGGCCAGAACGCGTGTGGGATCTACAAGAGGGATGCCCTCAAATTTTTTTCCTGCAAGTGCCAGAGGCAGCTCGGTGCAGCCCAGCAAAATCAGATCAACCTGACGCTCCGCCATACGGCGCGCCTGCGCCGTGACGCCATTCCATGCTTTTTCCGTGACGGGGCTGGAAAAAGCCTTCAGGCCATAGGCCGGATCGCTGATGGCGCGCTGAAGCTTCTCGCGTCCGGCTGCGTCGGGATAGAGTACATCCAGACCGGCTTGGCCGAGATATTGATCAAAAACACGGGATGCATGCGCCCCTTGTGTGCACAGCACTCCGACGCGCCGAACTTGTGGAAAGTTTCGGGCGATATACTCTGCCGTAGCCGTGATCATGTTGACAAAGCATCCCGTGAAGCCGGAATCTTTGAGGCGCTCCAGAGCCGCGTCAAGTATGGATGCGCTATGCGCCGTATTGCAGGGCATACCGATAACCGTGGCTCCGGCCCTGGCGAGCCGGACCATGATCCCGCCCATGGCGTGGCCGGGATTGTCGAGGCTGTCGTCCAGTAGAAACTCCACACGCGGCGGGATTTCCGCAGGGAAGGAATACAAGATGACCGGCAGGTGATCCTGATCCTTTGTTGCAGCGCAACAGTCAAAAATTTTGTGGACAAGGTCCAGCCCGGCATAGGGTCCGAGTCCGCCGAGAACGCCGATAGAAGATGGAGAAACGGACATAATTGTCTCCGGAAGCAGGCGGCGGAGCCATGCCCGCCGCCCCATGTGCCCTTGTCATTTACGAAAAGTATCCAGATAGGCGAACAGAGCGGGGGAACCGCCGGTGTGCAGGAAGAGCAGATTGGCGCCTTCCGGGAAATGTCCTTTTCGGACGAGATCTATGAGGCCCGCCATAGCCTTGCCCGAGTATACGGGATCAAGCAGGATGGCTTCAGTGCCGGCCAGCAGCTTGACGGCCTCGACCATGCTCCCGGTGGGCAGGGAGTAGCCGGGACCCACATAGTCGTCAAAGGCCACAACCTTGTCGGCGGGCAGGCTGACCGGCGCGCCGATATACTTCAGAGTTTCCTGGGCCAGCTTATGCACGGCGGCTTCCTGTACGTCTTTGGGACGGTTTACGCCGATGCCTGTCACCGGAATGCAGGCGTTGTTGGCATACATGCCGGCGATAATGCCTGCATGCGTGCCCGCGCTGCCGCTGGGAACGATCATGTGGCCGATGGAAAGCTTCATCTCAAAGAGCTGGCGCATGATTTCCTCCGCGCAGTTCACATAGCCCAGCGCGCCGATCTTGTTGGATGCGCCTCCGGGAATGACGTAGGGCTTTTTGCCTTGGGCCTTCAGGGTTTCGGCCACCTTGCCCATTTCGCAGATCATGTCGCTGCCGCCGGGCACAACAGTGATACTCTTAACGCCCAGAAGCTGGAAAAGGAAGTTGTTGCCCGAGGCTTCGGGCTTGTAACTACCCTTGACGCGTTCTTCAAGCACCAAGTGGCAGTCGAGTCCTTCCTTCACTGCCCAAGCCAAGGTCAGACGGCAGTGGTTGGACTGCACGGCGCCGCAAGTGATGATGGCGTTCGCGCCTTGGGCTAGAGCGTCGGCCATGCAGAAATCGAGCTTGCGGGTTTTGTTGCCGCCGGCTGTGCCGGGAAGCATGTCGTCGCGTTTGATGTAAATGTTGACTTTGCCGCCCAGCGCCTTGGAAAAATTGGGCAGGGGCTCAATGGGAGTGGGGGTGGTCACATAGCCACGGCGGGGAAACTTGGCGAGATTCATGATATCATCCTTTGGTGTAATGCGTTGTGAAAAAGCGGAGCCGGCGGTTAGCGCAGGCCCATTTCCTCTATGACGCCGACGAGGATGTCCGCGATGTCATCACAGTCTTTTGTGGAGAATGTCAGGGGCAGCCGCATGTCGCACATGGTGGCAAGAACCTTGCGAGTCCTGGGCAGATCGAGAGTGGCGAGATGAGGAAAATACTGCCAACTGTCGTAAGAGCTGGTGAAACCGTCAGGCTCCTTGTTACCGAACCATTTGACGGATACGCCCCGTTCTCCGGTCCCGGCGATGAAAGCTTCGATTTCCTTGTAGCCGGCCTTGGGCAGATTCCACTGGATGGAGCTGCCCACATAGTATTCCCGCGGGTCGCGGGCGGGGCAAACCACACCGGGAATGGACTTCAGACGGGCTTCCATATGGTCGTACAGCCTGTTCCAGCGGCGACACTGTTCATCGAGAAGTTTGAGTTGGGGCAGAAGCAGGGCCGCGCGAAGATTATCCATGCGCGAGCTGAAGTTGGGCGTGATTTTCTTGATCTTCTCGAAGACATCGGGGCCGGGGCGGGAAGTGTGGGCGGAATACAGCATGTATGATCCCGAGTACATGATGGCCCGGGCGATGGCGTCGTCATCGCTGGTGATCAGCAGGCCGCCTTCACCGGAGTTCATGTGCTTGTAGGTCTGGGTGCTATAGCAGGCCGCATGGCCGAAGGTGCCGCTTTTTTTGCCGTTCCAGGAGCCGCCCATGGTATGAGCGCAGTCTTCCAGCATGATTAAGTTGTGTTTGCGCACCACCTCCATGACCTTGTCCATGTCGGCCATGTGCCCGCGCATGTGCGACAGCAGGAAGAAACGGGCCCCCGTGCGGGCGGCCTTGGCGTCAAGGTCGTCGATATCTATGGTGTAATTATCGGTGATCTCCACCAGTTCAATGCTGCCTCCGGCGTTTTCGATGGCGCCGGGTACCGGAGCCAGGGTGTAGGCATTGCACAGTACGGTATCCCCCGTTTTCACGCCGAGACTTTTGAGAGCGATATACAGCGCGCTGCCGCATGAGGCGCAGGCAAGACAGTATCTCGAGCCCATATATGCGGCGAATGCCTCTTCCAGCTCCGCCGCATGGCCCTTTTCTCCGGGCATGATGTTATAGCGGTGCAGCCGTCCGGTCTTGAGCACGCCGAGAGCAAGATCAATCCCTTCCTGGGGAATGGGTTCCTGAAGGGTAAAGTCTTTGGTGAACGTCTTCATATGCATACCTCTGTTTTTGAGGGAGTGGGGAGCAAGGACTTCCCACGACAACGTCAGAACTTGGGATGCTCGTAAACCTGGAAGTCCCATTTCCGGCCGGGATAGAACTTGCGCAGACGCCAGTCGCAGGCGCGCGCATGGCCTTCCATGCCTTCTACCCGCGACAGACGGGAGGCGGCGCCGCCGATGACCTCGTTGGCCTGTTCGCTGATGTTCTGGTAGGTGCAGATCTTCAGGAATTTGTGCACATTCAGGCCGCCGCTGTAATAGCCGGCCTTTTTGGTGGGCAGGATGTGGTTGGTGCCGGAGCATTTGTCGCCATGCGGCACGGTGCTGCCCTCGCCTAAAAACAGCGAGCCGAAACTGCGCAACCGGTCGCGCCACCAGTCCAGGTCTTTGGCGATGACCTGCACGTGTTCAGGAGCATAGGCGTCGCAGGTCCGGGCCAGTTCCTCGCGGTTCGCACTGCAGATGATTTCGCCGTAATCGTTCCAGGCTGTCAGAGGCACGTCGGGGTTGGGCATGTCCTCGCAAAGCCTGGGAATCAGTTCAAGAACCTTTTTCCCCAGTTCCTCACTGACGGTAAAGAGCCAGACCGGAGAATTGTAGCCGTGTTCGGCCTGAGAAACGAGGTCGATGGCCACGGTCATGGGGTCGGCGGTCTCATCAGCAATGACGGCGGACTCCGTGGGACCGGCAAATACATCGATGCCGCACAGGCCGGAACCGCTCAGCAGGGCCTTGGCTTCAGCCACATAGGCATTGCCGGGCCCCACAAGAATATTGGCGGGTTTGCCGGTGTACAGGCCGTAGGCCATCGTGGCAATGGCCTGGACGCCCCCCATTTCAAGAATGATGTCGGCTCCGGCGATGTGCATGGCATAGCAGGTGGCCGGATCGATATGGTCGCCCCTGGGCGGTGTGGCCGCCACAATGAAGGGCACACCCGCGGCCTTGGCCGTGGCCACGCTCATGATGCCTGAGCAGGCATGGGCGAAGCGGCCGCCGGGCACATAACAGCCGGCCACATCCATGGGAATAACGCGCTGGCCTAAAATGACGCCCGGCGTCACTTCGGTCTCAAACTCTTTCAGGCTGTCCCGTTGTGCTTTGGCAAAGCCGGCGACCTGCTTGTGGGCGAATTCCAGATCGCGTTTCACGCTTTCCGGTACGGAAGCAATAAGTTTTTGGCGTTTTGCGTCGCTCAAGATGAATTCCCGGTCCCAGTTGTCGAACTTTCTGGCCAAAGCGCGCACGGCTTCTTCGCGCCCCGAACGGATTTCCTCCAGCATCTGCTCCACGACAGCGCGGGCTTCCTTGCTGGAACCTTCCACAGATTTGGCGGCTTGTTTCAGGTAGTGCATGGCATATCTCCTCTGTAGTATTTTATAATATATTTTATAAAATAGTTTATGAAATATTTTCAGGCCCAATTAATCACTGACCTTGAAAAGCAATGGACGTGTATTGTTGCCCAGTAACATGAACTGAAGATCCCGGATGGGGATGGCGTTCAGCTCGGCGGCGCGCTTTTTGTAGAGTATGAAGCCCAGTGCGCACCAGACTGCCAGCAGCATCCAGGATTCCCGACTGATAACCGCCGGCGAGCCTGGTATGGCGAGCAAAAGGAAACTGGCCATGGAGATGAGGGAGCCCAGAATCGTCACTGATTTGGCGAAGGGAAGGTTAACCTGTCCGGGATATTGGCTGACGAATCTGTACGCCGCGAAACAAGTAAAGAAGTAGCTCAGCGCGGCGCTCAAAGCGCAGGTGTCGGTCAGCCAGACCAGAACCTGCCGACCGAACCACGGGGCCAGGAGAGAGAAACCCAGCACGAAGGAAATAGCATTGACTGGTGTTTGATGCTTGGGGGAAATTTTTTCAAACCAGGAAGGAATAAATTTGCCGCGTCCCATGCTGAACAGAATGCGTGTGGTTGCAATGAAATAGCCGTTCATTCCGCTGAAAATGCCCGCGAGCACAGGAATCGCCAGAATGAGTCCCCCGATTTTGCCGAAGGCCATGTTGGCCACAGCGCCGGTGAGCCACGGGTATTCAGCCGCCAGCAGTTCCGGGTAGGGTCTGATGATGGATACCGCGAACAGAACAAGGGAATACAGCGCGCAGCCGCAAAGGATGGATATGAGCATCAACCGTGTGGATTTGTCGTGATCAAAATTGAATTCCTCGGCGGTCTGCGGAATGGTGTCAAAGCCCTGATAGAGAAAGGGGGCAAGGGCCACAACTGTAATTATGCTGATAAAGCCGGAGTGCATCTCATTGAAGTAGGGCTCAAGGTTGTGGATGGAGGCCGTCTCGTTGATGCCGGATCCTGCAGCGAGCGCCACAACGCCGATGGACAGAGATACGGAAAGCGTGAGTTGCAGATTGTTGGCGCAGGAGTTTCCGCGATAATTCATGAAGGCGAAGAAAAGGATAACCAGCGAGATGAGGATCACTTCGCCGGTATAGATGTCCCATCCGGCGACGGAGTAGAGGTATCCGACTTCGAATGCGCCCGGCAGGAGAAAGCGTGTGAGTAGAAGAATCGCCGTTGCGTTGAGCGCGATGACGCAGCTGTAGCTTAGCGCCAGCCCCCAGCCGCAGATGACGGCCGCCACCCGTCCCAGGCTGACGAAGGCATAGGCGAAAGCCCCGCCGGCCACAGGATAGGCTTTGATCATAACGCCGTAGCACAGGGCGACGATGCATAACGCGACGGCCCCGACGCCCAGGCCGATGAGGCTGGCGACGGGGCCGGAAAGAGGCAGAAAGCGCGTGCCGGGCAGGATGAAGCAGCCCCAGCCGATGATCGCACCCACGGCCAGGGCCCATGCCTGCATGGGGACAACGGATTTTTCCAATTCATTGCGTTGCGGGCCGTCATGATGTTTCTGATGCATACAACCTCCAGAAAGCGCGAGTTGAAGATTACGAGGTAGCCAATTCCGGTCTCCTTTTTGTCTCCTCTTAAAATAAGGGGAGGGCGTTGAGGCAACCCTAGGTCAGTGTTTTGCGGGTGTCAATATTTTATGAAATATTTCATAAAATATTTCATAAAATAATATGGTCACATTGACCCCACCGCCCATGAAGTTTATATGGGCATCATGAAAAATAGGGCAGAACCCGAAGGCATTGCGACAAAATCTCTTGTTGCCTACAAGATGATCCGTGACATGATTCTGAGCGGCGCGGCTCTTCCGGGAACGCGGCTTATACTTGTGGAACTCGAGCGGAAGCTGGGAGTCGGGCGCGGGCCTATACGTGACGCGCTGCTTCTGCTGGGGCAGTCCGGTCTCGTGCAGATTGTCCCGTACAAGGGTGCTGTCGTTATGTTGCCGCCGTCCTATCGGGAAATGGAACTGATTTACACGCAACGCTGCCAGCTTGAGCTGGTTCTGGCCGCGGAGGCCATGGCACAGGCAACTCTTGAAGATGTGTCCGCTCTGGAGGAGATGGCGGACAAAATGACAGCTTCCGGCACGGAGGAGCAGTATTTCTTCCATATGGACAGAAACTTCCACCGCCGGCTTTATGAACTTTCACGTATGCCGCACCTGGTGTCTATCGTGGAACACCTCATGGATTTCGTACAGGCTTTCCTGACGTTACGCGCTTATTCCGCCGTGCACAGGGAGCTGTTCAACAAACAGCATGCCATGATCATTGATGCCTTACGCCGTAAAGATGAAACGGATCTGCTTTCCACACTCGAGAACAACATCATGGTCGGCCTGGACCTCGTGCGTGAGGAACTGGCCCGTTTTTCACACTAAACAAATGCCGGGTTGGGCTGAATGTTCTCTATAGAGGATCTTTGCCCTGGAGAAGTGTTCGGCGGACAACGGCCCGTGGTTCGCCGCTTGATGAGCTGATCTGTTTTTTAATAAAATTGTACGTGTTGCCCGCTGTTCTTGAGACTTGAGAAGCGCGCGCGCCGGGTGTACACAGCTAAAGATTACGCGCACGATCCGGCGCGCCGCACTCCGGCGCGGGATTCCGGCCCTTCGGCGCGGCGCATCCCAAGTCAAGGATATATCCATGCACGATCACAGCGAGTATCTGAACCGCATCCTGTTGAGCCGCGTCTACGACGTGGCGGTGGAAACGCCCCTGGACGAGGCCGTGAGCCTGTCGCGGCGGCTGGGCAACAAAGTGCTGCTCAAGCGCGAGGACTTGCAGCCGGTCTTTTCCTTCAAGCTGCGCGGCGCGTACAACAAGATGGCCCGCCTTTCGCCCGAGGAACTGCGGCGCGGCGTCATCGCCGCCTCGGCGGGCAACCACGCCCAGGGCGTGGCCCTGTCCGCCCAGCGCCTGGGCTGCGAAGCCACCATCGTCATGCCCGTGACCACTCCGGCCATCAAGATTTCGGCGGTACGGCGTCTGGGCGGGCAGGTGGTGCTTTCCGGCGAGTCCTTCAGCGACGCCTGGCGGCACACCCAGGATCTGATCGGCCAGAGCGGCGCGGTGTTCATTCCTCCTTTCGAGGACCCGGACGTGATCGCCGGGCAGGGCACCATCGGCATGGAAATCCTGCGCCAGCACCCGGGCGAGATCCACGCGGTCTTCGTGCCCATCGGCGGCGGCGGCATGGCCGCCGGAGTGGCCGCCTACATCAAGCACCTGCGCCCGGAAATCCGGGTCATCGGCGTGGAACCCGTGGATTCCGACGCCATGCGCCGCTCGATCATGGCCGGATATCCCGTGGAGCTCAACGACGTGGGCCTGTTTGCCGACGGCGTGGCCGTGAAGCTGGTGGGCGAGGAGACCTTCGCTCTCTGCCGCGATTTGCTGGACGACATCATCACTGTGGATACCGACGCCATCTGCGGGGCCATCAAGGACATTTTTGAAGACACCCGCGTGGTGGCCGAGCCCGCCGGAGCCCTGTCCCTGGCCGGTCTGCGGGCCTATGCCGCCAACGGCGGGGTCAAGGACGCCACTTTGGTCGCCATTGTCAGCGGCGCGAACATGAATTTCGACCGCCTCGGCCATGTGGTGGACCGCTCTGAAATCGGCGCGGAACGCGAAGCTCTGCTGGCCGTGACCATTCCGGAACAGATGGGCAGCTTCCGGCGGCTCTGCACGGCCATCGGCAAGCGCAGCATCACCGAGCTGTGCACCCGCTTCGCGGACCCGGAAAGGGCGCGGGTGCTGGTGGGCATCAAGATTCAGGGCAAGGGCGACGTGGCCGAGGTGCTGGCCGATCTGCGCGAGCAGGGCTTTACGGTCATTGATCTCAGCGACAATGAGCTTGCCAAGCTGCACCTGCGGCATATGGTGGGCGGCAATGCCCCGCAGGTCGCCAATGAGCGCCTGCTGCGCTTCGCCTTCCCCGAGCGGCCCGGCGCTTTGCTGGACCTTATTGACGCCATGCGCGTGGAATTCAACATCACCCTGTTCCAGTACCGCTATCACGGGGCCGACTTCGGCCGGGTGCTGATGGGCTTTGACGTGCCCGATGAGCAGCGGGAGGCTTTTGAGGACTTTTTGGCGCGGGTGGAGCGCATGGGCTACCCGCATGTGGATGAGTCGGACAATCCGGCCTACAAGATGTTTTTGGGCTGGCACGACGCCTAAAGGGGGGCGTCGTGCCCGGCGATGATGTTGCCCTCCGGGCATGACGGTTTTCGCTTCGTTCTCGTTTGGGCCGCCTATCGCTGCTGTCTTCATCCGTACGGCGGCCTTGCCGCCAACGGCTGAAGCCTCCCTCCGCGCCGCGCAATGCCATCCGCTGATGGTGGTTGAGAAGGAGATGTTCAGCCGTTGAACGTTGACACGCGGCGATTTCGGGGCGCAGCGAGCCACGCGAGCAAGACCCGTGGGACGCCGCGTCAACGCGCTACGGCGTACAGCAGAGGCAGGGGGTTGTAGGGGCCTGGGGACAGCCGTCCCCGGCCCTCTGCCGCGCGCTTTAGCCGTAGGCGAGCTTGCGAGCCATACGGATAAAGACAGCAACGATAGGCGGCCCAAACGCCGGGAGGCGTAAAACTTCCGTGCCCGGAGGGCAAAATAAAACAACAGACTGAGAACAGAATGCCCGTGTGTCCTAGGTCATCTTCTTGACCTGTATCAGAGAATATGATTGGTTGAGGGTAGGTGCTTCACAACACCTCTCACGACGGTTACCATCCCGACAGAATGGCTTTTTTTGCGCCCTCTTGGGGGCGGTGCAGGCTATCTCTTGCCGGGTGTTGCGGTTATGTCCAGGCCGAAAGGCTAAAGGCCGCAAGCCGCTCGTGGGCGGTTGTGAACACCCGGCATTGCCATTCACAGGCAAGGCCAACCGCAAAACCCACGAGGTGCCTTATGTCCCATCATTTCCCGAGCGCCGCTCCACAGCCCCAATCGTCAACGCCCCCCTCTCAAAGCCCTTCCGAACTGGCGGAACGGATCGAACAGTTCCGGAACGCCGCCCGTGCCTTGCTCGCCGTATATGAACCGGCGGGACAAGGCGGCTGCGCGCCTGCCGCGCGCCCGAGCCCGGACTCGCCCGGCGAAACCCGCTGCTATTATTTTTCACCGGGAGCGGTGCAGCATGAGCGCAAGCTGCTGGAACACTATCACGCGGAAGACTTTCGCGGCCTTCTGGCCCAAACCTATATGCTGCTGGCGGGCGTGGTCAAAATAATGAAAAGCACGCACCATGACGTGCGCGTGAAAGGAGACGCCATCGCCAGCCTGGGATGCCTTCTTGAGCAGACCTGCAGCCTGGTGCTGCGAATGCGGAACGTCTACGACAGGGTGGAAAGGGTACGCCCGTAATGTTTCAAACAGCCCGCGGTCGTTTTCGGTCGCGGGCTGTCCCTATCTTCCCAGCAGGGCCTTGGCTTCGGGCGTCACGCCGCTGAGTCCGGCCACAACCTTGTCCGCGCCGATCCGCTCGGGGTCCTGGGAGATGATGATCAGAATCCGCTCCGGCGTGGTATTGACCATGGTGACGGCCTGTCCTTTGACGGTCTGGTTGCGGGGCACGCCGGTGAAGGTCCAGAACCGGCCTTCCTTGCGCGGTTCGGAGGCGTCGCCCTGCAATTCGGTCATCTTGCGGGCAAAGTCCTCGGCCGTGGCCTTGGGCGTGTTGGGCAGCAGATAGATGCTGATCTGGGCCAGAAAGCGCTCCTGCTCCTGGTCCTGTTTGCCCAGCACCAGCATGTATTCGTCCTGGCTGCCGGTGCTGAAGGCCGTGCGCTCCTGGCCGTCCCAGCCTTCCGGCAGGTCCGCGCTGAACTGGGCGAAAACGCGGTTTTCGGCCTGGGCCGCGCCCGCGCAGCAGAGCAGAAGCAAAAGTGTAAGAAGACAGCGCGCCATATGGTCCCTCCGTGGCAGCAATGGGGAAAAAATGGGGCAGGCCCTGGACTTCAGGATAAACGCTGAGAGGCCGGGGGGCAAGTCCGGCGGTTAGAGGCTGTCGTCACGAGCGCCTATTCGGCCCACTGGGCGATGGCCGCGAAAATGAGGCGGTCCACCTGATTTTTGTGGGCGTCCAGGCGGCCTTCCTTGCGTTCCTTGGCCAGGGCCAGGTGCACGGCCAGCAGATTGTCCCTGGCTTCCCGCCGGACATCGCTCTCCCTGCCGAGACTCAGGCGGCAGACCCAGTCCAGGCTGGGGCTGCGCCCGGCCAGCGCCGTAACGTCCTCAAACAGGATCACTTGCCAGAAGGTTTCCCAGTTGATGAACATTTGCCGCAGAAATGCCCGCTGGCGGTCCTGGTCCTGGGGGCTCCAGCGAGCCAGGCAATGGGCCGCGAGCGCCTTGCGCAACGCTGTGTCCTCCGGGGCGGCGTGTTTGAGCAGCCAGGCCCGCAGGGGGCCGGGGGCTTCCAGGCGAGCGGCATAGAGCATGGCCGTGGCGCTGACGCCGGGATCCGGATCCGCGAAAAGGGGCAACAGGGACCGGGCCAGTTTGCGGCCGCTCACCGGCGCGGACGGCGGCAGGGAGGCCCGGCGCAGGGTGCGCGCGCCGCGCCATTTGGCGTCGGCCGCCATTTTGAGCTCCGGCGTGCCGTCGCGGGCCAGGTTGCGCAGGAGGCTGAGCGTCGGGCTGTCCTCGGAGCGGTAGAGGGAATTTTCCAAGGTGAGCAGGCGGGCCAGATCGCGCGGGTCGTCCGGGAAGGCGCGCACAAACTCCCATGCAGCGTCCGGAACGGCGGCCTCGCCGTTCCAGGCCACAACGGCGGCCAGCTTGAGCAGGCGGATGTCCGGCCCATCGTCGGGCCGCAGGCTGTCCAGCGCGGCGCGGCCTTTTTCGGGCCAGGCCATGTTTCTTGCCAGCAGCAGCGCGCCCACGCTGACAATCGGGTCAGGAGAGCGGGCCAGTTCCAGAAAATCCCGGCAGGGCCAGGCGTTGACGGCCGCATAGATGCTGTCCG
>NZ_JAGZUV010000084.1:0-18031 GCF_018379785.1 Desulfovibrio sp.
GCTCTCTTGATATGTTGAACAAATCTCTTGCACTATTTCAAAGATTCCGAGTTAATGGTAGTATTGAAGAACTTTTATCATTGTTAAGGTGAATGTCTCAAATTTCCCTTTCTCTGGACACCCGTTCGCAAATGGGATATCTGTTTTGGAGAGTGGATATTTATATCCATGCCTCTTCACGTATATTTCGTTCTCTTTTCCGCCCTTTTCCCTGTGGGAATCGGCAGAGGCCGGGCGCAGCCGGCACATCGCCCGAGGCGGCGGAAATTCGCCGGAGATCCGCTTTCCGCGCGTATTTTGCTTCGCCTGTGAGGCCCTCTCAAGTACTTGAGCAACTCTGCGCAGCTTGCGTCCCCGTGGGACGCGTGGTGAAATAATGTTCGCACCGGACGATCTCGTGGTTTATCCGGCCCAGGGCGTGGGCAAAATAGAGCGCATCGACCGCCAGAATATCGGCGGCATCGCGTGCGAATTCTATATTGTCCGCATCCGCGCCAACAATATCACGCTGATGGTCCCGGTGAACAACGCCGCCAATGTGGGTTTGCGCACCCTCACTCCCGAGGCCGTGGCTCGGGGCATTCTTGAGACCCTGCGCGGCGACACCGATAAGACAATCTATACCGGACAGAACTGGAATCGGCGCTTCCGCGAATATTCCGAGCGCCTCAAAAGTCCGGATCTTGCCGTTGTTACGGAAGTCCTGCGCGAGTTGCTGCTCATCAGCCGCAGCAAGGAGCTTTCCTTCGGCGAACGCCGTCTGCAGGAACAGGCCATGGGCCTGGTGACCGGCGAACTGGCCGAAGTGCTGCATTTGACGGAAGACTCCCTGCGTGAGGAACTGCTTGAACGCTACGCACCGCCGCCCCAATCCGAGGCAGTAGCCAACTGAGGGTCTCTGCGAGCATATGGTGACGACAAGCTGTTGAGGCGGGTTTTTCCCTCGCGGACATAATCGCGACCGTAAGATTTGAGCGGCATATCCTATATTTTTTCCTTGCCATAATGCCGAAGATACGCTAATCGCATTGGCACACGTCTTTTTCGTTCCCTTACACTCTGCCTGCCGTATTACAATGCCTTTTGACATTGTAGATATTTTTTCACGTAGTTGCTTCAAAAAATCGGACCGTTATGCGTAAAAAGAAAACGACCCCCGCACTGTTGACCGACAGCGTCATGAGTCTTACGGATTTAAAGACCCGCAGCATGCAGGAACTCATGGAGCTGGCCGAACAATTTGAAATTGAAAATGCGAGCTCCATGCGTAAACAGGAGCTTATTTTCGCACTGCTATCGACCTGCGCTTCGCAAAACGGCGCCATTTACGGCGACGGCGTACTGGAAATACTGCCCGACGGTTTCGGCTTTCTGCGTTCGCCGCTGTGCAGTTACATGCCGGGGCCGGACGACATCTATGTCTCTCCTTCCCAGATCCGCCGTTTCTCGTTGCGTAAGGGGGATATCGTTTCCGGCCAGATCAGGCCGCCCAAGGAGGGGGAACGCTATTTTGCTCTGCTCAAGGTGACCGAAATAGGCTTTGAACCCCCGGAACACGCCAAGAACCTGGTTCTTTTCGACAATCTCACTCCCATCTATCCCGATAATCAGCTCGTCATGGAAAATGGCGAGAAAAATCTTTCCAACCGGGTCATCGACCTCATGGCCCCCATCGGACGCGGCCAGCGCGGCCTCATCGTGGCCCCTCCGCGCACCGGCAAAACCATTCTGCTCCAGGCTCTGGCCAACGCCATCAACGCCAATAATCCCGAAGTCTACCTCATCGTGCTGCTCATTGACGAGCGCCCCGAAGAAGTCACGGACATGGAACGCACTGTCAAAAAGGCGGAAGTCATCAGCTCCACCTTCGACGAACCGCCGCAGCGCCACGTTCAGGTCTGTGAAATGGTGCTGGAAAAGGCCAAACGCCTGGTGGAACGCAAGCGTGACGTGGTCATTCTGCTCGACTCCATCACCCGTCTGGGCAGGGCCTATAACGCGGTAACGCCTTCCTCGGGCCGGGTGCTTTCCGGCGGTCTGGACGCCAACGCCCTGCAACGCCCCAAGCGCTTTTTCGGCGCGGCCCGCAATATTGAGGAAGGCGGCAGCCTGACCATCATCGCCACGGCCCTCATCGACACCGGCTCGCGCATGGACGAGGTGATCTTTGAAGAATTCAAAGGCACCGGCAACATGGAAATCTACCTGGACCGCCACCTTTCGGAAAAGCGCGTCTTTCCGGCCATCGACATCAACCGTACCGGCACCCGCAAGGAAGACCTGCTGCTGGCCGACGACGTGCTCAACCGGGTCTGGATTCTGCGCAAGATCCTGGCCCCCATGTCGCCCATCGACAGCATGGAATTTTTGCTGGACAAAATGCGCGGCACCAAGTCCAACAAGGATTTCATGAACGCCATGGGCAAATAGCGGCCCACATTTCCGCAACAACGCAAAAGCCTTTCTCCGGGACCGGAGAAAGGCTTTTTCATCCAGAGCAAACACGGGATATGGCCGATATGGAACTCCCCTGGCCGTCCGTGGCGGACACGGCCACGTTGCGCATTGTGGCCGCCGGTTCCGCCCGATCCGCCAGCCTGGCGCGTTTTCTGGCAGCGGCATTTCTGGCCTTGGCCCTGTTGCTTCTGTTGGTGGGTCTGTCCAAGCGGCACCATGCGGCACTGGCCGGGGCAGGCGGGTTTCTGCTGGCCGCCGCGTCCTGTTTTGCCGCTTCCCGTCCGGCGCGTCCGGTCTTGCTGCTGAACCGGGAAAAAGGGGAAATCCTGCTGTCCCGCCGCTGGCTGGGCCGTCTGAAATTCCGCGTTTTTCCGGCGGACCAAATTGATCTGCGCGCCGAACGGAACGGTTCATTCTGCCGCCTGCGAATTGTCCCGCGCCTTGGAAACGGCGCCGGCGGGCGGCCGCTTGTGAACGGCAGCAGCCATCCGCTGGACGTTTCGGATAAAGCCTGGCAGGCGGGCATGCTTCTGACGTGCCGCGCCGATGCCGGGCCCATTTCGGATCTGCTGCGCGCATGGCTGCGGCACGGCTCCGCTCCGGAGTCCGGCGACACAGAGGAATATACGGCGGCCCTCAACGGCAGGGAGCTTCCGCCGGAGGTGGAGGCTTGGGCGCGGCCCGCATCTTACAGAGGCAGGTCCAACTCCGCCGCTCCGGGACGGAACATGGACGAAACGCCGGATGAAGAGGGTTCACCCGGCCCCGCCGCACGGCATCAGGCGGCGAAAGCCGTCAACCCTTCCACACCCCGGCGACCGGAAATCCGGCGCGCCGGAGAGTTGCGGGACACGACACGCGGGCGCGACAAGCGCTCCTGAAACGCTTCATCCCAAAGCCGTTTCCCTGAACGGAGAAAGCCTTTTTTGTTATCAGGCTGACGCAAAAAACCCCGCTTGATGCGGGGCTTTTTTGCACGGACGGATGAACTTTCCCCGTCTTAAACCAGCTTCTTTACCGCAGCCAGGGCG
Organism: Desulfovibrio sp.; assembly: GCF_018379785.1. GTDB lineage: Bacteria > Desulfobacterota > Desulfovibrionia > Desulfovibrionales > Desulfovibrionaceae > Desulfovibrio. The sequence continues at coordinate 3,489 of NZ_JAGZUV010000084.1, forward strand.
GCATCGTAATCGGGCTCCTTGGTCACTTCGGGCACAAGTTGACTGTACGCCAGGCTGCCGTCAGGAGCCACCACGAAGATGGCGCGGGCCAGCAGGCGCAATTCTTTGATCAGCACGCCGTAATTTTTTCCGAAGCTCGTGTCCTTGTAGTCGGAAAGGGTTTCCACGGCCTTGACACCTGCGGCGCCGCACCAGCGGGCCTGGGCAAAAGGCAGATCGCAGCTTACGGCCACAATGCGCACTTTGTCGGAAAGTCCGGCGGCTTCTGTGTTGAAGCGGCGCACTTCCATATCGCAGACCGGCGTGTCCAGAGAAGGCACGCTGACCAGAACCAGCACTTTACCGGCGTAATCCTTGAGGCCGCGCGGGCTCAAGTCATTGGCGGCCAGAACAAAATCCGGAGCTTTCTGGCCCACGACGGGCAGTTCGCCCTCAAGATGCAGGGGGTTGCCCTGAAACGTGACAGTATTCATATGAAGAACTCCTTATACTATATGTTAGGTAGGAATAGCCTGCCTCAAGCATTTTAAATTGTCAATAATTATTACTGACAAGACGAAGTTAACAACGATCATCGGCCCCGGCTTACTCCCAGACCAGGGCGCACCATTCTCCCTCAATGACCCGCCGGGCCGTCGGCAGGCCCTGCGCCTTGTAGGCGGCCTCCACACCGTCGGCCTGGATCTCCAGCAGGCCGGAAAGCACCAGACAGCCGTCGGGCTTGCGGGCGGCGGCCACGGCCGAAGCCAGATCCGTCAAAGGGCGGGCCAGGATATTGGCCAGCACCAGATCAAAGCTGCGGCCCACAGCAACCTCTATGCCGCCGAGTGCCACGTCAAAACCGCGCACCTGATTGAGTTCCCGGTTTTCCAGGGCATTGTCCACAGCCAGAGGATCAATGTCCAACCCCAGACCGCTGAGACCGCTTTTGCAGCAGGCTATGCCCAGCACGCCGGAACCCGTGCCCAGATCCAGAAAAGTCTGGCCGGATGAGATACGTCCCTGGTCCAGCAGGCCGCTCACAACCCCAAGGCACAGGGCCGTAGTGGCGTGATGTCCGGTGCCGAAGGCGCTTTTGGGTTCGATGAGAACGGGCGTGCGGCCCGGAAAGTCCGGGCTTTCGGCCAGCCAGGGCGGCAAGACCACAAAACGCGAGCCGCAGCAGACCGGCGTGAAAAACTGCCGCCAGGCCGAGAGCCAGTCCTGGGCCTCCAGCGCCTCCAGGGTGCAGCGCGCCTCGGGCGCGGCGCACGACACGCTTTCCCGCAATTTCTGGAGAAAGTCTTCCTGGTCACAGTGTACGCGGAAGCGCGTTTCACCCGTGGGCAGGCTTTCCTCCTCCCAGCCGAAGGACACCCCCAGCGTCAGCAGGCCGCTGATCCGGTCAAAATCCTCTTCCTGAGCCACAATATCCAGACGGAAAATCTGTTTCATCCGATCCATTCCTTTCTGTCGTGCGCGGCTTGTCCGCCTCCGCGGCAGGCCGGGGCCGCCCCTTGCCCGCTACGGCAAACCATGGTAGCCGCCGCCGTGCGGAAAAACAAGGACGGGCTTCACGCCCGGGGGCCGCAGCCGCCCGGTCCGTAATGCCGCCACGGATTGATTTGTGGCCGAACTCGCTGTACATACCCAGTTCATCCCACCGCATATTACATTATCACAGCACCAAGGAATACCCATGCCCCAGACTGACGATCTCGACAGCCTTCTTGCGGCCATCCGCACGACGTTTGATGTGGATTTCGAACCCCTTCAGGTGGACGACGGAGCTCTGGAAGTGCTGACCATCCGCAATATGCAGGCTCACTTGGACGGTCTGCTGCAACGCAAGGCCATCCATAATCCGCTCAAGGATCTGCCGCTCTGGGCAAAAGTCTGGCCGGGCTCCTTTGTACTGGGCCGTCTGCTGCGCAAGTATGAACCCGAGGGCAAAAATCTGCTGGAGCTGGGCGCGGGCTGCGGCATCCTCAGCATGGTGGCCGCGCGCTATGGCTTCAAGCGCATCGTCCTCAGCGACATTGTGGAGGACGCCCTGCGCTTCGCCAAGGCCAATGTGCTGCGCAACAACCTTCAGGATCAGGTGGAAGTCCGTTTTGTGGATGTGACCACGCCGGGCCGCGACCCGCGCTTCAGCGACGGCTTTGATCTGATCGCCGCCTCGGAGCTCCTTTATCTGGACGAGCTGCACCGGCCTTTGCTCAAATTCGTGGACCGGCATCTGGCCCCCGGCGGCAAAGCCCTGTTCTGCACGGATCTGGCCCGGGCCAAGCCCCATTTCGCCAAGCTGGCGGCCAAATCCTTCAAACTCACGGAAGGCCGCATCGGCGTCAAAAGCCGCGACGAGAACGGCGAGGAGCAACGGCGCATCTACAGCATTCTGATTCTGGAGCGGCCATGAGCAAAACCCTGCCGATTATCCGGCTGACCCCCTGTCCCAAGGGCTACACCAAGGACCTGGACAAAGCCGTCAGCCCGGCTCAGACCATCGCCCATGTGCGGGAACGCCTGGCCGCCGTGAAGCTGGACATTCTGGCGGAAACCCGCCGGGTGGACGTGGGCCGTCTGGGCATTCCGGTCTATCTCAGCGTCTGCGGCGCGGACGCCCGCGAGATCATGCCCACCCGAAAGCAGATGGGCAAGGGCTCCTCTCCGGAACAGGCGCGGGCGTCGGCCCTGATGGAGCTTATGGAGCGTTTCGCCTTTTTCAGCTTCTGGCAGGAGCGCCCGCACATGATCCGGGCCACCTGGAGCGAAGCAGAAACCCGTTTCGGCGACCGGCTGTTGCCTCTGGAAGCCATGCTCCGCTCCGTGGACGATCAGCTTGCCCCGGAACAGGCCCGGCGCGTGCTGGACCTGACGCCCTGGCAGTTCTACCCGGCCACCCACCTGCTGAGCGGGCGCACGGTCTGGCTGCCTTTGGACTGGTTCAAGCTGCTCAGCGAATTCAACGGCACCTCGGCGGGCAACAGCGCCGAGGAATCCCTTTTGCAGGGTCTGAGCGAACTGGTGGAACGGCACGTCTGCTGCCGGGCGGACCGCGAACGCCCGCAAACGCCGACCATTGACCCGGCCGATTGCGACGACCCGATTTTGAGAGAGCTGCTCCGCGCTTTCGAACGGGAGGGCGTGCGCCTGGTTCTCAAGGATTTTTCCCTGGGCATGCCGCTGCCCACGGTGGCGGCTCTGGCCTGGGATCCGGCCACCTTTCCGCAACGTTCGGAGATTGTTTTTACGGCGGGCACAGCGGCTTCTCCGGCCAAGGCGGCCATCCGCGCGGTTACCGAAGTGGCCCAGCTGGCCGGTGATTTCTGCACCCAGGCCTGCTATGAAGCCTCGGGCCTGCCCAAGTTCGCCAGCCTGGAGCAGGCCGCCTGGCTGCTGGAAGGCCCGGTGGTGGCTCTGAATAGCCTGCCCGGCGTGGAAAGCGGCGATATCCGCGATGAACTGCTGGCAGCCCTGCGCGGCCTTGCGCCGCTGGAAGTCTATGCGGTGGAGACGACCCACCCCGGCCTGGGCGTTCCGGCCCATTACAGCATTGCGCCGGGCCTGTCCTTCCGCGAACGGGACCGCAACCAGAGCCTGGGCCTCTTTGTGGGCCGCAAGCTGGCCGAAGAGGCCGACGCGGACCAGGCCCTGGCCGGGTTGGCGGTGCTGGAGGAATGTTATCCGCAGGCGCACTTCCTGCCTTTTTTCCGGGGCATGCTGGCCCTGCGCGCGGAACAGTGGGACGCCGCGCGCGATCTCTTCAATACCGCCCGGCCCTTGCAGCCCGACAACGACGCCGCCGCCCTGGCCGCTTTTTATGCCGGGTACGCGGACACCTTGCAGGGCCGCTGGCAGGAAGCCCTGCCAGCCTTGGCCCGGGCCGTGGAACTCTGTCCGGAAATGAAGGAATACGGCAATCTTCTGGGCGTTGCCCGCTTCAAGACAGGGCGTTACGCTGAAGCCGCCGAAGCCTTTGCGGCGGTGCTCAGAGTGGACAAGGGCTCGGCCCTGGATCTGGCCAACCTGGGCCTCTGCCGAAAATTCCTGGGCCAAAAGGAAGAAGCGGCCCGGCATTTGCGCACCGCGCTGAAACTGGATCCCTCCCTGGATTTCGCCCGCAGGCATCTGGCGGAACTGGAAGCCTGAACATAGGCCGGGCGATACACTCTGGAGCAGAAACGCTACACGTTTCAAAGGGGTCATTCCGGCAAAAAACGCGGTTGCCGCTGCTGTAGATCCCCATATGGTTCCGTTGTCGCCAACGGGGACAGCCCTTCGGGCTGCCTTCGATTGCTTTGCCGGAATCCACGCCGCGTTGCTCTCGATGCCTGCACGCCCTTTGGGCTACAGGCACGGCCCTACGGGCCGCCTATCAGGTCGGTCTTCGCGGCGCGCCTCACCGTGTTCGGCGTAGAGCATTTCAAGCTGAAATGCTCTAAAAGCCGCTGAAGCCCAGGATGCTGCGCGTCCTGACCACGCAGTCCACCGGCTGGCCCGGCAGCAGATCGGCGGGCGGGGGGGCGTCAAGTCTGATCCGCACGGGCAGAAAAAGCGTCGCGCCGCTGACTTCCGTTCTGACCTTTTGCGTCAGTCCCCGAGTCATCTCTTGCGCCTGGCCGCTGGGCAGGGGCTGCGGGGCAAGCACTTCGGCCACTGTGCCGCTCAGGCGCATGCCGTCGGGCGTAAGACGGACCTCGCAGGCCTGCCCCGCCCTGATGGCTTCTCCGGCGGCCAGAGGAAAGTAAGCCTGTACCCAGAAGGATTGCGCCGCGTCCGCGCCTTCCGGCAGAATCAGCAGTACAGGCTCGCCGCGCTGCACCACCTGGCCGGGCGCGGCGCTGCCCCGCAGCACGCGGCCGTTCACCGGCGCGTACAACGTGCCGTCCGCCCGCGCGGGCAGAGGCGCGGCCGCACGGGAGCTTCCAGGCGCGGCATAGCGGTTGCGCGAAACCAGTTGCTTGGCCCGCAGCACCTCATCGCGGACCCGGCCCAATTCCTGATCCATGGCCGCACGCATGCGGCTGACCTGTTCAAAATCCGCCTTGGCGTCTTCCATGCGGGCGCGCGCCTCGGCCTCGGCCCGTTGCGCCGCGGCATAGCGGCTTTTGCCCGCCGCGCGCTCGCCGCCCCGGCTGTCCAGAGAGCGCAGATTGAGCTGGGCCCGCACATGTTCGGTCACGCGCTCTTCGCGCCGGCGCCGCTTGGCTTCTTCCTCATGCCGGGCCTGGGCCAGACGCTGCACCATATCTCTTTCCGCTTCCTGGGCCTGCCTGAGGCGACCGGCCATTTCCGCCATATCCGGCGGGCGCAGGGAAGCCGCTTCTTGCCCGGCTTCCCGCAGATGCCGGGCATAATCGCCCGTGTCCATGCGCCCCACGGGCTGGCCAGCCGTGACACTATCGCCCTCGCGCACGCTCAGGGCTTCCAGCCGGGCCGAAAATTCTGGCGAAACCGTGTAGGCCATGCCGTCCAGCACGGCCCGGACGCTGTCCACCCGGCCGCCCGCCAGCCACCACCAAAACCCCGCCAGCAGGGCAAGCGTCGCAGCCAGACAGAGGACAAGCCGAACCCGGCGAAACAGCCCCCCGGCCGGGGACTTTTTCCGCGCGGGCATTTCCAGATACAACGATTCCGCCATATGCGCCTCGGCAGATCAAAATGTCAGAAAAACAAAACTGAAAAAAATATGCAGATATTGTACCAGCATTCAGTTCACCCTTTACAAGCCCGGTTCGGGCGCATACAAAGGCGAAGTTTCCGGAGCGGCAGGGAATATCCCGATAACGGCGCTCCGGCACAGGAGAAACCATGTCCATACCGCGTTTGTGCGCCCTGCTCTGCCTGGGCGGGCTGCTGTTCGGCTGCGCCACCCGCCCTGTGGTTGTGGTGGAAAAAGAAGAATTCGTCCAGATGGCCCGGCATATGCCCAAGGAACTGCAGGCCCGCCGCCTGCTGGACAACGACGGCGCCTACGTGGCGCCCTTCTCCTTCGCCGGTTTCAGCAACTACGGGGACACGCTCTTCCGCAGGCTCTCGCCCTCCTTCATGTTCGGCGATTCCGGCCATGTCTACCTGGGGGAAAACTTTGCCGCCACCCTGCAACCCGACAGCCGGGTAAAGCACTGGCCCAACGGCTTCAGCATCAACCACGCCACCCAGAAACTCACCGTCAATATGGTGGCCATTGCCGACTGGAACGATGACGGCGAGGACGAGTGGATCGTCTCCTGCCTGGTGGAACCCAAGATGGGCGGACGCACCCGCACCTATTACGTGCTCGTGCCGCCGCCTCGCAACGAGCGCGAACCGCTCAAGGGCACGGTGGCCGCCGTGTGGGAATGCTTCGGCTTGGCCTGCAATCTTTACGTGCGCAACAGCAAAGTCATTGAGCGTGCGGCCGCCGATCCCCTGCAGCCCTCCACGGAGGTGCAGGATGTGGTGCCCGGCCTGCAAACCGTCACTGAACCGCCGAAAAAAGCCCCGGCCGGCAAGAGCGGCGGCCTGGAAGAACGCAGCCTCTGATTATAAAACGCGTCGCGGCATTGTCTGCAACTCCTTGCCGCGCAATGCGAGCAGGCGGGCTTTGCTCGCCGCAAACGAGCATTTCAAGTGTTAACTGCTCTAAGGTTGAACCGCTCCTGGCTCCGCACAGGCCGACGCCGCAACGCGCCGGCCTGTGACGTATCCGGCCCCGGCGCGCCATTCCGCGCTTGACGGAACGGCCCGGATTGATGACAACCTCTCAGGAGCAGCCTCGTCCGATTTCAAGTGTCCTTCACCTTCACCCTCCCCCTTGAGTCGCCATGAAATTCCTTTCGTCCCAGATCACCCTGTTCATGCAGCAGCACAGCGTGCGCCGCAACATGGGTTTTCTGCTGCGCTTTTTCGCCATGCTGCTGGGCCTTATCGCCCTCTACAGCATTCTGTTTCACTACATCATGCAATACGAGCACCGCAGCTTCTCCTGGGTGACCGGCGTGTACTGGACGCTGACGGTCATGTCCACCCTGGGCTTCGGCGACATTACCTTCACTTCCGATCTGGGACGGGTTTTCTCCATCGTGGTGCTCATGTCCGGCGTGCTGCTGCTCCTGATCATGCTGCCCTTCACCTTCATCCAGTTTTTTTACGCCCCCTGGCTGGAAGCCCAGAAAAAGGGCCATACGCCCCGCTCCATTCCCGCGGATACCAAGGGACACGTCATTGTGGTCAGCACCAGTCCCATTGCCCTCAACCTGGTGGACGATCTGAAAAATTACGGCGCGCACTGCGTGTTGCTCTGCCGTGACAGCCAGACCACCCTGGACCTGTTGGATCAGGGCTATGACGCGGTGGTGGGCGAACACGACTCCAGCGAGGTCTACCGCAACCTGCGCCTGTCCGAGGCCGCCATGCTGGTGGCCCTGGACAGCGACGTGCGCAACACCAACATCGTGTTCACCGCCCGCGACGTGGACGCCAAGGTGCCCATCGTGGCCGCGGCCCAGAGCGAAGACGCCATCGACATACTGCAACTGGCGGGCAGCAGCCGTGTCTTTCAGTTTCATAAACTTCTGGGAGAAGCCCTGGCCCGCCGCGTGCTCAACTCCCAGGCCCGCTCCAGCGTCATCAGCCGCTTCAATGAACTGGTGGTGGCCGAAGCTCCGGTCATGCGCACGCCGCTGGTGGGCAAATCTCTGCGCGAAAGCGGCCTGCGCAACGCCACCGGCGCCAATGTCATCGGTCTGTGGGAGCGCGGCAAATTCGTACTGCCCGCTCCGGACACGGTGTTCACGGATACCATGGTTATGGTCATCGCCGGTACCTACCAGCAGATCGACGCCGTCAATCACCTGTTGGGACCGTGCGATCCCGCCAAGAATACCTGCAATGACGCGCCGGTGGTCATCCTCGGCTGCGGGCGGGTGGGCCTGGCAGCCGCACGCCAGCTGCACGCCAGCGGCCGCGAATACCGCCCTCGGTGCTCATCACCACCCATGACGACGACACCAATATTTATCTGACCCTTTACTGCCGCCGCCTGCGCGAGGACATCCAGATCATCAGCCGCGCCACCCTCGACCGCAACGTGGGCATCCTGCACGCTGCCGGGGCGGATTTGGTGCTTTCCCTGGCATCCATGGTCACCAACAGCATCATCAATCTGCTGGCTCCCGGCAAAGTGACCATGATCAACGAAGGTCTGAACATTTTCCGCAGCGCCGTGGGCAAGAGCCTCGCGGGCAAACCGCTCATGGGCAGCGGCATCCGCAGCCTGACCCATTGCAGTGTGGTGGCCCTGCGCGACACGGACGGAGAAATGCATATCAATCCCGATCCCGGCCACGTTTTCGAGGAAGGCGAGGAAATGTATCTCATCGGGGATTCGCAGGCGGAAAAGGCTTTTTACGAAAAATTCGGCCAGGATTCCGCTCTGACGGATTAAAACGCCAGAAGGAAATACACGGCGGACGCTATCATCGCATTGAAACTGTCTGGCTGCTCCCTAACATACGCGTTTCGCTCAGGTTCCCGGAGCGGAATCCGCGTCCGGCACCATCCCGCTTGCGAACGAAGAACAAAAAGAGCGTAAAAAAGTGGGAAGGCCCAGACCTCCCCACTGCATATGCCGTCCGGACGGAATGACTCAGGCCTGTTCGAGGGCCTGGTCCAGATCCGCCAGAATGTCGTCCAGATTTTCCAGCCCCACGGAAAGGCGCACCATGCCGGGCGTAATGCCCGCCTCCCGCAGCTGTTCGTCGCTCAACTGGCGATGGGTGGAGCTTGCCGGATGCAGCACGCAGGTGCGGATATCCGCCACATGCACCTGGAGGGAAATCATTTTCAGGCTGTCGATGAAGCGCGCTCCGGCTTCCCGTCCTCCCTTGAGCGAAAAGGACACCACGCCGCTGCATCCCTCGGAAAGGTACTTGTCGGCCAGGGCCTTGTTGGGATTGCCGGGCAGACGGGGATACTTCACCGACTCCACCTTGTCATGCCCCGCAAGATAGCGGGCAGCGGCCTCGGCGTTACGGCAATGTTTTTCCATGCGCAGAGGCAGGGTTTCCAGCCCCTGATTGATGTAGAACGCGCCCTGCGGCGTCTGGCAGCAGCCCATGTCGCGCATAAGCTGCGCGCGCGCCTTGACGATGTAGGCGGCCCTGCCGAAGGTTTCGCTGTAGATCAGGCCGTGATAGGAGGGGTCGGGCTCGGTGAATTCCGGGAATTTGCCCGAGGTCCAGTCAAAGTTGCCGCTGTCCACAATGACGCCGCCCATCTGCAGGGCATGCCCGTCCATATATTTGGTGGTGGAATGCACCACGATATCCGCCCCGAAGGCAAAGGGGCGGCAGAGCACGGGCGTGGCAAAGGTATTGTCCACGATCAGCGGCAGCCTGTGCCGATGGGCCAGTTTGGCGAAGCGCTCGATATCCAGCACGTCCATGGAGGGATTGGTCAGGGTCTCGCCGAACACCGCTCTGGTGTCGGGCCGGAAAGCCTTTTCCAGTTCTTCGTCGGAAGCGGTCTGATCCACAAACGTCACTTCAATGCCCAGCTTCTTCAAGGTCACCGCAAAGAGGTTGAATGTCCCCCCGTAAATGCTGGACGCGCTGACCACGTGCTCACCGCTCTGCGCCAGGTTCAGCACGGCAAGCATGCTGGCGGCCTGGCCCGACGAGGTGCACAAAGCGCCCACTCCGCCCTCCAGAGCGGCGATTTTCCGCTCCACGGCGTCCACGGTGGGGTTGCCCAGGCGGGTATAAAAAAAGCCCGCTTCGGCCAGATCGAACAATTTGGCCACCTCGGCCGTGGAGTCATATTTAAATGTCGTGCTCTGGGCAATGGGCAAGACGCGCGGCTGGCCGTTTTCAGGGCTGTAACCGGCGTGCAGGCAAAGAGATTCCAGTTTCATGGCGTTGCGTTCCTCGGAATAGGGCTGAATGTCCGCGCGACCTGGGGGCATTTTCATTCTGAAAAAAAATAGTTCCGGTAAGCAATACCGCCAGGCATCCTACGCAATTTCATTGACAAGATGCTCCGACGCCGGAGATGCGGAACCGCTCCACAGCGTACCGGCGGGCCGCCGGCATCATGTCATACAGGCATGTCGCGGCAGCAAACTATCCCATGCGCCCGGCCAAGGCAACTGTCCGGCTTTTCCCTTGTGACGGCACGCGCAAATGACAACAAAAAAATTTTCTCCCTATTGACCCTTCATCTTTCAGGGTATATTCTCAATTGCAAATGGTGGTTGTCCCCTTTGTTCGGGACAGGACAGGGCAATGTCTCCGTAGCCGCCATTGTTCGTGAGGATGGCACGCCATCCGAAAGTGATTGCTGACATCTTGCACAGACAGCCGCCGCAGGCGCAACGGACGTTATATTCCGGAAGCGTACCGCTCTTTTCCGCGACGGAGATCTGCCCTGTGCTCAGCAAGGGAAACTCTGTGGCAGGGTTTCCGTTCAGCCTTTCACTCACCTTTGCCAGGAGGCTATTATGCGTATTGCCGTGGGTCTGGGCAAACAAAGCGGAGAGGAGCGTTTAGAACGCCAGGGCATCAGCCGCCGCGATTTCATGAAATTCTGTACGGCGGTGGCGGTGACCATGGGCATGGGCCCGGCCTTCGCCTCGGACGTGGCCGCGGCTTTGACAGGCCGTCGTCCTTCGGTCGTGTATCTGCACGCCGCTGAATGCACGGGCTGTTCCGAAGCCCTGCTGCGCACTTATAAACCTTTCATCGACAGCCTGATCATGGATACCATTTCCCTGGATTACCATGAAACCATCATGGCCGCCGCCGGCGAAGCCGCGGAAGAGGCCCTGCACCAAGCCGTCACCGCCCCCGAAGGCTTTATCTGCATCGTGGAAGGGGCCATCCCCACAGCCATGGAGGGCAAATACGGCTACATCAGCGGCAAGACCATGTACGACATCTGTAAGGGCATTCTGCCCAAGGCCAAGGCCGTGGTAAGCATGGGCACCTGCGCCTGCTACGGCGGCGTGCAGGCCGCCAAGCCCAATCCCACGGCGGCCAAGGGCGTCAACGACGCTTTTGGCGACTTGGGCGTCAAGGCCATCAATATCGCCGGCTGCCCGCCCAACCCGCTCAATCTGGTGGGTACCCTGGTGGCCTTCCTCAAGGGCCAGAAAATCGAACTGGACGAAAACGGCCGCCCGCTCATGTTCTACGGTCAGAGCGTGCATGATCTGTGCGAACGCCGTAAACATTTCGATGCCGGCGAATTCGCGCCCTCCTTCAACTCCGAAGAAGCCCGCAAGGGCTGGTGTCTGTATGAAGTGGGCTGCAAAGGCCCCCAGACGTACAACAACTGTCCCAAGGCTCTGTTCAATCAGACCAACTGGCCGGTGGGCGCCGGACATCCCTGCATCGGTTGCAGCGAGCCCGGCTTCTGGGACGAAATGACGCCATTCTACCAGAACTAGGGGGGAAGTTATGAGCGGAGTCATCAAAGCGCCCCAGAGCGATTACACCGGCCCTGTGGTAGTGGATCCGCTGACCCGTATCGAGGGGCATCTGCGTATTGAAGTGGAAGTGGAAAAGGGCAAGATCAAGGAAGCCCGCAGTTGCGGCACCTTGTTCCGCGGCCTGGAACTCATTCTCAAGGGCCGCGACCCGCGCGACGCCCAGCATTTTACTCAGCGTACCTGCGGCGTCTGTACCTACACGCACGCCCTGGCCTCCACCCGCGCGCTGGAAGACGCCATCAACAAGCCTATCCCGGCCAACGCCACCTATCTCCGCAATCTGGTGCTGGGTATGCAGTTCCTGCATGACCATCTGGTGCATTTCTATGCCCTGCACGCGTTGGACTTTGTGGATGTGACCGGCGCTCTGCAGGGCGATCCGGCCAAGGCGGCCAAGATCGCCACTTCTATTTCCGCGCGCAAGGTTACGGCCGACGATTACAAGGCCGTCCAGAGCAAACTTAAAACCTTTGTGGACAGCGGCCAGCTCGGCCCCTTTACCAACGCCTACTTCCTGGGCGGCCATCCGGCTTATACCCTGAGCCCGGAACTCAACCTGATCGCCACGGCCGACTATCTGCAGGCCCTGCGCGTCCAGGTGGAAGCGGCGCGGGCCATGGCCGTCTTCGGGGCCAAAAATCCTCACACCCAGTTCACCGTGGGCGGCGGCGTGACCTGTTACGACGCCCTGACCCCCGAGCGGATCAAGGAGTTCAAGGAACTCTACAAGAAGACCCGCGCCTTTATCGAAAACTACTACATCCCGGATCTGCTCGCTGTGGCCGCCAATTACAAGGAATGCGCCACCTACGGCGGCACGCACAACTTCATGGCCTTCGGCGAATTCCCGGCCCCCGGCGGCGAACGCGATCTGCAGAAGCGCTGGTTCAAGCCGGGCGTCATTCTGGACCGCAAGATCGGCAATCCCCAAGGCTTTGATCCTTCCAAGATCGAGGAACACGTTCGCCACAGCTGGTACGAAGGGGATAAGGCTCTGCCGCCCTATCAGGGCGAAACCAAGCCCGCCTTCACCAGTATGGGCGACACGGACCGTTACTCCTGGCTCAAGGCCCCGCGTTATAACGGCATTTCCGTGGAAACCGGCCCCCTGGCTCAGGTGCTGGCGGGATTGGGGGTCCGGCGGGGCCTGGTGGTCTACGGCCAGGATAAGCTGGACGCACGGCCGCGCGTGGTATCGAAACCCTGGCCATTGCCCAGCAGATCGAAACCTGGCTGAATGAATACGAAGATAACATCACCAAAGACAAGCAGATCGTGGAGAACTACGACGCGCCCAAGGACGCCAAGGGCGTGGGCTTTGTCAACGCGCCGCGCGGCGGCCTCTCCCACTGGCTGCGGACTGATGCCGACGCCAAGATCGCCAACTTCCAGCTTGTGGTGCCCACGACCTGGAACCTGGGACCGCGGGACGGCAAGAACGTGCCCGGCGCGGCCGAGGAAGCCCTGGCGGGTACGCCGGTGGCTGATCCCAAGCGTCCGGTGGAAATCCTGCGCGTCATCCACTCCTTCGACCCCTGCATCGCCTGTGCCGTGCATGTGATCGACGGAGAAACCAACGAAGTGCACAAGTTCAAGGTTCTGTAGACCGGGTTTTGCACAGTCTGTACAAGGGCGGGGTAATTCCCCGCCCTTTTTCTGATCCTCTCCTTCTCCAAACCGTCAGGGGGACGCGTGAACGACAAAAGGGTACTGATTCTGGGCGTGGGCAACATTCTGCTGACGGATGAGGGCTTCGGCGTACGGGCCGTGGAATACCTGGAAGCCCACTACCGCTGGCCCGCGCATGTCCGCCTGATGGACGGGGGCACCCAGGGTCTGATGCTGATGCCGGAACTGCAGGAGTGCGACTTTCTGGTGGTGCTGGACGTGGTGCTGGGACCTGAAGCGCCGGGGACAGTCTATCTGCTGGAGGGCGAGGATTTGCGCAAGAGCCTGAGTTTCCGCGATTCCATGCATCAGACGGACCTGCTGGACACGCTGATCACCTGTGATCTGGCCGGACACAGACCGGAAGCGGTTGTCATCGGCCTGCAGCCCTTTGATTATAAGACTATGCATGTGGGGCTGAGCCCGCGGGCGGAAGCCCTGCTGCCGGAATTCTGCCGCAAGGCCGTGGCGGAAATGGCCCGACGCGGCATCCTGGCCGAGCCCAAGGCGGAGTAATGCTGGAAGACTCTGCAACAACGCGCTGATCAGAAAAGCGTGACTATCGCACGAGAGGATGAGAAGCTGCAAGGCGAGGCATCGCGCCGGAGCGGACCCGGGGCATATCAGAGGCGGGGTTGTGAAATGCTCCGCATATCACCTCTACTGAACAAAAAAGCTGCTGAGCGCGGCTACTGCTGGTCTTTCTTTTCTTCGCCCAATTCCGGCGGCAAAGACTCTTCGCTGTACAGTTCTATGCCCTCTTCCCGCAAAAGCCGAGCCCATACTCCCTCGCCGGGACACAGCCTATGGCTGAACGTACCGTCATAGATCAGGCCGAAGCCGCAGGATGGTGAACGGCTCTTGAGAATGGCCGCCGCACAGTTCTGCTCCAACGCCTTGCGCAGGGCCAGCCGCGCACCGCGCAAAAAATCCTCGCTCAGATCCCGCCCGTCGCGGGAAAATACCCGTCCCCCCGCCTGTTCACAGGGCGGGCGGGGAACCGGCAGGGCGGCCAAACCTTCCGGACATGCCGGAACGGCCCGCCCCTCTTCCACCAGACGAATCACCGCCGGACAGGGATTGCTGCCGCCGTCATAGCGGCAAGCCTGTCCGGCCAAACAGGCACTGACCACGTAGCGCATTCGCCGAGTCCCCATCGTCAACGTCCGGCCGCCAGCATGTGCCGTTCCTGCATGCCGGCGCGTACGGCGCGTCCAACGGCGTCCTCAGCCTCCTGGGTGACGGGCACGTCGGAATAGTACAGCGCGCCGCTGTCCAGGCCGTATTGTTCCTGCACGGCATCATAGTGTTGCCAGGCGGGCGACAGCGCTACCAGTCGCGGGGTGAGCACAGCGAAAAAAATCCACAGGGCCAGTGCCCAGCTTCCCATTTTCAACAGATTGCGTACGGCAGGCGGCATACA
>NZ_JAGZUV010000085.1:0-11405 GCF_018379785.1 Desulfovibrio sp.
GGCTGGCCCGCCTGGGCGACCTGGCCAACTTCATCTCCCATTCGGTCATGGTGGCCTTTGCCACGGGCGCTGCCCTGCTCATTGCCGCAGGGCAGCTCAAGACCGTGCTGGGCCTGACCGGGCCCAAGCCCGCCGGGTTCTTCCCCCAGATCGGCATGGCTTTCCGGAATCTGGATCAGATCAACTACTGGAGCCTGGGTCTGGCCGTGCTGACCATAGTCCTGATCGTGGCCCTGCGCCGCATTTCCCGGCGCTTCCCGTCCACCCTGATCGCCCTGGCCCTGGTGGGGGCCGTGGGCGCGATCTTCCAGGTCAAAGAACGCGGCGTAACCCTGGTGGGGCCCATCCCCAACGTGATCCCGCCCTTTTCCCTGCCCCCGGCTTTCGACATCACGGCTCTGGGCGATCTGTTCATGCCCGCCCTGGCCATCGCCCTGCTAGGCACGGTGGAATCCCTGGCCATCGGCAAGCAGATGGCCGCCATCAAGGGCGACAGCTTCGACGGCAGCCAGGAACTCATCGGCCAGGGCCTGGGCAATATCGCAGCGGGCCTGACCTCGGGCATACCGGGTTGCGGCTCCTTCACCCGCAGCGCCCTGGTGGTCACTTCCGGCGGCAACACCCGCATGGGCACCGTGTATTCCGGCCTGCTGGCCCTGCCCATGCTCTTTGTGCTGGCCCCGCTGATGAGCTGGCTGCCCATGCCCGCCCTGGGCGGCGTGCTGCTGCTGATCTCCTTCCAGATGATAGACCGTGAATCCATCCGCCTCTGTCTGGTGGCCACGCGCATCGACCGCGCCGTGCTGCTGCTGACTTTCGCCGCCACCCTGATCCTGGACCTGGAGCGGGCCATTTTCGTGGGCGTGCTGCTCTCGCTGGTGCTCTTCATCTACAAAACCGCGCACCCGCGCGTGCTCCGGCTGCGGCCCGAAGACCCCCTGCTGCGCGACGCGACGCCGGACCTGCCGCCCGGCATCGCGGTCTACGTTATTGAAGGCACCCTCTTTTTCGGGGCCATCCATGAACTGGAACGCCAGCTCTACGAGGAGGACCGCGAACCCGCCCGTCTGGTCCTGCTGCATCTGACCCGCGTGTTCTGGCTGGATGCCTCGGGCGCCCACGCCCTGGCCCAGTTCGTGGAGCGCTGCTATGCCCGCTCCATGCCCGTAATTCTGGTGGTGGGCAGCCGCAACGTGCGCGATATTCTCCGGCGCACCGGCATTCTGGATTATCTGAGTTCCGGCTTTGTGGCCGAAACTATCAATGAAGGACTGCGCCTGGCCACCAATCTGCTCAACCGGGTTTCCTGCCGGGACAACCAATGCGTTTTCCCCGCGCCGGAAGGCCCGCCGCCCACGCCGCCTGTACCGCCCGTTCCGGGGGATCCGGTCGCGCGGGCCGCCCTGGCCAGAGAGGCGGCGACGACGGCGACGGCAGGCGGACAGAAGGGCACAGCCGTCCTTCCCGGCCCGGAAAAACCGAAAAACACATGAGCAAAACCGCCTTGCTGCCCCGTTGCCCGGCCAATCCCGGCCATCTGCCCTTCGGCCGGGACAAACCCTGGCTGGCCCCGCTGGCCGGGTACAGTGACTTGCCTTTCCGCCTGCTCTGCCGGGAATACGGGGCCGCCGTCTGCGTCACTGAAATGGTCAGCGCCAAGGGTCTGGTTTACCAGAGCCCCGGCACTAATGACCTGCTGGTCAGCCTGCCCGAGGACCAGCCCCTGGTAGTCCAGCTGTTCGGCGCGGAGGCGGACTTTCTGCGCCGGGCCGTGGGCCTGCTGCGCGAGGCGGGCTACGGCTGGTTTGATCTGAACATGGGCTGCTCCGTGCCCAAGGTCTTGCGCCAGGGCGCGGGCGCCGCCATGCTGGGCGACCTGCAAAACAGCCTGGCCGTGGCCGAAGCCATGCTGAAAGAAGCGGGACCGGGCCGGGTGGGCTTCAAGCTGCGCCTGGGCCTGGACGACGCGCGCCCGGTGCTGCCGGATCTGGCCCTGCGCCTGGAGGACCTGGGCGCTGGCTGGCTGACCCTGCATCCGCGCACGGCCCGCCAGGGCTTCGGCGGCACGGCGGACTGGGAGGCCCTGGCCCGTCTGAAGCCGCGCCTGTCCCTGCCGCTGCTGGCCAGCGGCGACCTGTTCAGCGCCGCCGATGGTCTGCGCTGCCTGGAACAGACCGGGGCCACGGGCGTGATGTACGCGCGCGGAGCCATGTACGGTCCGGCCGTTTTCGCCGCCCATCTGGCGCTCTGCCGGGGGGAACGCATTGCCGAGCCCACGCCCGCCGCCCTGCGGGCCATGATTTTGCGGCACATGGACCTGGCGCGCCGTCTCTGCCCGGGCAGGGCCGCGCTGTGGAAAATGCGCTCCGTGGTGCCGCGCTACGTGCGGGCCCTGCCCGGCACACGGGCCTTGCGCCGGGAGCTCTGCCGCTGTACTGATTGGCGGGAGCTCACGGACGCGCTGGAAAATTTTCTGACCGCAGCCTCCCGCTGACCTTCTTTTCCGTCAATTGCCCCTCAAGGAGATTGGGATATGAATGTCCTCCGCGCCAAGACCGCGGGTTTCTGCATGGGCGTGAGCCTGGCCCTGCAAAAGCTGGACACGGCCCTGGACGAAGCCGCCGGGATCGGCAAGAGCAACGGCCCGCGCGGGCGCATCTGCACCCTGGGGCCCATCATCCACAATCCGCAGGTGCTGGCCTTCTATGAAGCCAAAGGCGTGGCCTGCGTGCGCGATGCCGTCGAACTGCTGCCCGACGACAGGGTCATCATCCGCGCCCACGGCATCCCCCGGCAGGAGGAGGAGCGCGTGCGCGCCAGCGGCGCGCGGGTTGTGGACGCCACCTGCCCCAAGGTCAAAAAGGCCCAGCTTGCCATCGCGCGGGCCACGCGCGCCGGAGCCACCCTCCTGCTCTTCGGCGAGGCCGACCATCCGGAGGTGCGCGGGCTGGTGTCTTACGCGCACGGCCCGGCCCATGTCTTCGGCAGCCCGGAAGAGCTGGCCGAACTGCGCCTGGACCCCGCTCACACCCATGTGCTGGCCTCCCAGACCACCCAGGACCGCGAAACCTTCACCGCTCTGGAAGCGGCCCTGCGCGCGCGCTTTCCCGGCCTGGCAGTGCTCTCCACCATTTGCGACGCCACGCGTGAGCGCCAGGAGGAAGCCCGCAGCATTGCTTCCTCGGTGGATGTCATGGTAATCGTGGGGGGCAGACAGAGCGGCAATACCCGCCGCCTGGCCGATGTGGCGGCTCTGAGCGGCATCGACACCTTCCATGTGGAAAGCGCCGACGAACTTGACGCCAAAAGATTTGCGCAAAAAACGCGCGCAGGCCTAACGGCCGGCGCATCCACGCCGAAAAGCCTTATTGATGCCGCTGAAAACTGGCTGGCGGCACTGTAGGCACGGCGCGTCCACGGCGAAGCGCACGGCCTCCGCGCCTGGGAGAAACCGCATGCGGCGGCTTTTTCCCGGATGCGTCATTTATTGGGCGTCTTTACTGATTTCCGTAGAAATCAGTAAACATCGGCCCTGCAGCCGATGCGCCGCCATGGGCGGCGGAGGCAAGGCGCGACCGCGTTTGCGCCGCAGCCGATCCGCGGTAAAATGTTTACATTTTACCGCGCATATCAGTAAAGCGTCTTTTCGGAGGCAGCATGGCTCAGACCAATATTCTGCTGGAAGCCGGCACCAATGAGCTGGAAGTGGTGGAATTTTACCTGGATGAGGCCACGCCCCCCTCGGGCGGGGTCGAAGGCGCGGATGCCGATCCGCAACTAGTCGCCGGAAAAGAATTCTACCGGGGCTATTACGGCGTCAACGTGGCCAAGGTGCTGGAAATCATCCGTATGCCCAAGGTCACGGAACTGCCGGAAGTGCAGCACCCCAGCGTACTCGGGGCCTTCAATCTGCGCTCGCGGATCATCCCCCTCGTGGATCTCGCCATGTGGCTGGGCAAAACCCACACCCAGACCGACGAGCAGCCCAAGACCATTGTGACGGAATTCAACAACGTCACCACGGCCTTCATGGTTTCCGGGGTCAACCGCATCCATCGCATCAGCTGGGAAAAGGTGGAGCAGCCCAACAAATACGTGGCCGCCGTCTCCAACAATACGGTCATCGGCGTGGTCAAACTGGAAGAACGCATCGTCTTCCTGCTGGACCTGGAAAAAGTGGTGGCCAACCTTAATCCCAAGCTGGGCCTGCGCCTGGACGACCTGGGAGCGGACTGGGACAATACCGGCTACCGGGCTCTGGTGGCCGACGACTCGGCTCTGGTGCGCGAAATGCAGCGCGATCTGCTGGAAAAGGCGGGCTTCACCGTGGAGGTCGTGGAAAACGGCCGCGAGGCCTGGGAACGCCTGGAAGACTTCAAGCGCCGCGCCGAAGAGGGCAACCGTCCCATCACCGACTTTGTGCATGTGATGGTTTCCGACATTGAAATGCCGGTCATGGACGGCCTCAACCTGACCCACCGCATCAAGACCGACCCGATGCTCAAACAACTGCCGGTGGTGCTCTTCTCCTCCCTGATCACGGACAAACTGCGCCACAAGGGCGAAAGCGTGGGCGCGGACGACCAGATTTCCAAGCCGGAAGTGACCCAGCTCGCCAAGCGGGCTCTGGCCCTGATCAAGGACCGGGAACGGGCCCGCAACGGACAGGCCTGATTTTTCATATACTTACAAAGATGTCGCTATTAGGGGGGAATGTGCCTGCGCATTCCCCCTTTTCCGGGTCCGCGTCATTTGCAATGCCGTATTCTCCGGTGTATGTTCGCTCTGAAATATTCGGCGACGGAGGGGCGGAACATGGCTGTTGTACTGGGCACGGCCGGGCATATTGATCACGGCAAGACCTCCCTGGTGCGCGCCCTCACCGGCATCGACTGCGACCGCCTGGGCGAGGAGAAGCGCCGGGGCATCACCATCGAACTGGGCTTCGCGTGGGTGGACCTGCCCGGCGGCGAGCGCCTGGGCATTGTGGACGTGCCCGGCCACGAGCGTTTCGTCAAGAACATGGTGGCCGGCGCGGCGGGCGTGGACTTCGTCATGTTGGTCATCGCCGCGGACGAGGGCGTCATGCCCCAGACCCGCGAGCATCTGGAAATCTGCTCCCTGCTGGGCATCCGCAACGGCTTTGTGGCTCTGACCAAAACCGACATGGTCGAGCCGGACTGGATCGCTCTGGTCAAAGAAGACATCCAGCGCTTCCTGCAAGGCACCTTTCTGGAAAACGCGCCGGTTTTTCCGGTTTCCTCGGCCACGGGCGAAGGCCTGGACGCGCTCCGGACCCATATCCTGAATTGCGCGGCCGAGCTGCCCCCCCGCCGCCGCGGCGACATCTTTCGCCTGCCCGTGGACCGCGTGTTCAGCATGAAGGGCCACGGCACGGTGATCACCGGCACGGTGATTTCCGGCGCGGTCAATGCCGGGGATGAAGCCCGCTTCATGCCGCCGGACCTGCCCACCCGCGCGCGCGGCCTGCAGCGCCACGGCAAGTCCGTGGACTCGGTGGCGGCGGGCCAGCGTTGCGCCGTCAACGTGCAGGGCCTGGACGTCACGGAAATTGAACGCGGCTTTGTGCTGGCCCACCCCGGCGAACTCTTCCCTTCCCGGCGCTGGCTGCTCCGCCTGACCTGCCTTTCCTCTGCCCCCCGGCCCCTGCGCCAGCGGGTGGAAATCCATTTCCATCACGGCACGCGCGAATGCCCGGCCCGCGTGATATTCCGGGACCGGGACAAACTGGCCCCGGGTGAAACCGCGCTGGCTGAAGTGCGCTTTGCCGAGGATATGGTGGGCGTGTTCGGGGATCACTGCGTGCTGCGGGCCTATTCACCCCTGCGCACCGTGGCCGGGGGCATTCTGATCAGTCCCTTGCCGCCGGAACTGCGCCGCAAAGACCCGGAACTGGCCGACAAGCTGCGCCTGCTGGAGCAATTGCCCAATCTGCATGAGCGCGCCTGCGACGGCAAAACTGAGGAGCGTGCGTCTCTGGCCCGCGCCGTTCTGTTGCTGCGCGGCCGGGACGGCGCCGACGAGGCCCGGCTCAAGGTTCTGACCGGTCTGGCCGCCTCCGCCCTGGAATCCGGCCTGAATCTGCTTTCCTCCAAAGGCGAAGCCCTCTGTTGGGACAAGGAGAGCCGCCAGTGGATCAGTAGGACGGCTTTCGCGGACCTGCTGGCGGCCTGCCTGGCGCGTGCCGAAGAGCTGCACCGCAAGGATCCGCTCAAGCCCGCATTTTCGCGCAACGCCCTGTTGAGCGGCTGGAGCAAACGCCTGCCGCAGCGCCTGATCCAGAAAGTTCTGGACGCGGCTCTCAAACAGGGCCGTCTGGCCGTGGAAGGCGAAGGCCTGCGCCTGGCCGGGCACAAGGTGACTTTGGCGGCGGATCAGGCGGGTCTGCGGCAAAAGCTGCTGCAAGCCCATCAGCGCGCGGGCCTTGCCCCGCCCAACGCCAAGGATGTGCTGGAAGAACTGGGGGTCAGCGCCAAAGAGGCCGCGCCCGTACTGCGCCTGCTCTGCGAGGAAGGCGCGCTGGTCAAGATCAGGGACGGTCTCTATTACGACGGAGCCGCGCTGGCCGACATTCTGGAGCGGGTGCGCCGATGGTTCGCCGACCACGAGAATCTGGACGTGGGCGCTTTAAAGGATATCCTGGGCCTGTCCCGCAAATATCTCATTGCCCTGCTGGAATACATGGACAATGAACGGATTACCGTGCGGGTCGGCGATCAGCGCCGTTACAGAGGACGCTGACTTCCCGGCGGGTAACGGCATTGGAATATGGTATCGGGGGGGCTTTGCTTTTATGCCCTGCGCTCAAACCATTGCCCTTTGGGCACGGCGGATTTCGCCTGAGCGGCTATGGGCCGCGTTCCTTAAGCGCCGCGCGGCCACTTTCAAAAAAATCTCCCGTTTTCCAGTCGCCGGATTGTCGCCCGCACGCTTCAATCCGCCGGCGACAAAGACAGCATGCCCGAAGGGCGGAACATAATCAGTCTATAAACAATTAAGGAGCGTTATAATATGCCTGAAAAAATTCTCATCGTGGGCGGCGTGGCCCTGGGTCCCAAAGCCGCCTCCCGCTGCAAGCGCCTGATGCCCGACGCCGAAGTGACCCTGGTGGACGAAAATGTCTACATTTCCTACGGCGGCTGCGGCATCCCCTACTATGTGTCCGGCGAAGTGCAGAATCTGGACGATCTGCGCGCCACGCCCTACCACACGATACGCGACCCCGAATTTTTCCGCGCCATGAAGGGCGTGACCGTGCGGAACCAGACCCGCGCCCTGTCCATTGACCGCGCGGCCAAGACCCTGCTGGTCAAGGACGTGGTCAGCGGCAAAGAGGAAAAACTGCCCTACGACAAACTGGTGCTGGCCACGGGCGCGAGTCCGCGCGTGCCCCCGGTGGAAGGCAAGGACCTCAAGAACGTGCTTTCGCTCACCCGCCTGGAAGCCGCCGACGCCATCCGCACGGCCTGCCAGGAAGGCAAGGTCAACGAGGCCGTGATTGTGGGCGGCGGCTTCATCGGTCTGGAGGCGGCCGTGGCCCTGGCCGACATGTGGGGCGTCAAGGTCAGCGTGGTGGAAATGATGGACCAGATCCTGCCGGGCGTGCTCTCCCACTCCCTGGCGCGGATGGCCGAGCATGATTGCGTCAGCCACAAGGTGGACGTCTACACCTCCGAAAAGGTGCTCAAGCTGGAGGGCAAGGACGGCGCGGTAAGCAAGGTCGTCACCGACAAGCGCGAACTGCCCGCCCAGCTCGTGATCTTCGCCGCGGGCTTTATCCCCAACGGCCGTCTGGCCAAGGACGCGGGACTGGACGTGGCCCCCTTCGGCGCGGTGGTGGTGGACGAGCACATGCGCACCTCCGACCCGGCCATCTACGCCGGCGGCGACTGCGTGGCCATCAGAAACATCATCACCGACAAGCTGGGCTATCTGCCCCTGGGCAGCATGGCCAACCGCCAGGGCCGGGTCATCGGCACCAATCTGGCGGGCGGCGACGCCACCTTCCCCGGCTATGTGGGCACCTGGGCGGTCAAGCTCTTTGAAATGTCCTTCTGCGGCACGGGCCTTACCGTGGAGCGCGCCCGCAAGGAAGGCTATGACGCCGTCGGCGTCAGCGTGGAGCAGCTGGACCGCGCCCACTTCTACCCCGAAAAGAACATGATGAGCCTGGAGCTGGTGGTGGACAAGCCCACCAGGCGCGTGCTGGGCATTCAGGGGGCCTGCTCGGCGGGCGACGCCCTCAAGGCCCGCGTGGACGCCGTGGCCGGCGTGCTGCAGTACGCCAGACCCACGGTGGAGGACATCTCCAATCTGGAAGTTTCCTACGCGCCGCCCTTCGCCTCGGCCATGGACGTGGTCAACGTTGTGGGCAACGTGGCGGACAACGTGCTGGCCGGACGTTTCAAACCCGTGACCGGCGACCAGTTCATGGAACTGTGGAAGAACCGGGACCAGAACCACATCTTCTTTATCGACGCCCGCCCGGCCAAGGCCGGTCAGGCCGTGCAGGCCCAGCATCCGGAATGGCACTCCATTCCGCTGGAGGAAATCGCGGCCAGGATCAATGAAGTGCCCAGAGACCGGCCTGTGGCGCTGATCTGCAATACAGGCCTGCGCGCTTATGACAGCCTGCTGATCCTGGCCCGCAACGGCATCACGGATGTGGTCAATTCCACGGGCGGCATGCAGGCCGTGGGCAAGATGGGCCTGAAACCGTAACCCGCCGCGCACACGGCATTCTCGGGCTCCGCTCCCGCGTCTTCCGGGCGCCGGAGCGGAGCCCGCTTTTTCGCACCTTGTCCGCCAAGGGGAGGCAGGCATGTTCCGGGCGAAAAACGCGCGCCCCGGTTCACGGCGCAAAGACGATGGAACCTCCTCCGTGCGGCAGGCCGCTACGGCGGACACGCAGCCGGAAGCGCCTCCGGCCTCGGCAACGGCGGAAAACGTTTACGGCGTCCCGCGCCGCCTGCTGCGCACCCTGCTTGTGATCATCGCCGTACTGGGCCTGGTCATGCTTTTCCGGGACCTGCTGGAGGACAGCTTCACGGGCCTGATCCGTATGGCCCGCTCGGACAAGCCCATGACCCTGCTGGAGGCAGCGCCCCGCCTGGGCCTTCTGCTGGGGCGCAAGCCCGCTTCAGTGGAAGAGTTCGCGGCCGCCTGCCGCCATGCCCGCCCCGAAGACGCTCTGGCCGCGCTCACGGCTCTGCCCGCGCCGGTCCTGGAGCACGGCCTTTTGCTGCACGCCCTGGTGGAGCATACGGACAATCACGCCGTGCTGTCGCGCCTGCTCCGGCCCGGTTCGCCCCTGCGCGCCCAGGTCAACGCTCGTGACGCAACGGGCCGTACCCCTCTGCATCTGGCCGCACGCAAGGCCGACCCGCTCTCCCTACTGATCCTGCGCAATGCAGGAGCCGAGCCCCATGTCCATGACGCCGCCGGAGTCTCACCCCTGGCCGAACTCCTGGCCGCGCCGGACAAGGCCGTGGCCCGGCACGCGGAGCCCCTGATCCGGGAAGGGATGGATCTGGGCTATCCGCCGCCTCCCAAGCCCAAGGCCAGACAGACGGATGCGCATTCGCCGCCCATCGGCCACATTCCGGAAGCGGCCGTGATCCGCTGGCTGCTGGAGTTGATTGCCCGCCTGGATGACAGGAGCCCTGGCTTCTTCACCCTGTCGGAACAGATGCAAACGCGCGCGGACAAGGACTACGTGGCCATTCTGGCCGCCGCGCTGAAGACACTGAGAGGCAGCGGCGCTCCTGACACGCTGGTTCCCGTCCGGGATCTGCCCGTTCCCCCACCCACCGAGATGGAACGGCATTACATGAATTCCCTGTCTCCGGCCCCGCCTACGCTGGATTCCCTGGTGCAGACCGAGCACAAGGGCCCCGGCGAATGGCGCTGGCTTCAGCTTCAGGAAGGCACCGGCCCGCGTATGGCGGCCGTCAAATGCCTGTTGCCCGAAGTCCGTTCCGCCTCTCTCAACTGGCTGTCCGCCCTGGCCGCCGGGCAGCCCTCAAAAGAACCGCCGCTGGAACTTGAATGGAAAGCCTGGGATCTTCCCCCGGAAACCATCGTGGCTCTTACTGTGAGCATTTTCGGCAAAAACAAAAATCAGGCCGACGACCGCTTTGCACGGCTGCAACGCGACCAGAATGCGCGCATACGCCAGCGGAGCCTGAAAGCCTTGCTGCGTTTCCGGGACGAAATGGAACAGCGCCACCCTCCGCTGCTGACCTGCCAGTTGCTGGATGCCGCTTCCAGGGACAGCCTGCGCGCCTGGCAGGAAGAGCGGACGAAAACATGGGGCAAAGACAAGAAGGACGACGGCCTGGACGCGCTCTGCGCCGTGCGCCTGGAGTTGCCCGACGCGGCGTGGCGTGCCGTGGGCAGCCATCTGACGGCGGCGGCCTATCTGAAAAAAATCCATGCCACGCGCGCGGCCACCCGGCCGCCGGGCTGGTGCCGCCGCCAAACAAGTTATGAACCTTTACGGACCTGGAACGCACTGCCTCTGGAACGCCAGCCGCAAGCCGGCGACAGGGACAGGGCTACGGAAGACTTTCCGGCGGCCCGGAATGTTATCGAGACGGGTCTCAGCGACGGCGGCCGGCACCGTGCCCCTCAGCCCGAACGGGATCCCGGCGAGCCGCTGGTGGCCGTGGCCCGCATTCTGGGGCAGGTTTCGCCGGAAACCGGCCAGCGCCTGCTGCGCCTCATGCTGGACGCGGGCGCTAGGCCCGGACAACCGGACCGGCACGGCGTCCTGCCTTTGGACGCGGCCCGCGCGGCCAACGCGCCGCCGGAAGTTCTGCGCCTGCTCGCGCCCGCTCCGGCGGCAAATTCGCCCACAGTCCGGAAATAACGCGGCGCGGCCCCTGCAATGCATTCCGGTTCCGGACAACAAATCGAAGTGCTCTCCGGAACCGGGCTTACCCGGTACCGGCGGCTCCCCCACCCTCCGCGCTCACCGCGCTGTCCTCCGGCCCGCCCTTCACCGCATCCGGCCCGAACAGGGCGTACATGGCCTGTTCCACCAGCCGCTGGCCCAGTTCCCGTTGGGGATTGAGCCGGGCCATGATCTTGAGCCCCCAGATCTGGGCCTGCAGAAACCAGGCGGCCCCCTCAATGCTGAAGAAGCCTGACAGGCCGGGAGTTTCAGCCAGGGCCCAACTGAATTCCGTACGGATGTCGGCCATGTGTTTTTGGAGGCGCTCGGCAAACTCCGGTTCACCGGCATTGGCCTCCAGCACGCCGTTGACCAGAAAACAGCCCCGATGCAGGGGGTCGTCAAAACAGTCAAGGGCTTTTTCCAGCACCGCCCTGATCCGCTCCGGACCTGGAGGCATGCTGTTCAGCAGGCGATGCAGACCCGCCAG
>NZ_JAGZUV010000086.1:0-25602 GCF_018379785.1 Desulfovibrio sp.
GTATTGACCTTGCCGCATGCGGGCAGGCGACGGACAAGGCCCAGGGCCTCCAGGTCCGCCATGGCCTTCTGCACGGCCCGGTCGGAAAGCCCCGTGTCCGCGCACAGGCGCGACAGCGACGGCCAGCAGGTGTGATCCTCGCCCGCACGGTCGGCCATGGACAGGAGCACGATTTTCTGCGTCGTGCTGATACGGCGCTGTTGCCACGCCCAGCGGGTTGCGTCGATGCTCATATTGCGTGCTCCTGAGGCATGGGGATGGGACCGGCCCATTGACGGTCGGCACTTTTTATGATCCTGCCGATGGAACTCTGGCCAACATCTAAGATATCTGGTTCCCCCCAGTGATCGCCCCAATTCCATCTTTGGAAATATAGACCCGGTGCACTGGGAGGTTCGCAGCTCCACACGATTCCCGGCCTGCGTTCGGGACAGCCCTTGCAGTCCACGTCGTTGGGGGTGATGTGCGGGGTGATATGAAGTGAATTCCATGCGGCAATGGCTGCGGATTTCTCAACCTTTCGCGGGCCGCGCATATGACAATTCCAGCAGGCAGCTTGATAAGTGCCTTTAATGGAATAGGCTTCTATGGTGTCTGTTCCGCACGCCGGGCATGGCTTCAGTTTTTCGGGCATGCTTCCTCCACAGCCCTGCGGGCGGCTGAATAATCCACAATACTCTCACAGGGCATCAGGCAGAATGAATTCTGCGCGCCATGGACAAGCACATACCAGCGGCTGTCGTACCCCAGGAATGGTTCGGGATTCATGACATGCCCCTGTTCCGTGAGCATGGGCATGCCGCCGTCGCGGGGGCCGACGGGGAGAACAACGGACTGCCCCTTGGTGTAGGCGGGTTTCTCCGGCGGCGTGGGAAGGCCGCCTTCCATGAGCAGCTTTATGATGATGTCGGCCACGCCTCGGGCGTCGAGATACAGACTGCTGCCGTCCGGGCCGTCAAGCCATCGCCCGTTAAGACGGACGCGCACCGCGCCGCGCGGGCCGTCCTCCCACTGCTCTGCGTCGAAAAGCTCCGCCTTGCTGCCGCCTGCCTCTGATTTGAGGCAAAATGATGCGGTTTTTTTGCGTTTTTCACTCATGTTTTTGCCCCGCTTTTCCGGATGCGGCCCTGGTTTTGGCGCCGGCCTTGGCCCTTTTTTTGGAAAGTTCCTCCAGGATTTCCGCCTTGCGCGCACGCACATAGGCTGCCAGGGCCGGACGGCGCTGCGGGTCGTGCAACTCCACTGATCCGTCCGGCCGGGCGCTGACAGTAATGTCGGGATACATGCGCAGGACCTGCAGGGGGGTCATGCCGCTCCCCGCGTATGTTCCACGTCGCACAGGTCAAAAAGGCTCGGCGCGGAGACGTCCTGTTCGGCGGCGCGCAGGTATTTCACGCCGTCCAGAAAATACCCGGCGTTGAGTTCGCAGCCGCAGCCCCGGCGGCCCAGCGTCACGGCCCGGTAGGGCACGGTCATCAGGCCCCCGAAGGGATCATAGACAAGTTCGCCGGGATTGCTGTAGCGGTTGATGATGCGATCAACGATGTCGAATTGCAGAGGGCAGACATGTTGTTGCAGGCCACGCTGCGCCTGCTTGCCGTTGAGCGTGCGCATGCGCGTGACGTCATGCCAGACCCATTCCGAATGACTGCCCGGAGCCAGGGCCATGAATGTACACGGCAGCGCGCCCTTGGCGTCCAGGCGCTCGCCGATGCGCACATGCTCCTCATAGTCGTAAATGTCCGCCAGACTGGCCTTGGTAAAATAACCGGCCAGCACGTCGGGCGTGAGGGTCGCCATTTCATCGGCGGTCATCAGACGGTTGCCGCTGCTCCGCCAGAAGGCGTGCGCGTCTATCTGCCAGCGGGCCCGGCTGTATTCGTTCTTGCCCTTGCCGACCGGCTCGTCGGCATAGCCACGGCTGCGGTCGCTCTGCGGTTTGCGGAACAGCAGGATGTATTCGGGGCTGCCCACGCCCATTTTGGTGCCGTCCTTGCACTGCTCGCTCCAGCCCAGACGGTAGGTCTGATTGTTCTCGCGCACCACGTCCGTCACCACGGTGATCATGCCCATGTAATGGAATCCGTGCCGGATGCCGTGAAAGATGGCCTCGGCGTGGAAAGGGCTGACGGTGGGCGCGCCAGCGCCGGTGACGTTGCCGAACAGAATCCGGTCCTTGACGTGGCAGGCGTATATCCGGCCCGGTTGCAGCACGCGCAGCAGTTCCGGCGTAAGGAAGTCCATCTGCGCCCAGAAGTGGGCATTGTCGTCGGTATGCCCGAAGTCGTTGACCGACGGCGTGTATTCGTAATGATTGCTGAACGGAATGGATGTGCAGATCAGGCCCGCGGAGTTCTCCGACATGCGGCGGGTTTCCTCCACACAGTCATTGTTGACCGCCGTGAAGTGCTGCCCCCGCACTTCTATACGCTCCACGCCGATGGACCGGCGCAACTCCTCCGCCATCCCGGCGGCGGACAGGCCGTACTTTCTGATGATCTCGCTCATGCGCTTCACCATCTCCTCGTGCCGCCGCCATTTGGCTTGCAGGGCTTCCAGCACCTGAGCCTCGGCATCGGCGTAAATGATATGGATGTGGCATTCCCGCTCCTGCAGGAAGCGGTGAATGCGGTGGATGGCCTGAATGAAGTCGTTGAACTTGAAGCCGATGCCCAGAAAGATGGCCATACGGCAGTGACGCTGAAAATTGCAGCCCGATCCGGAAAGGACCGGTTTGCTGGCGAACAGGGAGAAATCGCCGTTGGAGAAGCCCACAACCCGGTTTTCGCGCTCGTCCAGATCCATGCCGCCGTGGATGTCCACCACAGTCGGCACGGCCTGCCTGATGGCGTGGCGCTCGGCCTCCTGGTCATGCCAGATGATGCAGTGCTCGCCGGGTGCGGCGTCGAGAATGTCCCGCATCTTGGCTATGCGCGCGGGCAGACTGTTACGCTTGACCCGACTGGCCGCCTGCAGGCCCATGGCCGCGTTGTCCACAAGCTGCAACTGGCCGTGCTTGTCGCAGGCCTGCGGCAGGCCCGTCGCCACCTTGTGGCAATGGACGTGGAGCCTGGGCAGATCATATCCCTCATCGGAGTAGCCCAGATCGGACGGCTTTTGCAGGGATACGGCCCAGGAGTTGACCCACAGCCAGAACTCGCGCTCCATATGCGGGTACAGGGTCAGATGGTTGGCCTTGGTGCTGTCGCGCTTGAAAAAGCGGGTCAGGGCCTGGCCGGTATCCATGACGCCCAGAAAACCGGCATAGTGGATCAGCTCCTTGTAACGGTTGGGGCTGGGCGTGGCCGTGGCCACAAAGCGGAACTTCACGGCGTCAAAGAGCGTAAGAAAGGTCTGATAGGTCAGGCTGCCGAAAGAGCGCAGCACGCTGGCTTCGTCCAAGGACGCGGCATTGAACTGGTCCACATGCAGGCGGCCGTCGCGCACGGATTCGTAATTGGTGAGGTACAGGCCCGGGCCGCTGATTTCCTCGTCACGCCGGATGAAGGTAAGGTCCATGCCCAATTTGGCGGCGTCAGCCCTGAACTCCTGCCGCACGCCTAGAGGGGCGATGATGAGCTGGCGGCCGCCCTCCTTCCAAGAGATCTGGCGCATGATTTCAAGTTGCATGAACGACTTGCCCAGGCCGAAGGCCGCGAACACTGCGCGACGGCCCCCCAGCAGCGCCCAGCGCACGATATCGCGCTGGTGCGGCTTCAGCATGGGGTGGATGGCATCTGCCGGGACGGTAAAGCCGGAATGTCGCGAAATGGCCAGCTTGGCTTCGAGGAAGGAGCGGTAGGTATGAGAGGTGGAGGGCTGCATTACGCGGCCCTCCGGCAGAGATGGGGAAGAAGAGAAAGGAATATTGTGCGGGGCTTGGTCACCAAACGGTCACCAAACAAAAAGCAGGTTACATCTTTTTTAGATGTAACCTGCTGAAATCTATGGTGCGCCCGAAGAGATTCGAACTCCTGACCTACAGGTTCGTAGCCTGTTGCTCTATCCAGCTGAGCTACGAGCGCGTAACAAAGGAAGCTATACTAAACGGCATACTTCGTCAAGCATTTTTTGTGACTATTTTTGCCTGCATGCCGGATAAGTTTTCCAACTCACTGCCGCTTTCACGGCACCCACCAAACTATGCCTGCCGAAAGTCCGAAGACAAACGACAGAACACGTCACATCGTCTTATTCAGCTTCAATGCCGTTGACGGCGCGGGCCAGACGCGAAATTTTACGCGCGGCCTTTTTCCAATGCAGAGCGCCCTTTCCGGCGGCCTTGGCCAGCACGGAAGTGGCGAGGGTCAGGGCGTTGTCGGCCAGGTTCTTGTCCTTGCCCTGAATGGCGGCGCGCACGTCCTTGATCGCGCTTTTCACGCGGGTACGGGCGGCACGGTTGCGGGCGGCCCTGTTGAGGCTCTGCTTGTGACGTTTGATGGCTGACTTATGGTTGGCCACGGTATTCCTCCACTATGTTGGGCTTGCCCGCGCAAGCCATGATCCCGGATCAGCGGCACTGCCGCCGGATGACAGCAACAGAGATGTTGTGAATCAGCGTTATTAGCGCAAGCCTCGCTGCCTGTCAAGCAATTTTGCCGTCGCCAGCGCCATTTACAACTGCAAGGCCGCGAAATCGGCCAACCGGGCGAAACGCGACCCCAGGGCCTGGAGCATAGCCAGGCGGTTGCGGCGCAAGTCCGCGTCTTCGCACATGACCATCACGCCGTCAAAAAAGGCGTCCACAGCCGGGCGCACCTCTCTGAGCGTCGCCAGGGCCGCGCCGTGATCGCCGGAAGCCCGGAAAGCGTCCATTCCGGCGCTTCGCGCAGCAGGGTTGCGTCCCAATGCCCGGGCAGCGTTTCTGCGGCGGCCTGCTTACGCACGATATTGGCCACCCGCTTAAAGGTCTGCACGGCCTCGGCATAGCCGGGTTCCCGGCTGAAGGCCGCCAGCGCCGCCAGGCGCGCGCCGCTGTCGGGCACCTGGGCCGCGCCCGCGTTCAATGCCGCGTCCACCAGCAGGGTATCCTGGCCCTGGCTCAGAAAGTAATTGCGCAGCCGGGCCGTGAAGAATTCCATGAGCTTGTCCAAGGCCTCGTCCGGCGGCAACTTCCACTGCCGTGTGCCGTAGAGTTCCCGCGCCTTGACGAAGAGCTCGCGCACGTCAAGGTCAAGGCCGAAGTCCAGCAGAATACGGATGATGCCCAGCGCGCAACGCCGCAGGCCATTGGGGTCCGCCGCGCCGGTGGGAATCATGTTCAGGCCGAAGCAGCCCACAAGGGTATCGGCCTTGTCCGCCAGGGAGAGCAGCGCGCCCACAGGGCTTTGCGGCAAAGGCGAATCCGGACCGGCGGGCAGATACTGCTCTTTCAGAGCATCGGCCACAGCCTGGGCTTCGCCCTTCCGTTCGGCATAAATACCGCCCATGATGCCCTGAAGCGTGTCGAATTCGCCTACCAGACCGGTGACCAGGTCCGCCTTGGACAGCCGTCCGGCCCGCGCGGCTTCCGCCGTCAGGTCCGCGCCCAGCCGAGGGGCGCAACGCTCGGCCAGCCAACGGCAGAGGGCCTCCAGGCGGTGGGTTTTGTCGCCCATGCTGCCCAACGCGCCGATAAAGATGACGTGGTCCAGCTTTTCCAGCCAGAGGTCGAAATTCTCCCGCAGATCCGCGCGCCAGAAAAAGCGGGCATCGTCCAGACGGGCGCGCAGCACGCGCTCCCAGCCGTGTTTGACCACTTCCATGTCTTCGGGGCTCAGATTGAGCACAGTGAGAAAATGCGGCATGAGCTTGCCGTCCGGCCCCTCAATGCCGAAGCTCTTCTGATGGCTTTCCATACTGGTCAGCAGCACTTCACGCGGCACTTCCAGATAGGCGGGATCAAAATCCGCCAGCAGGGGCACGGGATGCTCGGCCAGGCCCTGCACCTCGTCCAGCAGTCCGTCGTTCCAGAGAACTCTGCCCCCGGCCCGCGCGGCCTGGGCGTCGCCGCCTTCCACGATGACGGCACGGCGCCGGGCCGGATCAAGAGTCACGGCGCAGGAATCAGCCACAATTTCCAGATAGGCGTCGGCATGGGCCACGCTGAAGGGGCCGAAACCGTGCACGCGGTGGCCGCAGGTTTCGCGGCCCGAAGCCACGGGCCCGAGGTCGAAGGGCACCACTTCCTCGTCCAGCAGGGCCAGAATCCAGCGGATAGGCCGGGCATAGGCCAGGGTATATGCGCCCCAGCGCATGCGTTTTGCGAACGGCAGGGCCGTGATCACGGCCGGACAGATCCCGGCCAGCAGATCTTTGGCCGCCGCGCCGCCGGTGCGCTTGCGCACGGCTACATATTCGCCTTTTTCCGTTTCCAGGCGAAAGACGTCCGCCACGCACAGGCCGTGGGTGCGGGCAAAACCCTCCAAGGCCTTGGTGGGTGCTCCGTCAGGCCCGTAGGCCACGCGCGCCGGAGGTCCGGAAATCACTTCTTCCTTTTCCCGCTGCACGGGATTGAGATCCTCTACCAATACCACGGCCCGGCGCGGCGTGCTCATGACGCGCACCGCGCCGCATTCCAGACCGGCCTCGTCCAGGGCGGCGCTGAAGCGGGTCCGGAGTTCCGTCTCTTCCGGGGCCAGAAAACGGGAAGGCAGTTCCTCGCTGCCGATTTCAAGCACAAAGGTCGCCATGCCTTACCTCGCATCCTTGTTGTCGAGCATGGGATAGCCCAGTTCCTCGCGCTGCGCCGCGTACAGACGGGCCACGCCCGCGGCCAGAGTCCTCACCCGGCCGATATAGCCGGTGCGCTCCGTAATGGAAATGGCCCCGCGCGCGTCCAGGAGGTTGAACGTATGCGAGCATTTCAGACAATAATCATAGGCGGGCCAGGGCAGCCCCAGCTCCAGCATGGCCTTGCACTCCCGCTCGAAGTCGCTGAACTGGCGCAGCAGCATTTCCGCATTGCTGGCTTCGAAGTTGTGCCTGGACTGCTCCACTTCGTTCTGATGATAGATGTGGCCGTAGGTCACATCCTTGTTCCAGCGCAGATCATAGACCGATTCCACGCCCTGCAGGTACATGGCCAGGCGTTCCAGGCCGTAGGTCAGCTCCACGCTGATTGGTGAAAGATCAATGCCGCCCACCTGCTGGAAATAGGTGAACTGGCTCACTTCCATGCCGTTGAGCCAGACCTCCCAGCCCAGGCCCCAAGCTCCGAGGGTGGGCGACTCCCAGTCGTCCTCCACAAAACGGATATCGTGGCGGCCCGGATTCAGGCCCAGCGCTTCCAGGCTTTGCAGATAGAGATCCTGCGAATTGTCCGGCGAGGGCTTGAGAACCACCTGAAACTGGAAATAGCGCTGCAGGCGGTTGGGATTTTCGCCGTAGCGGCCGTCCGTGGGGCGACGCGAAGGCTCCACATAGGCCACCTTCCAGGGTTCGGGACCGAGAACCCGCAAAAACGTGCTCGGATTGAAGGTGCCGGCCCCGCACTCCACGCCCGAAGGCTGCTCAATGACGCATCCCCGGCTTGCCCAGTAGTTCTGCAGGGTAAGAATGACATCCTGAAAGTACATGCGCTGTCCTTTGTTGTGCCGCCACAAAAAACAAAAAGCTGAGGCAGCCCTGAAAAGATGGATTTTGTTCCCTGGCAAGGAAGAAGCCGTTCGCTGACCAGGGATAGTACTCCGGTACAGACCTGGACAGCGAACGGCTTCTGACGCGGCCCAGGGGACAAAAGGCGCTTTTCAGGGCTGCCTCACACGCGGCGGAAGTAGCCGCCTTCCCAGGCCAACCCCAGATGATACTGCACAAAACCGTCAATGGCTCTGGCACAGGCCCGGCGGTCCATGGACGGCAGATCCTCCACCGGCCAGGCAGAGGGAAATTCTTGCTGCACGCGGCGCAAAAGGTCAAGCCCCGCCACGGAAAGCTCAACACCGTAGCGCGCGGCCAGAGCGGGCTCCCGCGCCCGGCAGGCGGCGCAACGCATCTGCCCCTCGTCCACCACAAACAGCGCCCTGTCGCTCAGAGGCGCGCCGCACGCGCCGCACTGGCCCAGATTTGGCGCAAAGCCCAGGGCACCGGCCAGGCGCAGACGGAAAAACAGCGGCAACAGAGACGGCAGGCGGGGTTCTTCCTCCAGAACGCGGCGCAGATCCTCCACCAGGGCGAAGGTTTCGTCCGCGCCTTCCTCATTGACGCCCAGAGCCTCCACAAAGCGCAGGCAGTTGGCGGCCAGCCCCATGCGCTGCCAGTTGCCGCGCAGGCACTGCGGCCCGGCCAGCAGCACGGCCTCTTCCAGATTAAGAAAATTTTCCCTGCCCGAGGTTTTGACCCGGCATTGCAAGGTGTTCAGCACGTCCAGACAGCCGCAGAAACGCCGACGGCTGCGGCTGCCGCCGAAAGCGAACAGCGTCAGCAGGCCGCGCCCGCGGCAGAGCAGCTTCAACCAGAGATCGGACTCGCGGAAATGCCCGATGCGCAGCACCACGGCCTGATCGGCCCACTCCGTCACTACCGGGCCGCGGGCGGGAAGGTCAGGGTCCGCACCTGGCCGGACTGGCCGGGCGCGGGCATGTCTTGCCCGTTATAACGGATGCGCACGCCGCCGGCATTGCCCAGTTTCAGTTCCAGGCTTTTGGTGAAGGTCAGGGCAAAGGTGTCGCCCTTGCGCAGGGAGAACTGCCGGGTATCGGTATTGTCGGCGTTGGAATGGACCCAGCATTCTTCCGTGGCGGTGATGACGACCTTGTGCTGGCCCGGAGGCAGCGCGCCGTCCGCCGGCTGGGCGGGCTGGGTCGCGTTCTGCCCGACAGCGGGCTGCGCTGGAGCGGACGTTGTGGAACTCACCCCCCAGGCAGAGGCCGGGGCCGCATTCTGCGCGCTGCCGCCCGTACCGCCGAAGGCCGGGGCCGGAACGGATGAGGGCGTGTTCACCTCGCCGCTGAATACGGTAGACGCGGCGGAGGCCGGAGTCGCCACAGGCGGAACCTCAGGAGACGGAGACGCCGCCGGAGCGAAAGCCTCGGGTTTGGCAGCCGGAGTTTGGGATGAGGTTTGAGCCGAGTCCGCAGCCGGAGCGGAAGCGTCCCTGCCCGGCACGTTTTCGGCGGAATCCGGCGTTTGCAACGGCGGCGAGGGCTGGGCCAGACGCCGCGTCTGGCGGCTCAGAAAATCCAGGGCGCCCTGTTGCCAGGCCACATACGCGCCTCCGGCCAGCAGAGCCAGCACAATAACCACGCCCAGCCACTTCAGGCTCCGGCCGGGGGCCAGGGATTCCTCGGGCGTGTACACGGGCTGGGGCGCGGCCGGACTCGTGCCGCCCAAGGCACAAACGGCTTCGTTCACTTCCTCGGCGGCCATGCCGAGATAAGATGAATATGAACGGATAAAGCCCTTGGCATATGCCAGATGGGGCAAAGACGAGGCGTCGCCTTCCTCCAGAGCGCGCAGAAGACGGGCCCCGATTTTCAGATGATTGGCCACATCCTCGATGCTCAGGCCACGTTTTTCGCGTTCGGCGCGCAGCGCCGCGCCCAGTTCCTCTAAAGTCATGTAAGCCTCGTGCATGGTCCGCCGCGCGGGGCGCGGCGGCTTACAGCCGGATGTCGATAACGGCTTTGTTCCGCAGCTGGCTGGTGTAGTCCTCAAAGCGCTCCATGGCCTTGGGCTGACGCAGGATGGCGTCGATCTGCGGCGTGGCCTGTTCCAAGGTAAGCTGTTTTTCCGCGTTGTCGCCGCCGGGCCGGAACAAATGAACCTGAGCCTTGCGGCCCTGCAGATCGAAAACGTCGGTCACATCGCCGGGTTTCATTTTGTTGAGCCGCCCTTCCCATTCCGGATTCAGACGGTCCCATTCCACCGGTCCCATGTCGCCGCCCTTGTCTTTGTTGGGGGCGATGGAATACTTTGCCGCCGCCTCCTCAAAACTCAGCTTGCCTGATTTGATCTGGGCGGCGATGGATTTGGCGTTGACATTGGGCGCATAGACCAGCACGCCCATGTGCAGGCCGCCGCGATCATAGAGATTGTCTTTATGGGCTTCGTAATATGCCTTGATTTCGGCAGGGGTCACCACCACCTTGCGGCCCACTTCCATGCCCATTATTTTCTGGCGCAGCAGGGATTTTTCAAAATTCTGGCGGAGTTCGTCGATGGAAATCTTCTGCTGGGCGAGCTGGGCTTCGAACTGCTGCTTGGTCAGATTGCGGGCTTTCATCATCTTCGCAATCTCATTGTCCACCTCGGAGGGGGAAACGCTGATCTTGAGGCGCTTGGCTTCCTGTCCCAGCAGGATATCCATGATCATCATGTCCAGCACCTTACGGAAAACCTTGTCCACTTCCTTGGCCTGCGCGGGATTATTGGGATTGAGCCTGGCGCGCCCCAACTCCGGCAGAGCCGTTTTCTGCAGGTCGAACATGGTGATGACCTGGCCGTTGACCACCGCCGCCACCTTGTTGAGCTGAGCGGCCTGCACGCCGCAGACGCCGCAAAGCCAGATTGCCAGCAGCAGAATAAGCGTTTTCTTCACTGCGAGTCTCCCTTTGAAGCAAGGAAATTACTGAAAGCAGCGCCCACGGCACAACATCCGACCCCAAAAACACAGACAGGCGCGCTCTCCCGCGCCGCCGATCACGGGCGGTAGGCGGGCTTTGTATCGAGATTTGCAAAATCGCTGTTATAAGCATCTGCCTACCGTAAAACGGCCTGAGATGCAACGTCCGGCGGCCCGGAAGGAAATCAGCGCCGTCCGGTGTCGGCCGCGTCCTTCTCCGGCTTTCGACCGCCCATTTCTTCCCGCCCCGCCTGTCCGCCGGCTCCTGCATCCGGGCCCGGTGCCGCGTCAACGGCATCGGGCCGGGCCTCCTCGTCATCGTCCTCGCCCGACGGGACCCGCCGGACTGAAGGCGGGGTCAGCAGTTCTTCCTTGAGCAGGGGCGAAACCTTGATTACAGCCCGGGACAGACTGCCTTCCAGCCATTGCTCAAAAGCCGCGTTCTTTTTCTGTTCCAGCAGAATGTGTTCCATCAGCGGATAGGCATCGGCCATATCCAGGCTGTGGGCTTTCTGCCGTTCCACCAGCGCCACGGTCTGCCAGCTTTCGTTCTGGCGGCGGGCCGGGGCGCAGGCACCCGGCTTGAGCGCCGCCGTGTCTTTGTTCCAGGGCGGCGGCACTTCATCGCCACGGACTTCCAGGCATTGTACCAGCAGATCGGAACGCGGCGTTTTTCTGCCCGCCGGAAAGGCCGCGCAAAAGGCGTCCAGAGCCGCGCGCTCTTCTCCTGAAACCAGGCAGAGGTCAAGCGTTTCAGGCAGTTGAAAATCCGCCTGATGCTCCCGGTAATAGGCGCGCACTTCATCCAGCCCCACCCGGATGCCGGGCAACAGCACCCGCTTTTCAAACGTCAGCATGGCCAGATGGTCGCGCATCAGGGCCTGCCAGTCCGCTTCGTCCAGGGATTCGTCGGCCAGAAATTTGGAAAGGCCGCCGGGCTCATAGTCCCCGCGCACCTGGGCCACGGCCAGCTCCAGAGCCGCGTCGCCCACGGGAATCTGGCGGTGTTCCAGCTCCTGGCGCACCAGGGCATGGATGATCAGCGTGCCCAGGGCTTCGCCGTACTGGCGTTTCATATTTTCCAGGGAAGAGTTTTGCAGAGTGCCCAGCGCGGCGGAACGACTGTCCAGCAAAGACTGCACGGAACGCAAATGGACAGGTTCGCCGTTGACCGTGGCCACCACGCCCTCGGGCAGACGGCTCTCCAGGCAGGCCGCGAGCAGGAGGCAGCAGAAAAGCAGCGGGATAAATCGCACAGACCGCAAGGCGCTCCTCACCGGGTCAACCCGTGGCTTTCATCAATCAGCCCGCGCAACTCGCCTTCCGAAAATTTGCCGTCCAGCACAATGGTAAGCCAGTGTTTCTTATTCATATGGTATGCGGGCAATACAGCGCCCGGCTCACTGTTTAAAAGCACGTCCAAAACGTGATCGCATTTCAGATTGACGACATCGACGTTGCCCTTGCCCGCCAAGCCCAGCTTCGCCCTGGGCAGAGTCATGATCACGCCGTACCACTTGCCGCTTCCCGCATGGCGCAGCACGGCATATTCCGGATACTGACGCCAGGGGTAGTCCGGCTCCGTCTGAAACTTGCTTTTGACATAAGCCAGTATTTCTTCACGGTTTGCCACGTCATACGCCCCCTTCGCGCAGCCATCTCAGGAAGCCGCCGTGCGGATTTCCTCCAGGGCCGCGCGCATTTTTTGCAGACCTTCGCTAAAGGGCAAGTCAGCGGACAACGGCAAGGTCAGGCCCGCCGGGGGATGCAGGCGCGCGCCCGGCATTTCGGCCGCCAGTTCCACAATGCGCTCCGGCTGCACGGCGGTCTGGCCGTCAGGCCAGAACATACGCAGATGGTCGCGGTGCACGTCGGCCCGCTGCACTTGCAGCTCCGTAAGGAATTGCTTGAAGTCCAGCACTGCCAGAAAGTTGGTCAATTCCTCGGGGAAAGGACCGAAGCGGTCGCGCATGGAAAGCGCGGCCTCTTCTCTGGCCGCGCCGCCCACGGCCGAGGTCAGGGCCTTGTAGCAGCGCAGGCGCTCACGGCCGTCATCAATGTACGACGCGGGAATATGGGCAGGCAAGCCCAAAGTCAGTTCGGTTTCCACGGCCAGAGCAGAGGGCGTGCCTTTGAGGCGGCCCACGGCTTCCTCCAGCATTTCCAGATAGAGCTCCAGTCCCACCCGGCTCATATGCCCGGACTGCACCTCTCCCAGGATGTTGCCCGCCCCGCGCAGACGCAGATCCTCCATGGCCACCTGAAAACCCGCGCCCAGATA
Source organism: Desulfovibrio sp. (assembly GCF_018379785.1). Taxonomy (GTDB): domain Bacteria; phylum Desulfobacterota; class Desulfovibrionia; order Desulfovibrionales; family Desulfovibrionaceae; genus Desulfovibrio. The sequence goes on from NZ_JAGZUV010000086.1 coordinate 12,822, forward strand.
GTCCATGTCCATGATGATGCGCAGGCGCTCCTCGGCCACGGCCGTCAGGCGCTCGGCATCGGGCACCACAAAGAAGGCATAGGCCTGCCGGTCGCTGCGGCCCACGCGGCCCCGCAACTGATAAAGCTGGCCCAGGCCGAACATCTGGGCCTGATCCACCACCAGGGTGTTGGCGCGCGGGAAGTCCAGGCCAGATTCCACAATGGAGGTACAGACCAGCACGTCCAGCTCGCCGTGCCAGAACTTGTGCATGGTGGTTTCCAATTCGGTTTCGGACATCTGGCCGTGGGCCATGCCCACCCTGGCCTGGGGCGCGAGCTTGCGCACGTATTCCGCCACGCGCTCCAGACCCTGAACCCGGTTGTAAACCCAGAAAACCTGCCCTTCGCGCTCAATTTCACGCTCAATGACCTTGCCCAGAACCGCGTCGTCGCGGCGCAGCACCGCCGTGGCTACCGGCTTGCGGTCCTGCGGCGCGGTTTCGATAATGGACAGCTCGCGGATGCCGGACATGGAGAGCTGCAAGGTGCGCGGAATGGGCGTGGCCGTAAGGGTCAGCACGTCCACATTTTTTTTCAGGGCCTTGAGCTTTTCCTTGTGGCGCACGCCGAAACGCTGCTCCTCGTCCAGCACCAGCAGGGCCAGATTGGGCAGCTTCACGTCGCTGGAGAGAATGCGGTGGGTGCCGATGAGAATGTCGATCTGCCCGGCGGCCGCGGCTTTGAGCACTTCCTTCTGCCGGGGCCTGGTCACAAAACGGCTCAGCAGCCCCACATTGACCGGGAAACCGGCCAGGCGCGCCCGGAAGGTCTGGTAATGCTGTTCGGCCAGTACCGTGGTAGGACAGAGCAAAGCCACCTGCCGCCCCTCGGCGGCGGCGCGGAAGGCCGCGCGCAGGGCCACTTCGGTCTTGCCGAAGCCCACGTCGCCGCAGATCAGGCGGTCCATGGGCTCGCCTCTGTCCATGTCGTCCAGCACGTCCTGGATGGCCTTGGCCTGGTCCGGCGTTTCCTCAAAGCCGAAGGTAGCCTCGAACTCGTGGTACAGCTCGCCCGGCGGGTCGTAGCGGAAGCCCTTGGCAACCTTGCGGTAGGCGTACATTTCCACCAGGTCGGCCGCGATTTTTTCAATGGCCTTGCGGGCCTTTTCCTTGCCCGCGGCCCAGGCCGGGCCGCCCAGGCGGTCCAGGGCCGGCTCCACGCCCTCGGTCCCTTTGAAGCGCTGGATCAGACCCAGACGGTCGGCGGGCACATAGAGCTTGTCCCGCCCGGAATATTCAATGAGCAGAAAATCGTTGGCCGCGCTGTTGAGGTCCAGATGATGCAGGCCCGCGAAACGGCCGATGCCGTAATCGCGGTGGACCAGCAGGTCGCCTTTCTTGAGGTCGTCGAAATTGTCCAGGCCCTTGAAGGCCCGGGACGCGGCGCGTGGTGTTTTTTCCGCGCGGGGATAGATGATGTCCTCGCCCAGAACCAGGCTATTGTCCCAGACCAGTTCCACGCCGGAACGGAAGGGCGAAACCAGGGCAAACAGGCCGTGTCCTTCCGGCGCGTAACGCAACGCCGGAATGATGCCGTCCTGCTCGGCCAGTTTCAAGAATTTGTTGCGTCCCCGCTCGGAGGAAAAGCTCAGAATAACCTGGCGGCGTCGGCCCTGCCATTCCTTGAGCCCGGCGGCCAGATGCTGCCAGGGCCGGTCCTGCGCGGCGGGCAGGGGGAAAAGGTCGCTGAAGCCGTGCAGAGCGCGCTCCTGAAAGTCCGTCCCCCGCTCTTCGACGCCCATGACCAGCGGTTCGGCGAAGGCGCACTGGAAATTCCGCCAGGGCGCGGGCTGCGAATGCTTGCGCAGAGCCAGGGCCGCCGGTTGCTGCAAGGGCGCGTCTTCAGCCTCCAGAGCCTCTTTGAGCGCCAGCCGCCCGTCGCGCAGGGCTTCGGCGCTGTCCGCCTCGCCGGGCAGCAGCCAGAGGCTGTCGGCGGGCAGCCATTCTTCCAGCAGGCTGGGCGAATCCCACAGCACGCCGGGCAGGATGCCCGCGCCGCCCCCGTCCAGAGCCTTCTTGAAGGAATAACATTCGTTTTCGCTGATCCGGCTCTCGCTGAACAGCTGGTCGCAGCGCTTGCGGGCCGCCGCCAGGCCGTTCTTATCCAGAGCCAACGGGCTCACGGGCAAGAGAGTCAGTTCGTCGAGAGGCCGCAGGGAACGCTGGCTTTCAGCGTCAAAAAGGCGCATTTCCTCAATGGCGTCGCCGAAAAATTCCAGTCGTACGGGTTTGGCGTAACCGGGAGGGAATATGTCCAGAATATCGCCGCGCCGGGCCATGTCGCCGGGACGCGTCACCAGGGAAACGCGCTCATAGCCCCACTCCACGGCTTGGTCCAGGATGAGCTCCGGCGAATATTCGCCGCCGCGCGAGAGGCCCAGACTGCGCGAATCAAAAAAATGCAGGGGCATATAGCGCAGCAGCACGCTTTCCACCCCGGCTACCACGCAGCGCGGGCCGCCCTGGGCCAAAGCATACAGCGCGGCCATGCGGGCGGCCCAGAAGGCCCTGTCCCGCCACTGGCTCATGGCGGGCAGGCTCAGGCAGGGACTTTCCCATACGGCCTGATCGATGGGGATATCGCCCAGGGAAAGCTGAGGCAGAAAAAGCGTCAGCAGGGCGCGGGCCGTATGGAATTCCTCACGGTTGCGGGCGAGAAGCACCGCGCCGCGCCCTTGGGCCAGAGCCTCGCAGGCCAGACGGCAACGCGTGGCCATGCCGCTGCGCTCCAGATAGAGTTGTCCGTCCCGGCTTGCAAGCAGTGCGCTGAAATTTTGCATGGGTCACGCCACGGGAAGTGCTGACTAATGAGTTTTTTGTTCTCTGCCAGGGACGGCAAACTGCGGGCGGAGGAAATATATTCACATATTCGACCTTCGCACGGAGTGAGCCGGATACGGGCAGAGGGCAAAAATACCATCAAGCAGCGCTTTCTCAAGAATGAGGGCGGCCTTACAGCCGCCCTCCATTTGAAATCATCGGGCCGAAGCCTAGAGCAGATTACCTTTGAAACGCTACACGTTTCAAAGGGGTCATTCCGGCAAAAAGCGTGGTTATCGCTGCTGTCGATCCCCCTATGGCTCTGTTGTCGCCAACGGGGACAGCCCTTCGGTCGCTTTGCCGGAATCCACGCCGCGTTGCTCTCGATGCCTGTACGCCCTTTGGGCTACAGGCACGGCCCTACGGGCCGCCCGTCGGGTCGGTCTTCGCGGTAATGCGAACCACAACCGCCGGAGCAGCCGCCGCACCCGCCAGCGGTTTCAGGCAGCGGCACCGTGGGTTCCACGGTGAAGCCCATCTGGCTCACATCAATTTTGACGCCTTGTATCCGGGCCAGCAGATCCTTGTTGATGCAGAAGGTAAAGCCGGCCTGTTCCTCGCTCTGGTCCTCGTCAGTGGCGGCATCCAGGGCCAGCGCAAGATGCGGGCCGCAGCAGCCTCCGGGGGCCAGATAAATCCTGATATCGCTCTTTTCCTTGCCCGCAAAATAGCTTTCAAGCTCTTTGCGGGCGCTGTCGGTCAATTCGAGCATGCTTCCTCCGTGTGGGGCGTACCGTCACAATGTTTTCGCGATGATGCGCGAAAAACGGATGCCTGGAGACCAAGGCGCTTTGACGGAACTCCACACGAGGTGCGGCTTGAATTAATGGCTGCCGCAACCGCTGGAGCAGGAACCGCAAGCGCTGCCGCCGTCAGCAGCGGCCAGGGGCACCGTGGGTTCCACCGCAAAGCCCATATAGGTCAGATCAATTTTGACCCCCTGCACCTGGGCCAGCAGGTCTTTGTTGATGCAGAAGGTAAAACCGCCTTGTTCCTCAGTCTGATCCTGATCATTTGACTCATCCAGAGCCAACGCGAGCCGCGGCCCGCCTCAGCCGCTGACTGAGTAGATCCGGATGGTTTCCTTTTTCTTATCCGCAAAGTATGCTTCGAGCTCTTTGCGGGCGGTATCCGTCAATTCGAGCATTATGTCCTCCATAGTTGTAATCTCAAAATATCTAAGGACAAGCGCGCGGCTTGTCAATTGGCGGCGGGGCTTTTCTTGGGCGGCGAAAACGGCTATCTTTGCCCATATGGCGCTGACGCCGCCCGGAGGAGACATGAGTTCGACACTGCTGCTGGAAAAAAACGAGATGGCGCGCATACTGGACCGCCTGGCCTCCCAGGTGCTGGAACGGCACGCCCGTTGCGAAAACGTGATGCTGGTGGGCATTCAGCGGCGCGGTGCGGACTTGGCCCGCCGCCTGGGCGCCCTGATCGAAGCCCGGCTCGGCGCCCCGGTGCCGTTGGGCACGCTGGACATCAATCTATACCGCGACGACTGGACCAGCCTTGAGGGCAAGCCGCACATCGGCCAGTCCAATATTCCCGGCAGCGTGGACGAGCGCGTGATCCTGCTGGTGGACGACGTGTTCTTCAGCGGACGCACCATCCGTGCGGCCCTGGAGGCCCTGCTGGACTACGGCCGCCCTAGGGCCGTGGAACTGCTGGTGCTCATTGACCGGGGCCACCGCGAATTGCCCATCCACGCCGACTACGTGGGCCGGGCAGTCAACACCAGCCGCCACGAGCATGTGGACGTGCTGCTGGAAGAACGCGACGGCGAGGACGCGGTACGTCTCGGCGACAGTCAGAGCATTTAACACTTGAAATACTCGTTTACGGCGAGCAAAGGCCTCATCTGAAAAAGCCTACTTCTTGCGACGCTGCCTGCGCCGTAGCGTCACCCGCCAGACCCAGGAAGCCAGCAGGGCCACGGCAATGCCCAGAAAGGCCCGCAAGGTCCGCGAGGCGTTGAAGGGCTGTTCAAAGCCCCAGCTCGCCGCCCGGTCCCAGGCCGGGTGGTAAATGGCCCAGCCCAGAAAGAAGATCAGCCCCAGCGCGCCCAGAGCCCCGACCAGCCAGTAGAGAGGAATGGGTTCCTCCCAGAAAAAGGATGAGCGGTAAAAACGCCGCCGCGCCAGACAGACGGCCAGCAGCACCACGCTGACCATCAGGGCCACTTCCCAGGAAAAACCCTTGAGCAACGCACCCGCAATGCCCAGAATCAGAAAAGTCACAACCAGCTTGAAGGCGCGGGCCTGCCGCCGCTCCAGTCCGTAGGAGAGAAAAAGCAGTGCGGCGCCGGAAAAAGCGCAGATGAAGTGTCCCACGGCCAGCGCGCTCCTGGGCAGATATGCGGTGAGCAGGGCCACGCTGCGCGGCAGAGTGGGCAACGTGGCCGACACCAGCAGAATCAGACCGCCCACAAAAGCCGTATAGGCCGCAATGGAGTGCGAAAGCACCGAAAGCCAGCGCCCGGCCTCGCGCAGCATGTGGCGGCGCTGGCGGGCCTCGTATACGGCCAGCAGCACCGCCGCGGCCAGGAGCGGAATAATATAGTAGATGAGCCGGAAGAGCAGCACGGCGGCAAAGACCATCTGCTCGTGGGACGTGTGGGTGAGGTGCAGAATGACCAGTTCGAACACGCCCACGCCGCCGGGGATGTGGGTCAGCACCACGGCCACCTGGGCCATGAGATAACTGGGCAGGAAATCAAGGAAGCTGACGCCCATGTCGCCGGGCAGCAGCACGTACATGCAGGCCGCGGCGGCAACGATGTCCACCCCGGCCACGATGAACTGGGCCACGGCGATGTGCGGTGCGGGAAAGACGAATTCCTTGCCGAAAATATGCACCGGCTTGCGCACCGTGAAACAGAGCACCAGATAGGAGCAGGCGATCATAAACAGAATCACGCCCAGAATGCGTACATCCGCAATGGGCATGTGCCTCAACAACTCGTCGGGAATCACCGGCGGGGCGATCATGAAGATGATCCCGCACAGGCCCAGCGCGCCCACCCAGAAGGTCACGGCCAGCATGAGCACCAGACGCACGATGTCCGTCAGGGAAAAACCCCAGGCCGAATAGAAACGGTAGCGCACGCTGGTGCCGCCCAGCAGCGCGCCGAAATTATAGCTGACGGCCTGGCCCACAAAGGAAACCAGGGCTACGCGCGGCAGGGGCAGCTGCTTGTGGATGGCTTTGAGCGCCAGCCAGTCATAGCCCACCAGGATCATATAATTGATGACCATGAGAACCAGAGAGAGGCCGATACGGCCATAGGAAATCTGCAGGATGCTCTCTCGGATCTGGGCGATGCTGTAGGCTTTGAGTTTATTATACAGAAGATAGACCGCCAGCAGAAAAATGGCGGTGATCAGAATGGGCCCCAGGTAACGCAGGTATTTTTTCATGGCATGCCGTGAGCTACGATAACGCGCCGGAGCGCGATTCTTACATTCTTTTCAGCATATACGCCGCGCCCCCGGCGCGCAAGTCCGGAAGGCCGTACCGGCCCATCGTCCTCTAGGCTCAGCCCTCATTAAAACGCCGTCCGCGAAAAGCTGAATTTTTTCGGGCAGCAAGGCGCAAAGGAGAAATCGGACGAAGCGGTATTGAACATACCGCGAGGTCAATTTCTTTTTTGCAACGCAGCCGCACGCAAAAAGGCGGCTTTGCAGCAGGCGCTTTTAATGAGGGCTGAGCCTAGTGTTGTAAAAAATCTTCCGGAGCTTGACCACAGCGCGGGCAACGGCTATGGTGAATTCGCAGTTACGCTAATGTCCCTCGATCGGTTTTTGCCGGTGAGGGTTTTTGCTGCGTCTGCCGCACTCCAAAAGTTTTTTTCAGCAAAAAAATCGCGCAGGTGCTCCGCTGCCCGGCAGCGGAGGCTTTTTTTGTGCGCTGTGAGGTTGGACATGACAAGCATTCCCATTTCCGTGCAAGGCTATAAAAAACTGGAAGAAGAGCTGGCCCGCCTGAAGAGCGAGCGCCCGGCCATCATCCAGGCCATCAAAGAAGCCAGGGAAGAAGGCGACCTGCGCGAAAACGCGGGCTACGACGCCGCGCGCGAGCGCCAGGGCATGGCCGAGGCGCGCATCAAATATATTGAATCGCGTCTGGCGCTCTATCAGGTCGTCGATCTGGACAAGCTCAGCGGTGACAAGGTCATCTTCGGCTCCACCGTGGAAGTGGAGGATGTGGACAGCGGCGAAAGCCGTAACTTTACCATCCTCGGCCCGGACGAGGCCGATCCAAGCAAGGGGTCCATCTCTTTTCTCTCGCCTGTGGGCCAGGCTTTGCTGGGCAAGGAAGAAGGCGACGAGGTCACGGTGGAAATCCCGCGCGGCCGCGTCACCTATGAAGTGGTGAGCATCGCCTTTAACGGCAGCAAGGTGCTGGGCTGAACAGCTGACGGCTCTCGAAGAGCGGATTTGCTCCACAATAAAAAGCGCTCATGGCCCAAGTCTGCCGCATAGCCGGCCTTGGGCCATGAGCGCTTTTCAAAAGTCCGTACGAGGCTTATGCCCCGTTCATATCCAGAGCAATTTCACTTTGAACTTGCTCTGGCGGCTGCGTAAGCAGACGCCCGCGCCCGAAAGCAAGGTGCCTTTAGCCGTTCGCGAGCAAAGCGAGCGTTACGGATAAAGAGAGCAATGATGGACCGCGTTCCCGCCGCAGATTGAGGGCAGCGTCAACTTTCCAAGGTCCAGCCGTAGTCGGGCGCGGCGCGCAACTGCGGATTCCGCAGCCCGTGGCCGCGTACGACGTCGCCCCAGCGTCGAAGAAAGCATTCTTGCGCCCGGGGCATCAGCGTTGCCTCTCCGCCGCCCCCTGCTCCGCTCTCAAGCAGCCACTGGCCCCAGGGCGAAATCAGGGTAAACAGGCCCTGCCTTTCCCGGCGCAGGCCATAGTCCGCCCCGGCCAGCGCTCCTAACGCGGGATCAAAGCCGCCGCTCTCCAGAAAATCCTTTCGCCGGACGGCCATGCAGCGCCAGGAAGACGCCAATGCCCGCCGCGTCAGCAGCAACTGCCCCCAGCAGAGCGTGGGCAGCAGCTCGGGCGCGGCTCCGCGTTGCAAGGGAAACGGCAGGCCCGTTGCATCGGGATAGAGACCCGCGTGTCGGAGCCGCCCGTCTTTCCAGACACAGCCGCCCACCAGGGCCAGATCGGGACGCAGCGCCAGCGCCGCCAGCTGTTCGGGGCGACAATCCCCCACCGGCGTCAGACCGGCGTGCAGAAAAAGCAGCACCTCTCCCGTGGCGGCCCGGGCGGCCGCCTGACAGGCCGTGGCCCAGTGCGGCCCGGCGAACGGCAGGACGCGCATGTCCTGGAGCAACCCGACACCGGCTTGTTTCACGGGCTGCGCCGACGGATGCAGAGGCTGCCAGAGCGTTTCCAGACGCAACCGCCGGGCCAGCCCGTGCAGGGATTTCGCCAGGTCCGGCGTCAGAGGCCCCGGCGCGTCAGCCAGCAGAATCACGCTGCAACGCAGTTCCGGCGGCACGGCCAGGGCCAGCTTGAAAAAATTATTTTTGCCCGCGGGCATAACAGTGGCGGCAAGGCCCCGGCGTTGCGCGCTTTCGGCCAGAACCCGGCGGGTGGCTTCCAGCACGTAGGGCTTGGTGGCCACGCTGGCCGTGGTGCTGCCCGCATGGATCCGCCAGTGGTAAAGAATGCGCGGAATATGGGCGATTTCTTCCGGCCTGAGCTTTTCGGTCACGCGCAGGCTCAGATCAAAATCCTGCGAACCTTCAAAGCCGGGGCGCAGACCGCCGACCTCGCGCAGTGTCTCGACGGCATAGGTCGAGAGATGGCCGGTGCGATGCAGGTCAAAATCAAATGCCGCCTTGAACACCGGCGTGCGCCGCACACCGTGGACATCGATCTTGTCCTCATCGCTGTACAGCAAGCGCAGGCCGGGACGTTCCGCCGTGTGACGGGCCACTTCCAGCAGGGCGTCCGGAGCCAGCAGATCGTCGTGATCCAGAAAGGCCGCCCACGGCGCGTCCGCCAAAGCCAGGGCGCTGTTGCTCGCCCGCGAGATATGCCCGTTCCGTTCCCGGAGGACCAGCCTGATGCGTTTGTCCCGCGCGGCATAGGAACGCAGCAGTTCCGGCACTTCCGGTCTGGTGGAGGCGTCGTCGGCCAGGCAGAGCTGCCAGTGACCGTAGCTCTGGGCCAGTACGGAATCCAGGGCCCCGCGCAGAAACGCGGGCTCGGGATTCCAGACCGGCATGAGCACGGCGATTTCCGGCCAGGCACGTTCCACGCGCAAGTCTTGTACGCCTGGGCCTTCAGCCGGGGACGCATTCTCGCGCAGTTCCAGCCAAGCGTCATACACGGAAGGCGCGTTATCCAGAGAACAGGCGTAAAGCCCCGCCCCGGCCAGAGCCCGCAGGCCCGGTCTGAGCAGGCCGTGATGAAAACGCCGAGCCCGGGTCCGCCAGGCGCGGGCCTCATCCCTGAACCGTGACAGATTTTCACGCTCGCCGAAGGCCTCCAGCCGGGCCGCCAGGGCTGCATACCAGGCAAAAGCGCGCGGCAGGCTGGACGGCAGTTCACGGCAGAGGCGCACAGCCGGGGCGCGTTTCTCCGGCGGCAGAAAGCGCAGCAGATGCAGGAGCGCGGCGGGTTCCGGCGCATGCCGCCAACGCAGCCAGGCCGCGTCAGAGGAACCTTCCGCCGCCTCCAGGGGCAGGTCGCGGGGACCTTCCGCCAGCCAGGGCGTAAGGCCGTATTCCAGGCCGTCAGCCTGAACCTGGCAATGGTAGTCCGGTTGCAGCAGGTCCGGCTCCAGGCGACCGCGTTGCAGCAGGCTGTTCCACAAACCACAGGTTTTCCAGGCGTCGAAAGCGTCGCGCAGTACGGCCCTGGACGCGGGTTCCGTGGAAAAGCCGCCACGCGCGGCTCTCAGGCGCAGGCAGAGATCCGGACCGGCCAAGCCTTCCAGGCCCGGCCTGAACCCGCCCACAGCCAGAAAATCCTCCCGCCGCACGAGCAGAGCCGCGTCATGGGCCAGCTGAAAAACGCGCCGCCGTGCGGCCAAAGGATGGGCGGCGGGCAGGCCTTCATAGAGATAGTGCATTTGCCCCTGGCTGTCGGCCACGCTGCCCAGATGGCGGACCCGGCGCGGGCCGTCCTTCCCCGGTCCGCCCCCCGGCGCGAGCAGCAGGGGGTTGAGCCCGGCCAGACCGGAATCCGCCGCCAGCCTCTCCAGCAGGGGCCCTAGAGAGCCGGGCTCCAGCAGCACATCCGAGGAAAGAAAAAGCAAAAAAAGACTGCTTACCGCGCCCGCAGCCTTATTGACGGCCATGCGCCAGTCTTCCCCCGGCGCCGACGGCAGGCAATCAAAGCCGGTCAGCCCCCCCCGACGCAATAAGCTTTTTCCTATTGCCCGCACCGGGGTTTCCAAGGCCGCCGGGCAACAGCAGAGCACCGCCGTTTCTCCGGTCCCGGCCTGAACCAGACCCTCCAGACAGGCAACAGGCGGCTCATCTCCCCGGCAGATCAGGATTGCCGTCAGGGCGGCCGAACCGGACGACTGTGTGGGCAAAACAGCGCTCATGCGGGCAATGGTACGGCAGGGACGGGCGCAATGCAACGCGCGGCCCGGCAGAGAGGGAACCGCGCCATCCAGCTCTTGGGGCTTGGCAGAGCCCGGCAAGGTCTGCTAGATTTACACGTTCTCTAACGTCGCACAAGACCGCCCGGCGCCGTGAAAGGCGCTTGGACGCCACAAAGGCTTGATATATGACCGTATTTTTGCCGCGCCTGCTTTACCTTCTGGCTGCGCTGGCTTGGTATCTGTTGCTCTGGCCCAACCCCGTCACCATCTTCATGGCCGCCTGTTTTTCCTGTCTGACCCTGCCCTTTTACCGCCGCCTCCGTCAGAGGGCCAGTGCTTGGCGCGTCCGCCTGGAGCGCCGCGAGCCTGACTCGCGCGGACGACGTTTCCTTATCAGATTTTCGCACCACATGCCGCTCTGCGGCTACATCGCGGCCATTTTCTCCGGCCTGTTCGTGCCCATCGCCACCCTGGCCCTGCTGGTGTCGCCGCAGGCCGTCGCCGGATTGGCGCGGCTGCGCGAACTTCAGGCCAACAATTTTCAATTGCCGCCGCAGTGGGTGGAGCATATCCAGCGCTGGCGGCTGAGCCTGACCGAATATCCGAGCATCGAAAAGGCGGTCAACGACTTCCTGCACAATCTGGATACGCTTTTCGGCGACGCCGTGACCATGCTGGTCAGCCGGAGTTTCGGTTTTCTGGGCGGCACCATGACCGCGTTCTGGACCACCTTTCTCTTTCTGACGCTCACAGTGCTGTTCACGGTCTATTCCCGACGCATCCGCAAGGTCACCTGCCGGATCTTCCATCTGCCGCAAGCTCTGTTGCGGCGCTTCATCGGCGCCATTCACCGCGCCCTGCGGGGCATTATGCTGGGCATCGTGCTGGTGGCCCTGGCCCAGGGCTTTCTCTGCGGCATCGGCTTCGCCGTGGCCGGCTTCAACCAGCCCGCTTTCTGGGGCATGCTGGCTACCCTGGTGGCCCCCATCCCCGTGGTGGGCACGGCCCTGGTCTGGCTGCCGCTCTGCCTTTCCCTCTGGTTCACCGGCAAAACCATGGCCGCCGTGGGCCTGGCTCTCTGGGGCATGCTGGCTGTGGCGGGCGTGGACAACGTGCTGCGGCCCCTGTTTCTGCGCCAGGGCATCAAGGCCCCCTTCTTTGTCCTGATTCTCGCCATCCTCTGCGGTCTGGCAAGTTTCGGGCCGGTGGGACTCATTGCCGGGCCCGTCCTGCTGGCCTTTGCCATGCAGGCGGTGGAAGAAGCCAACTATTTTTACAGGACCCATGAGTAATTTCCGCGGCGCAATGCTTCAGCAGCAAGCGAAGCGGCTCCGGAGAGGGCCGCACGACGCCCTTTCCGGCCGTTCACGCAGGGCGCTGTTCTGCCTGCTGCTTTGTCTGGGCCTCTGCCTGTCCCTCTGCCTCCCGGCCTGGGCCGCGCTGCCCGTGCGCTCGGCCATTCTGGTCAATCTGAACACGGGCCGCGTGCTGTATGAGCAAAGCGCCGACGCGGCCATTCCGCCCGCCTCGCTGACCAAACTCATGAGCATGTTTCTGACCTTGGACGCGGTCAAGGCGGGCCGCATTTCCCTCAACCGGAAAGTAAAGGTCAGCCGCCAGGCCGCCGCCACGGGCGGCTCGTCCATGCATCTGCGCGCCGGTGAACGCGTGCCTCTGGTACGCCTGCTTACCGGCATGGCCGTGGCCTCGGGCAATGACGCGGCCATGACCGTGGCCCAGCACGTCCACGGCAACAGCCGGACTTTCGTGCGCCAGATGAACCGCAAGGCCCGCGCCCTTGGCATGCGCCGCACGTTGTTCAAGAACCCCACCGGCCTGCCCGCCGCCGGGCAGAAAACCACGGCCCGCGACATGATGACGCTGAGCCGCGCCTACCTCAAGGCGCACCCCGGCGCCATGCGCTTTCACGGCACACGTTTCTTCCTGCACAGGGGCCGCACCATGCGCAACACCAACGCCCTGCTGGGCAGCGTGGCCGGCGTCAACGGCCTGAAAACCGGCTGGACTGTGGCCTCGGGCTACAATATCGTGATCACGGCCCAGCGCGGCAAGACCCGCCTGCTGGCCGTGGTGCTGGGCGGCAACAGCAAGGACAGGCGCGACGGCTCTGCCCGGCGGTTGATTGAAGCCGGTTTCCGTCATCCCTCATCTCCCAAACAAGTGCAGCGCACGCTGGGACGGCGGCGCTGAACCTTCGAGACGGGGGCGAGAGACAAGCCCCGCCGCCAGAGACATCAACTTTTTCAATGACAGATAACTTCATATATGCTATCTTCTTTGTAGAAGGAGGAAAGCAATATGAAATGCCGAAAATGTGGTTCCGAAGC
>NZ_JAGZUV010000087.1:0-12262 GCF_018379785.1 Desulfovibrio sp.
TGACGACGATATGCTTTGTCCGTTACATTCCAGCCAGTTATCCATATCTTCCGGATTTGTTGCAACTGGCCATGAAATGATGGTCCCGACCGGGACGCCACCGGAGCCTTTGGCCTTGACCTCCACCCTCGTGGGGTCGAAGCTGGTGGCGTCAGCGCCGAGAGCCGGTTGAAATGCCAGCAGCGGCAACAGGAAAAGCCACAGAACCAGCGGGTAGGCGCGAAATTTTTGCATCTGAAACCTCTAGGGGAAAAGGGCTGGCCAAGCGGCCAGCCCAGCAATGAGGGCTACTTCAGCTCAAAGAGCTTGCCGACAGCACCGACCACAATTTCAAGTAGATAGAGTTTTTCAAGTATGGTGGCATCGTCATCTTTGTCATCAGCCTGCTTTTCCGTGGCTGGCGTTTTAACGCCAGAGAGGTTCAGCAATTCTGTCAGGCTGAAGGTCCAGACAAAGCCGGGCTCACTGTCCCGTTCCATGCTGATCTTGAGCTTGGCGATGGACAGGCCTGCCTCAAGGCCAGCATCCACACTGGCGTTATCATTCTTGACGACGACCTGGACAGCCTCATCGCCCCGATTCCCGGCCAGCGTCACCTGACCGGCGTCAGTCAGCGTGTAAGCATGCCCGTTCCATTCGACCTGAGCGCTGCTTTCATAAATCTGGCGCAGTATCTGCTGGGAATTGGCATCGGTTTCCAGCCTGCGGGGCGTGACGCCAAAGGAAGTGGCCATGAGATCTTCCAGATGGAGCAAAAGGCTCTTGGCGCTGCTGGCAACAAGCAGCAAACCGGAGTGCATATTCATGGCCACGTCCACAATGGCCGGAGCGGGTTCAACGGCCGGCAGCAAACGGAGCTTAATCTGTTCCTTCAGCTCCGCCTTGCGCTTCCGGCTGATGAATTTTTGTTCTCCGTTGGCCAACGCGGCTTCCTCTTCCTTGATGGCTTCCGCATAGTGTTTTTTGAATACAGCTCCAGGGATGGCGCGTTTATCCACGCGCAGGGCGAAGCAGAGCCACTCTCCCTTCTCAGGCGGAGCGCTTTCCCAAGCCGTGTCCAGCATGGCGTCGATACTGGTCCAGCCCATAGCCAATTCTTCCGTCTTCAGCTCATCAATGGGGCGGAAGGCATGGCGTTTCAGTTTTTCCGCCGTGACAGCAGCGGGATTGTCGATCATATAGACCGTTAGATCCGTTGTGGTACTCAGAATGCCGGGCATTGGATTCTCCTTGTTGTGATCACTTTTTGGAAAAGTCCGGCTTGCCGCCCTTCTCGAAGAAGGAAGCCTTGCAGGCCGGATAGCCTGAGCAGTTAAACACCTTGAAGGGCTTGCCCGTCCTTTTGCTGACACGCTCGAAGAGCCGCAACGGCTTGCCGCAGTCCGGGCAGGCGAAGCCGGAATCCTTGGGGGCCTCACGCGCTACGGGTTTTCCGTTGACATTGCTGAAGCTGGCTCCGCAGTCCGGACACTTAAAAAAATCATAGCTGGAACCATCTCTCCGGTTGCCCTTCATGTGCTGAAGAGGCTTGCCGCACTTTTCGCAAGGAATCTCCGTCTGTTCCGGCCCGGCTCGCTTAGCACCAGGCCGTCCACGATCATCCGGCAGAAAGACGGGTTCGCCGTCCGGATGCAACTCCTTGCGGAAGCAGCACCAGTAGGGGCCTTTCTCGCCAGTACGCTTCTGGAGCGGTTTTTCGCAGACCGGGCAGGGGAAAACAGGCCCGTCCACCTTGATGACGGTCTGACCGGAGAGCAACGGCTCCAGTAGGCTGGGCAGGATCTGCAACTGATCCGCCATGAAGGCCTCCAGGCTTTCTTTGCCCTCGGCAATGGCCTGGAGGCGGCTTTCCCAGCGGGCCGTGGTCACGGGATCCTTGAGACCTTGCGGAGTCAGGTCGATGACCTGGCCGGCAAGGCGCGTTGAGACGAGCGCCTTGCCTTGCGGCGTGATGTATTTACGCTTTTTGAGGGTTTCCAGGATCCCTGCCCGCGTCGCTTCCGTACCGATGCCTTCATTTTCTCGTAGCGTCGCTTTGGCAGCGGCGTCTTCCACAAAGCGGTGGATGTTGGCCATCGCCTCAATAAGACTGCCTTCTGTAAAACGCGGAGGGGGAGAAGTCTTTTTCTTCAGTGTGGCCACATCCGCGCAGGTCACGGCATCATTCTGTGCCACGGCGGGCAGGGCCTGTTCCTGTTCTTTTTCCGTAGGCTCTTCCTCTTCTTCCCGCGCCACTTTCGTCCAGCCAGGATCCGTGACATGCCGGCCGGCGGCTTCCCAGAACGTATCCGCCATGCCGACACGAATCTTCTGGGAGACATAGTGCATGGCCGGATAGAACTGAATGATGTAGGCCACGGCGATCATGGAATACAGGTCGCGTTCGGGTTCAGACAGATCCACCGGTGTTTCACCGGTGGGAATGATGGCGTGGTGAGCCGTGACCTTCCCCGTATTCCAGGCGCTGGACTTTATTTTGGCGTCAGCGCCCTGGGCAGCGGACTCCAGACCGGGCACGGAGGCCAGAGCGGCCAGGACGCGCCCAGCGTCGTCCCATTGCTCCACCGGCAGATAAGAACAGTCCGAGCGCGGATATGTGGTGAGCTTCTTTTCATAGAGGCGTTGGGCCGTGTCCAGGACCTGCTGGGCCGTCATGCCCCAGCGCGCGGAAGCGGCTTTTTGCAGACTGGAGAGGCAGTACGGCAGTGGCGGGGTTTTCTGCTTATTTTCTTTGGTCACGGAGGCAATATTGCCTTGCTGGCCGCGAACCTTACGGATGACGGCCTCAGCGGCAGCCGGATCCATCAGACGCCCTTGCGCGTCCAGCCCGGCCTGAAGTTCGCCGGGGATGAATTTTGCCAAAAATTCTCCGGCGGGATGCGCAAAACGCCCCTGAAGAATCATGTAGTCTTGCGGCTTGAAGGCCGCAATCTCTCGGTCCCGCGTCACGACCAGATTCAGCACCGGCGTCTGGACGCGACCCAGAGAAAGCGTGTCGAAGATGCCGGCATCGCGGCCCATGTTGGTCAGGGCGCGGGTGGCGTTCATGCCGATGAGCCAATCAGCTTGAGAGCGGGCGCGGGCCGCATCGCGGAGCGGCGTATACTTGCCGTTGTCCGCAAGACCTGCCAACGCTCTGGCCACGGAACGGGCGTCCAAGGAAGCCAGCCAGATCCGCTCGACCGTCCCTTGGTAGCCAAAGTGCTCCAGAACCTCATCGACCAGAAGCTGACCTTCCCGGTCCGGATCGCCGGCATTGACCACCATGTCAGCCCGGCGCAGCAGGCCTCCGATCACTTCTACCTGATCCGCGCTGCTGTCTTTGGGTTTGACACGCCAGGAAGAAGGAACAACAGGCACCACACTCCAACTGGACCATGAAGGATCATAGTCTTCCGGATTACACAGCTCAAAGAGATGGCCAAAGCACCAGGTTACAATGTCGTCGCCGCAGTCGATATAGCCGCCGCATCTTTTGCTGGAGCCCAGGCTATCCGCAATGGCCTGCCCCAGAGAGGGTTTTTCCGCAATAAAAAGCCGCATGCATTCTCTCCCTATTTAAAGCGTATTTTGTAAGTACATTCTCTGAAATCATACATGGCATCGAACATTGCATAAATGTACTCTGCCGTATGGCGCTGGCCTCCTATATCAAAAAAATTTACACAAATTTTGAACCTTATTCCCTTCAGAATATCCATGAGTTCTTTCTCACTCCGCTCAAAAGCCCTTTCCGTTACCATGTGGACTATCTCATGGAGATAGTCCGGGAGCCGCGCCTCCATGGCGTTGTCCAGTCCAGGAAAAAGATATTTGATATGCACGGCACAAGGCAGGGAGAGGGTATGAGATGTAATGGCTCCATCATCCAGAATTGATTCGATTTTCAGACAGTCGCCTTCTTGCTCAATTCGGATGTTCTCAGGCTGTAAATCCTTGTTGAGAGCGGGCAGAATTTCTTCCAGCGGGACGGAAATGCTCACAAGGACATCTTTAGCCACGCCCAGCCCCACGTTGCAGATTTTAATCTTGGGGACCTGCTCGGATTGAGTAAAAACAGGGATGGAGCAGGCAATATCCGGCAGGTAAGAGGCTTCACGCTGTTTCTGCATTTTCCGTACAGTGCGCCATGTGGCGACAGCGGAGGCGCAGGCCCCTATCCCGGAGAGCATGGCCGCAACTGACGCGAAGAGAGCGGTGTCCATGAAGATTCCTCACTCAGAAAAGAAGATTTCTGTAAGAGCTGAAACGGGCCGTAAAACGGTTACGCAATGCGGGCAGAAGTCCCTGTTCCATTCGTCCACGTCGAGATCTCTCTGGAAGCCTTTGCACCGGGCATTTTCAATGCGGGTCCGCACCTGCCCGAAGAGATCCGTGATTTCCTGATCTGTCATGGTTTCTCCATTTTGCCGTCCGGCTAATCCACCCAGCGTCCGCCGTTCATGACTTCGCCCTCGTAGTGCGCGGCCACCTTCCAGGTATATTGGTGGGCGTCGTATGCGCGACAGTATCCGGGCATGGTATTGTCGATATAATAGATGACCTCCTTGTGGCAGCGCTCTTCTTCCGGCAGCCAGTATCTCTTGTCGTCACAGACGATGATGACCTTGCTGCGTCGCATGACCCGGTTGAGCACCGATGCGCTGCACTGGCCGGCGGCATTGACGATGTTTTCCACGAGGCTGGGCATGCCTTCAGCCGACGCGGAAGGGCATTGGTTCAGGAAATTACGGCGAGCCCGCAGGGTATCGCCCCAATCATCATAAGAAATGCTGAAATAGCGACTGAGGGAGCGGGAGCATTCCCCAGGACGCTCCCCGCTGGAAAGGCAGAGTAAGGCTTCGCAGGCCAGGCCCACATCCCCGCCCAGCACTTCGTCTTGAGCGTGGGAATTTTGTGGGAAGCTCCAGAAAAACAGCGTCAGAAGGCAGATCAGATAGCGCATGGACGTCTCCTTGATTAGGCATTACCGCCGGAGTTCTCTCGTATTTTTTGCGCCAGTTTGCCGCCCTTGGTATTACCTACTGCGCCTTTTACTCCGGCTCCGGCCATTTGGGCGGCGCTCTTGCCAAGGGTTTGGGCAGCCGCGAAAGGCGTTTTAACGCCCATGGCGTCGCTCAGGGAGCGTCCGCCGCCTTCAGAGTTGCCGCCCTGGCTTCCACCAGCGGCCTGCATGGCAGCCCTGACGGCGGATACCGCTCCTGCACCCCCCAGAGCACTGGCGACTGAAGCGGCGGCTGCGCCGGTGACGGCGGCGGAAGTGGTCATGGCCGCGCCCACGGCAGCGCCGGCACCGAACGCGCCTACACCCATGGAACCGACGCTGGCTCCAGTGATGATGCCGGCCACCATTGCGGGCAGCTTGTCCACAAGCAGCAAGAGTGTTAGGGAGAAGACAAGCAATATAGAAAATTCATTAAGATTGAGGTCATCAAGTTTCGCCTTGGTGGTCGCTTCATTGATGATTTCCGTGCCGACTCCTACAAGGAGTGTCATGGTCATCAATGACGCTCCGAGGCCGAGAACTGTCTTGAAATAGTTGATGGCCATGTCCGAGGTCCACTTGGAGCCGCCGAAGCCCAGAAAGAAGATGCCCGCATAGGCCAGTATCCATGCCGCGCAGAGTTGCAACAGCATATTGATGCCCACCAGGGCCAGCACGATTAGAACCCCGGCAGCAAGGAGTAGCACGCCTAGGGAAACAAGAGGCTTGAGGGCGTCGAAATTAGATGTAGCTTTATCGAAGACTTGAAAACCAATGTCCACAATGGATGAAGGGGTGACTCCAGGCATACCCGATGCTGTATTCCCTAACTGCCGTAATGAATCTATGATTGCATCAGCGATGGCAGGGCCATTATTTAGGAGCCAGAGAAAAAATCCGCAAAAAGCACAGAAGCGAATCAATTCACCGAGGATTTCCGGAAAGGAAGAGCGGTGAAACATAAGCGGAAAGAATGTCCAGACAATGCTTATGGTCATTAGCGCCAGAAACAGCCATGTGGCCCGTTCTTGGATGACAGAGGTCCACGAAGTTGCCGCTGTTTTATATTTTTGCAGCACGGTATCTAATACATCAGCATTATCCAAGGCTGCAAAGCTGATGTCAGTACTACAAATTAGGAGAAACAATGTGATGCTCAAAAAAATAATGGCTGCTATTTTCATGGTCAGTTTCCTTGCTATGATCGGTGGCTGCAATGAAACGCCAAAATCCACTTCAAAGAAAGAAATTACGGAGTCAGAACGTCAGGCGAATACTGATAAGGCCCTTGAGTCGCGTTATAAGAAAAGTTCTGGGAAAGTATGGTGATTTCCCTTTACCAAACTCTACCACTGCTTTTCTTATAACGACTTTCCAGAGCCTTTTCCGTCGCGGCCTTTTGCCGTGCTTCCCTTGCGGCATCGGTCTGGGCCTTGGCATTTTCCGCCGCCTGCTGGGCCATGAGCAGGGCGCGGATCTGAAGCATCTGGTTCGCTTGGTGTCCAGCGAGCTGGTTCGCGTATTGAATGGCCTCCAGGCGGCCCTGGGCCGTCTGGGCGTTGCGTTGAAGGGTTTCAAGGTTCGCGGCATCCTCTTTTAAGGCGCTCTGTTGCTGCTCCAGAGTGCGCGCCACATTGTCATTGGCGTATTTCTGGGCATTGAGGCCCAATTCGTCAGACTCCGTGAAGGCCTGACGTTGGGCCGGTGTGAGGCTTTCCGAACCGAAATAGGGAGAATCGCGGTAGTAGTTCACGTTTCCGAATTTTTTCAGATAGTTGTCCAGACTCCCGCTTTGCTGGCTGTAGTAGCCGAGCTGATCTTGCAGCTCCAGCAGCTTGTTCATGGTGCGCTGGGCCTGTGCCCAGACATAAGCGGAAGGCGCGAGCGAATTCTTGATCTGGTCCTCGTACTGCTGAAGCTGGAGCGTATATTGCTCAATCTGCTTCAGCGTCTGCGATACTTCTTCCAGAGCGGAAACGGTGTTCTGTGTCATGTTGGAGGCGTCAAAAACAGGGATGCCAGCGCTGTGTGCTGGAGATGCCGGAGCCAGCAAGAGGAAAATTAAGAGAAGAAAGGCATGTTTTTTCATAGTAACCTCAAATGCTTTTAGTGGAGGGTTTCCGATGGAATGTTTCAATCATCCTGGGACACAAGCAGCAGGGACATGTTCACAATGTGGTAAGGGCCTATGCGCATCATGCATTGAGCAGCTTGGTTCTCCAATTTGTAAACAATGCTTAATAACAGAGTTCTCTGCTTTAAAAAGAAAATATTGTGTAGAGCTATCAATAACCGCGATCATTTTCTTTGGCGTCCTGGTGCTATTTTTGTTTTCTGAAAGTAAAAACCTTGAAGCCGGACTTTTTTTCGCAATTTTTGTTACTGCTGCATATTGGGGCAGAAGTGCATTTGCTGATCCCCAAAATGTAAAAATGAGTGCATCAGTATATGGCTTTGGAAAAATTTTACAATTATTCATAGCTGTTATCTTTGGCGTTGTGATAATGCCTTTTGCGATATTTAAACGTATAAAAGAAATTATTGAAATAAATAGATTATTAAAAATGCAAAATACATAATACCCAGTTCTCATTCAAATGCTCATCGCCACATCAATAGAGACATTGGTTTACATTTGCTGTGTAGTCTTTACAGATTTGGCGGTGAGCAAAGAGAGATTGGCCTCTGTACGCGAAAATTAGTAATTGCCTCATGGCGTAGCTGCTTGATTTTTCTTTTCTGCTCAGGATGCTGAAGTAGAGTGAGGCCATGCTCTAAACAAAGTTTGATGTGCCCCAGAATGGAATTTATATTATTGATATATAACTGTGGATTATTTTCTTCATGTAGTGGCATAAAAAATGACGGTACATTTCCAATATTCATATGAGGAGAATATTTCCCAACGCCATAGCATATTTCTATAAGCTCATTCCCCATGCAGGAGTTTTCAATTTGAATAAGTTTAATCAGAGATTTACACATGAGTATTTCTTCTTCAGTTGCAATATCAAATGTATATTTTTTAGTTTCAGTTCCTGCCAAAACAACAAATAATTTTTCAGAAGAGCTTTGCATACTTTTTACCTCGATTATTTGTGCCCGGCACGCCACTGCCAGGGCGGAGTCGGCTTATCATCGCCCCAGAGTCCCTTTTGGGCCTGACGGGCAGTCTTTTCTTTGTGCTTCCATTGCATGCAGACCGGCTTGCGGCAGAAATGGTCAAAAACCCATGCGGCACCTGACTCCACGAGCCGATCCTGAATCGTTGCGCCGTCCGCCAGTCTCACAATGGCCACGGTGCGGCCATATTTGTCCGTGTCTACGGGGTCTATTCCCACAACTTTTCCGCATAAAAGGGCTTTGGCGGCCTGCGACGCCTGCTTTCCATAGGGCTGGGCCTTTTCGGGGCAGTCCACGCCATAAAGACGGATGACGGATTTCTTTTGCTGCTGAATAACTGTAAATGTATCGCCATCAATAATTGTGGATACCTGGGCGCTAAATGAGACATCTCCGATTGTAAGGCGATTAGATAAAGCAATGCCTGTCGTCAATATCGCCATACCAAGAGAGAAAAATATCAAAATACGTGCCATAATCATTTTGCTGCTCAGTAGTTAAATGAGCTGTAGGGCTCTTTGAAACGTATGTCCTTTACCACCATGACGTTGAAGCGATAACCGGGACGGACCTCCAGCGTTGGCGAAATATTTAGGTTCTTCCTGAGCATTTCGGACATGGCGCTGCCCATCGTCTGGCCAAGCGCTTCACTGAGCGCGTCACCGGCACGTTGCCGGTCAGAGTCAGAGTTTAAAGAACCCTGATCCTGGCTCATGGAAACAGCGGCAATGACGCCGGAGAGTAGGAAGGATGAGCCGAAGATCCGCCAGTAGTGATTGTTCACCTGATCGTTGAAACCGCCATAGCCCGCACTGTCCGCTCCCGGCATGGCCTCAATGTCCAGGGCCTTGCCGTCAGGAAAAATGAGCCGCTGCCAGGCCATCAGGATGCGCTGCTGTCCATAGGCCACGCTGCTGTTGTACGAGCCGATCAGGCGCGTTCCCTGCGGA
Organism: Desulfovibrio sp.; assembly: GCF_018379785.1. Lineage (GTDB taxonomy): Bacteria > Desulfobacterota > Desulfovibrionia > Desulfovibrionales > Desulfovibrionaceae > Desulfovibrio. The sequence continues at coordinate 9,058 of NZ_JAGZUV010000087.1, forward strand.
ATGAGCAGATATTTGCCGGTGGCCGTGTCAAAGACATTCTGGCTGACCTGAGCCATGACCTGGCCCGGCAAATCAGAATTGATGCCCGAAATCATGATGGCCGGGATCACAAATCCCGCCCGTAATTCATACGGAGACGCCGGCGCTTCCACCTGGCGTTGCAACGTCCAGCGATTGTCGCGGTTGAATTGTCCCAGGCTGTTGTCTGGAACGCGCTCGGACGTTCCCGTCAGAGCGCTGGCGTCTCCGGCCCCCATGCCGACGCCTCCGGCCTCTCCCCGGATCTGCGCAAGGCGTGCCTGATAGGCGGCGGTAACATCATTGCCGGCATTGACATTCATTGAACGCTGGACTTGCGGCCTCCCCGCAGTTCCTCCGCCCTGTTCCGGCATTTGCACTCCCGTCTTGGAACGTAATCCAGCCTGGAGAGCCTGGAATCTTGCATTCCACAGAGCCGATTCTTCCGTGCTGGCTGGCCGCAGGGGCTCTGCCTTTGTCGGAGTGCCGGGAGCGGCTGGAAGATCCGGGAGTTGTAATTCCGGCTGCACGGCAACCGGAGCTTCCGGTGGCGCGGCTTCTTTTTTGAGGGCATTCGGGGGAATCAGTCCTCCATCCCCCCACGGTCCGGTGATTTCACCGGCTTGGTTAGCCGCGCTTGCTCCCTGCTTCTGCGCCTGTTCCTGCTCTTGTTGGGCGCGCTCTTCCGAACGCTGCATCATGACGTGGCCAATGATGCCCAAAAAGATGGCAAAAAAGACGACACCAATGACCAGCGGCAGGTTATTGAGGCTGCGAACCCCCCGGCCTTCCGGAACGGCGCTGGCGTCAAGCGGATCCTTGGCCGCTGGTTTATGGAAAAGCTGGGCGAGCTTCATCCTATTTTTCCTTGGTAATGGTCACTTTCGTTTGATTGCCACCGACTCCGGCAATAAGAATGGCCTTCTCGAAAACGTCATCCACAATGTAGCGATCTCCCTGAAGACGATAGTTGGCCATGACCGTTTCACCGCCCCGAAGAAGCAGCAGTGTGGGGGCTTCCCGCATAGCCTTTCCCATCTGGATGATGGTTTTCTGTCCATCATTGTATACGCGCACAGGCTTCCAGGAAGCCTTGCCCTCAATCCGATAGTTGAAGTCAAGGTTGTCCATGTACTCGCCTGTTTCGGGAAGCGTCTTTTCTTTACGGGCGGTTTCCTGCTTGTTTGTCTGCGATTGCCAGCGGGCCATGACCGCGCCTGGATACACAAAAGAGACTTTTGGCATGTATTGCTGGCGATCCGACTTGAGTCGGATGTGATATGTGCGTTTATTGGTGGTAGCCACGAGGGAGGTTTCCAGGCCTACGTCCGTGGGTTTGATGATGATATGCTGCACTTCGCCGGAACCGGAACCCGTGAGCGCCGGTTCCAGGAGCCAGCGGGCATTGTCACCGATATGCAGGGAGTTGAGGATCTCACCGGCTTCCAGCTCAATATCCGTCACCTGCATCACCGCGCAGACGATGGAAGGCTGGGTTGCGCCATAGATAAAGCGCACGGAACCGTCCGGGCCCTGGACGGGCTTGAGGTTGCCCCCGCTCTGCCATTTCTGAGAAATCTTCAGAGCTTCCCGCTCCTGCGGCGTCAAGACGGCTCCCGCCCCGGTCCCGAAGTACAGATCATCCAGCGGAGGCAGATCCGGGGCCTTGCTCGCGGCAAGAGCCGGCGACGCCAGAGAAAGCGTCAGAAGAGTCAGCGCAATATGCTTTTTCATTTTGGCGTGCTTCCTATTTTTGGTTCAGAATCTTTTTCACATGTCCGACCACAGATCGCGCATAAGCGCGGCCCCGTTCCGGATTCTTATGAAGGGGCGTGTGGTAGTAGGCCACGGCCTTCCAGTTGAGGCCGTGCCGGTGAATCTCCTGGGCCGCCAGGATCCAGACGCCGATCTTGACGTTATTGGCCGGCTCCAATACCTGTTCCAGCGGCCAGCCGTATTTTCTGACCCAATACGAATTCACCTGCATGATGCCCACGTCGAAGGAGCGCCCGGCGCGCATGGCCCACTGCGCATAGCGCAGGGCTTCTTCCTTGGAGCCGGCCCGCACGTCGCGGCCTGAGATATTGAGTATCCAGGGCTGACAGCCGCTTTCCTGGCGGGCGATGGCCAAGGCCAGCACCTTGGGCACCTGATAGCGGGCGCAGGGCGCGTCAAACAGCGGTTCCAGTGCTTGCTGGCGGTCCTGGAGCGCGCCGGCATGGGCCGGGACGGTAAGGAGTGACGCCATAAGCAAAAGCAGCGTGACAGTCAGCCTCTTGCAAGATTGAGTATATGCGGGATAATATTGCTTCATCATTCTACCTGTCTGGAGACACTGCTATGTGGTTCTTTACTCCAAAGAAAAAATCTCTTGATGATGCTGCGATAAAAAGCCTTATGTCCGTGAGCAGCCAAAGAAATTTAAAAAACTTTCTTGAGGCTGAGAAAAATATGTTTGATCATCTCAAAGCATTTATTACTCTTTCATTTTTACTGAATACTGGATGCCTCGGTATATTATTCAAATTTCGACCTGATTTAGAGGCCATAATATATATCCTATCCATAGGAACGCTTTTATCTATGATTTCATATGTGTATGCATTTAAGTTTTTAAATGCATCCATGAATTTATTTTTTAATTATGACTATATAGATTTTATGAAAATGAGGAGAAAAGCGTACGTATCTTCATATGTTGGTGTATTCTTTTCTGTCCTCTCATTTGAGCTTTCATTATTTTATTATATATATAAAAATATGCTCATAACAAGCCAGTAAACAAATGCAAGTATAATTATATCTGTAATATTCTCATAAAATGAACTCTTATAAAACAAATCTACAATTCCAATATTTCTGAACCATGAAAATTTTTGTGCCAAAAAATGTAGCAGAAATAACACTACAGGGAACCCTAACCATATCATAATTCATTCCTTATGGCGTTGTAGCTTCTTGCTTCACACACATTGCCAGCACCATGATCCGGCCATAGTCGTCAGCCGGATAGACCCAGCCTTCGCCATCGGCACCATCCAGCCTCTTATTGCCGGTCTGGACGCGCATATGGACCTGCCATTCCGTATCCGAAAGGGACGTGGCCCAGGTCTGGAAGGACGTCAGAGGCGGCGCTTCCGGCCCGGCTTCAGCGATGGAGGGCGAGGTAAAAACGGCCGGAGCCGTA
>NZ_JAGZUV010000124.1:0-3885 GCF_018379785.1 Desulfovibrio sp.
CGCTTCACGCCCTGGATCAGTCCGGGGAGATCAAAAGCGGCCTCCGGTCTATCGCCGAGAACGTGCTTGTGATTGATGAAAAATCGTAGCGGCTAAAACGTGATCGCCCGACGTCTGCGCATGAATACCCCTTCCAAGAGCAGCATGTACCGCCTTGTGTCCTATCTGACCGACGACCAGGGCGTGGATTCACGCGTGGGTGAAATCCGCATTACCAATTGCGACGCCGAAGAACCGGAATTGGCCGCACTTGAAATGCTGGCCGTGCAGCAGAGCAATCACCGAGCCCAGGGCGACAAGACCTATCACCTTGTGCTTTCCTTTCAGGAGTATCCCAGCAGCGCGGCCCTCAAGGATATGGAAGAGCGTGTATGTAAGGAGCTGGGTTTTGCCGGGCATCAGCGGGTTTCAGTCATGCACGGCGATACCGATCATCTTCATTTGCATATTGCCATCAACAAAATCCATCCGGAACGCCTGACCATACATGAGCCGTATTACGACAAGCAAAAGCTGGCAAAGTTTTGCGCCAGGATGGAGCGCCTTCACGGCCTGCGGACCGACAACCATAGTCCACGTGCGCAGGCGGCGGAAACTGCCTCGGCCAACATGGAAAACGCGGGCGATCTGGAAAGCCTCACAGGCTTCATTCGGCGTAACTGTCTGGAGGGTCTCAAGTCGGCCACCTCCTGGAAGGAGGCGCATGAGGTTTTAGCCAAGCATGGGCTTTTCATCCGGCCACGGGCCAACCCAGAAAGCGCCTGGAAGAGCGGCTTGGAGAGTTTACGCCCGAAGCCGTGCAGGCGACCAGGCCGGAGCCGGTGAAGCGCTATCAGAAGAAGCCCTTGCAACGCGGCTATGACAGTTCCGGTCTCTGGAGCCAATACAAGCAGGCCATGCAGCAGGGCAAGGCGGATTGCAGGCAGGCCGTCAGCGATGCCCGCAAGGCCCGCGACGCGGAGATCGCGGGACTGAAGGCCGCTTCAGACGCCCGGCTGGTCCTCATTCGGCATATGGGCATTGATCCGGCATTCAAGCGTTTTCTGCCATGCTCAACCGCAGGCGTCTGCGCAGGAAGGCCGCCAAGGTGCGGCAGGAGTTTGCACGGCAGCGCGGGCTTGCGCTTCAGCAGCATGCCTATCTTCCCTGGGACGCATGGCTCCGGGCAGAGGCCGGAAAGGGCAATGCCGGGGCGCTAGCCTATCTGGAGGTCCGGAAGGACTGCGGGACCGTCCAGGGAGAGATTTTCGGCCCGGCCAGGGGCGAGGCACGGCCCACGCCGCAAAAAACGACGCGGCACGGAACCCTGCTTTATGCCCAAGGCCGGGAGCGCAAGCGGCGTATTCTGGTAGACCCGCAGGCGGGCGACGACGAGCTGGAGAAGAGTTTACGCCTGGCGCTGGAGCGTTTCGGATCACGGTTGTTTGTGAGCGGCCCGCCCGGCTTTGGCGTCCGGTTGGCCCGGTGCGCTGCCGAAAGGAAGGTTCCCGTGGCGTTTTTTGACAGGGAGCTGGAGGCGCACAGAGAAGCCGCGTTGCGCGGGGAGCAGGATCGCGCCAAGGGGGCAAGGAGACGGTAGCATTTGAGGCGTATGGCACGAATTGCCTTGCGGGCGCAGCTTGGCCGAGGCATTTATGACGATAACTTATTTTAAATTAATGAATAGGAAGATTCCTTAAGATAGAGATTGATCATGATAAGTAGTTACGAGATGAAAGTGTTTGAACTATACCCCGTTCCACAGATTATGATTACGAGTGTCAGGATTCTTATTCCCATTCGATTGCAATGTCAAGTTTGTCATATATGGCGTTAAAATCATCAGGTTCTAACGCCCATCTATATGCAGGATGTACTTCCCACTTAAATGAAAAATCCATTTGAGGATCAGAAAGATATTTGTTTTCTTCAAACGTCTTTCTGATAATTTTTCCCTCTTTATTTTCTTTCCTTGCAGTAATAAAACCAATTTTATATAAAAATGCTAGTAGCTTTTGCGGCGATGCCACTTCATCTGGTGCATTCGTAAAAGAGAAACACTCACGTCTTGATATTATACTTAATTTTTCTAAAAGTTTTTCTGTTTCATATACATAGCCTTCAGAATATTTTTTTGCTTTTTTTGCTGATGGCTTTAATGAAAAAAGTAAATTTTTTATTTCTGGTAATTCAGAACGAAATTCATTGACAGTATCTTGTACTCTATCTGTGGAATATGTTTCAAAAATATTTTGGAAGTCTTCTGTTTCTATGATTAAACTGTGCCTTCTTCGTGCATTTTTTGCAGCCAATGTACATAATTTTACAAGATCTCGAGGTCTTTTCCTCACCAATGACATAAGTATTCTATGAATAGGTGCATTTTCCCATTTTCCCCTTCCTTCAAAACGTTCTGCATCTTGATGCAGATTCAAGAGGTCTGATTCCGACTTATATTCCCCTTGAAATGTGAGAATTCTTTTAGCTAGAACAGCTAATATCTGGTGGTTTGTCCATGTAAACCAAACAACTGAGCCTTCTATTTTATCTGTAGACTCATCAGAAGTTCTAACTAAGTAATAGACGTCTGACCTCAAAGCAATTTTAAAATTTATATTGTTATTTTCATTACTAATATCCCTAATCGCATTAAGTAGAGATGACAATCTATAAATATCTTTGTGTGTTCCTTTCCACCCCCTATCCAAGTCATCAATATAAATATTCAATCTTTTGTTAGACATGAAATTTTCATATGTGGATTTATTTATATCAGACTTCTCTGCATATGGTTTGATGATATCAGCAATAAATGAAATAATGTTTTTTATATTTTCATTCTTTTTCCAAATATTCTTATTCTCCATATTCATGATAAGAGACTGTAATGTTTTATCAACAATTATTTTTTTAATACCATCTTTCCATTCTCTTATCATTTTCAAAAAATTATCTTCCATATTGCATATTTCAATAACGTCATCTGGTTTTATCTCAATTGGTAATATTTCATTTTCAATATCATTATTAACAAGGATTTTAAATAGTGCAGATTTTCCTACACCCTTATGGCCTACCAATATGCGTAATTTTAGGTTTGCAGCAACCTGTTCATATATATCAGTTCTAAAATAATAATCTTTTAGGCTTTCAATAGATTCATCTTCTGCTGCTTCGTGTCCAAAAATATTTTGGATATTTTCATCAGACAATTCAATAGGCAATTTTTTTGCCTGCCTTTCCCTAGGAAGTATATTTGCCTGCGCCACCATTTTAATTTTTTTGGGCAAATCTGCAAAAGGAGTTTGCATAAATCACCTCAGAAATAAATTGATATAACGCTGTAACATTAATACATATATGGATAAAAATTTATACCTTAATTGGGGGGATATGGCAATATGTTTATAGCTTATTCTTTCCGCCCAGCAACGCTTTGTAAGCGTTTATCCAAAACTCTTCGCGTTTCTCGGTGGCCAGACACTCGATTTGCGGGGGAATTTCTGCGAGAGAGGGATGCAAGGCGCGGAGTTGATGCTGGTAAAAAATCAGTAGCTCGCAAAACGAAAATATTTGCCCTCATACTCATGAAATTTATTTGTCGAGTTCTGGAACGGGAAACACGAATATCAATAGGGCTGCTGCGTCTGGCATTTTCACACAGTGATAACGGACCGCACGGGAACTGGCGGCCAAGGAAAACTCGTCCCGCGTAGCGCTATCTGATGCGTGCCCGGCCATAAGGCCGCTCCCAGCTAGCCCCGCGCGTACCCAGAGCTGTTTGCGCTTATGGGCGGCCAGGTGCCCGATCTGAGGGGGCTGTTTCTCAGGGGACACGGGGGCGAGAGCGCCGCTTTGGGCGTCCAGCAGGGCGATGCGATACGAAACGTGACAGGTACTTTCGAT
>NZ_JAGZUV010000125.1:0-2634 GCF_018379785.1 Desulfovibrio sp.
ACTAGGGTAGCGATAGAAATGGCACTACTGACATGAGGGGGAATTTCCCAGCGCGCCCGCGTGGGCCGTGGGTTTGTGGCCGCTACAGGGCAAAAACAAAAACGCGCGAAAAATCAGCTCACTTGCTGCTTTTCGCGCGTTTTTTACGTCAGAATTGACACTAATATATCTGGTTTCTAGCGATATTCTCTCCCGCTCCAAATAACCTTGCCAATGACACGAAACTGTTCGGCTATATCTCCCTGTATATCAAGAGAAATTGGCGGGTAGCACTCCTCATTGACGCTTTTTAGAATCACCTTGCCCGGAATCATATCTATTCTTTTCAAATAAATAGCTTCCTCAAAGCCCACGGCAAATATTTTGCCGGGGATGATATCTTTTTTGCTCTGGTCAATGAGCACAATGTCATTGTCCATTATCTCCGGCTGCATACTATCACCAGCGACACGCATCAGCACCATAGCGTCAGGATTGCCCTTGCGCAGCAAAAAATCCATGCGAAAAGCATAACTGCGTTCACTAGTCCCGTTTACTTCAAGGCTACCTTGACCTGCGGAAATACGGGCTTCCACCAATGGAATTAGCTTTAAGTCCACATCGCCTATAGGCGCTTCCAAAGGGGTACTCTCTAGCCCTCCTTCTCCAAAGAGAAGCCAATCCGCGCTTACTTTGTACTTTGTACAAATTTCTTTCAAGACTTCGGCGGCTGGCTGGCTTTCATCTCGTTCGTAAGCACTCAACGAGCCACGACTGACGCCAATCGTTACGGCAAAAACGTCTTGCGAAATCTTGCCTCGCACCAGCTTAATTCTCTGTCCAAGTGATTCTGCCATATGCAAAACTTCTTTTGCAAAAATTTTGCGCAAATTTTTGCGGTACGCCAGTTTTATAAACGCCCGATATGCTTAAATAATGTACAATTTGAGAAAAATTCAAACATTTGCACAAAATTTAGTTGCATGATGCAAGAAAATAGCGCATAAAAATCTTGCGGGCAGTTGGAAAACAAATTTGTAAAACAAACCTACCAGCCGCCCCGCACCGAGGTCAACGTCCACGGCTCAGCCGGATTTGGACAAAAGCGGAGCATCTCATGCAGAACACCCCTCTCACTGATGATCAGTGCGCTGTTGTGCGTAATATTCTGAAATCTGTGCTTGACGCTTTGCAAAAAGCAGATGGGCGCTATGACGCTGGTGACCGCGTTGTGGTGAACCTCGTGGTGGACCTCTCCCCCGGAGAGGTGGGACGCTGCGCGCGGTGGCAGGAGCGCCAGAGGGGGAAGGCCGTAAGGCCCTGCCGGACAAGATCAACGCGGTGGCCAACGCCTGCGGGATGAAGCTCACCAGCGGTAACGAGCGCATTGTCAGTGAGGCGACTTTGCATAAATGGCTTTCACCGAGTGAAGAACGCCCTCCCTCCATCCTAGCTGTACTGGCCTTTTGCCATGCCACAGGCAGTCACGAACCCTTGCGGGCCATGTTGCACCCACTGGGATTGGACGTAATGACCGAGGATGACAGAAAATTGTGCGAATATGCCCGCGCCATACTGAAACAGAAAGAGACGCGTAAGCGGATCAAGCTATTGGAGGAATCCCTGTGAACGCCAAACAACGCGCGGCGCTTGGAGCGGAGCGCGCCAAATATCTGTGGCGCAACCGCGAAATCATGAGCGATAACGGTATGGATTCCTATGCCGATCTTGCCACCGCTTTGGGCATTTCAGCGGAAACCGTGCGCCGGACAGTCATGGGAACGCTACACTCCCCTGCGGTTTTGGATTGGCTGCGCAACCATGGACAATTGGAAAAGCATCTTTGTGACCCCCGTCATGTATAGGAGGGGGCTGTCATGTTAGGGCAAGAAGCATACACGACACAAAAGATTGCCTCCTTGTTAGGGGTAAATTCCATTTCTACCGTGACACGTCGCGCCTCACGTGAATCCTGGCAGTCCGCCACACGTACCGGGCGCGGCGGCGGCAAGTTGTGGATAGTCGCCAGTATGCCCAAGGAAACCCGCGAACTGATAGCCTCGGGCCTGTTGCGGAAGCAGTACGCCACGCATGAAGCGGACAGTTGCGCCATAGCTGGCACTATTTATAGCGCGATGCTCGGCACTGCTCCGGCTCCGGTCCAGCCCATCAACTATACACCCGCCCCCAGCGCAACACCGCTATTTCCAGGCGCGTCAGACCGCGAGCGCGCGGTGGCCACGGCCCGTCTGGCCTTTGTGCGCGAGATTGAGCGCATGTCCGGCATCCTGGGTAAAGAAGGGGCTATCCGGCATCTGGCGGACTCCTCGCGCCTGGGCAGCCTCCCCTCCATACTCATGGAGCAGATTTCCACGGCCACGGCCTGCAAGCGCGGTGGCGTGCTGACCCGGCGCACCCTCTATCGCTGGATGGCGGATTACGCCGAGCGCGGCGAAGCCGGGCTGCTGCCCAGCCAGAGCAAGACGGTTCCGATCCCCTCATGGTTTGACGACTTTCTGCGCCACTACCAGAAGCCGCAGCATCCGTCCATAGCCCTAGGGGTAGCGTAATGAGCTGCCCTGTATGCGGCCACACTCTGCGCATGATCTTGACGGATAATGGTCTGGCCTGGGTTTGCCCTGTCTGCGGCGAGGT
>NZ_JAGZUV010000088.1:0-10690 GCF_018379785.1 Desulfovibrio sp.
CTTTTGGCGTCACCCATCGTGACCTCCTTTTGATTTGTTGACTCGCAGTTGCCAGACCGCGAGACTTTTTAACAAATCAAAAGGAGTTTTACTGACATGGGCAAAGCTGTAAGCTTTTTAGAACCCCCCGCCTAGCGGGGGGTTTTCTCCATACAAAAAAGCGAGTCCGTCTCGCGGACTCACCCTTAAAGACAGAGGAACAAGTTCGCTTCAGTTCTCCGCTCCGCGATCCGGCATGGGGGCCCACATGCTGCGCTCTCCCTAATCAGGTAAGATGCCATGATATTTTAAGAATAGCGAAAAGAAATAAAATAGGCTATCTTGGTCCTATAGATTCATAAGTAACGTATGGCGTTAGGAATCCGGAGAGAATACGGGATATTGGCTCGAACGGTCTATACTTCCTGTGGGCAACTCCGTGTGTGAGTTCCTTTCGTTTTAGTAATATGGCGAAATTTTTACTTAATTTCGTCCATAGGCATAAATCATAGTGAGTTATTTAGTATCTGTTATGGTTGTTTTCATAACTCATTCGCATTATGGAAAGCATTATGAATGAATTTATTGCATTATGTAAAAAATATTTTGGATATGCTATGCTGTTCAGCATGTTCATTAATATTTTGCAGCTTACATTTTCAATATATATGTTACAAGTTTATGACAGAGTTTTGACGAGTTACAATATCTCGACGTTGGTTGTCATTACCGTAGCGGCAGTTATCGCGCTTGTGACGCTGGCCTTTTTGGAATGGATACGCTCTCGTCTGCTTATCAAAATCGGTGTGGAGTTCGACAAAAAACTGAGTTTTCCTGTTCTTGACCTGGAATTGCGTACAGCATCCGCCCTGCAAAAACTGCCGGACAGAGGGGAAATCCGGGATGTGCAGACCTTGCGTGGTTTTTTGGGCAGTAATGCGGTCTTTGCCTTTTTTGACATGCCGTGGATGCCCCTCTTTTTTGTACTCATTTTTGTTTTGCATCCCGCAATGGGCGTTGTGGCCGTCATCGGGGGGCTGCTGGTACTCATTTTCGGCATTCTGACGCAAAAAATCGCGGATCCCAAACTTAAGGAAGCCAATGAACTCAACAAACGCGCGACCATGCTGCTGGGCAGCGCGACGCGCAATGCCCCGGCCATCAAAGCGATGGGCATGATCGGTTCCATCGGTTCGCGTTGGCACGAGTTGAACGCCAGGGTTATCCATTTGCAGACCAAAGCCAGCAGACGCGTCGGTCTGCTGCACTCCATCAGCAAATCCCTCCGCATAGGCTTGCAGGTGGTCATCTACGCGGTAGGCGCGTATCTGGCCATCACTCATGTGGCCACAGCTGGAATCATGATCGCTTCATCCATTGTCATGGGCCGCGCCCTTGCCCCCCTAGATCAGGCTATGGCCACCTATAAACAGTCCTTGGAAGCCAAAGCGGCCTATAGCCGGATCAAGGCGACGCTGAGTGGGCCAGCGGCACAGGAGAAAATGGCCCTGCCTTCCCCACGGGGAGAAGTGGCCGTCGAGGGCGTGAGCTTCGCCCTTCAGGACAACGTCGTGTTGCGGGACATTTCCTTTCATTTGAAGCCTGGAACCTTATTGGCCGTCATCGGGCCGAGCGCGTCGGGAAAATCGACACTGTGCAGGCTGCTGTTGGGCATATGGCCGCCCACGGCAGGCAAAATCAGGCTGGACGGGGCGGACATTGCGTCATGGGAGTCTGAAACCCTTGGCGCATATATGGGCTATCTGCCGCAGGATGTGGATCTTTTTTCCGGCACCGTGTCGGAAAACATTGCCCGCATGGGCAAAGTTGATCCGGAGCGCGTGGTGCGGGCCGCGCAACTGGCCGGTGTGCATGAGCTGATTCTACGGCTGCCGGGTGGCTATGACACCCCCATAGGGGATTTCGGGCAGGGGCTGTCAGGTGGTCAGCGGCAGCGGATCGGGCTTGCCCGCGCCGTGTATGGCGAACCGCGCGTGGTGGTGCTGGATGAACCCAACTCCAACCTGGACGAAGAGGGCGACATGCGGCTCATGCAAAGCCTGGCCCGACTGAAACAGCTTGGCATAACGGTTGTGCTGGTAGCGCACAAGCCGCAGATTCTGGCGGCGGTGGACGAAATCATGGTGTTGCGGGAGGGTGGTATACTGCTTTATGGACCGCGCGCGACGGTTATGCGGGAAATGGCCGAGATGCAGCGCCGACAGCGGCAAACGGCTTTCCAAATGCAGGAGGGCAAGCGGCCTGTGGTTGTGCAGAAAGTTCTGAACAGGAGTGGCGGTAATGAACGCTCTGTGGGCTAAACTTCGCGCTTTTGCGGGCCGTGGAGAGAAAGGCGAACATGACGACGAGGACGACGTCGAGTCGTTCGGTCCCATAATCCGCCATGGCATGATCGTTATTTTACTTTTTTTCGGCATTTTGGGGGGATGGGCTGTGTTCGGGGAGATCAGCGGGGCGGTTGTCGTGCCCGGCACCATCAAAATCGATACCGAGCGCAAGACGGTGCAGCATCTTGAAGGCGGCATTGTTGACTCCATAGAAGTACGTGAAGGAGAGAAGGTCCAGCAAGGTCAGGCGCTTATCACACTGCGCAGCGTGACTGTCGATTCATCCGTGGATATGGCCAACAAGAATCTCATACTTTTTCTGGCCGCGCGATGCCGGTATCTCGCTGAAAAAGAACTGTTTCGAGAGATAGAATGGACTGAGGAATTGCTCAACCTGGTAGAGACCTACAAAAGTCATGACGTTCTGGATGGAGAAAAAAAGATTTTCGTCGCCCGCCGCGCCTCGTATCAGAGCCAGGCAGAGGTGCTTGAATCCCAGGAAAATCAGATAGCGGAACAGATCCTCGGATTACGCGAGGAATTGAACGCCGAAAAAACCATCATCGCCACACTTGCGGAAGAGCTGGCCGCCAAAAGAGTGCTGATGGCCAAAAAATATCTGGAAAAGTCGCAAGTGCTGGAGCTGGAACGCTCACTTGCTTCGCATAAGGGGAATCATGGGAAACTGCGCCAATCCATAGCCGCCTCGGAGCAACAGAAAAATGGATTGAAGTTGCAGCGCGAGGGACTGAGTATCGGTGTCATAGAGCAGGCGGCCAGTGAGATTAATCTGCTGGACAGCAAAATCCTTCAGACGCGCGAAGAGTTGCGGCCCCTGCGCGATACCAAGCGCCGTCTGCGGGTTGTCGCGCCTGTATCGGGCCGCATCGTCGGCTTGCAGGTGCATTCGCCCGGCGGCGTCATCGCGCCCGGCCAGCAGTTGATGGATATTGTGCCGGAAAATTCTCCGCTCATCGCTGAGGTGCATATTCCGGTGGAGAAAATTGCGGATGTGCATGTGGGGCAGGAAGCACAGGCGCAACTTGACGCCTTTGCCCGTAGTCAGGTGCCGCTGATCCCGGCCAGGGTGCTGCAAATAGCGGCCGACAGGCAGGAGAAGCAGACCTCAATGGGAGCTATGCCCTTTTATCTTTCGCATGTTCAGGTTTTTCCTGAAGCCATGGACACGCCAGACATCTATATTTCCCCGGGAATGCCGGTGACTGTATTTATTACGACCAAAAAGCAGACAATCCTACACTATATGTTCGAGCCGCTTTTAAGGAGTTGGGACAGAGCGTTACGGGAGTAATCATACCATGAATGGGGGAACGGCATCTATGGGCGGCCAATCCTTTTTGACTGCGTTTTCCATTGTTACAATTATATTCATATCAACAGCCAATACGTTTGCGAGGGGGTATACGCTTGACGCCGCCATTACGCAGGCATTGCAGGCGAACCCCTCCATAGAAGAGAAAGTGCGGGCGCTTGAAAGCGCCAGGATGGAAGTGGGGGTGGCGCAGAGCTATTTCTGGCCGAGAGTTTCCCTAGTCGCCAATAAAAACAAGCTCAAAAACAGCGGAGCCATCGGAAGTACCGATGAACTCTCTAATACCAGCACGTCAAAAGGGTTACGCGCCACATTGTCGCTGTTTGCGGGCTTTTCCCATCTGAACAATCTTCAGCGCACGATGATAGAAAAAGATATTGCGGAGTTGCGATGTCTCCATGCCGAACTTGAACTTATCTCCAATGTCCAGATACAGTTTTTCAATTTATTGCAGGCCCGCCGTGATTTGCGCTATGTCAAAGGATCTATCCGGCGCATCACTACCCAGCTTGATGCCGCACAGTCATTTTTCGATGTGGGTATGGCTCCGTATGTGAACGTCTTGCAGAATAAGGTGGAACTGTCGCAGGCGCAGGAACAGCTTATCAACACCCAAAATACAATCCGGATCTGCAAAATACAGTTGAACAATTTTTTGGGTTTTTCTCCGGAAGAAAAAATCAACTACAATGGGCAGTTGGAAGATTATCCACGGAAAATGGACTATGAGGAAAACGAAGCCCTGAACTTGGCGATTAAACATCGGCCGGATGTGCTCATCGCCCGGAAAAGCGTTGAGGCGGCTGAGAAAACAGTTTTGTCCACCGCCGGCGAGGCACTGCCGCAAGTGGATCTTACCTCCGATGTCATGTCTTCCAACAGGGATTATGCCGACAACCATTATACCGACTATGACCGGCAGTACTGGTCCATCGGCGTCAATTTCACTTGGACGTTTTTTGAAGGGGGGAAAACCGCTTTTGGCGTGGCCCGGGACAAAAAACGGGTGAGCGGCTTGAGCGCGGCCTATAGAAATACGCTTGCATCAGCTAAGACAGATGTCCTGAAAGCCCTGATGGACATTCAGGCGGCCAGGGAAGTCTATGCGACAGCTAAAGACGGGCTGAAAGCGGCGGAAGAAAACTACGCGATGGCGAGCAATCGCTATAACACCAATATCGGCACGATCACCGAACTCATTGACGCACAAACCAGGCTGACGGAAGCGGAAGTCCGCATCAGCAAGTCACTGGCCAATTTTCAAATCGCGCGCGTCAAGCTCTTTTTCAATATCGGGCTGAAGAATCCGTCGTTGCGGTAATGGCGGCAATGCTTTTGTTTTTGGCCAGGCCTGTTTCAGGAACCTGGCTTTTCTTCGGCAAAGAGTAACATTGACACGGCAGTCAATGATCTGCAAGGCGCCGCGCCGTCTGAGTCATGGAAATGGCATTATCGGCGTCGTGGGTGCCCTGATTAAAGGAAGCCATGTCCCTCCGTTCAGGCCGGGGGAAACTCCCCCGGCCTGAGACGAAGCCGTGCGGTCGTCAGACCGCACGGCGTATGGGCATCAGGCGCAGAGGCTTTGCGCGGCATCCACGTCATGGGGCAGAGGCACGCTCGTCAATGCTATTTCCACAGGCTCGGAATCGTAGACATGAGAATCAAACGCGGGGGCCGCGTCGACTTCAGACGCTTGCGCAACCGGCTCTTCCGCGTTGCTTTCAAGAACGTCAAGGAAGCCTCTGTGCTCCATGAAAGCGGCAGCATCGCCTTCTGCGGCGGTGACGATAATTCCCTCTTCAGTCGTTCCCGTATTGGGGAAGACCGGCGCGTTGTCGCTGAGCCGGATGTACAGACAGGAAGTGTCGGTGTTGCCTGCCTGGTCCGTCACCGTATAGGTGAACTCTTCCAGGAGATCCTGTCCCAGCTTGTCCATGGCTGTGTATGAAAACGTGCCGTCGGCCTTGATGCTCAGTGTGCCGTGCAGGCCCTCAATTTGCGTGTCCTCCGTGATGGCCGTGCCGTTGACGGCAAGCGTCAGGCTTTCCGATGCATCGTAGTCCATATCCGTGTCGTGGAAGGAGAGTTGGCCCTCAAGGTAGGAGATAAGGTCGCCTGAGGGGGTCTTAGGCCAGTTCAGGTTTACGTCGTCGCATTCGGGCGCGTGGGACAAGGGAGACAGATTGATGAACAGTTCCTGTGCGCTTTCTCCGCCGTGGATGTCCCTGACCACAATGCCGAAATCATCCACGTCGGTGATGCCTTGGGCATCAACCCCGGGCTTCAGAGTATAGCTGTAGGATGCCTCGTTGCCGCCGGTCGTGGTTAGAACAAGGATGCCGTACCGCCCGTCAATGCTGACCTCGCCGGACGCGGGCAGGTCGACGCCGCCCACGGAGACGGAGGCTATGGCGTCGCCGTCGGCGTCGCTCCAGGAAAGCAGTCCGCTTTCCTGAACCGGGCCGTCCCCGTAATTGCCGATATTGCCGCCGATGGATACCGACAGGTCGCCGCTGAGCACGGGCGCGGCGTTGGCGTCGTCCAGATGGATGGTGATGGTGCTGGACGCCGAGCCGCCGAAACCGTCCTGGGCGGTATAGGAGAACACGTCCTCGCCGCTCTGGCCCCTGGCGTTCTCGCTCAGGACATAGCGGTAGCCGCCGTCTTCATGCAGGTAGAGCGTGCCGTAACCGCCGCGAACCACAAAGGCCGGATCGCCCTGATCGTCCACGCCCCAGACGCCTGCCGCGGCTCCGCTGACGGAATCCACCCGCACCGTGTCGCCATCGGCGTCGGCCAGGGCTACCTGCCCGGTGGTCTTGCCGCCGCCGCGCCAGGTGTTCAGCTCCACGCTGCCGGAGGATGCCGTGGGATTCTGGTTATGGACGAGCAGGTCAATAGTCACGCTCTCCTCGCGGGACGCGCCGAATTCATCGGCCACGGTGACGGTGAAGACTTCTTCACCTGTTTCTCCGACGGCGTCGGGGTTGAGGGTATAGGTATAGGCTCCATCGGCGGCGATATGGAACTGGCCGTGCGCACCGTTGACCGTAAAGCCGCCGGAACCGTCGGACGTGCCGCCGCCGCTGCCGAAGTGAACGCCGGTCAGCGTCGTCTGATCATGCCGTCCCGCATCCACATTGTAGTCCGGGTCGGCAAAGACAAGGCCGCCCTCTGTGGTTCTGTCGGCATCACGCAGGGTATCCAGCTCGTTGGTCAGGTCGCCCGTGATTTCCGGGGCTCCGTTGGCGTTGCTCAGGCCAATGGTAATGGTGCTGGAGGCCGTGCCCAGATAGCCGTCGTCCACCGTATAAGTGAAGGTTTCCGTGGCGTCGATGCCGCCCGCCGTCGTATCCGTCAGCACATAGCGGTAACTGAGCGCCGCGTCGCCGCTCTGATAGAGATAGAGCGTGCCGTGGTCGCCCCGCACCACAAAGGCTGTTTCGCCCTTGTCGTCCGTGCCCCACGCGCCCTCGCCCCTGGGACCGGTCACGGCATCAAGCCGCACCGCGTCGCCGTCGGCATCGCTGAGCGCCACGTCGCCGCGTACCGTCCTGTCCGCGTCGCGCAGAGTGTCCAGCGCGGACGTTCCGGCTTCCGCGACAGGGTTATTGTTCATGTTGTACAGGTCAATGCCGACGGTGCCTGTGCTTTCCAGGCCGTAGGCGTCCCGCAAGGTGAAAGTGAAGCTCTCGTCATTCACTTCGCCCCTGTGATCCTGGGCAAGAGTGTAGGCGTATTTCCACTGGCCGCCTTCCTCATAAACGCGGACCGTGCCGTACTGTCCCGCCGTTTCAAAGCCCCACAGGGGCGCTTCGGCCGTGCCGAAGTTCTGGAGCGTGGTCGTGCCGTTGACGGAAACCACATCCACGACGTCGCCTTCGGCGTCGTCCAGCGTCAGGTCGCCCTTGACCACAGTCTGGCGCACGCTGTCCAGCCGCGTGTCCACGTTCTCGGCGGACGGCGCGGTATTGGCGTTGGTCAGATCAATGGTAATGGCGCTGGAGCTTGAGCCGCCGTAGCCGTCCATTATCTGGTAGTCGAAGACTTCCTGTCCCGCAACGCCCCGGTGGGCCGGGTCAAGAACATAGCGGTAGGCGCCGTCATCAAAGAAATGGAGCGTCCCGTGCTGGCCCCGCACCGTGTAGCAGTCCCGCCCGTCCACGCTGTCGCGCACGCCGGGGGTTCCGTTGAAACTCACGCCGCCGGCCGTTACCGCGTCTCCGTCCGGGTCAACGTCGGTGGCGATGACGCCTTCAATGCCGTCGGCACGCAGGCTGTCCACGCCGGAAGCGCTTTCCTGCGCCACGGGGGCGCTGTTGCCGATTCCGTGCTCGATGGCGGGCGGTAATGTCACGTTTTGCGCGCCGGAAGTGGCGTAACTGTATTCGCCGTCCTGCCGGAGTTCCGCCGCGCCGCCCACAAAGACCAGTTCGCCGCCGTTGTAGACGGTGGTGGTCACTTCCAGATTCACGGCCAGGGCGACGGACGCAAGGGTGCTGTCGTCCAGCGTGACCTTATACAATTGTTCTCCACCCTGGAAGCGATCGGAAAGGACCATCGCCGCCGCTTCTTCCGCCGTGAGCAAGGCAACCGCATAGCCGGAACCGCCTTTGACGGCCACGCCCTGAGGGCCGCTCAGGACAAAGAAGTGCTCTTCGGAACCGTCCACGTCCTCAAAGCGGGCCTCAAGCGTGACCGAAACAGCAGCCTTGTGGCCGGTCTGCACATCGCCTAGGGCGGTATCGGAAACGCCGGCTATGTTTTCGGGCGCGTCGGCCATGGGGATGACCGTCACGTTCAGAGTCTGGCCGCTGAGGGTCGCCGTCGCGCCGGTATCGGTTTCGCCCAGCAGTGCGTCATAAACCAGCTTGATGGGCAGAGGCGTGCCCGAAGCGTCCATTTCGCCCGCGTAGTTGGCCGCCGGTAGGTAGAAATACCTTCCGGAAGCCAGATCGGCCTTCGTGAAGGTCGGATCGGCGACAGTGTTCCCGTCCGCGTCCACAATGCTGCCGCCCTTGAGATCGGTGAAGGTGACGCTGAGCAGAGTGTCGTTGCCGTCGGCCTTGAGCAGCGCGGCGTCGGCCAGAGAGGCCAGGGACAGCGGAGCGTCTTCCTGGACGGGAGACACGTTCGCGCTGACGCTGGTGGCACTTACGTCGCTCATATGCAGGGTGACGGGATCGCCCGGCGTGAACAGGCTGTCGCCGTTCCCTTCTTCAGCCCATGCGCCGCTCTTCAGATCCACGTCGCCGTTGAGGCCGTCCGGCGAGACAAGGGTGATGTCCGCGGACGGATGCGTTTCCGTGCCGTCCACGTTCACGCGATAGTAGCGCGTGCCGTTCACGGTTTCATACGTGCCGTCCAGCGGCGCGGACACCTGCCAGCCTTCGGGAACCTCCAGCAGGAGCGCGTGGTTTTCGGAACCGTCCACATCCGCGAACTCGCCGCGCACGGTGACGGTCACGCTGTCCCCACCCGCGCCCACGAGGTCGGCGGGCGTGGCAGCGTTGCCGTTGACGGCGCTGACATCGCCGGACACGGCTTCGGCCTCGTCGGCCCTGGCCGTCAGGACAATTCCGTCAGGGTCAGCGCCGCTGATCGTCTGAGTCTGGCCGGAGACGGTATTTTGCACAGTAAAGACGGTGTTCAGATCCAGAACGCCGTCGGCGGCATGATTCCATTCATCCACCACCAGCTTGCCGTCCTGCATATGCGCCGAGCCCCAGATGATGCGGAAGTCCGCCGTGGGGTCAAAACCGCCTGTGCCGAAGTCCACATTGGCCACCGCGTTGCCCGCGCCGTCCTGGGTGACGGCAAAGCATTGCCCGTTATAGACGATGGTGGCGATCTGGTCTCCGACATTGCCCGCTCTGGTGCCCGACTCGGCCGCCAGAGCGGCCGCTTGCGGCGTGAACGTCAGTACGGCGGAAAGAAGCATGTCGTTCGCGTCCACGCTTCCGATGAGGGTGATGGGCGCGCCCGCCGCGTCGTCTTCCACGATTTGCACGGCGGCAAAGGCCAGATCCTTACTGCCCACCACGCCCTCGTTCACAAACTCGGCCTTGGTATTGATGGCCCAGTTATCGGCAAGGTTCATTTCCCGGTCGTTGGCGTTATACCCGGCGTTGGGTTCCACGGACACGCCACCGGAAATGACCGGGAAATTTTCAATGCCCGGTATATTCAGCTCGTGCATCCCGAACCGCACGGTAACGGAACCGTCAGCGCCCAGGTAGCCGTCCACGGCCACGGCGTAATAGGGATTGCCGCTGGGGTCAAAGATGGTTTCAACCTCAACGGTATTCCAGGTTCCGTCCGCGCCCTTCACTTCCGCCTGCTTGCCCACCACCCGGTACAGATCAGGCGCGATGACGGCATAGTGCTGCTCATTGGCGTCATGATCGTCAAAGGTCAGGGTCTGGGTCAGCGTGCCTCCCTGCTTGTCCAGCACGGGGAAGGTGAGGTAGATTTCCTCGGACTTGGCCACCGCGTCCACAGCCACGGTAAGCGTGCCGCCCACCGTTATTTCGCTGTTGTCGGTGATGCCGTCCCTGACCGTGGCCTGCCAGGTCAGGGTGGCGTCGGCATCCTGATAGCGATCTTGCATATGGTAAATTTTACCGGCCAGATAGGCATCCGCCATATTCACCCCTGTGGGCAGGGGATGGCGCGCGCCCGCGTCGTCCTCATACCAGAACGACCCGTTGCCCGTCGCGCCGGTGAAGATTAAAGAGATCAACGTGTCGTTGCCGTCCATGGTCAGGTTGAGGCCGTTGACCGGATCATCCGGGTCAAGCCGGAGGAGATTATCTTCCGGCGCGGCGGTTTCCTTTGCCATGACGGCGTTGTCACCGCCTTGGGCATTGACCTTGGACACGAAAATGGAGAGATAATCCTCCTTGAGATTGAGGGACGTGTTATTGTCCAGCGTATATTCCCAGTTGGCGGGGGCATCGCCGTCGGCGGCCCTGCCGATCTGCCCTTCCACGGTCATGGTGCCCACGCTCAGGCGCACGCCGGTATAGGT
>NZ_JAGZUV010000010.1:0-73363 GCF_018379785.1 Desulfovibrio sp.
GTCAATGAACCACCCGAGGGCCTCCGCCCCCTGCCGCCCTTCTCGGCGGCGCGGTGCAGATTTATGCACCATACCCTTGACCGTGTCAACAACTTTTTTTCGTTCCGGCGAAGTTTTTTCGCCGGGGCTCCAAAAGGCCCAAAGGTGTTGTTCAGTCGCGGGAAGTGGAAGATATCCATCCGCCCCTCATCTGTCAACGACTTTTTGCAAAAAAGTCGTTCGGCAACCCGAAAAGCCCCGAAAAACCGCGCACGGAAAGGGCTCGCGGGCTCGGATAGCTAGTCCAGGTTCACTACCAGTTTGGCTCCGGCCCGCAGGCTTTTCTCGTCCACATTGTTCCAGCGTTTGAGATCGTCCACGCTGACATTGTGTTTGCGCGCTATATTCCAGAGACTGTCCTTGGCCTGCACCGTATAGGTGGCCTTGCGGCCGGGCTTGCCCACGCGGCCGCTGGAGCCGCCGGAAGACGGCGCGGCCTGGGCCACGGCCTTGCCAGGAATGCGCAGGACGCAGCCCGCGCGGACCTTGTTGGGATTGTCGATCTGATTGCAATCCTGCAAATCCTTGAGGCTCACATTGTATTTGCGGGCCACGGCATAGAGGGTTTCGTCGGCTTGCAGCTTATGGCTGCCGCCGACGGCCACTTCCGTGGCGCGCGCCGGGGCGCGGCGGTCGCCGCCGGGTTTCAGGCGCTCTTTTTTGCCCTGCCGCGCCTCCCCGGAACCTCTGGCGTCTCTCGAGTCCAGGGCGGCCACAGCCGTGGCCGACATGTTCACTGAACGGGGCACCAGCACCATTTCCCCGGCCCGGAGCCGGTCATTGCCTGGATTGGCCGCTTTCAAACGGGCCACGGGCACATTGCAGCGGCGGCTGATCTTGTCCCAGGAGTCCGCCGAGGTGGCCACCTTGACCGGACGCCAGTCCGCGTAGGCATTGGCCTGGGGCGAGCGCAGAAAAGCCGTGGCCTCCCGTTCGTACCGGGCCGGGACGTAGACGAAAGAAGCACGCTCCGTGGAGGTGATGGGCCGCTTGTGGTGCGGGTTGTAGTCGCGAAACTCTTCCCAGCTCAAACGGCAGGCGCTGGAAAAAGCCATCAGATCCGTGCCGGGCCGGGCCGTGAAGCGCAGCACGCCGGGGGCCTTGTCCGGATGAATGGGTTCAAAACCCAGTTGAGGCAGGTTGCGCATAATTTTTGCCACGGCCAAAAATCGGGGCACGTATTGTTTGGTTTCTTCCCGCAACTGGGCCTTGTCGTCCAGCTTGTGGTTGCGGGCCTTGACCTCAAAGAAGTCACGGCCGCCGGTGCCCTGCTTGGCGCGGCTCATCTTGCCTTCACCGGCATTGTAGGCCGCGATGGCCGTGGGCCAGTCCCCGAAATCGCCGTGGAGTTTCTGCAGATAATCGGCGGCGGCCTCCGTGGCCTTGTAGGGGTCCAGGCGCTCGTCCATCCACCAGTCCTGATTCAAGCCGTATTTCATGCCGGTATAGGGCATGAATTGCCAGGCCCCGGCGGCACCCGCCGGAGATTTGGCGTCAGCCCGGTAGCCGCTTTCCACAATAGCCAGATAGGCCAGCTCGTCGGGCATGCCCCGCGAGCGGAAAACCTTGCGGGCATAAGCCAGATACTGTTCGGAGCGCTTGGAAAACACGCTCATGGTGTTGCGGCCTTTACGCAGGAAATATTTGTATTGGCGGGCCACGTCCGGCATGGCGTCGGCAGGCACGTTCTTGTCGATCTGCCCTGTGGACTTGAGGGCCGCCAGTTCAGTCCGGGTTAAAGGGGAAGCGCTTTCGTCGTCGGGCAGCATGAGGGACGGGGTGGAAACCTCCGGCCCTTTGCCCTGGCGCGTGGCGCAGCCGCCCGCCAGCAGCAGGCAGAAAGCCGCGACCAGCAGCCAGAACGCCCCCGGCGCGCGAAAACCTGTTGTATGTTGTGCCATATATTCACTCCCGTTTACCGCCCGGCTTGCCTTCAACCGGGAAGATGCGTACACAGGCCGGAATGCGCGCCGCGCCTCGCGGCGTCCCTTCCAACCCTGGCCGCCCGTCAGCGGCCGTCAAATTCTCCCGCCGGAGACGCCATGAATGATCACTCCGACGACGCCCCGCTCTTGCCGGGGCTGAAACCCGTGCTGGAACTGCTCGCCTCCGAGCCCCAGCGCGTTGACCTTGTTTTCTGCAAAAAGGGCCTGCACGGCCCTGAAGCGCGGGAGGTGCAGAACCTCTGCCGTCAAAACGGCGTGCGCTTCAGCCTGGTGGACGGCGCGGCACTGGACCGCCTTTGCCGGGGCCCACGCCAGGGGCGTGACGCCGTGGCCCACCAGGGGGTGGTGGCCCGCCTGGCCGTTACCGGCTTCCGCGGACTGGAAGAATTGCTGGCCGCCGTGCCCGACGCGCCCCTGCCGCTGCTGCTGGCCCTGGACCAGGTGCAGGATCCCGGCAATGTGGGCACGCTCTGCCGCACGCTCTACGCCCTGGGCGGAGCGGGCCTGCTGCTGCCCCGGCACAACAGCGCCTACCTGGGCCCCGCAGCCCGGCGGGCCGCCGCCGGGGCCCTGGAGCATCTGCCCGTGGCCCAGGTGACCAACCTGGCCCACGCCCTGGACAGCGCCGAGGAAGCGGGCCTGACCATTTACGGCGCGGGCGGCGCGCCCGGCCCCAACAGCCTGGACGCCTTTGCGGACGGCATGCGCCTCCCCGCAGTGCTGGTGCTCGGCAATGAGGACAAGGGCCTGCGGCCCGGCGTGGCCAAACGCTGCGCGCATATGCTGCGCATTCCGCTGGCCCGGCCTTTTGATTCCCTCAACGTGGCCCAGGCCGGAGCCGTGCTGCTGGGCCTTGCCGCGGCGGCACGCTCTCGGGTCTCTGTAGTGTAGTTCGGCAGGGAGACAAAAAACTATAGAGCTGAAATAAAATCAGCTCAAAAACCCTTTTTCAAACAAACACCGGTACCAATAAACACTAAAAAAGGAGGCCTGTACAGTGGCCTCCTTTTATTTTTTACTCAATATAAAGTGTATATTCTTTCTAAATTCTATCTAGAAATTATTTATAGAGCGTATTCTGATCATATCGACCCCATTCAGATAAGACCTTCAGTGCGTTTGCCGTCTGACGGCGCTGTGGCGAACCGCCGCCCGGCGGCGTGGTTTTGCGAATTACGTATGTTTCCGTCTTTTCTGAAGTCGTCCGGCACGCTAACAAATTGCCATATTGGAAGAAGAGTAAGGTCCGGCGGCCGGGCAGCAGCGTGTTGCCGTCCATAACGCACAACTCAGGAGGAAATCATGGGTAAGCTCAATCTCCCTGCCGGTAAAAAGATTGCCGTTAACCTCGGAGTAGACGTTGACGCCCAGTCGCTGTGGCTTGGCGGATTCAACAGACCCTCGCCGTCCTTCATGTCGCGCGGCGAATTCGGCACGGTGGCCGGCATCCCCCGGCTGGTCAAACTGTTCAAAAAATACGGCGTCCGCAGCCCTCCGCAATGCCCTGCATCTCTTCCAGGACGTCGGAAAGATACTTCGCAATGGAATCTTCAAAGCGCGACGCTTTCTTTTTAGCGTCCCCCAACTCAAGGCCGCGTAGACATTAAAAAGCTTGGCGTACAGGTCGAGGCTGACGCGGATCTGTTTGCCCGCCGCCTCGCCATGCCGCCTGCCGCGCTCATGTGGCCCGCTTTCCGACAGATGCGGGATGACCGGAAAATGCCGGGGAGGAGTTCCCGGATTCCAGCGGGCATAGAGCAAATTGCCTTGAAACTCTTCGCTTTTTCCGAAGGCTCATTCAGCCGAAAAACGTGATTATCGCAACTGTCGATCCCCGTATGGCTCCGGTGTCGCCGACGAGGACGGCCGCCGGACCGCCTTCGGTCGATTCGGCTGAATCCACACCTCGTGGCGCGCCGCACAGTGTACGGCGTCGGAGCCTTTCAAAGTTGCAATGCTCTGGCAGAAGCATAGCTATGCCGGGCGGCAATGAAAATACGGAAAGATACGTATCCTGCGCCCCAAGCGCCTCTCCGCCCCAAGCGTCTCGGCCTTCTTTCGGTGAAGCGCCCCAGGCTACGCCTCTTTTTGGGCTGGCGGCCGGTTTATGAGCACCAGGACCAAGGCCAGGAAGCCGAGGGCCGCGGCCATCATGAAGGGCGTGATATATGTGCCCGTCATATCCCTGAGAAAGCCGCCGGAGAAGGGGCCGAAAAAGCCAGCGATACCCCATGCGGTGAAGAGCAGGCCGTAATTGGAGTTTTGTGCGCGGGAACCGAAAAATTGCGCGCACAGGGCCGGAAACAGGGTGAAGATGGCTCCGTAGTTCCAGCCGATGATGGCCGCCGTCAGCCACAGCAGCGCCGGATTAGAGCCGGTGTAGTACAACGCGCCGAGCGCGACCCCCTGGATCAGGGAGATGATGGTGAAATAGCGTTTGCTGCCGAAACGGTCGGCAAAGTATCCGGAACCGACCCGTGTGGCCGCGTTGGTTATGGTCAGCGCCATGACGGCACCCGCGGCAAACACCGGAGTGAGGCCGCAGTCCGTGCCGAAGGCCGCAATGTGCCCCGTGACCAGAAGACCCGCCGAAGCAGTGAAGAAGTACGTCAGATACAGCAGCCAGAACTGTCTGCTGCGAATACTCTCTTCATACGTGTAATCCCGATATCGTGCCGGTTCGCCGCCTGCTCCGCCCAACTCGGCGTCCGGCCGGCCGCGAGGCGTCCAGCCGGCTGGCGGGGCGGTGAGCAGAAGCCCCGGCAGGCAGGAGATAAGGGCCATAATGACGCCGCAATAACGGAATACATAGCGCCAGCTGAGGTTTTCGATAATCCAGTTGGAGACCGGGGCCATCAGCGAAGAACCGACGCCCAATCCCAGAACGATGACGCCCGTGGCCAACGCCTTGCGGTCGGGCCACCATTTGGGGGCGAGTCCCACAGGCGGCAGATAAATCAGGCCCGCGCCGCAGCCGGACATAAGGCCATAGGTGAGGTACAGCTGCCATTTTTCCTGAATGTAGCCCGTCAGAAAGAAGCCGCATCCCAAGAGCAGTCCTCCGAAGAAAACCACCATCTTGGGACCGTAACGGTCCGTCAGGCGCCCGGCCACGAAGCTGGCCGCGCCGTAGCAAAGACAGCAGATGGAAAAGGCCAGCGCGATGGCGGTGCGGTTCCAGCCGAATTCCTGCTGAAGCGGGGCGATGAACAGGCTCCAGGCGTAGGTGGTCATGCCCACGGCCGCATTGATGAAAAAACCCAGCAACAGCATTATCCAGCGAGGATATGGAAGTTTTTGCGGATCCATATCTATCCCTCCTTGCACTCGGTTATCCGGAGACGCGAAAAACTCAGGGCGTTTCCGACGGCGTGCTCCTGCCCCGAGGTTGCGCGCATCCGGCCGGACCGGCGCCGGCATGCCCGCCGCAGCGGCCGGTGCATCCAGCAATGGCGGCGTTGCGAACAATGCCGGCAAGGCCGAAGGAAACGCCCTTGCCGGCAGGGTTGCTTATTCCTCTTCACATTCTTCTTCGAAAAAAACACAGTCGGGCATGTTTTCGTAGTTGAACGAGGACTGTTCCCGCTCGCTTACGAACAGACGCATGACGTCGGGGCGCGTGTAGTGACCGGTCACGTCGAAATCGAACTTGGCTTCCCGGATCTGCCCCATGTCGAGTTCCGCGTAGGCAATACCTTCCTCATCCCAGATAGGGCCGCCGAGGTATTCGCCGAAGGGGTTGATGACGGCGCTGCCGCCGCGATGCAGAATATCCGGCTGTCCGGCCAGTTCGTCGTAACACAGCAGGTCGGTGGGGAAAGCGCTCTTGGGCAGGAACTGATTGCAGGTCATCACAAAGCAATGACTTTCCAGGGCGATGTGGCGCATGGATATCTGCCAGCTCTCGCGGGCGTCAAAGGTAGGGGCGAGGTAGATGTCCAGTCCCTTGCCGTACATGGCGGCCCGTAGGAGCGGCATGTAGTTTTCCCAGCATATCACCGCGCCGATCTTGCCGAAAGGCGTTGTGAAAACCGGCAGGGTGCTGCCGTCGCCGCTGCCCCAGATCAGCCGTTCGGCGGCCGTTGGGACGAGCTTGCGGTGTTTGCCCAGAACCTTGCCGTCGGGACCGATGAAGAGCGCGGTGCAGTAAAGGGTGGAGGTGTTTTCCTCCCGTTCGATGACGCCGCTGACCACATACGCTCCGGCCTTGGCGGCCGCCGCGGCCAGGGCGTCGGTTTCCGGGCCCGGGATGCAGATGGCGTTTTCATAATATCTGCGAAAATCCTTGCGTCCTTCAGGAGTGCGTATGCCCACCCGCACCCCCAGGTGCATGCCCTTGGGGTAACCGCCTATGAAGGCTTCCGGGAAAAGCATCAGCTTCACGCCGTTGGCTGCGGCCTTTTCAATCAGTTCACAGGCCTTTTTTATGGTGCCGGGAGTGTCAAACATGCAGGGGGCGGCCTGGATGACGGCTACCTTTACGGTTTTTTCTTTCATGCTCAAAGCCTCCTTTCGGGGTACGGCAATTCGCTCCATGCGGAGCCGTTCATGGAAACAGGCGCTTGCCGGATTTCAGGCGTGGATCGCCTTCATCTGCGGCAAACGTTTTCCATAATCGCAAAACGCATGCCAAGGGCATGCGTCGCGCGGCACCTGGTCGTGAGCCTTTGAATGGAGCGTAATTACGGAGAGTGGTCTTTGCGCCGGAAGGGCGGATGGAATGAGTCCGGTATGCAATGCGGCATACCGGGGGCGGACAGACTATGCGCTAGCGCATAGGCCCCCCAATTTTACGGAGCTTGCGGCTGGCCGTGGACTGGTCTATGCCCAGGGCCCTGGCGACGCCTGTTGTGGTTCTGTATTTCCTCCAGGCCATCTGGAGAAGGTTTTCCTCTGTCAGGCGCAGGCAGTCCTTGAGCGGCATCACGCCGCCGAGGTCCACGCCTTTCTCGTAGCTCTCCCCGCTGATGGCGCCGGGCAGGTCGCAGGCATCGATAGTGTTTGTCTCGGCTGTCAGCAGCATGCGTTCCACGATGTTTTCCAGTTCACGGATGTTGCCGGGCCAGGGATAGTTCGCCAAACAGGCGAGAGCCCGCGCGTTGAATTGCCGGGAATAGCCGAAACGCCTCTCGAAGCGGGCGCGGACATAGTCTACAAGAGCCGGGATGTCGCTCCTGCGCGTCCGTAGGGGCGGCAGGTGGATGGGCAGCGTGGTCAGCCGGAAGTACAGGTCCAGCCGAAACTCCTTGTCTTCCACCATTTTCGCCAAGTCGCGATGGGTTGCGGCAATGATGCGGGCGTTCAGCCGGCGTTCCTTGAAGCCCCCTACCTTCAGGTAGGTTTTGTCCTGGACGAGGCGCAGAAATTTGCTTTGCAGGGAAAGGGGGATTTCGCCGATCTCGTCCAGAAAGAGGGTACCGTCCCCGGCGGCTTCCACAAGGCCTTTTTTCCCGCTCCGCTCCGCCCCGGAGAAGGCACCCGGCTCGTATCCAAACAGTTCCGATTCCAACAGATTGGTGGAGATGGCTCCGCAATCCACCTTGACGAAGGCTTTATCCGGACTGCGCAGCCTGTGTATCCGACGCGCGACAATATCCTTGCCCGTGCCCGATTCACCGGTCACCAGCACGCTGACGTCCAGGGGGGCGACCCTGTCGATCAACCTGTTGACCTCGCGCATCGCCTCGCTCTGGAAGAAAAAATCCTGTCCTTCCCCGGCCTGCCTGTCGCGTCGGCTGACGTCCATAGCGCTGTTGACGACCCTGTTGAGGTTGCCCTTGCCGTCAAAGATGGGCGTTCCGACGATATGCAGGTGCCGCCCGACAGCGGTTTCCTGCGCGACTGCGACGCGCTTGCGGGCTTCCAGGACTTTCCGGACCCCGGAAGGTTTCCAGACGCCTTTCCTTTCCAGATCAACGACGTTTTTCCCATACAACTCCTGAGCGGTATAGCCCCAGAGCTGTTCGCAGCCGCTGCTCACCCAGAGCGTGTCGCCGTGACTGTCCGCAATATAAATACTGTTGATGGCGTTGCCGGAGGCGTTCGGAAAAAATTCGCGTCCGGTCAGCAAAAGGTACAGGGTCGGTAAGTCGATCCGTTCGGAGATATGGACTGGTTTCATCGCTTGCCACCTTGTTCGCGGGAAAGCATTCGCGCCGGGCGTCCCCGCCAGTCCGGAGCAAAGGCGTATGAAAAAACGGACGAACCCGGGCCTGCGACCTGTTGCATATGCCGTCACCATGACCGAACGTGAACGGCATAAAGGGAACAAGCCACTATATGAATCTATACTATACCGGAGTATACGTCCACAGGTTGCACAGGCTGGGCCAGGGCAGGCAATCAGATGAATTCAGGAAAAAGCGCCGGCCCGGAACATAGAGATATCCCGCCCCGCAGGCACGGGAAGTCTTGCCAGGACGGCGGTGGGACCCTGCCGGCGATGACGGCGTAACGGAAAATCCGTCCGATATGGCGCAGGGCCTCATGAGCAACGCTCAATGTGCCCCGTTCTCTCGCGCGCCGGAGAACGGCAAGCAGTTTTTTCGGCGTGGTGGCGTTGATAAGGCGCTTGCCGATGTAAGCGAAGAGGTTTCTCATAATGCGGATGACCGCTTGCTTGTAGGCGCGAGCCCACTGCGGCGAATGCTTTGGCGCGTCATCCCCGCACGATCTCTTCAAAGGAATTGCGGGCCGCTTCCGTCGCAGGCTCTTTTGCCTGCCGCCGGGACTGCTTGCCCGTGGGCGTGAGGTACAGGAACAGTCCGCCGCTGTCCGAGCGCTTTTGGACCTTGCCTCTACCGTTCACACGCCGCATAAATATGTCA
Organism: Desulfovibrio sp.; assembly: GCF_018379785.1. Classification (GTDB taxonomy): domain Bacteria; phylum Desulfobacterota; class Desulfovibrionia; order Desulfovibrionales; family Desulfovibrionaceae; genus Desulfovibrio. The sequence goes on from NZ_JAGZUV010000010.1 coordinate 8,813, forward strand.
ATCAGCTTCATCCGATCATCTCCAGTGTGGTGTTTTTTGGTACGGTCGGACTGGCTGTTGCCGACATAATCTTGAAATCCCATTGGCTCTCAAGGGATTTCAAGATTATTGCGGGGAGGGGAGGGGCTAGCTCTCTCAGTTTCTCAAGGCAGCGGATTGCACTGCCCGGCCTTGAGAAAAGCCGTAATCAACAGGCCTGGCATACCAAAACCTGCCAACGGTCTGCCAACGACCTTTGTGGATTTTGGTGGATGACACAACATAAGGATATCCATTAAGATAGCTCCATTGCATGATAACCAGGCATTCTTGGGCTTGCTGAAATTGGCGGGCTAACTTCAAAGCGGAATTGCTTTGCACCTCCTTTCCGAAGCCGGGTCCTTCTGAAACAGCGGTTGCGGCACGGGCCGGACACCTCAGCCACAGCTCCGGACCTGTCTGTTATCCCGGTCCGCGTTGCGGCCGCCGCCTCCACAAAGGAGTTGATCAGCATATACGGTTGGAAGTAGTGCTGGTCAGGCCACAGTGAAGGACGGCTTTTCACCGGCGGACCGTAAACGAATTTCAGCCGCCCGCCATCATAAAAAACAGCCTGGAGTGCAGGAAAAGCGCCACGATCGGCTGCGCCATCCGTGGGCGCCGATTCGCTCCGCTGATAACGCAGATGCGCATCTCGATGTGAAAAGGCTCTGACGTCAAGACCGCCAACAGGGAGCAAGCATGAACGTCCGCCGGGCGCGGCCCCGAGACAGCGCGGCCCTGCTGCGCATTTACGCGCAATACATCGACACTCCGGTGACCTTTGAGTACGCCCTGCCTTCAAGGGACGAATTCGCTGCACGTATCGGCGCTGTTTCAGCGCAATATCCATATCTGATCTGTGAGGAAGACGGCGGAACGCTCGGCTACGCTTACGCCCACAGGCAGGCGGAGCGCGAGGCCTATCAGTGGAACGCGGAGCTATCCGTGTATCTTGATCCCGCCGCGACCTCGCGGGGCATCGGCGCGCGGTTGTACCGCATGCTGCTGGACATTCTGCTTTTGCAGGGCGTCAGAACGGCATATGCCCTGGTCACGCTTCCCAACCGCAAAAGTGAGCGGCTGCACGCCTCTCTGGGCTTCCAGACGCTCACAATCCAGCGCAAGGCCGGTTTCAAAGGCGGCACATGGCACGACGTTGCCTGGTATACAAAAGACCTCGCTCCCCATGACGCCGATCCGCAGCCGATTTTGCCTGTGGAGCGGATCAGTGCGGAGCGGCTGCAACAGATCCTGAACACGCGTCCGTAAGCCTGCCCGGATAGACGCCGCCGCGCACCCGCCCGAATTATCTCACATAAGTGGGGATGTTGATGAACACGTCGCGGGTGAAGGTGATCATCCGCTCCATGAGCCAGGGCAGAGCCAGCAGCAGGGCAATGAACATGCAGACGATTTTGGGGATGAAGGTCAGGGTCATTTCCTGAATCTGGGTGGCCGCCTGGATCACGCTGACCACCACGCCCACGCCCAGGCCCACGCCCAGCATGGGCAGGGCCATCATCAGACAGAGTTCAATGGCCTGGCGGCCGAAACCGATGACGAAATCAGGAGACATCTGGCTGCCCTCCTCGGGAGCGGAAATTAAAGCAGAAAACTGTTGACCAGCGAGCCCACCAGCAAATTCCAGCCGTCCACCATCACAAAGAGCAGGAGCTTGAAGGGCATGGAAACCATCATGGGCGGCAGCATCATCATGCCCATGGCCAGCAGTACGCTGGAAATGACCATATCCAGCACAAGAAAGGGAATATAGATCAGAAATCCGATGGTGAAGGCCGTTTTGAGCTCGCTGATCACGTAGGCCGCGGCCAGCAGCATGGTGGGCACTTCTTCCTTGTTCTTGGGCAGTTCCATCTGGGTGATGGCATAGAAGACCGAGAGATCCTTCTCGCGGGTGTGCTTGAACATGAAGGCGCGCAACGGGGCCTGGGCTCGGTCCAGCGCCACTTTATAGTCGATCTGCTCGTTAAGATAGGGTTGCAGGGCCTGATCGTTGATCTGCTTGCCCACCGGAAACATGATGACCACCGTCATAAAAATGGCGAGGCTGGCAAGGATCTGGGTGGGCGGCAGCTGCTGCACGCCCATGGCCTGGCGCAGAAAGCTGAAGACGATGATGATGCGGGTGAAGCTGGTGACCGTGAGCATGATGGCCGGGGCCACGGAGAGCACGGTGAGCAGAAAGAGGATTTCCAGCAGCACCGAGACTTTCGCCGGTTCCGGCGCGCCGCCGGACAGCGTGAGCGACATGGCGGGTAGGCTGAGATCCTGCGCCGCGAAAGCCAAGTCAGGCAGCAGGATCAGCAGGCTTGCCGCCAGCAGGCCCGCCGCGCCGGGCTTCCTCCATGATCTCGTGAAAATCTGCGTCGTGCGGCTCATGGTGCGCGTCTTCCTCCGTCAGAAGGGTGATCTGCTGGTCCGTAACCCCCAGCAGCAACCTTCTATTCAAGAAACGTACCACCATAAGTCCTTTGCGCGGTCCCAGCGGCATCTGGGCCTCCATGACCAGCGCGCCGCGCGGCAGGGCTCCCGGACGCGGCAGAAAATTGAACCGCCCGTAGCGCCGCACCAGCCAGACCAACAGCCAGAGCACGGCCAGCAACAGAAAAAGAATGCCCACGGCCTGCAGATAGCCGCCCCAACTGAACGAGGTCTGGCCGAGGCTGGAGACGTGACCGCCCGCAGCGGCCTGATTCGCGGCAAGATTCGCGGCATGATCCGTCGCGCGCTCCACGGCCTGGCCCATGATCCGGCCCGCCTGCTCCAGACCGCGCAGCACATGCTCCCCGGCGGTCCGGACCGCGTCCTCCAGGCTCATGGGCTGCGGAACCGCTGTGGCGCCGTCCACCACGCCGCGCACCGCCTGGCCCGAAAGGCCCGGGGCAGCCGCGGCGACCGCCACTGACACATACCGGCTAGCCAAGCTGCTTCACCCGCTCAATGGGACTGATGATGTCGGTCAGGCGCACGCCGAATTTCTCGTTGATGACCACGGCCTCGCCGCGCGCCACCAGTTTGCCGTTGACATAGACTTCCAGCGGCTCACCAGCCAGCTTGTTCAGCTCCACCACCGAGCCCTGACCCAGCTGGAGCAGTTCGTTGATCAGCAGGCGGGTACGGCCCAGCTCCGCCGAGACGTCCAGCGGAATGTCCAGGATGAAATCCAGCTCGCGTTTGAGCTTATTGTCCCTGGGCTGGCGGGACATCTCGGTCATATCCTTGAAGTGGGCGTCCGTGGTCTGGCCGCCGCCTCCCGCGCCCGCGCCGCCGAAAGTGGACGGACCGCTTTTGTCTTCCTCATCCTCGGCCAGGGCTTCGGCCCACTGCGCGGCCAGAGTCTCGTCGTCCACGGGCGAACGCTCCTGATCCCCGGCGGCCGCTCCGGCGTCCCCGGCCTCAGCCTCCGGCGCTCCGGCATCCCCGCCGGGCTGGCCGGCTTCTTCTTCCTCAAGCTGTGCCGCCCACTGCGCGGCCAAGGCTTCCTGATCGTCCTGCGACATGACGTACCTCGTTATCAGCTCCGTCGCGAGAGTCCGCGTTTGCGGCCCCGCCGGAGCGGCTTAGAGCGCTCTGACATTGAAAATATCCAAACGCTCTGTGCGGATTCTCGCGAAAAATCCGCGCCGCGAACGTATCGCAAGGCAAATTCATTTCGCCGTTACGCGAGACGTCCAAGCGCAAAATACGCTCGCGGAACAAGCACCGGCGCGGGCTTATTCCACCACAAAATCCGTAAAATAGACCCGGATCACGCGTTGCGCGCCCAGAATCTGATTGAGCCGCGCCGCCACTTCGGCCTTAAGCAACACCTTGCCGTCGGGCGTGGCAATGTCCGCGAAACTCTTGCCCGCCAGCAACATGATGACGGCGTCGCGGATGCGCGCGTTCTGGGTCTTGAGCGCCTCCGACACGTCGGCGTTGACTTCCACTTCCATGCCCAGCTTGAGGTAACGCCGCCCGCCGGGGTCCGACAGGTTAACCGTGATGGGCGGCAGAGGCAGAACCAGACCCGCGCTGCGGGGCAGATCGCTCTGGCGCTCGATGCGCGGCGCATCGGCCGCGTTTCCGGCCGGGCCGGAGGCAGGGGTTCCGGACGCGGGCGCGGACGAAACCGGCGCCGAGGCGCCGCCTGTTGCCGCCGGGGGAGCGGGGGCTTCCGTCTTGGCCGGAGCCGGCGCGTGGGCCGCGCTGCTGCCGGGCGTGCGCAGATACAGCCACCAGTACGCGCCAAGGCCCGCGCCGCTGAGGGTCATCAGCAGAATCGCCAAAAGAATGACGAGGCGCTTGGCTTTGGATTTCTTCTTGGGCTTTTCGGCCTGCCCTTCCGGCAGGGCCGGGGCTTCCCTGCCGCTATCCTTGGCTGCCATATATACTTACTCCGGACGGGTTGAAACCGGCCTGACGGCTCAGGACCGGGGCGGTCTGAATCATGCAGGCTTTATGCCAAACATCTATGTCCTGGGCGGGCGCGGCCCGAAAATATCCGTGCCGATGCGCACCAGGGTGGCGCCTTCGGCCACCGCCGCCTCAAAATCCCCGCTCATGCCCATGGAAAGCTCGGGCAGAGGCAGGCCCAGACGCGCGCGCAATTCCTCGCACAGGACGCGCAGACGCGCGAAGTGCGGCCGTGCCGCTTCGCCCGCGTCGAAGACCGGCGGCAGACACATCAGGCCGCGCAGTTCCAGATGCGGGCAGCTCTCCACTATATAATCGGCCAGAGCGGGCAGATCTTCAGCCATGATGCCGGATTTCTGCGGCTCGGCGGCCACGTTGACTTCCATGAGCACCGGCTGGCGCGCTTCCAGAACGGCCAGACGCCGTTCCAGGCCGTCGGCCAGCTTGCGTGAATCCAGGGTATGGATCAGGGCGAAGGCACCGGCCACCTGGGCGGCCTTGCGGCTCTGAACGTGCCCGATCATATGCCAGCGCACGTTCCGGCAGGCGGGCTCGCCCGCCAGTTCCTCGCGTTTCTGCAGGGCCTCCTGCACGTAATTCTCGCCGAAATCCAACTGCCCGGCACGGGCCACAGCGGCCACGTCAGCGGCCGGATGCAGCTTGGACACCGCGATCAGGACCACGTCGTCCCGCCCTCGGCCCGCGGCCGCGCAGGCCGCGTCCAGCCGCTCCAGAACACGCGCATAACGCTCGCGCAATACGTCGGTATTCATGCCGCTACTCCGCCATAAGGCCCAGGTCGCGCAGAAAGGACGGATCTTCCGTCCAGTGCTCGCGCACCTTGACCCAGAGTTCCAGGTGCACCTTGCCGCCCACCAGTTCCTGAATGTCCTTGCGGGCCTCGCTGCCGATCTGCTTGATGGCGGCGCCCGCCCGCCCGATGACCATGGCCTTGTGCATGGGGCGGGCCACGTAAATCACGGCGTGGATCACGGTCTGGCCGCGCGCTTCGTCCTCTTCCCAGCTTTCCACGTCCACGGCCACGGCATAGGGCACTTCCTGGCGCAAATGCAGAAAGAGTTTTTCGCGGATGATCTCGGCGGCCATGAAACGCAGGGAGGCGGTGGAAATCTGGTCCTCGGGGAACTGCGCTGGCCCCTCGGGCAGCTTGGAGCGGATCAGGGCCCTCAGTTCCGGCAGGCCGTCCTTGTGCAGGGCCGAAGTCGGGAAGATTTCGGCCCTGGGCCACATTTCATGCAGGCGGGTCAGCAGGGGCAGCATCCGGCTTTTGTCGCTGAACAGGTCCACCTTGTTGGCCACCACGATCATGGGCCGCTCGTCGCTGGCCAGGGCTTCGGCCACCGGGGCCAGATCCCGGTCCAGAAATTCCGGGTGCCGGATGTAGAGGTGGGAGTCCAGGATGGGCATGATCACGTCCGCCTGGCCGAGGCTCTGCCAGACCGCCTGGATCATGGTTTTGCTCAGGCGGCCGCGCACCTGGGTCAGGCCCGGCGTATCCATGAAGATGACCTGGGCCGCCTCGTCGGTGAGAATGCCCACAATCTGATTGCGCGTAGTCTGGGGTTTGGGCGTGACGATGGTCACTTTCTGGCCCAGCAGAGCGTTCAACAGCGTGGATTTTCCGGCATTGGGCGGGCCCATGAGCGCCACCCAGCCGCAACGATAGGTATGATCCGTCATTATCTTCTCCCCGGCGGGTCGCGGACCGCGCGGGGCCGCCGTTAGATATCGTGGTCGCGCCGACGCGAAGCGGCGCGCAAACAGACCAGAGCAGATTGACTTTGAGAATTGACATTCTCAAAGTTGACGCTGCCCTCAGCTTGCGGCGGGAACGCGGTCCCGCCTTGGTTTCAGGCGCGGGCGTCCGCTTTCGCAGCCGCCGGAGCAAAGTAATTTTGAAAATTACTTTGCTCTGAGAAAGACGCCGCCCGGCATATGACCGGCACGGCAAGGAGACGGACGCGGACAAGCCCGGCACGCCTTCCATATGCGCTTCATCTCCCATATCCCACGGCCGGGGTCAAGGCCGGGAGCGCGGCGGCGAGGGGCTGTTCAGGCTCCGGCGTAAACGGTGAAACCGTTTTTGCCCCGCTTTTTGGCCTGATACAGGGCGGCATCGGCGTTTCTGTACAAGGCGGCGAAGTTCTTGCCGTCCCTCGGAGCCAAGGCGATGCCGATGCTGGCGGTAATACTGAAGGCGTAGGTCTCCGACATAAAGCTCTTGCGCAGGGCCGCGCCCAGCTTGCATGCCTTCCGCTCCGCCCAGGCCCTGCCGGGCACGGGCAGAAAGGCCGCAAACTCGTCGCCGCCGATACGGCCCGCAATGTCCGTGTCTCTGAACTGCCGCTTCAATTCCAGGGCAAATTCGCGGATGACCATATCGCCCACGGCGTGTCCGAAATCGTCATTGACCCGTTTGAAGTCGTCAATATCCAGAATGAAAAAGGCGAAGCGGCGGTCTTCGGTCTTGCATGCGGCCAGAGTCTCGCTGATGTGCTGTTCCGTGGCCGCCTTGTTGTACAGGCCGGTCAGCGGGTCCAGCCGGGCCTGGGCGGAGAGCCGGCTTTCCCGCCTTTTTTCCTCGTCGATGTTCTGGCGGAAAGAAAAAATCCGTACGGAGTTGTCTTCATCCCAGAAAAAGATGCGGGCCGTGATGCGCAACCAGTAATACGCCTCGCCGTCATCAGTGGAAAGCATGACTTCGCAGACCCGGCTATCCGTGCCGTTGGCGTGGGCCGCAAGCACATTGTCCGGCAAGAAGGCGTCCAGATACTGCTGCCGGTGCTCGGCCTTGATCTGCTTTTCAGCCACATGATGCAAAAAACGTTCGTAGGGGGCATCACCCGGCAATCCCAGGCTTTCGAAATAGGCGCGGGTTTCCTCGTTGGCGGCGCAATTGTGGGTCATATCCATCTCATAGATGTTTTCATACAGACCCTTGGCGGCCTCCATAAGTATCTGCTGATACTGGTATGCCTTCCAGTGATGCTTCTCCTTGTCGATATTCTGCCGGTAGACGATCATCCGCACGGACTGGTCGAAGGGCAGAACAAAGATGCGCGCTATGATGCGCAGCCAGTAATAATTCTTGCCGTCCTCGGAGATCATGAATTCACAGCGCAGGCTGCGCACGCCCTCGTGGTAGGCCCGCAGAACCCTGTCCGGAGAAAAGGTGGCCAGATAGCCCCGGCGGTCCTCCTCCCGGATCTGCCGGGCCGCGATATGCCGCAGAGCCTCGCCGAAAGGTGTGTCGCCGGGGATGCCCAGTTGCTCGAAATAGTGCCGGGTTTCCTCGCTGTCCGCCCTGTTGCGGGTGACATCCACCTCATAGATGCTTTCGTACAGCCCCCTGGTGGATTCAGTGATCAGCTTTTGGTATTCCAGGCTCCGCTCCATGCTTTCCTGGCGGAGCCTGGCATTCCGGTTCCGGCTGTGCGCCAGAAGAAGAAAGCCCATCAGCAGCAGTCCGCAGCTCCCCGTCACAAACAAAATGAGCTGGGCGTCGTCGTTCATGGCGACCGGCGGCGTTTTGCCGGAACTGAGCAAGGAATGCGCGAAAGGGAAAAGGGCCATGCCCGCAAGCGGCAGAAACAGGAGAACAAGCAGCGTCCAACCGTGTGCCCTCAACCATGCGCTGAATCTTTCCAAGACGACGCCCTCTTTATGATGCCCTGCGGCGATCCGGCGGCCATGTCTCGCGGAAAGAGCGGCGACAGCGTCGGATACGGAAAACGGCCCCACGGAGCGTGCCGCAGCAACGACCAAAACCCGCTGCCGGACGGGGTGAATTCCGGTCTGGAAAGGCCGCGTTCCCCTCAGCGGCAACGTAACGCCCCTGTTTTTCCGCACTCATTAAGTGTATTCCTTGCCCCGTCCCTTGTCCATATGACGCGCCGCTCGCTCTTGACGGCGCGCGGAGCTCCGCATAGGCTGCGCACCATGTTCTCGCTGTTTACCTACATAGCTCTGATTGTGGGCGTTAATTACGCTTTTGCCGTGACCCCGCTCGTTCAGCTGCCCAACGGCGACCTCTGGCCGCCGGCGTCGCTGATCGTGGGTTTTGTCTTTGTAGTGCGCGATTTCGCCCAGCGCCGCGTGGGGCATCACATTCTCTGGGCCATGCTGGCGGGCTGCGTGGTGAGCTGGTATATGGCCACGCCCCAGTTGGCGGTGGCCAGCGCGGTGGCCTTCGCCGTCGGCGAACTGGGCGACTGGGCCCTGTTCACCTTCACGCGCAAGCCTTTTTCCCAGCGCATCCTGATTTCAAGCCTGCTGGGCGCGCCCCTGGACAGCCTGGTCTTCCTGCTGTTCCTCGGCCTGGCGACGCCCTGGTCCATCGGCATCATGAGCCTGTCCAAGCTGGCCGGTTCCTTCCTGGTCTTTTTCCTGGTGCGCCGCCGCGAACGCCGCGAGGCCGGGGCCGAAGCCGCCTGATCCCCCCACGGCCTTTCCCGCTGTCTCCCTTCCCGGAGGCTACAGTCCGTAACGGCTGAGCTTGCGCCAGAGCGAAACCCGGTTGATGCCGAGAATCTGTGCGGCTCTGGTCCGGTTGCCGTCCGCATAGTCCAGAACCCGGAGGATATGCCGCTTTTCATTTTCCTCCAGGCTTTCCGGCCGTTCTCCCGCCTCCGGCCCGGCTTCGGCAGCGGGCAGCAGTTCCCCGCCGAGTTCCTCCGGCAGGTGCGCCGGGGTGATCCGCTGCCCGTCGCTGAGCACCGCCGCCCGCTCCATGAGATTGCACAGCTCCCGCACATTGCCGGGAAAAAGATAGTCTTCCAGAACGCGCAGGGCCTGGGGCGAAAGCTCCGGCACGGGCAGGCCCGCGCGCCGCGCGCCCGTCTCCAGAAAAAAATGCGCCAGCAGGGGAATGTCCTCCCGCCGTTCCGCCAGGGCGGGCATGCGCAGGGTGATCACCGCCAGCCGATAGTAGAGATCTTCGCGGAAATTTCCCCTGGACACTTCCAGCCGCAGATTGCGATTGGTGGCGGCCAGCACGCGCACGTCCACCTCAATATCCCGCGTGCCGCCCACCCGGCGGATGACGCGTTCCTGCAGGGCGCGCAGCAGCTTGACCTGCATGGCGGGCGACATTTCCCCCAGTTCGTCCAGAAAGAGCGTGCCGCCGCAAGCCGCCTCGAAAAGCCCCGGTTTACGGCGCACAGCCCCGGAAAAGGCCCCCTGCTCGTGACCGAAGAGCTCGCTTTCCAGCAGTTCTTCCTGCAAGGCCCCGCAGTTCACGGCCAGAAAACGTCCCCCGGCCCGGCGGCTCAGGGCGTGGATGGAACGGGCGGCCAGCTCCTTGCCCGTGCCCGTATCGCCCAGGATGAGTACCGAGGCGTCCGAGGGGGCCACCCGGGCGATGGTCCGCTTGAGCTCGCGCATGACCGGAGCATCGCCCAGCAGCAGCGGCCCCTCGCGCTTTTCCAGCAAGGAGCGCATCCGGGCCACTTCCAGATACAGACGGCGTTTTTCCAACGCCCTGGCCACGAGCAGGCGCGCCTCGTCCAGCTGGTAGGGCTTGGCCAGATAATGATATGCGCCCTTGCGCATGGCCTCCACGGCGGTTTCCACCATGGGATAGCCGGTGACCACGATCACTTCAGTGCCGGGAAAGCGCGCGCGGACGCGCTCCAGCAGCTCCAGCCCGCCCATGTCCGGCATGATCAGATCCGTGAGGACCAGATCGTATTCCCCATGCTCCAGCATCTCCAGCGCAATGCTCCCGCCCCCGGCCTGGGCCGTCTCATGCCCGTCATGGGCCAGAACGCGGGCAAGATTGGCGCGGGCAATGGCCTCGTCGTCCACCACCAGAATTTTCGCCGCGGCTCCGTTCATCTTTATTCCCCCTTGTGCGCGCCCAACGGCAGTCGGACGGTGAAACAGCTGCCTTCGCCTTCCCTGCTTTCCACGCTGATCGTGCCGCCGTGCCTGCGGATGATCCCGAAAGCCACGGAAAGCCCCAGGCCCGTGCCCTTGCCCACGCCCTTGAGCGTGAAAAAGGGATCGAAAATGCGCCCCAGGCCGGCCTCGGGGATGCCGTCACCGCTGTCGCGCACGCGCAGCACGGCCTGGGCGGCGAGCTCGTCGCGCCGGGCCGTTACGGAAATCCGTCCGGGCAGGCGGCTGACGGCCTGGATGGCATTGAGCAGCAGATTGATGCAGACCTCCTGCAAACGGCGGCCGTCGGCGGGCAGCACGAGATCGGGCGGCACATCGACGTCGATGCGCAGGCCGGGCGGGGTTTCACCGGCCACCAGGGCCACGGCGCGCCCCACCACGTCCGCCAGGGATACGGGCTTCAGGCTGAAGTCGGACTGGCGCGCGAAATCCAGCAGACCGCGCACAATGTCGCGGGCGCGAAGCACCTCCTGATGGATGTTGCGCAGCATTTCCTCCGGGAATCCGGCGTCGCCGGCGTGCGCGCCGCTCTCGCGCAGCAACTGGCAGGACGTGAAAATATTGTTCAGCGGATTGTTCAGCTGATGGGCGATGCCTGCGGTGAGCACCCCCAGGGAAGCCAGCTTTTTTTCCTGCACGAGCTGGTTCTGGCGGCTCTCCAGTTCACAAATCATATGATTGAGCGCCTCCAGCACATGGCGGCTTTCCGCCTCGGCCCCCTCCAGAGGCAGAGGGGAGAAATCGCCCTTCACGACCCTGGTGGTGGCCTTCTCGATCAGCCCCAGGGCGTGCAGAATGCGCCGCCCCATCAGCCAGGCCAGGAAAAGCCCCACACCCAGCAGCGCGGCTGTGGAGAAGACCAGCTGCCGCCGCAGCGCGGAAACGATCTCAAGAATATGCCCGCGCAGCCGTCCCACGAGCAACTGGGTATCGGCAACCAGCTCCTTGCCCAGCATGCGCACATTCTCTGCCCGCGGATCATGGGGAGAGCCGAGCGCCCGAAAACCGTCGCGGTAGGCCTCCATCCGGACGAGCAGCCCGGTCAGCCGCGCCCGGCCGGAGCCCAGAGTGCCGCCGGGCAGCTCCGCCCCCGGCTTCCTGCGCAAAAGTCCACGGGCACGGCTGATGGCCTGGTCCACATAGCGCAGACTTTCCACCCTGTCCGCGCCGAGGCCGTACAGCAGGTAGTTTTTTTCACTGCGCCGGATTTCCAGCACGTCGCTCTGCAGGTCGTCCACGCCTTCGGCCAGGGCCAGAGTTTCCTCCAGCTGCCGCAGGTAATAATAGGAAACCGCCCCCAGCGTCCCCACGCCCACCAGAGAAAGCACAATGCCCAGCAGCACCTTGTGACGTATGCTTCTGCCGAATGAGCGCAAGCGCCGCTTCATGCCCTTCATGCCGTATACCCCCTGCGAGCCGGTGCGGCCCGGGTCGTCGGACGGCGCATCCGCGCCGAACGCCGTGCCCCCGCCGGATGCAACTTGCAACGATCCTGCCAAAACCGCCGGGATGCACGGCCGGGATGGCCGTTCCCCAGGCCGCGAAATCCGGTGGTCCCGAAAACCGGGGCGCATGGCTCCACGCCCTGGCCGCCGCCACGGCGTTACACCCCGGAACAGCCGTTGCAATATTCAACATATAAAATATGTTAATATTTTCAAATCATTATCCGAAGCAAGCCCGCCCGCCGCGTTACATTCCGCAACGCCACCGCCAAGCCGTCCGCCCGACCCTGAAAAATTTCTCATGGAATAACAAATTGATACAAAAAATTCGGACTGGCACGCTCTTTGATATGCCGGAGACAGACGCGCGGCGATACAGCGGCCCGCCACACTGCAAACCCGGAATGACTGTCATGAGCGTGAAAAACATCCCTTCCCCCTTGAGCCTGAAAGGCATGGCCCGGCTGCGGGAGCGCATGGACGACCTGAGCGAGGCGCTGGCCTATGCGGACGCCGGGGAAACGGATCTGGCCCGCGAGGCGTACACGCGCGGCAGCGGTCATCCCAGAGTGGTGCTGGCCGTTTCCAGGCATGAGCACTGGAGCCGGGAACTGGCCGCCAGCGCCCTGGGACTGGCGCAGCGCCTCGGGGATGCCCTCGTGCTGCTGAACCTCACCCCTCGGCCCGACCAGGCCTTCATTTCGCGGGCGGATTCCGCCGCCGAGCCGTGGCTGCGTCGGGCTTCCGCCGAAGGCGTTCCGGCCCGGCACCACATCCGGCCGGGCGGCATGGACGCCGTCAGCGACGTTGTGCGGGACATGGGCCGGGTGGATATGGTGATCTGCGCCCTGCGGGACGGCATCCTCCTGCGCGGGCAGCTTTCCATACCCGTATATTGCGTCAGGGTCTGAAACAGCTTCGCTTTCATCCATACCCCAAAGGAGGGCATCATGCATACCACCGGACACGCCGCAACCGTCGGCAAAACCCTGCTCTTCGGCGCCGCCAGCGCGGCCCTGTACGTTCTGCTTTACCTTTATGCGGACGCTCTGGCCGCCTTCTGTTCCCAGGGCGGCGTCAGCGCCTCGCTCCCCATCGGCATCGCCCTGCTCTTTTCCTATGTGCACGGCAGCTTCGCGGCCAACCTCTGGCGGCTGCTCGGCGTGACGGCGCATACGACCCCGGCTCCGGCACCGCTCTGCCCCGAGGAGGAAGAACCCGCTCTGTCCCTGCGCACTCCCGCGCACGCCTGACATTTGGACCGGGGAGAAGATCATGGACCTGTTCGCGCTTGATTCCGCCAAATTCATCGACCTGAATCTGGTTACCGTGGGCTTTCTTTTCATTGTCGGCTTTATCGGCGGCCTGGTCAGCGGCTTCATCGGCTCGGGCGGAGCCTTCATTCTCACTCCCGGCATGATGGGCCTGGGTGTGCCGGGCACCGTGGCCGTGGCCAGCAATATGTGCCATAAATTCCCCAAGGCCCTGGTGGGCGCGCTGAAGCGCTTCCGCTACGGGCAGGTGGACGTCAAGATGGGGCTGGTCATCGCCGCCTCGGCCGGGGTGGGCGTGCAGTGCGGCATCGCCATCCAGCGGCATATCCTGGAACGCTGGGGGCAGGCCGGTTCGGACCTCTACGTGAGCCTGGCCTTTGTGGCGGTGCTGTTCAGTGTGGGCGGCTATGTGCTGTATGACGCCCTGCGCTGCAACCGGCGCGACGGCGACTGCGGCGGAACGCCCGCTCTGGCCCGCCGTCTCCAGGCCGTCAATCTGCCGCCCATGCTTACCTTCCGGCGCTCGGGTCTGCGCATCTCCCTCTGGTTCACCCTGCCCGTGGGCTTTGCCACCGGCATGCTGGCGGCCACCATCGCCGTGGGCGGCTTCATCGGCGTGCCCGGCCTGATCTATGTGCTCGGCGTGCCCGGCCTGATCGCCTCAGGCACGGAACTGGTGACCGCCTTTGTCATGGGTCTTTGCGGCTCCGTCAACTGGGCCCTGCACGGCATGATCGACATCCGTCTGGTGCTGATCATCTTGGGCGGCTCACTGCTGGGCGTGCAGCTGGGGGCTATCGGCACCACCTATGTGCGGGAAAACATGATCAAACTTGTCATGGGCACCATCATGCTGATCGTGGCGGTCAGCCGGGTCATAGCCATTCCGTGCTATCTGGAGCGCCTGGATGTTCTGACCATGGCCCCCGGCCTCCAGACCGGGCTGAAGACCGCCAGCTTCATCTGCATGTGCCTGGGATTGCTCAGCGGCGCGGCTCTGATCCTTGCCGCCATGTGGCGGGGACGCGGAACGGCCGCGGCTCCGGCCGCCTGAGCGCGCCGCCCCTCCCTCCGGAGGGGAGCCTCCGCGCGCGAAACCGCCGGAATTCTCACTGCCTGTCGTGAGGATTCCGGCGGTTTCCTGTCTTCCGCAAAACAGGTTCAGACTCCGGCGGCCCGGGCCGCCTCCTCGGGATAGAGGGACTCTATCCCGGCCAGGAATGCCGCGAAGCGGTTTTCCAGCACGGCCTGCCGGGCCTCACGCGCCAGACTCAGAAAATAGGTCAGGTTGTGCAGGGAATTGAGCCGGAAGGAGAGCAGTTCCTTGCTCACATAGAGATGGCGCAGATAGGCCCGCGAAAATGTCCGGCAGGTATAGCAGCCGCAGGCCGGATCCAGGGGGCCGTCGTCCTCGGCGTATTCCTTGCGCTTGATGTTCACCTTGCCCAGCGAAGTGTACAGCGTGCCGTTGCGGGCGTTGCGCGTGGGCAGCACGCAGTCGAACATGTCCACGCCCGCATGGATGCCGTGGGCGATGTCCAGGGGCGTGCCCACGCCCATCAGGTAGCGGGGCTTGTGCGACGGCAGCAGGGGGGCCGTATGGTAGAGCAGATCGTACATTTCTGCCTTGCCCTCGCCCACGGACAGGCCGCCGATGGCGAAGCCGTCGAAATCCAGTGCGCAGATATCCTCCACCGAGCGGCGACGCAGATCTTTGAAAAAGCCGCCCTGGGTGATGCCGAAAAGCAGGTTGGGGCCCGCGCCCGCCGGATAGGCCGCGCGGGCCCGCGCGGCCCAGCGCGTGGTCAGGGCCAGGGATCTTTCCGTATAGGCGTAATCCGCGCCGTAGGGCACACATTCGTCCAGCACCATCATGACGTCGGAATTGAGATTGCGCTGGATGGAAATGACTTTTTCCGGGGTGAACAAATGGCGCGAGCCGTCCAGATGCGAACGGAACTCCACGCCCTCTTCGCGGATTTTGCGCAGGGAGCTCAGGCTGAAGACCTGAAAGCCGCCGCTGTCCGTAAGCACGGCCCCAGGCCAGGAGGCGAAGCCGTGCAGGCCGCCGTGCCGGGCCACCAGATCGTCGCCGGGCCGCAGATAAAGATGATAGGTATTGCCCAGAATGATGGGCGCGCCGATGGCCGCCAGATCGTCGGGCGCAATGGCCTTGACCGAGCCCACTGTGCCCACGGGCATGAAGACGGGCGTGGGAATGACGCCGTGGGGCGTGCGCAGCAGCCCGGCGCGGGCCGCGCCGTCCGTGTGTTGCAGTGTAAAAACGGGTTCAGACATGGCGCGCAGCCTATCCGCAAGCGCGCCGCGTTGCAAGGCCCGCCGGACTCCGGCGCGGGCGGGCTTCCTCTTAGGAGCCGCCAACGTGTACATAATTAAGTTATTGTAACGGCCTGATACGAATCATGGAGTCTCCCCGCAGCATTGAGCGAAGCCTCCTTTACTCCGCCGAAGCGCAGCGCGGGCGGCTGGCTGGTGTCGTGAGAATCCGGTAAAAATAAGAGTTCCGCGCGCTGCCAGGGAAGTCGTTTATTTTTGCTGGATCATCACGCCATGCAGCGATGGCAGGCCTCTGCCCCGCCCTCCCGCCGCAACGCCGCGAGGCGGCACGCTTTTTCTTGTGCCGCGCGGGCAATGTTGCTATGTTGCCTTTCTAAAAGTTGTCTAGGCTCAGCCCTGGTGTCTGATTTGAAAAATCAGCCACCAGAAATCCGTAGGATTCCGCGGCGGCCCAGCCGCCGTGAGCAAGCTGAAAACCGCGTTTTCGTCGAAGCCGTCTTGCCGCTTAACACAACGTGTCAAGTGGCACATGGCATTAGAGGCTTTCCCGACTTGGGCGGGCCCCTCCCGGTCTCTCTGGACCATCGCCTTCGCAGAGTTGTCTGTTCCGGAGCATTTCATGAGCTGCTGTGCCTTTACGCCGTCCCGCTGCCACATTGACCTTGCCGCTCTGCGGCGTAACTTCGCGCGCCTGGGCGAACCCGGCTCCATCATGCCGGTCATCAAGTCCGACGCCTACGGCCACGGTCTGCTGCCCGTGGCCCGCGCTCTGGATGAGGCCGGGGCCCGGCGCTTCGCCGTGGGCACCGTGTGCGAAGGCGTGGCATTGCGCGAGGCCGGGCTGGGCCAGGTCATTGTGCCGCTGATGGGAGCCATCAGCCGGGAGGATTGGCAGGCTGCCGCCGCCCATGATCTGACCCCCCTGATCACGGATTTTGAGGACATCGAAAAAGCGGCGGCCTGCTGCCCGGCGGACAGGTCGTTCCGGGTGGCCCTCAAATGTGAGACCGGCATGAATCGCCTGGGTTTTTCCGCCGAGGAACTGCCCGCGGCCCTGGAAAGTCTGCGCCGCTTTCCGCGCCTCGCGCCCGTGCTGGCGCTTTCGCACCTGGCCTGCGCCGACATGCCCGACGAGACGGCCTATACCCAGGCACAGGTTGAGCGCTTCGCGAGCATGTGCGCCGTCCTGCGCGAAGCCTTTCCGGATCTCGCCCGCTCCCTGGGCAATTCCGCGGGGGCTCTGGGCCTGCCCGAAAGCCGCTATGAGGCCTGCCGCCCCGGCCTGGCCCTTTACGGCGGCAACCCCTTTGCCGGCACCGCCTGGGAGGCGCGCGGCACGGGTCTGGAATGGGTTATGAGCGTCAGTTCGCCCGTCTTGCGGGTGCGGCGGCTCAAAACCGGGCAAAGCGTCTCCTACGGGCGCATTTTTACCGCGCCCCAGGCCATGACCGTGGCCGTGGTGGCCGCCGGCTACGCCACGGGCTTCGCCCGGGCCCTTTCCAACCGCGTCGACCTGCTGATCAACGGCCGCCGCGTTCCGCAGGTGGGACGGGTTTGCATGAGCATGCTGATGGCGGACGTTTCCTCCCTGCCGGACGTGCGGGCCGGCGATACGGCCTGGATTCTGGGCGGCCCCACCGCGCCGGGCCAGCGCCCGGTCAGCGCCCAGGAAATGGCCGACGAACTGGACACCATTCCATATGAAATCCTCTGCCTGATGGGCAGCACCAATCCTCGCGTTTACAGCTGACCATTGCCCCGCATCGACGACAAGGCGTGAAGATCCCCTCTGATGTTTGACAATGGGGCAGCCTGTCCATATTGTCTCTTTGATGACGGCCCACGTCCATTAAGGAGTGTCGGCCGGTTCGGGCACGGACGCCGCATGCAAGAGGAAGAACGCAATGCCCATATGGGACTCAATAAAAAATCTCTTCAAAACAGCCGCAACCCATCAGCCACGCCCATATGCCGTCATCCACGCCGCGTTCAAGCACGACGCGGGAGTCAGCCTGTTTTTCGTGGACCGGCAACGACAATTGGAAAATGTGATCTGCTACATCAAGTCCGTCAAAAAAAATCGTATTCTGCTCAGATCCCGTAAAAATTTTCTTCCCGATATTCTTAATAATGAAAAATGCAGTATCTATTTCAAGCTGCCCTATAATGTAATCGTCAATGATCTCAAGTTGTCCTCGTCCACGGCCCGCTACGGTTTTTTGTGCAAAAGCCGGATCATCAGCAATTACATCAACAAGGAAACCAGGGCCTGCGAGATCTCCATCTGCATGCCCACCCAGTATATCCAGCGGGAGTTGCGCAAACACGAACGCGTCTATCCCAGCCTCGGCATGGTCAAGGCGGCCGGGCTCTGGCTGCCCTTCAGCCGTCTCCCCGAAAATCAGCTTCAGTTCGGCACTCCGGATTTCATGTACCGCGAAGGTTGTCCCTCCCAGCTGCGTCTGGTCAACATCTCCGCCGGTGGCGCCAGAGTGCAGCTGGACCAAGTTGATTTTCTTGAAGAATTCAACAATATGGACGGCAAGCAGGTCATGCTGCTGGTCTCCCTGTACAAGACGGGCAACAAGCACTTCAGCGTGCTGGCGGTCTGCAAGTGCGTGGAAAGCGCCTACAGCATCATTCTGCGCCGCCTGACCCTGCGCCTCCAGTTCAGGCAGCTCTGGGAATGCTCCGAAGAAGAGCTGAGCCAACGCTGGCGACCCGTGGACAAAGAGGGCGTGCACGCCATTCTGGACTGGGTCAATAACGATTTCTGCATCCTGATGGAGAAAAGCGGCGAACAGATGATCTGACGCCGCGGCCCCTTCCCGGCACCGCCCCCTCTCCTCCACCGCCTTTCCGTACGCCGCCCGCCGGACTTGACAGCCCGCCTTGCCGCCTGTATACAGCGTGTTCCTTGCTCGCGCCGGGCGCGCGGGCTGCCAATCCAAAAGGAGAACAACCATGCGGAAATTCGAAACCCTGCTGCTCCTTTCACCGGAGCTTTCCGCCGAAAACCGCGAGGGCATCCTGAACGCCCTTGTGGCGATTATCGAGCGCGAAGGGGGCGTCATGACGGAAGTGGATCACTGGGGCATGCGTGATCTGGCCTATCCGGTGCACAAGCTGATGCGCGGCTATTACGTGCGTCTGGTCTACGACGCTCCGGCCGCGCTGGTGGCCGAACTGGAGCGCAATATCCGGATCACCGACGGCATCTTCAAATTCGTGACCGTCAAGCTGGCCGACGAAGTGGCCGGGGAGGTTGCCTAAATGGCCTTTAAAAAGAAATTTGCCCCGCGCCGCAAGTTCTGCCGTTTCTGCGCCGATAAGGAACTGCCCCTGAACTACAAGCGCCCCGACATCCTGCGCGACTTCATCACCGAGCGCGGCAAGATCATCGCCCGGCGCATCACGGGCACCTGCGCCCATCACCAGCGCCTGCTGACCCGCGAAATCAAACGCGCCCGCCAGATGGCCCTGCTCATCTACACCGCCACGCACGACTCCGTCGTCAAGAAAAAGAGCATGATCTAAGGGGGGCGCACATGAAACTGATACTTCGCGCCGATGTGGAAAATCTCGGCAATCTCGGCGATGTGGTCAACGTCAAGCCCGGTTACGGCCGCAACTTTCTGTTGCCGCAGGGTTTGGCCATGGTGGCCAGTGAAGCCAATCTGAAAGTCTTTGAACAGGAGCGTAAAAAGCTCCAGGCACGCATGGATGCCCTGCGTGCCGACGCCCAGGGCGTGCAGGCCCGCCTGGAAGCCCTGGAAGTGATTATTCCCATGCATGTGGGCGAAAACGACAAGCTTTACGGTTCGGTGACCTCCACCATCATCGGCGACGCTCTCGCCGCTCTGGGTGTGGATGTGGACCGCCGCCGCATCCTGATGGACGCCCCGATCCGCACCTTGGGCGAACATCCGGTGCGCATCCGCCTGCACGCCAGCGTCATCGCCGTGGTGCCGGTGAAGGTGATTTCCGACCACCAGCCCGAGGAAGAGGAAGTCGTTGTGGAAACCGCCTCCGAAACTCTGGTTGAAGAGGCCGAGGCCGTCCAGTAGGCGCGGCGTGGCTTCTCCCCGTGACAGCATGACCGCCCCCGGCCGCGAGGCCGGGGGCGGCTCGTCTTCCGGCATTAGCGGAAAGGGCAAAGGCGGGCACGGCGGCCCGTCCTCGCCCGGCGCTGCCGCCCGGGCGGCGGAAGCCGATCTGCTGCGTCGCGTGCCCCCGCACAGCGCCGAGGCCGAGCAGGCCGTGCTGGGCGGCGTGTTGCTGCGGCCCCAGCTCATGCACAGCATTGTGGACATGCTGACCGCTGAAGACTTTTACCTGCCCGCCCACACCATTATTTTCCGCGCCTTTCTGGAACTTTACCGCAAGTCCGCGCCCATTGATCTCATTTCCACGGCCGAATATCTCAAAGGCCGCAACGAGATGGAGGACGCCGGGGGCGCGGTCTATCTCGCCGATCTGGCCCAGGCCGTGGTTTCCGGGGCCAATGCCGAATATTACGCCACCATCGTGCGTGACAAGGCCCTGCAACGCGGGCTCATCGAAGTCTGTTCCGGCATCATCGGCAACTGCTACGACGCCTCGCGCGAAGTGGCCTCCCTGCTGGACGAATCCGAGCAGGCGGTCTTTTCCATCTCCCAGCGCACCTCGGGCCGCGATTTCACGCCCACCAAGGATCTGCTGGACAAGGTTTTTGAAAACCTTTCCAAGCTGGCCGACGCCAAGGACGTGATCACCGGCGTGACCACGGGCTATACGCGTCTGGACAAGCTCACCGCCGGGCTCCAGGCCTCGGACCTGATCATCGTGGCCGCGCGCCCCAGTATGGGCAAGACGGCCTTTTCACTGTGCATGGCGCTCAACGCGGCCGTGCGCCAGAACGTGCCGGTGGCCGTCTTTTCGCTGGAAATGAGCAAGGAGCAGCTCATGCAGCGCATGCTGGCGGCCTGGGGCAAGGTGGATCTCTCCAAGCTGCGGCGGCCCTCCCTGCTCAGCGACGACGACTGGCAGCGCCTGTACACCGCCGCCGACGTGGTGGCCCGCGCGCCCATCTTCATCGACGACACGCCCGCCCTGACCACCCTGGAACTGCGCGCCCGCGCCCGCCGTCTCAAGGCTGAAAAGGGCCTGGGCCTGGTGGTGGTGGACTACCTCCAGCTCATGCGCACCAGCCGCCGCACGGACTCGCGCGAACTGGAAATTTCGGACATTTCCCGCTCCCTCAAGGGCCTTGCCAAGGAAATGGAGGTGCCGGTAGTGGCGCTCTCCCAGCTCAACCGCAAGGTGGAGGAACGCGGCGACAAACGCCCCATGCTCTCGGACCTGCGTGAATCCGGGGCCATCGAACAGGATGCGGACGTGATCATGTTCGTCTACCGCGACGACGTCTACAAATTCCAGAAACCCGCCGAGCGCCCGCCCCAGGGCGTGGCGGAAATCATCATCGGCAAACAGCGCAACGGCCCGGTGGGCGTGGCGGAGCTCATGTACATCTCGCCCTATACCTCGTTTGAGGATATCGCGCCGGACTGGTCGCCGCCCCCCTCGGAAAGCCGGGGCTGATCCTCTAATGCATTTGATACGTTAAATGTTCTACCGCGCGATCGGCTGCAACGCGAACGCAGTTGCCCGGACGGCTGGAGCTGACTGATTTCCGTGGAAATAAGTCAGGAGGCAAGAGTGCGCCGAAACACGTAAGTTGAGCACTCAAACACTACAGGAAAACTGCGATATCGGCCCGCGCTTGTCTTGCTGCTCTGTACTACAGCCCCATACGGGCCTTTCCCCTCTCTTTTAGACTTTTCCTCAATTTTTCCGCCAGGCTTCGCCAAATTTCGCGCGAAGGCTTGCGCTACCGGCCTTTACGGACAAAAGCCCCGGCGCGCGAAACGCGCAAAAACGCGCAATACCAACTTTTTCATGCCCTTTCGTTGACAAGCAGCGCAAAGCATGTTTTTGTCTTCACAAGGGCCGCGTACCGGTAATACGTTTTGCTGGATGGATGCGCGGGAAGATTGTTTTTTTTGAGAGGGTGTTTCATGTCCAAGTCCATTTATGTCGGAAACCTTCCCTGGTCGGCCAATGAAGAACAGGTTCAGGATCTTTTTGCCGAATACGGCAACGTCCTGTCCGTGAAACTTGTCAGCGACAGGGAAACCGGCCGTGCCCGCGGTTTCGGTTTTGTGGAGATGGAGGACGGCGAAGCCGATGCCGCCATCGAAGCTCTGGATAACTTCAGCTTTGGCGGCCGCACCTTGCGCGTCAACGAAGCCAAACCCAGAGCTCCGCGTCAGCCCCGTTACTAGGGCTTTCCGACGGGTCTCCAGCAAACGCCCCGGCCAGGTTCGTCCGCCGGGGCGTTTTTCATTTCCCGGCCTCGCGGCCTTCTCACGGCACAGAACCACGGAAGTGCGCCTTGCTGTTTGCTGTGGCAGGCCCCGGCCCTTCCGTTACCGGGCCTGCCGCTCGCCGGACAGGCTTTGCCCTGCACGGCAAGGTTCCGGGCACGTCCGCGCCGGCCACGGCAGGCAATTCCGGAGGAAAAAGCAAATGCACTCTTGGGATTTTCAATCACCCGGCCTGCTCGCCTTCGGCGAAGGCAAGGCCGCGTGCATCGGCTCCCTGGTCAAAAGCCGGATTTCCGGCAAAATTCTGCTGATTACCGGGCCGGTTCTGCTGCGCACGGGCGCGGTGGAACCCGTGCTGCGATCGCTGCGCGAGGCGGGCGTGCCCTTCGCGCTCCACGCCGAAACCAGCGGCGAGCCCACCAGCCGCCATGCGGAAGACGCCCTGGCCCTGTTCCGCCGCGAGAATTGCACGGCCCTGGTGGCCTGCGGGGGCGGCGGCCCCATGGACCTGGCAAAGGCCGTGAGCCTGCTGCACGCCAACGGCGGCAGCCCGGCGGATTACGCCCGCAAGGGGGCATCCCCCAAAGCCGGACCGCAGGTTTTCGCCCTGCCCACCACCGCCGGTTCAGGCAGCGAAGTTTCCGGCAACACGGTGATCATTGATGCCGCCACGCAAGAAAAACTGCTCATCGGCTCTGCCGTCCTGGTGCCGGCGGCCGCGGTTCTCGACCCCCTGCTGACCCGCGGCATGCCGCCCGCTCTCACGGCGGCCACGGGCATGGACGCCCTGACCCACGCCATTGAGTCGTATGTGTCCCGCAAAGCCACGGACATGACCATGCCGCTCTCTCTGCGGGCCGCCGCGCGCCTGGCCCGCTTCCTGCCCCTGGCCTGGAAACGGCCCGACGACGCCGAGGCCAGGCGCGAATGCCTGCTGGCCTCGCTGGAGGCGGGTCTGGCCTTTGCCAACAGCTCCGTGGCCCTGGTGCACGGCATGGCCCGGCCCCTGGGCGCGAAATTCGGGATTCCGCACGGCCTGAGCAACGCCATGCTCCTGGAGACGGTCACGGCCTTTTCCCTTTCCGGCAATCCGCGGCGCTACGCCCGGCTGGCCCAGGTTATGGGTGCGGCAACAGCGGGCCTTGACGACACAGCCGCCGCCGGGCTGCTGCCGCCTCTGCTGCGCGGCCTGGCGGCGGCGCTGGGCATTCCGCGCCTGCGTGAACGCGTTGGCGAGGCCGAACTGGCCGCGCAGTGCGGGATCATGGTGCGGGAGGCCCTTGCCAGCGGCAGCCCGGCCAACAATCCGCGCGAGGCCGCGCCCGGGGACATCGCCCGGCTGTATAAGGAAGCCCTGTGAAGGCCACGGACGAAATACAAACAGATTCCGGCCGCCCGCGGGCTTTTCTCCGGCGAGCCGCCTTGCCGAGCGACGTAAATTCTGCCATGATGTCCGCATTGACGCTGCCGCCTCATTGGGAGCGAATCTCCTCAATGAGAATCCGCGCTTGTGTCCGGCGTCAGATATCTTTTTGAGGAGGCAAGCATGCTTAACCCCAATCAATGTGTTCTCTACAGCGGCGGCGCTGCCGGAACGGAACAGTTTTTCGGCGCCCTAGCGGAAAGCTGGGGCATCGAGGAAGTGAACTACAGCTTTGAAGGCCACCAGATCGAGCGCAGCCGAGGCGTGCGCGTGCTCACCTCCGAGGAACTGGCCCTCAAGGACGTCAGCCTGACCTACGTTTCCAGGCTGATGAACCGCGAGTACACCCGCGCGCCCATTTTCCGCAAGGTGCTGCAATCCATCTGCTGGCAGGTCAGCAGCGGCGACCAGATCATCGTGGTGGGCGCCATTCAGCCCGACGACACGGTCAAGGGCGGCACGGGCTGGGGCGCGGAATTCGCCAAGATCTGCAACAAACCCCTGCTGGTTTTCGACCAGCCGCGCGGCACCTGGTTCATCTGGCAGAAAGACGCCTGGAGCGAAGTGGAACAGCCGGTCATCGAGCACGCCCATTTTGCCGCCACGGGCACGCGTTTCCTGGAAGACAACGGCCGCATCGCCATCCAGGACCTGTTCGCCCGTTCCTTCAAGCGCTGACGGCCTCCGGCGATTATAACGTACGATGTGTGTTCCGGCCGCGCCTGCCGCTTTGTCCGGCGGCGCGGCCTTTCCTTATTACCCGAACCGGAGGCCGCCCATGAGCCACCAATTCAGCGAAGCGGAACGCGCCGTCCTGCGCATCGTCCAGGCCGATCTGCCGGACACGCTTGCCCCGTATGCCGACATCGCCCGCGAGGCGGGCGTCAGTGAAGCCGAAGTGCTGGAACTGCTGACCCGCCTGAAGGCTTCCGGCGCCATCCGCCGTTTCGGGGCCAGCATCAAGCATCAGAAAACCGGCTGGACGCACAACGCCATGGTGGCCTGGAAGGTGAACGAGGCGGATGTGGACGAATGCGGGCGCATCGCCTCGCTTCACGACCATATCTCCCACGTCTATTACCGTCCCTGTTCCGTGCCTGACTGGCCTTATACCTTGTACACCATGGTGCACGGCCGCAGTGAGGAGGAATGCCTCAAGGTGGTGGATGAACTGCTGCATACCAGCCCGCTCAGGGAATACGCCATCCTCCGCAGCCTCAGGGAACTGAAAAAAATTTCCATGACGTATTTCGCCTGACGGCCATGCCGCCGGGTACAAAGGAGAACCGCAGATGGACGATCTTTCCCGCCAGTTGTTTGAAAAAGCCTGCGCGCTGATCCCCGGCGGCGTCAACAGCCCGGTGCGGGCCTGCCACAATGTGGACAGCCTGCCCCTGTTCATCGCCGAGGCCCACGGCTGCCGCCTCACGGACGTGGACGGCCGGGAATACATCGACTTTGTGCTGTCCTGGGGGCCCATGATTCTGGGCCATGACGAGCCCTCGGTGACGGCGGCCCTGCGCGAGGCCGTGGGACGCGGCACCAGCTACGGCGCGCCATGCCCGGACGAAGTGACCCTGGCCGCCGAAGTGGTGGCCGCCATGCCCGGCCTGGAAATGGTGCGCATGGTCAATTCCGGCACCGAAGCCACCATGAGCGCTCTGCGCCTGGCGCGCGGCGTGACCAGGCGCCACAAGGTGCTCAAATTCATCGGCTGCTACCACGGCCATGCCGATCCTTTCCTGGCCGCCGCCGGTTCCGGCGTGGCGACCTTCTCCATCCCCGGCACGCCCGGCGTGCCTCCGGCCGTGGTGGCCGACACCCTGCTGGCCCCCTACAACGACCTGGACGCGGTCAGGGAATGCTTCGCCCGACACGGCGCGGACATCGCCGCGATCATCGTGGAACCCGTGGCCGCCAATATGGGCCTTGTCCCGCCTCTGCCCGGCTTTCTGGAAGGCCTGCGCGTCCTGGCCGACCAATACGGCAGCCTGCTGATCTTCGACGAAGTGATCACCGGCTTCCGCGCGGCCTTCGGCGGAGCCCAGGCCCGCTTCAGCATTGATCCGGACCTGACCACCTTCGGCAAGATCATCGGCGGCGGCCTGCCGGTGGGCGCGTTCGGCGGCAAGCGCCGCTTCATGGAACACGTGGCCCCGCAGGGCGAGGTCTATCAGGCGGGCACCCTGTCCGGCAATCCGCTGGCCATGGCCGCCGGTCTGGCGACCCTGCGCAAGCTCAAAACCCTGGATTATGCCGCCCTGGAAGCCCGTACCCGCGTTTTTGCCGAAGCCCTGCGGGACATCCTGCGGGCCAAGGGCGTACCGGTGCAGATGCCTACCCTGGCTTCCATGTTCTGTCCCTTCTTCAGCGAGGAACCGGTCACCAACTTTGTCCAGGCCCAGGCCTGCGACCAAAAGCTTTTCACCAGCTTCTACAAGCAGATGCGGGCCCAGGGCATTTATCTGGCCCCCTCGGGCTTCGAAACAGGCATGGTTTCCTTCGTCCACAGCGACGACGACTTCAACCGCGCGCTGGACGCGGCCCGCAAGGTGCTTTTTTGAACCAGGCGCCGCCGGCGTCGGCAGCCTCAGGGGCCGCTTCCCGAAAGGAAGCGGCCCCTTCTCTGGCCTGCCACGTCCTGAGCAGAGGCGGGCTGCCCCTGGCCCGGCGGCTGGCCGCCCGGCTGGCCGCCGATCCCTGGCGCGCGCCTGGCGGCCGGATTGTGGCGGCCTGCCAGCTCAGCGCCCCGGCCCGCCTGGCCGGGGACGGCATTCGGCCTGTTCACGACCTGGCCGCTTTTCTGGCCGAAGAATACCGCCGCCATGCGGCGCACGTCTTTGTGGGGGCCGCGGGCATTGCCGTGCGCGTGCTGGCCCCCCTGCTGCGGCATAAAAGCCAGGATCCGCCCGTCATGGTGCTGGACCCGGCCGGGCGCTTCGTCATCAGCCTGCTTTCCGGCCACTGGGGCGGCGGCAATAATCTGGCCCGGCATCTGGCCCGCCTGCTCCGGGCCACGCCGGTGATCACCACAGCCTCAGACCAGGATACGGCCGCCCCCCCGGCCCTGGACCTTCTGATCCGGGACGCGGGCCTGCGCATTCTGGACTGGGATCTGCTGCCCAGGGCCCAGGCCGCCTTGCTGGAGGGCCGGCGTCCGCGCCTCTGGGACCCCTGCCAGGCCCTGCCCGCCGCCCTGCCTCCCGTTTTCGAGCTCCTTTCCGGCAAAGAAGACGACGTGCCGCCCGCGCCCGCGCTTCCGGATGCGGACATCCCGCCCCTGCTGGCCGCCCATTGGCGATATCTTCCTCCGTCTCCCGGCCTGTTGCGCCTAGCTGTGCCCCGGCTCTACGTGGGCCTGGGCTGCCGCCGGGGCATCCCGGAGGACGCGGCTCTGGCCGCGCTGACGGAAATTTTCAGTGCCCGGAAGCTGGAAACGCGCGCCGTGGCGGCCTTGAGCACGGTGACGGAAAAAGCGGACGAACCCGCCCTGCGCGCAGCGGCCGTCCGGCTGGACATTCCCCTGCGCGTTTTTCCGGCCGATGAGCTGGCCCGCTGCGCCACGCCCACTCCCTCCGAGGCCGCCGGACGGCGTTTCCGCCAGCCGCCGTTCAGCGTCTGTGAAGCCGCGGCCCTGCTGACCGCGCAGGCGGACGGGCACAGCGCCCGCCTGCTTCTTCCCAAAATCGTTGTCCAGGGACGCCTGACCCTGGCCGTGGCCCTGGCCTCACCCCCGGCAACTCCAACCCCAAACCAGTCATGACCAACGCACCTCTTTACGTGGTGGGCCTGGGTCCGGGCGACGCCCGCTGTCTCACGCCCCAGGCCCGCGCGGTTCTGGATCAGGCCGCCTGCATCGCCGGTTACCAGCTTTACCTGGACTTGGTGCCGCCGGAACTGCTGCGCGGCAAAGCCGTCATCAGCACCGGCATGCGCCATGAGGAAGAACGCTGCGCCGCCGCTGTGGACGCGGCTCTGAGCGGCCGGCCCACGGCCCTGGTCTGCTCCGGCGACCCCGGCGTCTACGCCCTGGCCGGACTGACCCTGGAAACCCTGGCGGCGCGCGGCCTGCTGGAACGCGTGCCCCTGACCGTGGTGCCCGGCGTACCGGCGGTCTGCGCGGCGGCTGCCCTGCTGGGCGCGCCTC
The DNA here is from genome assembly GCF_018379785.1 of Desulfovibrio sp. Classification (GTDB taxonomy): domain Bacteria; phylum Desulfobacterota; class Desulfovibrionia; order Desulfovibrionales; family Desulfovibrionaceae; genus Desulfovibrio. The sequence continues at coordinate 36,121 of NZ_JAGZUV010000010.1, forward strand.
TGACCCACGATTTCGCCTGCATCAGCCTGAGCGATCTGCTCACTTCCTGGGAAACCATCCAGCGGCGGCTCACTGCGGCGCTGGAAGCGGATTTCGTCTGCGTCATCTACAACCCGCGTTCCAAGGGACGGCCGCATCAGCTGGACCAGGCCCTGGCCGAAGCCCGGCGCCTCCGGCGGCCCGACTGCCCCGTGGGCCTGGTGCGCAAGGCCTTCCGGCCCGGCCAGGAAGTTTCGGTGCATGCCCTGGCGGACTTTGACGCGCGTCTGGCGGACATGCTCTCTCTGCTGATCATCGGCAACAGCGAAAGCCGTGTTCTCGGCCCCTATATGCTGACCCCGCGCGGCTACGCCCGCAGGCATCGGCAATAACCAGCCCCCGGCCACATTGAAAACTGTTTTCAGCGCGCCCCATTGACACAGTATGCCCGGCAACGTAAGCTCGCCTCAATTCTCATGTGCCGCTTTTGTCAAGGAGGAAGTCTGCCATGAAGAAATTTATGTTTCTGGCCTGTATCCTGACTCTGGCCCTGGCCCTGCCCGCTCTGGCGGCCCAGCCGCCCGTGCCCGACAAGCCGTTGGAGTTCAAGGGCTCCAAAAAAACGGTGATGTTCCCCCACGCGCCGCACCAGAAGGTGGAGTGCGTGACCTGTCACCACAAGGTGCAGGACAAGGAAACCTTCCAGAAGTGCGCCACCGCGGGCTGTCATGACGACCTGACCGCCAAGAAGGGCGAAAAGAGTCTCTTCTATGTGGTCCACACCAAGACCGGCCTCAAGCATCAGACCTGTCTGGAATGCCACACCAAGGTCGTGGCCGAAAAGCCCGAGCTGAAGAAGGACCTCACCGGCTGCGCCAAGTCCAAGTGTCATCCGTAGACCGGCCCCTTTTCAATGCTGCATGCGCGGTCTCTCGGGGCCGCGCATTTTTATTTCCGCATTTCTTCCTCCGCGCTCCTGTTCCGGCCCGGGGGGTCAGGCCGTTTTCTCCACGAATTTGCGTCTTTGCCTATAAACTGATACATTTTTTTGCCGTTTCTGTATTAGAGCGGGGCGGAGTTTCATTTCAGCCCGCGCCGCACGGATAACAACAAATAACGTCGCGTCGCCGCTGCCTGTTTTTCCAGGCGTCAATGCCGGCGGAAACGCTGTGGAGCGGCGGTCCGCCCGCTCCGGCGCACGCGCGCCGCTCCGTCAACCCCATGAGGTTCGCATGGTTGCCGAGAAAATTGCTGAGACTGATGAAGAAATCATCGACCTCACCGAACTGATAGAAAAAGGCGAGGCCCCGGCGGCTGTTGTCCCCCCGGCCGAAGGCACCAAAGAAGACATCAGCGTGCACATGCAGAGCCTCAACGACGGCCAGGCCTCGCAGGGAGACGCGGAAATCGACGCCCTTCTGGCCCAGATGGAAGTCGGCGACGACCAGCCCGCGTCACCGCCTCCCGGCGCGCAGGCCTCCGCGCCGGAACACAAGGTCGATCCCCACGAGAAGCTCGACATGTCGGGCATGGGCGAGGTGGACAAGCTGCTCGACACCCTGGACATTCCGCCGCAGCCCCACGAGCGCGGACAGGACGCCGCGCAAGCCGCTGAGCCTGCGGACCTGGACAATGCCGTGGACGATCTGCTCAACGCCATGAGCGGTTCCGCGCCCCGGAAGCCCGACTCGGAGCCCGCGCAGGAACCGGACGTGCATGATCTCCTGGCCGCGGCCTCGCCGCAGGCGGAAGAACCGAATTTCGCCGACGATCTGGACGCCCTGCTGGCTTCAGCCGAGGCTCCCGCTCCGGCCGAAGCATCCGCTCCCGCACCGCAAGCCCGGGAGAATCCGGATTTGACCGCGGACCTGGACAGCCTGCTGGCCGGTCTGGATGCGGAGCAGGCTCAGCCCGCAACGGCGGAATCCGCGCTGGGCCAACCCGCCGCATCCCCGGCAGCGTCCGAGCCCGCGCCGGAAAAAGAGCCTGATCTTGAAATGGACTTGGACGCCCTGCTGGCCTCGGTCGACGCGCCCGCGTCGGCCCGGCCGACTGACCGACCCGATTCCGGAGAATGCGATTCATGCATAGATCTGGACAAGCTGCTGGCTCCCGCCTCCGCGCCGGAAGCTCCGGCATCTCCGGCCTCGAATCTGAGCGTGGATCAGGACAATTTGCCGGCCGGTCCGGACGCTGAACAGAATGCCGCCGCAACAGCGGAGCCCGCGCAAGCCCAACCCGCCACGCACCCGGCAGCGGCGGATCACATGCCGGAGGATGTTGCGCCGGAAGCGGCTCCTGATCTTGAGACAGATCTGGACGCCCTGCTGGCGGTCATGTCTCCGGATCAGGACATCCCGCCCGCCCCCGCTGCTGGTGACGCCGAAGAGGCGGGGAAAACCGACGCCGCCCGGCCGCCCCTGGAAACCGGGGCGCTGGTGCCGGAACCGGTATTCCCCGCCGCAAGCATGGAAAATCTGCCGCAAGCCGAGGAGGCGGCGGATCTCCCCGCCGTGGAAGAGAGTCCGGCGGAAGAGGAACGTCCGGAATCCGAACCGGAGCTGGATCTGGACGAGCTGCTGCGCAGCGCCATGCAGGAAGAAGCCGATTCACCCGCGACGCCTTCCGCTGCCTCCGACGAAACGGAACGGCCCGAGGCCGAACCCGCTGTGGTGGCTGACGCCGGAAAAACGGCTGATGCCCCGGAGATGGAAGATCTTTTGCTCATGCCCGCCTCGGAAGAAAGCTCGCGGATGGAACAGGCCGCCACTCCGACGGAGGAAGTCCAGGCCGAATCTCCAGCCGAGGTTGTGCAAAGCGAAGCTGCGGTGCAGACCGGGGATCAGGCAGCACAAACGGCGGACGCCCTCGACGATTCGGTGGCTGCAGCACAACCGAACGCCATGTCTTCCGATATTGCCGCCTCCGGACCTGTCGGCCCGGCGGCGCTGCGGGAACTGGCGGAGTTGACGGAACAGGCCGCCCGCCTGGACGAACGCCTCCAGCGTTGTGAAAGCGAGCTGGCCGAAGCCCGTGCCCGCGTCGCGGCGCTGGAAAAGGCCGCCGCGCCCTCGGCCTCTCTGGAAGACCTTCTGCGCGAGGGCAATCCCCTGCACGACCGTTTCGCGGCCCTGATCGCCTCCTCGGTGAGCCAGGCCCTGAAAGCCATGCCCTCGGGCGTCACGGACGCGGCCCTGGAGGAACGCCTGCAAAGCGTCAGCCTCTTGGGCAAAAGCGTGTCGGCGCGCATGGACGCGCTTGAAAGTCGCCTGGATACCCTGGAACCCCGCTTCAACCAGCAGGTGGAAAAGGCCGCCGCCGGTGCGGCGGCACGCATTCTGCGCGAGGAAATCGCCAAACTGATACAGGGCTGAACTTCACGCCCGCCACAGCGTAACTACAACTACCCTTAAAACAATTAACTTTGAAATGCTCTAACGCAGAATACGGTGAGACGCGCCGCGAAGCGGCGCGGATTCCGGCAAAGCGGCCGAGGGCGGCCCAAAGGGCTGTCCCCGGCGGCGTCAACGGAACCATACGGGGATCGACACCAGCGACAACCGCGTTTTTTGCCGGAATGGCCCCTTTGAAACGTGTGGCGTTTCAAAGGTAATCCGCACTAGACTTGCAGGGAAACGCCCGTGCCGCCGGGGGCCAGGGCCGTGGGCATGACGCCGCGCATGGACATGTCGGCATAGGCTCCGGCGGCGCGACGGCGCGCGGCCGGATCAATCGTATCCGCTCCAGTAAGGGCCGCCGTGCCGGTCAACGTGCTGCCACGGGCGGCATCCGTGGCATCGGCGGAAACGGCGGCGTCAGCGGCAACAGTCCTTCCGGCGGAAGCGGGCTCATCCACGGCGGCAACCAGGCCGGATGCGGCCGGGCCTTCGCCGTCATCCTCTTCTTTCCGGGCATCCCGTGCGGCACGGACTTCCTGAGCAGCGGCGCGGGCCGCCACCTGGCGGTCCTGGCCGGAGGGCTCGCCCGGGGCCAGGGCCGCGCGGCGCACCTCTTGCGCCTTTTCCCTGGTGGCTTCCGGATCTCCCGGCACGGAGGAGGCGTCAATGGAAACATGGCCGCCGATGGCGTACTGCCGCCCGTCCGGCCCTTTCTGGTAGGTATAGCCGGCCCCGCCGTTCACATGCGCGCCGCCCGCCGCCAAGTGCGCGCTCTCATGGGCGCGTACCTCGGCGTCACGCAGTTTAAGCTCGCGCAACTGTTGTTGGGCTTCGGGGCTCAGGTTCAGGCTGTCCGCCAGGCCCGCCGGGCCGCCCTCTTGTCCGTCGTTCCAACCCGCCCGGCTTGCCGGGACAAAGGGACTCCGCTCCCGGCCGCGTCCATCCCCGCCCACGCCGTCAGGGCCGGCGGCGGGAGCCGACGGCGTCAACGGCCCCACAGGGCGGGGACTGATGCTTTCCAGAGCTTCGGACATGCCTTGATCCTTAACGACGGGAACGGCCCCAAGCCCGCGCATGGAACCCGAGAAACGACATTACGCTTTTCTTATCGGCGGATCCAGCCCGGAGTTTAGGCTCAGCCCTCATTTCTCAAACTATATCCGGGGCCGCACGGCGGTGACCACGGCGGACATGGTTTCAGCGGGCACGGCCAGTTCCGCCGCAATGAAACCGGCGGCCTGCAGATCCTCCCGCACTTCCTCAAAGGTATACACCCTGCCGTCCGCGCAATGCACCAGCATGTTCAGGCCGAACAAAGTTCCGGCCGCCGGGCTGGTTCCGTCCGCGTTCATGATGAAATCGCGCACGGCCACCCTGCCGCCGGGCTTCAGGGCCTGCAAGGCGTTACAGTACAGGGCGCGGCTTTGCTTCCGCCCGTGCTGGTGGATGATGGCGCTGATCCAGGCCAGATCAAAGCCCGACGGCAGGGCGTCGCTGTAGAAGTCTCCGGCCTGAAAGCCCACCCGGCGCTCCAAAGGCGTGCCCGCGAAACGCTGTCGCGCCGCCTCAATGCCCACGGGGCGGTCGAATATCACGGCTGTCGCCGTGGGCAGAAGTTCCAGAAAAGCCTGGGTGTAGGTGCCGGACGCGCCGCCCACATCCAAGATCCGCGCCGGGCCTTCGCCGAAATTCAGCACCCCGGCCTCGTGCAGGGCCTTGATCATGGGGCCCGCCGTACGCACGGCCAAAGAGTTCATGCCCATGATAAAGGAACGGTCGTCCTCCTCTTCGCCGAGAATGCTGGGCCGCCGGGTCCGGGGTTTGCCGTCCCGCACCGAACGCGCCAGTTCCGCCCAGCCTCGCTGGGCGTTGGCCATATGCCGCAGCATGGGCACATAGGAAAGAGGGTGGCGGCTGTCCAACGCGTCGCGGTAGGCTTCGGCCACGGCATAAGCCGCCGGGCCGCCCCGATCCGGACCCGCCGACGCGCCGCCGGCGCTTTTGCACAGATACCCCATGCCCGCCAGGGCGTTCAGCAGCGCCGTGGCGCCGCGCTCGTCCACATCGCATTCCCGCGCCAGATCTCCGGCGTTCATCCGGTTGCCGTTGCGGAGAATAACTGTGAAAAAATCCAGCTCAGCCGCCGCCGTCAATGCGCAGGAGCGCTGGTAGCCCGTGGCGTCGCGCTGCAATACGGCAAAGGGAGTTCTGTCCATGCGAGGCCTCCTTGGCTTGCCAGACCGGGGCAAAAAGAGTAGCCCTTGTAACTTCCATGTTATGATGAGGTTACGCCTATGTCGAGTCCTTCCACCGTCTCCCCTGTGGCGGAGGGCCTGCGGCGCGCCCTGCCCATTGTGCTGGGTTATGTGCCCGTGGGCTTCGCCTTCGGCGTGCTGGCGGTCAAAAACAATATCCCCCCGTCCCTGGCCGTGGCCATGGCCGTGCTGATGTTTTCCGGCTCCGGTCAGTTCGTCTTCGCCAGCCTCTGGGGCGCGGGCGCGGGCATCCTGTCGGTCATCGCGGCGGTGTTCATCGTCAATCTGCGTTATCTGCTGATGTCCGCCGCCGAATCCCCCTGGCTGGCCCGCCTGCCCCGCTGGCAGCGTTTTCTGCTGGGCCTGGGCCTTACGGACGAAACTTTCGCCGTGCATATCACGGCCCTGCAACGCGGCTGGAAGCTCTCTCTCACCACGCTTTATCTCTGTAACAGCACCACCCATCTGGCCTGGGTGGTCGGCTGCGCCGTGGGCGCCTTCTGCGGCGAACTGGTCAACGACGTGCGCCCCCTGGGCCTGGATTACGCCCTCACCGCCATGTTTCTGGCCCTGCTGGTGCCCCAGTGCGTGAGCCGCCTGCACGTGCTGGTGGCCCTGTTCACCGCGGCCCTGTCCATCGCCCTCAAGGCCGCGGGCATGAGCCAGTGGAATGTGGCCGTGGCCACCATTCTCGGCGCGAGCCTGGGCGTGCTGCTGCTCTACGCCCGGCGCGGCCCCGGCCTGGAGAATCCGGGAGCGGAACAGAACGCCGGAACGCAAGCCGAACATTCGGACAAACCTTCGGCCCAACCTTCGGAGGTCCGGCCATGAACGCATGGATTGACGCCCACGGCGCGCTGCTGCTCTGCATTCTGGGCAGCGTGCTGGTAACCCAGCTGCCCAAGGTGCTGCCCGTGACCTTTCTCAAGGGCGACTGTCTGCCCGCCCTGCTCCGGCACTGGCTGTCCTTTGTGCCCGTGGCGGTCATGGCCGCCCTGGTTGGGCCGGACGTTTTCTTCTACGAAGGGCGTTTCAACGCGGGCACGTCCAATCTCTTTCTGATGGTTTCCCTGCCCTCCCTGCTGGTGGCCTGGTGGGGCAAGAACTATTTTGTGACCATCGCCTTCGGCATCGGCCTGGTGATTCTGGCCCGCTGGCTGGGCTGGTACTGATGGGCGCGGGCCGCCCCAACGATCCCGGCCCGGACATGCCGCCCCCGGCCCTGTACCGCATGGGCCGCGCGGGGCGGCGCGCCGGGCCTCCCCTGCCGCCGCCCCGCCGCAGCGCACGCCTGCTGCTGCGCCTGACGCCGGAACATATCGCGCTCTTCCGCTTTCTGCTGGAAGCCTACGACAATCTCGCCTATTTCACCGTGCTGGAGCGGCGTACCGCCCTGCTCAAACTGGTCTTTTCGCCCCAGCGGGAACGCGCCATCCGCCGTGCCCTGTCGGAAATGGCCCGAAGTCTGCCCTTTACGGTGGAGGACTGGCCCTTGCCCGATCTCTCCCTTCCCCCAAGGCCCGCCGACCGCGCCTGAACGAGCCCGGACACACAGGGCCGGATCCGGCATCCCGAATCGGGTCGGGCCTGATCGCCGCCGGGCGCGGAACCCGCGCAAAAAGGCTTTGAGCCGGACGCGTTTTCTGCTATGACATCTCCGTTACACGGCGGCGGCCCGGCGCGCCCTTTGTCCCCCTTCCGACGGCAGGCGTATCCTTTCAGCAGCTTTTACCAAGGCGGAGCCATGCCCACACTCAAGTACAAGCGCGTGCTGCTCAAACTGAGCGGCGAAGCCCTGGCGGGCGAGCACAAAACCGGCATCGACCCTGAAACCGTGGCCGCCATCTGCGGCGAAATCGGCACCGTGCTCGAGATGGGCGTGGAGATGGCCCTGGTCATCGGCGGCGGCAATATTTTTCGCGGGCTCTCCGGCTCGGCCAAAGGCATGGAGCGTTCCTCGGCGGACTACATGGGCATGCTGGCCACGGTGCTCAACGCCCTGGCCGTGCAGGACATGCTGGAAAAACAAGGCTATCCCACCCGTGTGCTTTCGGCCATCACCATGCAGGAAGTCTGTGAGTCCTTTATCCGCCGCCGCGCCCTGCGCCATCTGGAAAAAGGCCGGGTGGTGATCTGCGCCGCGGGCACGGGCAACCCCTATTTCACCACCGACACCACGGCGGCCCTGCGCGGCATGGAACTGAAGTGCGACGCCATCATCAAGGCCACCAAAGTGGACGGCATCTATGACAAGGATCCGGCCACGCACCCCGACGCCGTCAAGTTCGACAGCATCAGTTACGACGAGACGCTCTCGCGGCGTCTGGGCGTCATGGACGCCACGGCCTTTGCCCTGGTGCGCGACAATAACGTGCCCATCATCGTCTGCCGCATGTTCGGCGGGGACATCCGCCGGGCCGTGCTGGGCGAGGCCGTGGGCACTATCGTACGCGAGAATTGAGGAAGCCCGCGTGATGCGGCTTGTTGTCTTTTGCCCATGCCGGTCAAGGGACAAAAAGACCCAAGCGGGGTTTCCCAAGCTTTTCATCCACGCAAGGAGTAGGAATTGATGGATATCGACAGCACCCTTCTGGACGCTGAGGACCGCATGGAAAAGGCTCTGGCCGCGCTGGACCGCGACTTCGCCAAACTGCGCACGGGCCGCGCCTCCACCGCTCTGGTGGACGGCATCAAGGCCGACTACTACGGCACGCCCACGCCCATCAGCCAGATGGCCTCCGTGGCCGTGCCCGACAGCCGCACCCTGACCATCCAGCCCTGGGACAAGGGCGGCATCGCGGCGGTGGAAAAAGCCATCCTCAAGTCCGACCTGGGCCTTACCCCGGTCAACGACGGCAAGATCATCCGCATCGTCATTCCGCCGCTCACCGAGGAGCGTCGCAAGGATCTCGTCAAAGTGGCCCGCAAGTACAGCGAAGAGGCCAAGGTGGCCGTGCGCAACGTGCGCCGCGACGCCAACGACGGCCTGAAAAAGCTGGAAAAGGACAAGGAAATTACTGAGGACGAGTTGAAAAAGGCCGTGGACGACGTCCAGAAGCTCACGGACAAGTTCGTGGGCGACGTGGACAAGAAGTGCGCGGGCAAGGAAAAGGAAATCATGGACATCTAGTAAGATTTGGATTTTTTTGCCGCTGGCGGCGTCAGACTTCGCGGCGCGCCTCGGCCGTGTAGGCAGCTACACTCCACGTCGGCGCGCCGCTCGTCTTTTTTGCCCGCGACGAAAAAATCTCAAATCTTACGGTGAAACAGGCCATTCATGACAGAAGAACTTGAAAAACTGCCCGCGCATATCGCCATCATCATGGACGGCAACGGCCGCTGGGCCCAGGCGCGCGGGCTCCCGCGCTCGGCCGGGCATCGCGCCGGGGCCGAAGCCGTGCGCACCGTGGTCGCCGAATGCCGTGGTTTGGGCATCCGTCATCTGACTCTCTACGCCTTTTCCAGCGAAAACTGGAACCGGCCCAGGTCCGAAATCAGCGCCCTGTTCAGCCTGTTGCTGGAATTTCTGCGCCGTGAGGTGCCGCTGATGGAGGAAAAGGGCATCGCCCTCAATGTGCTGGGCGATCTGGACGGCCTGCCCCTGCCGCAGCGCACGGCCCTGCGCCACGCCATGGGCCGCACTGAAGCCGGACGGGAAATGACGCTTAACCTGGCGCTCAATTACGGCGGCCGGGCCGAACTGGTGCGTGCCGTGCGGGCCTTTCTGCGCGACAACGCGCGGCCCGAGGACGTTACCGAGGAGAGCCTGGCGCAGCGCCTCTACACCGCCGGTCAGCCCGATCCGGACCTGCTCATCCGCACCAGCGGCGAGCAGCGCTTGAGCAATTATCTGCTGTACCAGTGCGCCTACAGCGAACTGTATTTCACGCCCGTGCCCTGGCCCGACTTCGGCGCCGGCCAGTTGCGCGAGGCGCTGGCCGTCTATGCCGGGCGTTCGCGCCGTTTCGGCAAAACACAGGAGCAAATTGATGTCCGTTGACCATGCCGTCGATATCCGCCGCATCATCACCGGCCTGGTTCTGGCCGCCGCGCTGCTGCTGGTGCTCTGGCTGCGGGGCTGGCCCCTGCTCTTTGTGATCCTGCTGGTCGCGGCTCTGGGCCTCTGGGAATTCTATTCGCTGTTCTGGGGCCCCACGGGCCGCATTCCCAGCCGGATCTGCGCCATCGCCCTGGGCTGGGGCATGCTCTGTCTGACCTGGCTGAACCGCCCGCAGGACGCCCTGGTCTGCCTGGGAGCGGGCTTTGTGCTGGCGGCCATGACCTTTCTGTTCCGCTGGGACGTGGTGGAGGAGGAAAACGCGTTCTCCGCCAGCGGCATTTTCATGGCCGGTCTGGCCTATGTGCCCCTGCTGCTGCTTCCGGCCACCTATCTTTCCACGGTCAAGCTGATCTTCGTGCTGGCCGCCGTGGCCGTGTCCGACACCGCCGCCTATTTCGTGGGCACGCGCTTCGGCCACCACAAGCTCTGGCCGCGCGTGAGCCCCAACAAAAGCTCCGAGGGCGCGGTGGGCAGCCTGGTGGCCTGCGTGATCTTCTGCGCCGTGTACGGTGAAATTTACGGCAAAGTGGGCTGGTTCTCCTTCGCCTTGCTGGGCGTGGCGGTCAATGCCTTTGCCCAGGTGGGCGATCTGTTCGAATCCGCGCTGAAACGTTCCGTTCATGTCAAGGATTCCGGCTCCATCCTGCCCGGCCACGGCGGCATTCTGGACCGCGCGGACAGCTTCCTGTTCGCGATGCCGATGGTGGCGGTGGTGGATCAGTGGTTCTTTTTCTTCTGACGGAAGCGCTCGGAAAACGCGTCTTTTGCCCCCTGGCCGCGTCGCAAGTCCAGCGCGACCCAGGTCTGTATACTAAGGATACTATCCCTGGCCCGCGCTGGACTTGCTCCTTGCCAGGAAACAAAATTCATCGTTTTCCGGGCGCTTCCATTTTTTTGTTTTTTTCCGGACGCGGCAAAACAACGGATACGACGGTATTGATGCGGACACTCTGATGGCAGAACTCTGGCCGGGCCAAGGCGGCCCGGCGATCGACTACATTTCGGGACCGCCCCCTGAACTCTGGCAGCGGGAACAACCGCGCGGCCTGGTGATTCTGGGCGCCACCGGCTCCATCGGGCGCAACGCCCTGGCCGTGGTGGAGGCCAAACCGGACTTCTTTCGCGTGTGGGGTCTGGCCTGCGCCCGCAATGTGGAGCGCCTGGCGGCCCAGGCCCAACGTCACCGCCCGCCCTTCCTCGCCGTGCTGGACGAAGCGGCTGCCGAGGAACTCGCCACACTGCTGCCCGCCGGATACAGACCGCGTATTCTGGTAGGGCGCGAAGGCTATGCGCAACTGGCGGCCCTGTCCGAAGCTTCCACCGTGCTTTCTGCCCAGGTGGGCGCGGCCGGGCTGGCCGGGACCCTGGCGGCGGCTCTGGCGGGCAAGGTCGTCTGTCTGGCCAACAAGGAATCCCTGGTCCTGGCCGGTGGTCTGGTGCGCGACATCTGCGCCCGCACCGGCGCGGTCATCCTGCCCGTGGATTCGGAACACAACGCCATTTTTCAATGTCTGGCCGGACGCGGCCAGGAGGTCGCCAACCTGGTGCTCACCGCCTCGGGCGGTCCCTTTCGCGGCAAAAGCGCGGCGGAACTGCGCCAGGTTACGGTGGAGCAAGCCCTGAAACATCCCAACTGGCGGATGGGCGCGAAAATCAGCATTGATTCCGCCACATTGATGAACAAAGGCCTGGAAGTGGCCGAAGCCTTCCACCTCTACGGCGTGCCCAGTGAACGCATCCGTGTGCTGGTGCATCCCCGGTCCGTGGTCCATTCCCTGGTGGAGCTGGCCGACGGTTCCATGCTGGCCCAGATGGGCCCGGCGGACATGCGCATGGCTATCGCCCACTGCCTGCTCTGGCCCCATTGCGCGCCCGTGGGCGTGCCGCCGCTGGACCTAGTGGCCGCCGGGCCGCTCTCCTTCCATGAGCCTGATCTGGAAGCCTTTCCCTGTCTCGGTCTGGCCCGCAAGGCCCTGGCCCGGCGGGGCGGGCTGTGCGTGGTCATGAACGCGGCCAACGAGGCCGCCGTGGAACTTTTTCTGCAAGGGAACTGCGGCTTCGCGGACATTCCCCGGCTCATCGGCGCGGCTCTGGAGGCACATGCGGCCACCGCGCCGGGACAGGGGCCGTTCTGCCCGCCCGTGGCCACTCCGGCGGAGGCCGATTCCCTTGCGCTTGAACGTGAAGTACATACCTTGGTAGAGCGCATAGAACGCCTCGACCATCACAGCCGCGCGCTGGTCCGTGAACTGGCGCATGGCGCCGGCCGTCAGCCCGCATAGCGGGCATTACGGACAGCGACAACATGGGGTCTGATTTTTCAGACCAGACCCGCCCTCCTGGGGGGTTGCGGCGGCGCGGCCGCCGTGAGCCAGCGGAAAACCAGGGTTTTCGCTGACGATCCCGCGAAAATCGAGAGCATGACCATGCTCGAAATTTTTGCACTCAGACAATAGAGCAAAGTAACTTTGAAAAATTGCTTTGCTCCGGCGGCTGCGAAAGCAGGTGCCCGCGCCTCAACGTTGAGAATGTCAATTCTCAAAGCAAATCTGCTCTAGACACGGAGAATCTGCGTGCTGATGACCATTATTGCCGTAATCATTGTTCTGGGCGGCCTGATCTTTTTCCACGAGCTGGGGCATTTTGCCGTGGCCCGTTGTCTGGGTATGGGTGTGTCCACATTTTCCCTGGGCTTCGGCCCCAAAATCCTCAAGCACAAAATGGGCAAGACCGAATACGCCCTGTCCCTGGTGCCTCTGGGCGGTTATGTGGCCCTGGTGGGCGAAAGCAACGAGTCCGAGATCCCGGAAGGTTTCAGCCCGAAGGAAAGTTTCGCCCTGCGCCCGGCCTGGCAGCGTCTGCTGGTGGTGGCAGCCGGACCGGCGGCCAACATCCTGCTGGCCTGGCTGCTCTGCTGGATTCTGGCCTTCGGCTGGGGCACGCCCGTGCTGCTGCCCGATGTGGGCGCGGTGCTTGAAAACAGCCCGGCGGCCAAGGCCGGTCTCAAAGCCGGCGACCGCATCCTGAGCATTGACGGCCGGGCCGTGGGGAGCTGGGACGCCATGTCCGAGGCCATCGCCCACAGCGGCGGCAAACCCATGCAACTGGAAGTGCTCCGGCCCGCTCCGGGCGCCGCCATGGAAACCGCGCCCGCCGCCGACGGCACGCGGGGTCAGGTCACCACGGCCGAGGGCGAGACCCTGCATCTGGAAATGACGGCGGAACGCGCCGCGCGCAAGACCATTTTCGGCGAAAATGAAACCGCCTGGCTCATCGGCGTGCGCGCCGCCAACAGCGTGGATATGCAGCCGAAGAGCTTCTGGGAGGCGGCTTCGGCGGGCGCGACCGAAACCGGGCGTATGGTTTCCCTGACCTGGTTGAGCTTTGTCAAGCTGGCCGAGCGGGTGGTGCCCCTGGACCAGGTGGGCGGGCCCATCATGATCGCCCAGATGGTGGGCAAACAGGTGCACGAGGGCCTGCCGGGCCTGCTGGCGCTCACGGCTCTGATCAGCATCAACCTGGGCATCCTGAACCTGCTGCCCATTCCCATCCTGGACGGCGGCCAGGTGGTCTTCTGCCTGCTGGAGATCATCTTCCGGCGGCCCGTGAACCGCAGGGTGCAGGAATACGCCATGCGCGCGGGCCTGGCCCTGCTCATCGCCCTGATGCTGCTGGCCACCTTCAACGACGTCTGGCGTCTGATCAAGTCCGCCGGGGGCGCCGGCTAAACAGGAGGCCGCCATGAACGCGCATTCCACGGGCCTGGAGCTGATTCTCAACGCCGCCGAGGGCGTATTGCAGATCGCAGTTACGGACAATGAAGTTCTGCTCTGCGCCCAGCAGTGGCACCGTTCAGAGCGGGCCACGGAAATCCTGGCTCCGGCCCTGCGGGATATCTGCGCGGCCTTGGAAGTGCGCTTGGCGGACTTCCGGCGCATCGCCTGCGTACGCGGCCCCGGCTCCTTCACCGGCATCCGCCTGGTGCTGACCACGGCGGCGGCCCTGCGCCGCACGGGGCACGCCCAACTGGCCGGGCTGGACTATATGCAGGCCCTGGCCACCAGCGCGGTGCTCCGGCGCGGCCTGCTTTACGGAACGCCGCTCTGGGTGCTGACCCATGCCCGCCGCAACCTGGTGCACTGTCAGCCCTTTGTGGCCTACGGCCCGCAGATTCCGGCCCAGCCCCTGGAGTCCGTGGAACTGCTCGCCCCCGCCGAAGCCCTGCAACGCCTGGCCGCGCGGCCGGGACATGTCTGCGGCAGCGGTCTGGTCCGCAACACGGCGCTCTTCTCCCCGCTCCGGACCGGTTCAGGCCCGGCCGGAGCCCCGGATGCGATCCTGATGCCGGACCTGACCAGCCCGGACATCGCTGCCCTCTGCCTGCTGGCCCGGCACGGGGATTACTTTCCCCGGGATCTGGAGCCGCTCTACGTGCGCCCCTGCGACGCCGTGGAGAACCTGGCCCATCTGGCCCGGCGCCAGGGCCTGGATGCCGACGAGGCCGTCAGCGCCCTGGACAACATGCTTGCGCGCGCGCCCGAAAGCGAAATCTGACCCCCGGCCTGCCGTCGCAGCGTCCGCGCTTCCCTTCTCCGTCACCTCCGCCGGTTTCCGCCGACGGCGCCCCTCGTATATCGCTTTTTTCCGCGCCGCCGTGGAGCCACGGCGGCTCTTTTTTAATAACCAACGTAAATAAAACGATATTATTTTATTTACGCAAAAGAACATTGTCCGTCACGGCGCTTTGGGATATATGTCGTTTATCCTGTCCACGGGTGATATCTCTTCCAGAGAAGCCGCTGTCCGTTTCCCGCCATGCGGGCCGGGGGGGTCGTTTAACCGCGGCCTGTTTCCGGTCCGCGCACCGGAGCAAGTCTGCGGCGTGTCAATGCGCGCGCCGCCACGCCCGAAAGGACAGCCGATGTTTCTGAAAAAATATCCGCTCCACGGGGTCGCCCTCTGCAACGCATGCATCGGCCTGCTGCTGTTTGTGATTGTCATAGCTCTGCTGAACGCCATCAATCAGGCCATGTGGCGGGCCACGGAAAGCACCATCCGCAGCCTGACCCAGGCCAGCGGGGAAGCCATCGCCAACGCCGTCCGCCGCGACGTCCAGAGTCTTGAGTCCTTCAAGGAGAGCCTGCTGGGGGCGGACGCCGTGACGCCTGTCGCGGCCATCGGCCTGATGCAGCGCTACGTGGCCACCAGTCCCTTCAGTCAGGTCGCGGTGGTGAATGAACAGGGCAGGGGATATTTTGCCGACGGCGGTCCGGTGGACGTCAACAATGGCGAAGAATGGCATAATTTCGTCAAGGACATTTCTGTCTCGCGCACCTATCTGAACGCCCGGGGACAGCGCCAAGTCACCATGCGGCGACCGCTTATCGTCAACGGACGGCACAGGGGCGCCGTCTACGGCAGCCTGTCCCTCGAAACATACGCCCAGCCCAGCGCCATGGACTTTTTTGACGGCCAGGGCTTATCCTTTATGGTTTCGGCCTGGACCGGCGAATATCTGATCGCCTCGCCGGACGCGCTGAAACAGGGGAACAAAACCGATTTTTACGCCGCCCTGGCCGCGTCGCCGGAAAACAAGCCGGAACGGATCGCCGCGCTGCGGCAGGCCATGAACGAGGGCAAGAGCGGCAGTGTGGTTATGAACGTTCAGGGCCGCCAGACCTATCTGTATTACACGCCCATCTTTCCCACGAACAACTGGGACATGGTTTCCATGGTCCCGGTGGACGCCATGCACCAGGCCGCCGACTACGTCAACGCGCTGGTGGCCATCGTCTGCCTGCTCATTCTGGCCGGTCTGCTCGTCATGTTTTCCCTGACCCGCCGCCACCGCGCCATGGCCCTGAAAATCAAGGCGCGCCATTACCGCGACTTTCTGTTCCACACGCTTTCCAACAGCACGGACAGCGTATTCCTGATCTACAACGCCTCCCGCCGGAGCATGGAATACGTTTTCGAAAATCTGGAGCGGGTGCTCGGCATTCCCATGCGGGCCTGTCTTGAAAATCCCGCCGCCCTTTTCAAACATTGCATCTTCAAGCCCGGCTCGCGCCTGCGGGAGGCTTTCAAAGCCGGGGCCATCCGCGAAGCCCGCGACGAGGAGTGCCGCATCATCAACCCCGCCACCGGCGAAAAGCGCTGGGTCAAATTTTCCGTGACGCCCACCAGTGACGCGGGCGGCCGGGCCTATTACGTCATTTCCCTCAGCGACATCACGGAAGAAAAGGCCGTGCGCCGCCTGCTCAGAGACTCGCTGGCCGCCGCGGAACAGGCCAGCCGGGCCAAAAGCAGTTTTCTTTCGGCCATGTCCCACGACATCCGCACGCCCATGAACGCCATCATCGGCATGGCGGCCATTGCCGAACGGCACGCCGGCGACCCGGCGCGCGTGCGGGACTGCCTGGACAAAATTTCCGTGGCCTCGCGGCTGCTGCTGGGCATCATCAACGAAGTGCTGGACATGTCCAAAATTGAGAGCGGCAAGCTGCTGCTGAACAACGCGCCCTTTAATCTCAATGACCTGATCCGCGACAGTCTGGACCTGATCCGCCCCATGCTGGACAGCAAGCAACATGAATTCGAGTTGCGCATGGACGTCGTCCATCCGGAACTGACGGGCGACGCGCAACGCATCCAGCAGATCCTGCTCAACCTGCTCACCAACGCCGTCAAATACACGCCGGACAAGGGCCGCATCAGCCTTTCCATCAGCGAAAAACCGGCCCTCAACCCGTCCATGAGCCGCATTGTCATTGTGGTCGAGGACAATGGTTTCGGCATAAGCCCGGAATTCCGGAAACGGATTTTCGACTCTTTCGCGCGCTCCGACGACGAGCGGGTGCACCGCATTCAGGGCACGGGCCTTGGCATGCCCATTGTGCGCAATCTGGTGCGGATGATGCACGGCAGCATTGCCATTGAAAGCGAACTGAACCAGGGCAGCCGTTTTACCGTGGATCTGGCCCTCTGCCGCAGCCGGGACGGGAGCGCCTGGACCGACGAAGCCCCGGCCGAAAAGCCCGAGCCGCCGGAACGCCTGGAGGCGGACCAGACCTTGCTCGCCATGCCGGACGACTTCAACGGCAGGCGCATTCTGCTGGTGGAGGACAATGCGCTGAATATGGAAATCGCCCTGGAACTGATCGGCTCCATGGGCGTGACCATCGACTGCGCCGAAACCGGGCAGCAGGCCGTGGAACGCTTCAAAGCTTCACCGGAAGGCTATTATGATCTGATTTTCATGGATATCCAGATGCCGGTCATGAACGGACACGACGCCACCAGGGCCATCCGCGCCCTGGAGCGGGAAGACGCCCGCCGGGTGCCCATTGTCGCCATGAGCGCCAATGTCTTTGCCGAAGACATCCAGGCCGCCGGAAACGCGGGAATGAACGGACACCTGCCCAAGCCCATCGACCTGGCCCTGCTGCGGGACACGCTGCGCCGCTGGCTCTGAGAAAGGATGCCTGACGTCAGAGCATTTCAACGCTCATCCTTTCTGAACGGCATGCGCGCCGCCCGTCAGACTCAAAAAGGCAGAAAACGCGGCTTGCGGCCCACAAAAATCACGCTTTGGGCATAGCCGAAAGAACGGGCATACGCCGCCAGTTGGTCGAAGCCGAAGGCCACGTCCGCCGTGGCATGGGCATCCGAGCCGAAGCTGATGTTCACGCCCAGTTCGGCGGCAAGGCGCATGACGGGCGGGGCCGGATAGGGTTCGGCGAAATCCTTGCGCAGGCCCGCCGAGGACACTTCCAGGGCCACGCCGGTTTCGCGCATGGCGGTCAGGGTTTCGCGGATCAGGTCCAGGCTGCCGGGCGCGGCCAGCCAGGCCTGGAAGCTCTCCCAGCAGCGCACCTTGATGAAATCCGGGTGGGCCACGATATTCATCAGGCCGCTGCGGACCATGGCCGTCATCTCCCGGTAATAGGCCGCGAAACGCCTGCACCGTTCCTCCTCGCTCTCGCCCTGGCCCCAGTTTTTGGGTGAGCCCACGGCCAGCATGTCCAAAAAGTGCAGGCCGCCGATCACGTAGTCAAAGGGCCAGCGCGCGGCCAGCTCCCGCATATAGGGCATGCGCGAGGGAATCCAGTCCAGCTCCATGCCCAGCAGCACGCGCGGGGCTCCGGGAAGAGGGGAATGCGCCCGCAAGGCCAGCACCTCTTCGACATAGCCCGGAAAATCCCCGGCCAGGTCGCCATGATACAGCGGGCAGGCATAGCCGGGCGGCAGGGGCGAATGCTCGGAAAAGCCGTACCAAGCCAGCCCCAGACGCCGCGCGGCCTCGTGCATTTGCGCCGCCGAGGCCTCGCCGTGGGAAATGAGGGTGTGATTATGCACGTCAGCGAGAATCATGCGCACTTCCTTGCCGCCGCCCGCATCAGGCGCTTTCGCGAGCCAGAATCCGGCGGGCTTCGGCGACGTCCTCGCCGATCCGGCGGGTAAGATCCTCCACCGAGGCGAAACGGCGCTCGCCGCGCAGCCGGGCCACGAACTCCAGGCGCACGCGCCGTCCGTACAGATTGGCCGAAGTATCCAGCAGAAAACTTTCCACGGTCACGTCCCGGCCCCCGAAAGTGGGCTTACGCCCCACATTGGTCACGGCCTGATGCCAGGTTTCATCCAGACGCACCCGTGCGGCGTAGACGCCTTCGGCGGGCAACAGGGTTTCCGGCGGCAGCAGATTGGCTGTGGGGAAACCCAGACCGCCGCCGCGCCCTTCGCCGTGCACCACTTCGCCGGAAAAGCCGTAGCAGCGCCCCAGCAGGCGCGCGGCCTGCCAGACGTCGCCCCGGCTGATCAGGTCGCGCAGACGGGTGGAACTGACCACCGCGTCGTCCACAATGACCGGCGGCAGCTGTTCCACCTCAAAGCCCCAGTCCGCGCCCAGGCTTCGCAGCACTTCGGCGTGGCCGCTGCGGCCCCGGCCCAGGGAAAAATCATAGCCCACCACCAGACGGCGCAAATGCATGGGCAGCAGATAACGACGCACGAATTCCCCGGGCGTCAGGGCGGCCAGTTCCTGGGTGAAAGGCAGCTCCAGCACGTGCTCCACACCCAGGCCCGCCAGCAGTTCCAGCCGCCGTTCACGGCTGGTCAGCGGGGCGTGGGGCTTGTGCGGGGAGACGACCAGACGCGGGTGCGGCCAGAAGGTCACCAGCACGCAGGCCAGGTCATCCTGGCGACAGACATCCAGAGTGCGGCGGATCAGGGCCTGATGGCCTTTATGCACGCCGTCGAAGTTGCCGATGGTGACGCCGGCGCCCGGCAGGGAACCCAAGCCGTCCACGGAATGTACAAGTTGCATAGGTCGCGTCAGTTCCGAGCGTTGGAGGAAGGGAACGAATCTCCCGGGAGCAGAGCCCGTTTTCCCAACAGATGGATTTTGTTCCCCGGCAAGAAAACGGCCGATTACGGGCCGGGGATAGTACTCTTACGGTACAGCCCTGGCCCGTAATCGGCCGTTGACGCAGTCCAGGGGGCAAAAGCCGCTGTTGAAAACGGGCTCTAAATCAATCTGTCAAAAACAATTCTATACGCCCTGCGAATATGCAGCACCAGCCTGAGGGTCAGACTGCGGGCCTGCTTTTCGTCCTGTACGGAAAAAGAACCCAGATGCCGGGCCACATCGCTGAAATCAGTGTCGCCCTTGGGCTGGAGCATGCCCCAGTACTGTTGGGCGCGCTCCACGATCCGGGCGCTGAGCTTGTCCGGATGGGCAACGCGGTAGGCATGCAAAAACGTGGCGAAAATATGCTCCGCATCCTGCGGGAAGGAGCTGGACAGGGCCAGACGCCAGAGGGCCATGTACAGGCCGCGCCATTCCACCAGCATCTGGCGGCGGCGCATGAACTGCATGCGGCCGATGCCCATGAGCTCCAGCTCGGCCGTGAAGTCCGCGTCCTCCAACAGGGCCGCGAAATTCTCCAGAGCCTCCTGCGCGGCGCTTTTGTCGTCAAACACTTCCGCAACGTTTTGCATAGGCCTTCCGTTCAGCTTTCCGTCCCGGCGCCGCTGTCGCCGCCGTCCTTGCGCCTGCGCGGCGAACGCCGGCGGCGTCTGCGGTTGCCGTCATGCGGCTCGGCCTCATCGCGGCCTGCGGCATCGCCGCGGGAACGCGGGGCATCCCCGGCATCATTCTTTCGCCTGGCGGGCACGGGCTCGCTGTCGGGAAAACGGTTTTCATGCAGGCTCCGCTGATGGCAGGCGTCCAGCAGCATGGCCAGCAGCTGAACGTCATCCTCTTCCTCGCTCTGCTGAGCGAGTTCGCGCGCCAGGGCCGCATAGCGGGCCACGCGCACGCGTTCCAGGCCGGTGAGCGTGCGGAAGCGCGCCTCCAGAATGGCGGTCAGGCGCGTGCCCGCCACCTTGGCCACGTCCTCGTCCGTGGGCAGGGGCAGTTCCATGAGCCCGATCTTGTAATGCTTGGCGATGCGCTCCAGTTCCATGCGCTGCATCACGTCCACAAGGGAAATGACCGTACCCGCGGCCCCGGCGCGTCCCGTGCGCCCGGCGCGGTGGATGTAGCTCTCATGGTCTTCCGGCGGCTCATAAAGAAAGACGTGCGACAGGGCCGGAATATCAATGCCCCGCGCGGCCACGTCCGTAGCCACCAGATATTGCAGGCGGCCCTTGCGGATCTTGTCCAGCACGGCCTCGCGCCTGTTCTGCGAAAGATCCGCCGAAAGCTCGTCGGCGCTGTAGCCGAAGCCCTGAAGCACGCCGGTCACATAGTGCACATTGGCCTTGGTGTTGCAGAAAATAATGGCCGAAGCCGGATTTTCCGTTTCCAGCAGGCGCACCAGAGCCCTGTCCTTGTCCATGGGCTTGACCTCGCAGAAGAGGTGCTGGACTTCGGCCACATGGACCTCTTTCTGGGACAGGGAAAGCAGGGCCGGTTCGGACATGAACTCGGCGGCCAGCTTGAGCACGTGCGGCGGATACGTGGCGGAGAACAGACAAGTGTGGATGCGCTTTCTGGGCAGATAGCGCTGCACTTCCTTCATGTCCGGGTAAAAACCGATGGACAGCATGCGGTCGGCCTCGTCAAAGACCAGCACGCGCAAGTCCCTGAGGTCCAGCGTGCGGCGCAGCAGATGGTCCAGCACGCGGCCCGGCGTGCCCACAATGACCTGGGCCCCCTCGCGCAGGGCGTCCATCTGTTTTTTGTAGCCCACGCCGCCATACACGGCCACGGTCCGGATGCCGGTATCCGCGAAAATCACGGCGGCCTCGCGTTCCACCTGCACGGCCAGCTCGCGCGTGGGAGCGAGCACCAGGGCCTGCGGAGCCTTGAGTTCCGGATCCAGACGGGGCAGCATGGGCAGCAGATAGCAGCCGGTCTTGCCGCTGCCCGTGCGCGACTGGACCATGATGTCCCGCCCTTCCAGCAGATAGGGCAAGGCCAGGGACTGTACCGGCATCAGGCTCTGCCAGCCCGCGCGGGCACAGGCCGCGCGCATGGCTTCAGGCAGGTCGGCCAGGCCGACTTTGGGCAGGGCGTTTTCCGGCTCGCTGACGGAGAGCCCCTCAGTGACGGAGAAAGCGGCGTTTTCCGCCGGTTCCGGAGCGGAAACGTCCGCGCCGGACATTGTGGTATCGGAGATATCTTCTGACATAGTCATCCCGGCGGAATAAAACCGCCTTAGTATAAAAGTACTGTCAACGAGTTATAATGTCATAAACCACACTTTTCCGCAAGGTTCACCATGCGGACGGCAAAAGGGCGCCTCCCCGCCGAGGCGCGCGAATAAGACGCGCGGCTTGCCTCCGCCGTCGATTGCGGATAAATTCAGCCCGCCGCGCGGGTGGGGGCATTTGCGCCGTAGCCGCGCCGACCGAAGCGGTTCGCACATGAAACGCGTCAACCGCTCCGCAAGGATTTGTCCGCAAATCCTTGCCGCGAAATGCGGGCGGACGGGCTTTGCCCGTCGTGAACGGGCATTTCAAGTGCTACATGCTCCAAGGAGAACATCCAATGTCCAGTCAGCAGTCTTGCCGGCACGGGGGAAATGCCCCGGCTGACTTCGCGCCCGATTTCAGCAAGGGCCTTGTGCCCGCCATCGCCCAGGACCAGGCCACGGGCGAGGTGCTCATGCTGGCCTATATGAACGAGGAAGCCTGGCGCAAAACCCTGGAGACCGGCGAGGCCCACTACTGGAGCCGCAGCCGCAAGGAGCTCTGGCACAAGGGCGGCACGTCCGGCCATGTCCAAAAGGTACGCTCCCTGCGTCTGGACTGCGACAGCGACACCGTGCTGCTGCTCATCGAGCAGGTGGGCGGCGCGGCCTGCCACAGCGGGAGGCGCTCCTGCTTTTACCGGGAATGGGAGGACGGAGCCGTGACCGTCTGTTCGCCCCAGGTGTTCGATCCCCAAAAAGTTTACGGCGGAGAAAGGAAATCCTCATGAGCGCGCAGACGCAGCCGATCATCAAACTGGGCGTGCCCAAGGGCTCGCTGGAAGAAGCCACCATCAATCTTTTCGAGCGCGCGGGCTGGAAAATCCGCAAGCACACCCGCAACTATTTTCCGGACATCAACGATCCGGAAATCGCTGCCTCGCTCTGCCGCGTGCAGGAAATCGGCGGCTATATCGAAGCCGGGGTGCTGGACGTGGGCATTACCGGCCTGGACTGGCTGTCCGAGCGCGGACATGAGGACAAGGTGGCGCGCATCGCGGACCTGGTTTATTCCAAGACCTCCAACCGGCCCTGCCGCTGGGTGCTGGCCGTGGCCGGGGATTCGCCCTATGCCCGCGCCGCCGACCTGGCCGGAAAACGCATCGCTACGGAGCTGGAAGGCCTGACCCGCCGCTATTTCGCCAAAGCGGGCGTGGATGTGGATGTTTTCTACTCTTGGGGCGCCACCGAGGCCAAGGTGGTGGAAGGCCTGGCCGACGGCATTGTGGAAGTGACCGAGACCGGCACCACCATCCGCGCGCACGGGCTCAGGATCATCGACGAGGTCATGGTTTCCTATCCGGTACTCATTGCCAACAAGAAGGCCTGGGAGGATCCGCGCAAGCGGGCCAAGATCGAACAGCTCACCCTGCTTTTGCAGGGCGCGCTGCGCGCCGAGAACCTGGTGGCCATCAAGATGAACGCCCCCGCGGCCCATCTGGACGCCATCCTGGAAATGCTGCCTTCGCTCAATTCGCCCACGGTGTCCCCCCTGCGCGACGGGCGCTGGCTGTCCGTGGAAACAGTGGTGGAGATCGGCATCGTGCGCGATCTCATCCCGCGCCTGCGCGAAGCCGGGGCCGAGGGCATTATTGAATACGCGTTGAACAAGGTCATCTAGGCTCAGCCCTCATTAAAACGCCGTCCGCGAAAAGCTGAATTTTTCCGGGCGGCAAGGCGCAAAGGAGAAATCGGGCGAAGCCGTATTGAACATACCGCGAGGTCGATTTCTTTTTTGCAACGCAGCCGCACGGAAAAAGGCGGCCAGCCGCACGGAAAAAGGCGGCTTTGCAGCAGGCGCTGTTACAGTGATTTCGATGAGAGGGTTTTGTGTAGCTCATTGCCGTCTTCATCCGTAGCTTCCTTCGTCGCAACGGCTGAAGCGAGTTCCAGAAGAGTACACTCCCTGCGTAAAAGGCTCGTTCTCCTTGATATAACACGAAAAACCATCTCGTGGCGGCTGCCTCTGGGGCAGTTCATACATGAAATGCGTCAATTGCTCCGGCCGCCGAGGCGCGTCGTCATAAAGCGCCCGGCCCAGGGCTGAAGCAAGGCCGTTTTTCCGGAAAATCCCGGCGGACACAACGCCGAATAATGCGAATGAAGATGCGTTTGCCTTGAGCGCGCAAAGGAGATTTCATGGAGACCGATGAAAGCCGCGAACTTCTGGAAAGCCTGCCCGAGCTCCAGGCGGACGAAACCTTCTGTTTTGACTGCAATCCACAGGTGCCCTGCTTCAACCGCTGCTGCGCGGAGCTGACCCTGCCGCTCACGCCCTACGACGTGTTGCGCCTGCGCCGCCACATGGGCATTACCAGCGAGGAATTCCTGAACACCTTCGCCACCATGCGCTCCTTTCCGGACACGGGCTTTCCCCTGCCCATGCTGCGCATGCTCCAGGGCCCCGGCGAGCCCTGCCCCTTTGTGGGCCCGGCGGGCTGTTCGATCTATGAGGATCGGCCCGGCGCCTGTCGCTGCTATCCGCTGGGGCGCGGCACCAAGATGGCCGAGAACGGCGTGTCCGAGCGCTTTTTCGTGGTGCGCGAGCCTCATTGCCACGGCTTTGACCAGGGCACGCAGCGCACGGCGCGCCAGTGGTTCGAGGATCAGGGCCTTTCGGAATATAACGCGGCCAATGACCGCTACATGCGGCTCATGGCCCTGGTGCGGGCCACCGGCAAGCCGCTGGAAGCGCGCCTGGCGACCATGAGCGTGCTCTGCCTCTACCAGTTGGATAAATTCCGCGAGCTTATCACCCATATGCGCATTTTTGAACATGTGGACATTGACGATGCCCGCCAGGCCGCCATCATGGAGGACAGCCAGGCCGGAGACACGGCCGCTCTGGACTTCGGCCTGGACTGGATGGAGCTGATAATCTTCGGCAAAAGCCAGGGCCTGAACAAAAAATAGCTACGCCGGTTTCAACGCGGCAAACGCTTGCGAAAAACCGCCGGGCCTTGTGTCCCGGCGGTTTTTTCGCGTTTCCGGGCCCGGCCCCCGCCCGCCCGGCGGCTGCTTTGTTTATCGCGCTCGTGACAAATTTCTTTTACAAGATAAAAAAAATCTGCTAATCGGAAGTTGTGCGGACCAATCCATGCCGTTCTTTTTTATATTATTTATAATAATTTTAAATAGTTATGGCATGAGAAACTCAAAAACACGCGCTTGAGGCGGCGCTGTTTTTCCGTTCCGCGCGGCCCTGTTGTCTGTGCCCATATCCCCGGCCGCCCACCGGCCACAATCGCACGGGAGGAGCGTATGAGTTTTGGCAGGCAAGTGTATGATTTTCTATTGAGCGGTTCACAGGCATACGCCAAATGGGATCTGGAGGTTTCGACCTCCATTCTCAGAAACCGCAAAAAACTGCTCATTCTGCTGGCGCTGGCCGTGCCCATTCTGGCCGGTTGCCTGGCTGAAGCCTACGAGTACCACGAGATGCTCGGCGGCAAGAGCGCGTATGCTCCGGCCTTTTACACCACCACCATTTTTCTGGCCTCCATCGCCGTGGGTCTGGCCGCAGGCCTGATCACCGGCTGTATCGGCGCGGGCGGCGGCTTCATCATCACCCCGGCTCTGATGGCCGTGGGCGTCAAGGGCATTCTGGCCGTGGGCACGGACCTGTTTCATATTTTCGCCAAGGCCATCATGGGCACCACGGTGCACAAAAAGCTGGGCAACGTCTCGGCCAAACTGGCCATTGCCTTCCTGGTGGGCTCCATTGTGGGCACGTTCATCGGCGGCGCCATCAACAAAGGCCTGTACAACGCCGATCCCCTGCTCTCCGAGCTGTTCATCAGCACCATTTACGCCGTGCTTCTGGGCTTCCTGGGTTTCTACGCCCTGTTCGACTTTTTGAAGGCCACGCGCGGCGGCAGCAAAGCGGCCAGCCAGAGCGCCCACGGCGGCAGCGCGGGCCTGACCAGCCTGTCCGTCAGAATGCAGAGCCTGACCGTGCCGCCCATGATCTCCTTCGACGAAGACCTGGTGCCCGGCGGACGGCGCATCTCCGGCTGGATCGTGGCCGCCGGCGGCATGGTGGTGGGCCTGCTGGCCGCCATCATGGGCGTGGGCGGCGGTTTCGTGACCTTCCCCATGTTCGTCTACATTTTCGGCGTGTCCTCCATGACCACGGTGGGCACGGACATTCTGCAGATCATCTTTACCGCCGGTTTCGCCGCCGTGGGCCAGTACGCCATTTACGGCTACGTGTTCTACACCCTGGCTATCGGCATGCTGCTGGGCTCGCTGCTGGGCATCCAGGTCGGCGCGCTGACCACCAAAGTGGTCAAAGGCATCCATATCCGGGGCTTTTACGCCATTTCGATCATTGCCGGTTTCATCAACCGCGCGGCCACGCTGCCCAAAAAGCTGGTGGAGATGGAGGTGCTCCACTGGTCGCCCAGTGTATGCAACATCATCCAGGACGTGGGCAATGTGGTCTTCTGGGTTGTGGTGGCCTTTTTCGGCATCTGGGTCTTCAGCAAATTCTTCCTTAATCTCGGCAAACTCAGAGGGGAGGCCTGATCATGCTTATTCACGAAAAAGGCCCCTTTATCCGGGGCAGCCTGCTGCTGATCTCTTTCCTTGTGCTTTTCGCCGTACTGCTCACGCCCATCATGCGTGACGAAAACGGCAATCATCTGACCGGCCTGCAATACGCGGACAATGTCTTTAACGAACTCTCCAAGGGCTCATCCTACTTCATTCCCGGCGTGCGCGAGAACGTCAAGAGCGTGGACGGCAAGATGGTCCAGATGACAGTAACCATGAAAAAAGCCGCCCTGGCCCCCCTGGCCGTGGCCCTGCTGCAGAAGTCCGGCGCCACGGAGGCCGTGGCCGACGGCGGCAAGGTGAGCTTCAAGGGCGATCTGGGCCTGATTCTGACTTCCGCCACGGACGACGCGGACGCGCTGTATCACAACAACGCCGACGCCGTAAGCCAGAAGTACGGCGGCGAACCGGCCCTCAAAGTCGCGGCCGCCTGGTGGTACCTGCTGTCGCCGAGCATCAAGGAACTCCAGAAGCAGCGCCTGTTCGGGGAGGCCCAGGTGGTGGACCATGTCCTGCGCCGTGCCGTGGAACCGGGCAATAACTTCTATAGCGTGGCTCCGGCCAAGGTTTCCGAGCATGTCTGGCTGATGAGCGGCATGCTGCTCTTCTACGTGCTGTATACCCTCTGGTACGGCTTCTCCATCTTTGAACTCTTTGAGGGCATCGGCCTGGCCATGACCAAGTCCAAGGTCAAGCAGGAAAGCTGATCAACCCTGTTTCGCAGCTCTTTTGCCGGCCGCAGCGCACTGCCGTTGCGGCCGCTTTTATTGACGAGGGCCGCGCCGCTGCCTATTATCAACCGCAGAGGGAACGGTGCGGAAAAACTATGAACACCAATGAGATGGAATCATACAGCCTGTGGCGGCCCAACAGCTTTGAAGTTTTTCAGGAAGCCCGCCGCCAGGGCGCGCGGATCAAACTCGGCTGCCATATGCGCATGGGCGGCGTTACGGCCGACGTGCTGCTGAAAGGCCGGTTCCTGGAGGTCACCGGCAGTGTCGCGCTGTTTGAAATCAAAATGCGCGAAACCCTGCCCGGCAAGAGCAAGCCCGTCGATCCCGCCTGCGAGTTCTCTTTCAGCCTTGATCAGGACGCGCCCTCCGGAGCTACCGAAAAAATGGGCTATTCCGGCCGGGCCTCCATTCTGGAAAACCGAACGGACGAGGACGGCCTGCCGCAGAGGATGTTGCTGCGCCTCTCCCGGCAGTATGTCACCCGCCGCCTGCGGCGGGACAAGCGCCTGGACTGGAATGCGGAGAACACCGGCCTGCTCGGCCTGCTGGTGATTGCCGATCTGCCCGCCAACCGGCAGGACTTGAGCGCCCGGCTCAAAGACTATTACAAGCTGCACGGCGAAAAAAAGCCGGGCCTGATCAATATCTCGGCGGGCGGCGCCTGCCTGTGCGTGGAGGAAGACCTGGCGCGCAGGCCGCTCATGGCGCACGAGCTGTATCTTTTTCTCCTCGCGCCCAAAGCCGCCGGCCAGGGCGAGTTGCCCTACATCTTTACGGGCAAAAAAGTGGGCCTCAGCCGCGACGCCTGCGAGCAGGGCACCGCACTGCGCATGCGCTTTCTCTATGAGCTGGATTGGGCCAAAAGCCCGTCCGCCCTGCACTGGGCGGATGTCGAATCTTCCGGCTCGGGGCGCCTGCGCCACCTCATCCGTGACCTGAGCGACATCGCCGCCCCGGCGCAAGAGAAGGCCGTGGGTCTTTAGAGCATTTCAACGTTGCAGCGCTCTAACGCCGAATACGGTGAGGCGCGCCGCCCCTCCCGCCCCGCGCTTCCGCAGTACGCCGTCCGCCGGACCATCTCCCGGCCGACGGCGTTGCGCATTCTTTAGAGCGTTTAACACGTGAAATGCTCGCTTAGGGCGAGCAAAGCCCGCCTACCCGCGTTTCATGCGTAACTGCTCCATGCCAACAGCATTGCATTCCCCCCCCGCTTCCGGCTTTGCCGTAAATCCTCATGGCACCGGATTTGCATATTTCAGTGCGGCCGCCCATGCGGGCGGAAAATTTGACCCCTGACCGCCGCGGCGGATATCTGGAGGATACGTCATGGAAATTTCCGGCATCAACTCTTCACTGCCCTTTGCGTTCACCATGCCCGACAAGGACGACTCCGGCTCCACCCCCGCCGCCGTGCAGGATACCGTGGACATCCGCGCCCCCCGTCTGCTGGAAGACGACGAAGTGGACGGCGTGCTGGACGACACCCTGAACATGATCGCCCAGGACAACATGGGCGCCCTGTCCGTGCATGGGGGATTGAGCCAGAGCCGGGTCTTCGCCCTCCTCGGCCTGTAGAATCCCCTCTCCGCCACCCGCGCCGAACAAAATTCCTACAGTGGCGGCAGATTCTCACCATAGCTTCCGGTTTCCGTGAATTTGACACCGCCGCAGCCAAAAGGGTATCAGATTCCGTCTCCGCGCACGCGCCGCCGCTTTGGCGGCGCGTCCGGCATTTTTTACCGCAGCTTGCAATAAGGATACGGCGATGACGGATATTGATCGGCAGATGGCCCTTATCAAACGTGGCGTGGCTGAACTGATCGACGAGGGCGAACTGCGTAAGAAGCTGGCGCGCGGCGTGCCCTTGCGCGTCAAGGTGGGTTTTGACCCCACGGCTCCGGACCTGCACCTCGGGCATACGGTGGTGATGCACAAGATGCGTCATTTCCAGGAGCTGGGGCACACGGTCATCTTTCTGATCGGCGATTTTACCGGCCGCATCGGCGATCCCTCGGGACGCTCGGAAACCCGCCCTCCGCTGACGGAAGAACAGGTGCTGTCCAACGCCGAAACCTACAAGAAGCAGGTCTTCAAAATTCTGGACCCGGAAAAGACCCAGGTGGAGTTCAACTCCCGCTGGCTGAGCAAGCTGGACGCCACGGGCTTCATCAGGCTGGCCTCCAGCTACACCGTGGCCCGCATGATGGAGCGCGACGACTTTGAAAAACGCTTCCGTGAGCAGCGGCCCATTTCCATCCACGAATTCCTCTATCCGCTCTGTCAGGGCTTTGACTCGGTTTCTCTGAAAACCGACGTGGAAATGGGGGGCACCGACCAGAAGTTCAACCTGCTGGTGGGCCGCAACCTCCAGGCCCATTACGGGCAGGAAAGCCAGTGCATTTTGACCATGCCCCTCCTGGAAGGCACGGACGGCGTGCGCAAGATGTCCAAATCCTACGGCAACTACATCGGCATTGATGAGCCGCCGGCGGAAATTTTCGGCAAAGTCATGGGCGTGTCCGACGAGCTCATGTGGCGCTATTACGAGCTGCTTTCAGCCAAAAGCCTGGAAGAGATCGCGGCCCTGAAGCGGGACGTGGCCGAAGGCCGCGTGCATCCCAAGGCCGCCAAGGAGGCCTTGGCCCATGAAATGGTCAGCCGCTATCACAGCGGGAAGGATGCCGATGAGGCCCGCCGGGGCTTCAACGCGGTGTTCGCGGACGGCGGCGTGCCCGCCGACGCGCCCTCCCTCTCCTGCCAAAACGGCGAGGACAGCACGCCCCCGGCCTTTCTGGAGGCCGCCGGGCTGGTCAAAAGCCGGGGCGAGGCCAAGCGCCTGATCAAGGAAGGCGCGCTTTCCGTGGACGGACAGCGCTGCGACGACGCGCTGGCCCCGCTGCCCGCCGGGGATTATGTGATCAAACTGGGCAAAAAGCGCTTTCTGAAACTCAACGTGCGCTGAATCGCGGCACTGCTCCATGTTTTCAACGGGCGGCCCCTCGGGGCCGCCCGCATTGCTCTATAAAGGAAACGGCATGCGCGCTGCCTTTGTTGCGGTCGGGTTGGCTTTGCTGGCCTGCCTGCTGCCCGTCGGCATGTACCCCCTGGCCGACGGGCCGGGCGCTCTCCCACAACAGATGGACGTAACGGCCCTGACCTGCCGCGATCTGGACGCGGACGGACGCCCGCCGCTGCCGCCGCTCTGGCTGGACGGCTACGTCAGCGCGCAGATCAACACTGACGACGTCTATCTGGCAGGGGATGCCGGGCGCTGGCATATGGAAGTTCCGCCCCAACTGAGCGCCCAGTGCCGCCGCACGCCGGATATGGCCCTGACCGAAGCCTGGAAAACGACCATGTTGCACTTCCGTTCCCCGAGCGAGCCGGGGAACATCCGTGACGCTCTGAATCTCGGATACGCCACCTGGAAAGACGCGCGTTCGCTGATTCGCAAGAAAGCTGCCCGGCCGGAGGCTATCGCGGCTGTCCAGGAAAGCCTGTTTGCCGCCCTGCTTCTCTGGGGGGACGGTCACCGGGCCTTTAAGCACGGCGGAGGACGCCCGCCCGACGTGGCTGAACTCCGTCCGATGGCCCGTGAACTCGCAGCTCTGTCCGCGCGCCTGCCCGTTCTCACATTGGGAGAGGCCCTTTACCTTGTGCGGGAATGGCCGGTGGAGCTGGCTGCCCTGACCTGCCGGGACACCGGCGGCGCGGCGGGCCGCGGCCGTTTTTTCTTTATGACAGGCAGATGGCTGAGCGGCTGGGCCGCCGCATGGCGGGAACGCGAACCCAACCCAGCTGCGGAGCGCGGAACCGACGCGGACGCCACGGAACCGGAAGCCGGCAGCGCGTTTATTGACGGCTATTGCGCGCGGCATCCCGCAGTCCCGGTAACTAATGCCTGGCGGGATGCCGACGATGAAATCTGGCGCGCCGCCGAGGTCGGCAAGCGTTCCTGCGCGGATATTTTCCGTTACGGCCATGACGCCGTGGGATGGCTGCTGTGGTGGGACGGCTACCAAAGCCACCCCTCCACGCGTCTGCCCGCGCCTGAAATGTTCGTGGCGCGAAGCGCGGCCATCCGTACCTTTTGCGCGGCACATCCCCGCATGCCGTTTCCGGACGCGGCCCGCAAGGCCCTCGCGGCCTTGCCCCCAAGCACTACTCCGCCGGACCCGCTTCCCGCGCCCGGGATCGCCGCGTATGCGGATATAACAGAAAATACGGCCTTCCACGCGAACGCGCCCCGGCAAGACACGGGCATGGCGGCCCTGACCTGCCGGGAATGGACGGAGGCGGAGACTGCCGCGAAATCCGTCCTGCCGCCCGAAATCTGGCTGGACGGCTACGTCAGCGCGCAGATGGGTCTGGACTATGCGCCCGTGGGCTTGTGGCGCACCAAATACTTTGTCGCGGAACTGCCTCTTGTTCTGGCCTCGCAGTGCCGCCGCACGCCGGGCATGGCCGTCACCGAGGCCTGGAAAACGGCCAAGATGCACGAAAGACAAGAGGTTAAGGCCTATCTGGGCGCGCCCTGCTCGGATCTGCTCAGATTGAACAAAAAACACAGCATAAATTTCAGGGCGTTGGCTTGCTGGTGGGACGGCCGACGCGGCTGGCTGGAACGCGGGACATATCAAGAGGAACCGCAAGAAGCCGCAACGGATCGGGGCAGAGCCCTGGAATCGGCCTGCAAAGCCAACCCCCGGAAGCCGCTCATGCAAATTCTTACCGGACTGCGGGGCGACGCCGCGCGGCCGGGCGCGGAATAGCGCCGCCCCTTTTGGGAAAAGTTTGCCTCAGCTTTCCAGGGCCAGATTCGCGGCGGCGGTGGCGTGCAGCACAGTGGTGTCGAAAAGAGGCAGGTCGGCGTCTTCGGGGCGCAGCAACAGGCCGATTTCCGTGCAGCCCAGAATGACGCCCCGCGCCCCCCGCCGGGCCAGTCCGGTCATGGCCGCCTGAAACTTTTTCCGGGAATCCTCGCGAATCTCGCCCAGGCAGAGCTCCTCGAAAATGACCTTGTTGATCATGTCGCGTTCCGGCGCGTCCGGAATCAGCACCTCAAGGCCCTGCCGACGCAGCCTGCCGCAGTAAAAAACCTCTTCCATGGTGTAGCGCGTGCCCAGCAGGCCCACCGAGCGCAGGCCGCGCCCCAGGATTTCGGCGGCCGTGACGTCCGCGATGTGCAGCAGGGGAATGGAGACCGCCGCCTGAATCCGGGGGGCTACCTTGTGCATGGTGTTGGTGCAGATGACGATGAAATCCGCGCCGCCCTTCTCCAGATTTTGCGCCGCCGCGCCCAGCAGCAGCGCGCTCCTGTCCCAGTCCCCGGCGGACTGGCAGGACTCGATTTCCTGAAAATCCACGCTGTAGAGCAGGCAGCGGGCCGAATGCAGGCCGCCCAGGCGTTCCTTCGCCACCGTGTTGACGATCCGGTAATAACTGACCGTGCTTTCCCAGCTCATGCCGCCCAACAGACCGATGGTCTTCATGCGCGCCTCCTTCCGTTTCCGGGGCTTTTCCCCTACCATGATCCACAGCGGAGGGGAATATGCAGAAACTGTACGTGGCAATGGTGGGCCTGCCCGCGCGCGGCAAGTCCACGCTGGCGCGGCGCATCCGCCAGGGCCTGCTGGCCGAGGGCATCCGGGCGCAGATCTTCAACAACGGCGACATGCGCCGGGCCCTGGTGGGCGCGGAATCCACGGAGCCGGATTTCTACAATCCGGAAAACAGCGCGGGCCGCGAAATCCGCGAGCAGATCTGCCTCCGCAACATGGCCCGGGCCCGGGCCTGGCTGGCCGAGCAGGGCGAGGTGGCCATCCTGGACGCCACCAACGCCAGCCGCGCCCGGCGGATTCTCATCGAACAGACCCTCAACGACCACCCCGTGCTCTTTGTGGAGTGCGTCAACGAAGACCCGCTGCTGCTCAACGCCTGCATCCGCCGCAAAACCACCCTGCCCGAATACGCGTCCTACAGCGAGGCTGACGCCCTGGGCAGTTTCATGAAGCGCATCGGCTATTATGAATCCATCTACAGCCCGCTTCAGGATGAAAAATTCTGGCTCTGCGTGGATTCCACGGCCAACCGCATTCTGGACGAACGTCCCTGTGAAGGCTCGCCTTATTATCCGGCCATCCGCGAGATTGTGGTCAGCGTCTGGGTGCACAGCCTTTACCTGGCCCGCCACGGCCAGACGGAATTCAACGTGCAGGGGCGCATCGGCGGCGATCCTCCGCTCACGGCCCTGGGCCGCTCCCAGGCCGAAGCCCTGGCCCGGCACATGCGCGACCGGCGCATCGACTGGGTGTTCACCTCCACCCGCCTGCGCTCCCACGAAACCGCGGCCCCGCTGCTGGTTGAACGCCCCGGCGCGCACGCCATGGCTCTCAAGGAATTTGACGAAATCTGGGCCGGAGACTGCGAAGGCATGCTCTATTCGGAAATCCGCCGGAGCATGCCCGACGTCACGGCGGGCCGCAACGCGGACAAATACGGCTACGCCTATCCCAACGGCGAAAGCTACGCCATCCTGCGCGAACGCGTGCAGCGCGGCCTCAGGCGCGCGCTCTTCCTGGCCGGGGACGCGCCCCTGCTCATCGTGGGCCACCAGGCCATCAACCGGGTGCTGCTCTCGCTCTTTCTGCGCCAGCGCAGCGAGGACGTGCCCTATATCTACATTCCCCAGAACCAGTATTACCACATTTCCCTGACCCCGCACCGCAAGGTCTTCGAGCGCGTCCCCTACGAACGGACGGGGCGGGACTGAAGCCGGGGCTCCGCCGCTTTATGCCGCGCCGCGCCCCTTTTTCCGCCCGCTCTCCGGCAGCTTGACGGCGCGCACCTCGTCGATGCGCTGGCGGTCCATGCGAGTGATCTCCAGCTCCCAGCCCTGGAGGCGCAATCGCTCGCCCGTCACCGGAATGTGCCCCAGGCGCTCCAGGATCAGCCCGGCCAGAGTGGCGCTGGCGGAACGCGGCGGCAGGCTGATGCCCAGCCAGGCCGTGGCCGCATCCACGGAAAGTCTGCCCGGCATGCGCCAACTGCCGTCGGGCAGGCGGCAGGATTCGGGCCCGGCGGGCAAATCCCCCACCTGACCGGCCAGCACGCTGAGCAGTTCGGCGGGCGTGATCATGCCCACCACGCTGCCGTATTCGTCGCGCACAAAGGAGAGCGGCGCGGGATGCGCGCGAAAGTCGTCCAGAATGTCCGCCAGGGCCGTATGCTCGAAAATGGTCGGCGCGGAATGGATGTAGTCCGTCAGTTTCCAGGGCGCGTCCCTGGAGGCGTCCGGCGCGGGCAGCAACAGTTCGCCCGTGCGCACCACGCCCAGCACGTCGTCCGTCTCGCGGCGCAGCACCGGCAGCCAGGGCAGGGCGGCCGCCGCCGCGAAGCGGTAGACAGTCTCGCGGTCGGCGCGGCTGTCCAGCCAGTTCACGCGCTGGCGCGGGATCATGATGAAGCGGGCCGTGCGCCCGCTCAGGCGGATGACGCGGGCCACCATGTCCCGCTCTTCCGGGGCGAACAGCGCGCCCCGGCTCTCCCCGGCCAGAGCCGCCGCGTCAAGCTGGGCGTCGCCGTGGCCGGACCGCCCGCCCAGCAGCCCCAGCACCACGCGGGCCGTGGACTCGCGCATGTCGCGCATACTGATGCGCTTGCGCCGGTTGCGCAGCGCCCACTGATTGCAGGCTTCCACCAGCACGGCGAAAATAATGGCCGCGTACAGATAGCCCTTGGGAATATGGTAGCCCAGGCCGTCGGTCAGCAGCCCCAGGCCGATCATCAGCAGAAAGCCCAGACAGAGCACGATGACCGAGGGATGGCGCTCCACAAAGCGGAGCAGCGGCGCGGCGGCCAGAGCCATGACCAGCATGGCCGCGACCACGGCCAGCATCATCACCGAGACATGGTCCACCATGCCCACGGAGGTGATGATGGAATCCAGGGAAAAGACGGCGTCCAGGACGATGATCTGCGCGATCACCCGCCAGAATCCCGCGTGACGGCCCGCGTCCGAGGGACCGGACACATGGCCTTCCAGGCGTTCGTGCAGCTCCAGCGTGCCCTTGAGAAGCAGGAACAGGCCGCCGCCTATCAGGATCAGGTCCCGCGCGGAAAAGGCGCGCCCGCCCAGGGTGAACAGGGGCGCGGTGAGCCCGATGATCCAGGCGATGGCCGCCAGCAGGACCAGGCGCATGAGCAGGGCCAGCCCCAGGCCGGTGAGAAAGGCATGGCGCTTCTGCTCGGCGGGCAGCCGTCCCACCAGGATGGAGATGAATACCAGGTTGTCCACGCCCAGCACCACTTCCAGCAGCACCAGCGTGCCCAGACCGGCCCAGGCCGAAAGCTCCGTAATCCACGAAAAATCCCACATATCCTTTCCGCTGTTTATCGCGGGCCGCAAGGGCCCTGGAAAATAAAAAAAGGGGGCCGAAGCCCCCTTTCAGGTTCAATCAACAATGAGACTACTCTGCATGCGCGCCGCATGACGCGCAATTCCGTCTGCCGGCATGCTTATTCCGCGGCCAGTTGGATGCGGGTAAAGCCCGTCACCGTAATGGTGTCGCCCACGGCCTTGCCGGCTTCGCGCACGATGTCGCTCACGCTCTTCTTGTCGTCGCGGATAAAGGGCTGTTCCATCAGGCAGACTTCCTTCTGGAACTTCTTCACCGCGCCGTCGGCGATCTTGTCCACGATATTGGCGGGCTTGCCTTCTTCCAGGGCCTTCTGGCGGTAGACTTCGCGCTCGCGTTCCACGGCGGCCTGGTCCAGGCTTCCGGCGTCCAGAGCCATGGGGCTGGCGGCGGCCACCTGCATGGCCAGGTTCTTGGCAAGCTCCTTGACTTCGGGCGCATTCACGCTCTCGGCCTTGCCGCAGGTCAGGAAGACCAGCACGCCGATCTTGCCGTTGGCGTGGATGTACTGGCCGATGACTTCATTGTCGGACTGGCGGGTATGGCGCGCGAACTTGCCGAGCTGCATGTTTTCGCCCACCGAGGCGATGAGCTGCTTGACCTCGTCGCCCACCACGCCGTCCAGGGCGGTGGGGTCAGCCGGATTGTGCTCCAGCACGGCCTGGGCCACACGGGCGGCCATGTTCTGGAACTGGTCGCCGCGGGCTACGAAGTCGGTTTCGCACATCAGCGAAGCCATAGCCACGTGCTTGCCGTCAGGGCTGGTCACGGCGGTAACCACGCCTTCGCAGGTGGCTCGGCCGGATTTTTTAGCGGCCTTGGCCATGCCCTTCTGGCGCAGCCAGTCCACAGCCTTTTCCAGGTCGCCGTTCACTTCCACCAGGGCTTTTTTGCAATCCATCATGCCCGCGCCGGTTTTCTCGCGCAGTTCTTTGACCATTTGAGCGCTGATTGCCATTGTCGTCTCCAGATGCGTCCGGCCAATGCGCCGGAGTTGCTGCGTAAAAAATTTCAAGAAGGGCAGCGCAGACCCGTAACGATCGCGCTGCCCTGAAAATACGAAATCGCGGACCCCGATTATTCGGCGGGAGCGGCTTCCTGCGCGGGGGCGGCCTCAGCGGCCGGGGCGCTTTCAGCGGCGGCGGCTTTCTGCATGGCCTCTTCGGCGTTGGCGGCGTCCTTGTGGTCCTTGCCCATGGCCTCGCCTTCCATGCAGGCTTCGGAGAAAGCGGCCACAAAGAGTTTGATGGCGCGGATGGCGTCGTCGTTGCCGGGAATAATGTAGTCGATGAGGTCCGGATCGCAGTTGGTGTCGGTGACGGCCACGATCGGGATACCCAGCTTGCGGCATTCCTTCACCGCGATGTCTTCACGGTTGGGGTCGATGATGAAGGCCAGCTGCGGCAGGCGGTCCATGTTCTTGATGCCGCCCAGGGTTTCCTCCAGCTTCTTCATCTCGCGCTCCAGAAGCAGGATTTCCTTTTTCTGGTAACGGTTGATGGAGCCGTCGGCAAACATGGCTTCCAGCTTCTTGAGACGGTCCACGCTTTTCTGGATGGTCACGAAGTTGGTCAGGGTGCCGCCCATCCAGCGGTTGGTCACATGAAACTGGTTGGCGCGGCCGGCTTCGGCGGCCACGGCCTCCTGGGCCTGGCGCTTGGTGCCGATGAAGAGCACCTTGCCGCCCTTGGCCACGGTGTCCACGACTTTGTCGTGGGCCACGCGGAAAAGCTTCACGGTCTGCTGCAGGTCGATGATATGGATGCCGTTGCGCGCGCCGAAGATGTAGGGGCGCATTTTGGGGTTCCAGCGCCGGGTCTGGTGCCCGAAGTGCACCCCGGTTTCCAGCATCTGCTTCATGCTGACGTAAGCCATTGTGATCCTCCAATGGGTTGGTTTCCTCCACCCCGGTTTGTACTGTTCTCTTCACCCGCCGTGGACCGGACGCGACGCGCGTCTGCGGAACGGGCACCCCGAGAACCGCCGGAGTGTGTGTAATGGAGCAGCTTCTATAGCCCAAAGCCGTATGGATGGCAAGAGGATGCCCCCATGGAGACATTCACCTTAACAATGATAAAAGTTCTTCAATACTACCATTAACTCGGAATCTTTGAAATAGTGCAAGAGATTTGTTCAACATATCAAGAGAG
>NZ_JAGZUV010000089.1:0-10072 GCF_018379785.1 Desulfovibrio sp.
AAGCTATCCGCAATGCGTTCATATTGTTCTTTGGATATCTTCATAGGGCAAAGTTAACCCATGAAGAACGTTTTGACAATTAGTGTTAACAGGCCCTAGGGCTCCCGGCGCGCCCGCCAGGCACTCGTCGCGTTGCCGGAACTTCACGTTTTTTTCGCCCTGCCGCCCTTTTTCGCTTTGCCCGGCTTTTCCTCCGTGCCAGCCTCGCCCGGCCGGAACAGCCTGCCCCGCTGCACGGCCTCCTTGCCGAAACGCCCGCGCAGCGTGTCCAGGGCCTGGTCCAGCTTGCGGCGTTTGGCCTCCTGTTGCGGATCATGGCCGCCCTTGCCCAGCGCCTTGCTCAGATCCCGGCCCGGCAGAAGAAGCTGGACCGGATTCTCCTCAAAACCGGAAACACCCAGGCCGATGAGCCGCACGGCCTGTGGCAGCTTGAGTTCACGCAGCAGTTCCCGGCCGGTCTCAAAAATGGTCTCCGTGGCGTTGGTGGCTTCCGTCAGAGTGCGGGACCGGGTGATCTGGCGAAAATCCGCGAATTTGACTTTCAGGGTAATGGTCCGGCCGCTGAGCTTGTGTCGCCGCAGCGAGGCGCCCACCCGCTCGGCGTGGGCCAGAAGCATGCGGACCAGAAACTCCCGGTCGCAGGTGTCCCGCTCAAAGGTGCATTCCGCGCTCTCGCTTTTCATGGGCCGTTCGGGCGTGACCGGGCGCGGATCAATGCCGCAGGCCCGCTCATGCAGGGCCCGGCCCCATTTGCCGTAGCGCTTTTCCAGAAATTCCGGGCTGTAGCGGCGCAACTGGGCCACGGTCACAATGCCCAGGTCCCGCAGGCTCTCCACCATGCGCCGTCCCACGCCGGGCAGACGGCCCACTTCCAGGGGCAGGAGGAAATCATCCACCGCCTCGGGCCGCAGGATGAACACGCCGTCGGGCTTGTTCACATCCGAGCAGATCTTGGCCAGAAACTTCACGGGCGCGGCCCCCACCGAGCAGGTCAGGCCGCCCGTCACCTCGGCCACCCGGCCCTTGATCCGCGCGATGAGCTCTTCCAGCGGGCCGAACAAACGCGTGAGGCCCGTGGCGTCCAGATAGGCCTCGTCGATGCTGGCCGGTTCCACCAAAGGGGAAAAATCGCCCAAGGCCGCCATGATGGCGCGCGAAAGCTCGGAATAACGATGACGGCGGCCGTGGACAAAGATGCCCTGCGGGCAGAGCCGCCGGGCCGTGACAATGGGCATGGCCGAATGCACGCCGAAGACCCGCGCCTCATAGGAGGCCGTGGACACCACCCCGCGCAGGCCGCCGCCGATGATCACCGGTTTGCCGCGCAGTTCCGGGTTGTCCATTTGCTCCACAGCGGCAAAAAAGGCGTCCATATCCAGGTGCAGAATCATGGTGAATCCGGTTTTGCCCCCAGCAAGGCCGTGCCATAGGAATTTTGCCCGCCGGCAAGGAAGGCGAGCAAAATTCCTATGGAACGGCTATTCCAGTTCCTCGCGCAGGCGCTGCAATTCGCTCTGCGCATGGGCGTCCGTGGCCCCCAGGTCGTGCAGCAGGAATTCGGACATGGCCAGGGCCACTTCCCGTTCGCCGCTGAAGACCTCGGCCACGCCCAGCTTGCGCAGGGCACGGGCCTCGCTCAGGAAGGCTGTATTGGCCAGAATACGGATGCCGGAATTGACCGAGCGGGCAATGGGCGTCACTTCACGGGCCGGAATGGACGGCGTGGT
Source organism: Desulfovibrio sp. (assembly GCF_018379785.1). Classification (GTDB taxonomy): domain Bacteria; phylum Desulfobacterota; class Desulfovibrionia; order Desulfovibrionales; family Desulfovibrionaceae; genus Desulfovibrio. The sequence goes on from NZ_JAGZUV010000089.1 coordinate 1,728, forward strand.
CAGCAGCAGGGCCTCGGCCCGTTCCAGTCCGGCTTCGCGCAGCACCTCGGCCTGAGCCGCGTCGCCGTGCACCGCCGGTTTGCCGTCGGCGCGCAGTTTGCGCACCGTGTCGATGTTGTTTTCCACCACCACCGGCGTGATGTCGCTGTCGCGCAGGATGCGGCAGAGGTTGCGGCCCACCGGGCCGTAACCCACCACAACCACGCGATGGGGCTCGTTTTCCTCGACGGTCCCGCCGGCCCCCACGGCCTCGGCGGAGAGGCGCGGCAAAGGGGAGCGGGAGAGCCAGGCCGGGCCGTGCCGCTCCAGCCAGCGGACCGCGCCGTCAATGCGCCGGTACAACAGCGGGTTGAGGGTAATGGAAATCATGGCCGCCGGGATGATGGCGTTGTTCACCTCCGGTCCGAACAGGCCGTGGCTGATGCCCATGGCCGCCAGAATGAAGGAAAATTCGCCGATCTGGCCCAGAGCCACGGCCACGGACAGGCTCAGACGCAGAGGCTTCCGGAACAGGGTGGTCATGAGCAGTGCCGCCAGGGGCTTGACCACAATAATGATGCCCAGGGTCGCCAGCATCAGGGGCCAGTCGCTGAGCAGGGCCGCCGGGTCGAAAAGCATGCCCACGGAAACGAAAAAGAGCACGGCAAAGGCGTCGCGCAGGGGCAGGGCTTCGGCGGCGGCGCGGGCGCTGAAATCGGACTGCCCCACCACCATGCCCGCCAGAAACGCGCCCAGGGCCATGGAGGCGTCAAAAAAGAGCGCGGCAGCCACGGCAATGCCCAGCGCCAGGGCGATGACCGCCAGGGTGAAGAGATCGCGGGTGCCGGTGCGCGCCACATAGCCCAGGAAAAGCGGGATCAGCTTCTGGCCCACCAGCAGGGTGAACACGGAAAGCGCGGCCAGCTTGAGCAGGGTCAGGCCCAGGGCGGACCAGAAACCGCCGCCGCTGATGCCGCCTTCGGGCGTAAGCACGGCGGGCAGCAGCACCAGAAGCAGAATGGTGAAGAGATCCTCCACCACCAGCCAGCCCAGGGCCACATGGCCGGTGCGGGTGTGCAGGGCGTGGTTGTCGGAAAGCACGCGGGTCAGCACCACGGTGCTGGCCACGGAAACGGACATGCCGAACACGGCCCCGGCCAGGAGCGAAAAACCGAACAGGGACAATATGCCCATGCTGGCCACGGTGGTCAGGCCGATCTGGGCCACTGCCCCGGCCACGGCGATATTGCGCACGGCCAGCAGATCCTTGAGATGGAAGTGCAGGCCCACGCCGAACATCAGCAGGATCACGCCGATCTCCGCGCACTGGGCCGCCGTGGCCGCATCAGCCACAAAGCCCGGCGAATGCGGGCCCACCAGCACGCCCGCCAGCAGATAGCCCACCAGGGGCGAAAGATGCAGCTTCTGGGTGATGAAACCCAGCACCAGGGCGGCGGAAAGGCCACCGGCCAGAGTCAGGATCAGAGTGACTTCATGCGTGCCGCTCATGGCCGGGCCTCCCCGCATTCTCCGTTTTCACCGGGCAGCCATTGCAGCCAGAGGGAACGGCGGCGCGGGCCGTCGCCCTCACAGAGATAGACGGACTGCCAGGTGCCCAGGCGGATTTCGCCGTCCTCCACCAGAAGCAGCAGGGAGGGGCCGTGCAGGCTGGCCTTGATGTGGGCGTCGCTGTTGCCTTCGGCATGGCGGTAGTCGCCTTGCTCCGGCGCGAGGCGGCTGAAAAAGGCCAGCATGTCGCGCCGCACGTCCGGGTCCGCGCCTTCGTTGACGGTCAGACCGCAGGTGGTATGCGGGCAGAACAGGGCCAGAGCTCCCTGCCGCCACCCCCGCTCACGGGCCATGCGGCCCGCCAGGGCGCGCAGCTCCGGGGTAATGTCGCGCATTTCGCAACGCGCGTTGGTAGTGAATTCGAGTTTGTACATAAAAAACATGTCCTTACTGCATATATTCCGTAAGGTCGGAACGGATAATGCGGTCCAGCTCTTCCCGCCGGTCCGCCGGAGTTTCGGTAAACAGAAAGCCGAAATGGGAAAAGCGCCTGAAATCGCAGGGCCGCAAATGCAGCACCTTGCCGAAATCCCGGCGCAGGGCGTCGTAGTCAAAACGTTGCACCGGCGGGCAGTTCTCGGGTTTGTTCAGCACCATCAGGGTATAGAGCTTCCCGGCCTTGCCGGCCAGGGCCCGTTCCCAGTCCGGACGCCTGCCTTCCAGAAAGCAGCCGTAGGAGTGGAAACCCCAGGCAAAAAGGCTGACATCCGTGGAGCACCAGCCCGCGAAACGCAGGGGATTGAATTCAATGGGCGCGATGCGGCCCTTGTCGTCCCGGCGCAGCTCCACATGGACCGGGAAATTGCGCAGGCCCAACAGGCCGTTGACCCGGTTGAACCAGGCTTCGAACTCGGTCAGGCGGCTTTCGATGATCTCCCGGCTCGTATAGTAGAGGCGGTCGCTGACGTCCGCGGCCGAGGAAAATTCGTGCCGCAGAATGTCGCAGACCACGGCCCGGCCCTGCTCGTCAAAGTAGACGTCCACGGCGTATTCCTCGCCCTGGATGTATTCCTCCAGCAGAAAAGTGCCGCCGCCCACAACCTCGGGCGGGTATTGCTCGCTCCAGCGGGCGGCGTCCTCGGCCACGGCGGCCTTGGCCGCCTCCCACTGGGCCGCGTTTTCAATGCTGTACACGCCCAGGCTGAAAAAACCCACCGCGGGTTTGAGCACGCAGGGAACCTTGAGTTCCTCAAAGGGCAGTACCGCCAGCTCCGCCGGAGTGACCCGGCGGAAGAAAAAATCCCCATAGAGCGGGGCCAGCAGATCCCGGCAGGCCGCCTTGTCCTTCAGCCGCCAGATGCGTTCCACCAGCGCGTTGTTGCCGGATTTTTTATACACCCACTCCAGGGCGTTTTCCGAACAGGTGTACAGGCGGGGCGCGCCCCGGCAGAGCGCCGCGAAGGCGTCGTCGGACACCAGATTAAGGGCCGCCCCGTATTCGCGCGCGCAGGCGCGGGCCGTGGCGTTATCCAGTACGGATTCCTGCCGGGCGGCGGCGTAGGCGGCCAGCTCCGGCGAGACATAGGGTTCATCGAGAATGATCATGGCTGGGCCGTGGCTCCGCTGTATACTGTCTGATTGTTGAACATGCATGCGCCGCCTTCCGGCCGCCGCGGCGGCGCGCCGGACCGGGGGCAAACCTGCCCCGGCGGGCAGCCGTAAGAATGCCAGACTTGCGGGGCGGGGTCGAGGGGGGGAGATGGGACTGCGGGCACTGCCGAAACGAGAAGCGGCGGGCCCTTTCCGGAACCCGCCGCAGTGCCGCTTTCTACAGCACCCTGAAATACACCGCCGGTTCCTTGAGCAGACCAGCGTCCACCGCGCGCTGGAGCGCGTCGCTCATGGCTCTGGCCGATGTTTCATGGGTCATGAAGACCAGGGGCACGCCCTGGCCCTCATCCGCTTTCTGGATCATCTGGGCCACGCTGATGCCCTCGGCGGCCATGCAGCCGGAAATGTCCCGCAGCACGCCGGGCGCGTCCTGGACCATGACCCGCACGTAGTAGCAGGAGCGCCATTCCTCGGGCGGCACAATGGCGGCCTTGGGCAGTTCCTTGCCCACAAAGCCCGTGTTGTTGGGCCGCTCCTCGCGGGCCACGGCCATCAGATCGGCCAGCACGGCCCCGGCCGTGGGCAGATCCCCGGCTCCGCGCCCGTGGAAGAAGAGCGCCCCGGCCGCGTTGGCCTCCACCCGCGCGGCATTGTACACGCCGCCCACGCGCGCCAGCAGAAAGGTGTGGTGCACCAGGGCCGGAAAGACCCCGGCTTCCAGGCGGACCGGACGGTCAAAACCGTCGCCCGCGCAATCCTTGCCGTCCTTTTTCGCATCGGGGCAACGCACTTCGCGCACCTGGCCGATGAGCTTGATACGGTAGCCGAACTCGCGCGCCAGGCGGATGTCCATGGCCGAAAGCCCCCGGATGCCGCGCACGGACAGGGCCGTGTAGGGATAATTGACCCCGTGGGCCAGGCGGATCAGCAGGATCAGCTTGTGGGCCGCGTCGTGCCCGTCGATGTCCAGCGTGGGATCGGCCTCGGCGTAGCCCAGCTCCTGGGCCTGCTTGAGGGCCAGATCAAAATCCAGGCCGTTGGAGGTCATTTCCGACAGGATGTAATTGCTGGTGCCGTTGAGAATGCCCATCAGCGACTCGATGCGGTTGCCGGTCAGGCTTTCCTTGAGGGCCTGGACAATGGGGATGGCCCCGGCCACGCTGGCTTCATAGCGCAGAATGCGCTTTTTGCGCTCGGCCTTCTGGAAGAGTGCCAGGCCCTCCTCGGCCAGCAGGGCCTTGTTGGCCGTGACGATATGCTTGCCCTGGTCCAGGGCGCGGTCGATGAGCGCGCGGGCCTGGTCAATGCCGCCGATGAGCTCCACCAGCACATCGATATCCGGATCGTCGGTGAGCAGCGCCGGGTCGGTGGTCAGTTCCGCGCCCTCGGGCAGCGGCACGTTGCGGGCCTTCTGGGCGTTGCGCACCAGCACGCGCTTGACCACGATGTCGCGGCCCGTGCGGCGGCGGATGATGTCCGCGTTTTCCCTGAGCAGACGCGCCAGGCCGCCGCCCACCGTGCCGAAACCGGCCAGACCGGCCACCAGGGGTTTGCTTTCGTTGGCTTTCGTCATGCTTACTCCGGCGCGCCCGAGAGCAGGCGGCGCATATTGCTGATGGCCTGCCGGGTGCGGTGCTCGTTTTCAATGAGGGCGAAACGCACGTACTCGTCGCCGTAGGAACCGAAGCCCAGCCCCGGCGATACGGCCACCTGCGCCTCGGTCAGCAGCAATTTGGAAAATTCCACGGAACCCATCTTGCGGAAGGGCTCGGGAATGCGCGCCCAGACAAACATGGTGGCCTTGGGCGAGGGCACCTCCCAGCCGATGCGCCCCAGCCCCTCAATGAGGCGGTCGCGGCGCTCGCGGTAGATGTCGCAAATTTCGTGCACGCAGTCCTCCGGCCCGTTGAGGGCCACGGTGGAAGCAATCTGGATAGGCTGGAAGATGCCGTAGTCCAGATAGCTCTTGATCCGGGCCAGAGCGTGCACCAGACGCGGATTGCCCAGACAGAAGCCCACACGCCAGCCGGGCATGGAATAACTCTTGGACAGGGTGTAGAACTCCACGCCCACATCCTTGGCCCCTTCGGCCTGAAGGAAACTGGGGGCCTTGTAGCCGTCGAAAACCAGATCCGCGTAGGCCAGGTCATGGACGACCCAGAGGCCGTTCTCCTTGGCGAAGGCCACCACCTTGCGGAAGAAATCCAGGTCCGTCACCTCGGTGGTGGGATTGTGCGGATAGCAGAGGAAAAGCAGCTTGGGCTTGGGCCAGGCCTGGCGGGTGGCGGCGGTCAGATCCTCGAAAAAGTCGCGTCCCGGGCCGATGGGCACGCTGCGCACGTCCGCGCCCGCGATGATCGGCGCGTATTTATGGATGGGATAGGTGGGGTCCGGGGCCAGCACCACATCGCCGGGCTCCAGCATGGCCAGGGAGAGGTGAGCCAGACCTTCCTTGGAGCCCATGGTCACGATGGCTTCGCGTTCCGGGTCCAGTTCCACGCCGTAGAGGCGGGCGTAACGGTCACAGACGGCCTTGCGCAGATTGGGGATGCCCTTGGACAGGGAATAGCGGTGGTTGACCGGCTTTTGCGCGGCCTCCACCAGCTTGTCCACCACATGGCCCGGCGTGGGAATGTCGGGATTGCCCATGCTGAAATCCACGATGTCGATATTCTGCCGACGCAACTTCATCTTGAGGTCGCCCACGACGGCAAAGACATAAGGAGGCAGGCGCTGGATACGCGAAAACTCTTCCATTGTACTTCTCGCTTGTTTTGAACCGGACCCCCGGACCCCGGCGCGGATTAACTTTGAGAATAGACATTTTCAAAGCTTCCTTGCCCCAGAGGTCGGGCGCGCACGGCGCGCGGCCCGGCTTGGCGTGCAGAATAGCCAGCGGCGCGTCTTTTTGTAAAGGGATTTGCTGGGAAAGCGCGGCGGGAGCGGAGAAAGAACGCCGTCAGTAGTGATAACGGCATTGCAGCACAATGAGCTGCCCGGCGGGCTCATCCACTCGATAGACGAGGCGGTGGGCGAGATCAATCCGGCGTGACCAGCAGCCGTTGAGATCGAATTTCAACGCTTCCGGTTTGCCCAGCCCGGAACCGAAGTCGCGCAGGGCGTCACGGAGAAGCGCGTTGATACGTTTGAGGATTTTTTTGTCCGTACCTTGCCAGTAGAGGTAATCCTCCCAGGCTTGCGGCGTCCAGGCAAGCAGCACGCCTATGCCTCCTCAAGCCGGCGAAGCGTGGTTTCCCCCTTGGCCGCGGCGCTTAGGGCCGCCCGCAACCGCTCGGCATTGGCGGGACTTTGCAGCAGATAGGAGGTTTCAGCCAGACTGCTGTAATCCTCCAGCGAAAGCATGACCACTGGTTGGGACTTGCGTCGGGTGATGATCAGGGGCGTATGCGTGTCGCATACGCGATTCATGGTTTCCGCCAGATTCTGACGGGCCTCGGAATAGGTAATGGCCTGGCTCATGACAAACTCCATTTTGTACAAAAATATGTACAACTAGAGAGTATGTCAAGAACTTCTGCCCACATAGGAAATGCGCGCAACGGGCCACGTGTCGCCCTCTCCGCATCCCCTCATCTCTTCCACCGGGGCCGTTCAGGCCAGAGGCGTTATTCCGGACCTGAAAAGCAGAAAAAACGGCATGTTACACTGCACTTCCGACAGATATCAAAAATGTCCGCACGCATATCCAGCGGATATGTATACAACTCATCGACAGATGTACTGTCAATGAGTTGTTGAATAATGATACTTTCAGCCCCCTAAATTTGCAATAGCATATCTCTAATAAAAAATTCCCAATTTCTACTTTATAAAAATACTCATTATTTCAAAAAGATAGCTCTCCCATAAATTCTCGAAGCCCAGCCGGAAACCGACAGTACATCTGTCGGCAAAGGAAGGGAGCATTGGGCTCCGTATGAATTCTTGAGGAGCGGATGCTCCTAGGAGGTATGCTATGCTAACGAAGGGCGCTATCGGCAATCTTGTCAATAAATATCGGGCTGTGCTTAAAAAATGCCGCCTGCTGAACTTGTTCGGCAGCCTGGCCCTGACGGGCGCGCTGACCGTGGGCGCGGCGGGCATGGCCGGGGCGGCTCCTACTTGGGGGCCGGATCAGGATGTGACGATTACGGGCACCGAAACGCTGAGCAACGGCGGGCAGGCCCAAAGCCTGACCATCGGCGGCGCGGGCAACAGCCTGACCGTCAGCTCCAACTCCGGCCATCTCTATGTGAGCGGTGCGACCAGCCTGAATGACGGCGGCACGCTGACCCTCAATACCGGCCCGCACGGCCTGCTGGGCACCACGGACAGCGCCAGCGAGGCGGCCGACACCTGGACCGGCTCCTTTGGCATGACCGGCGGCACGCTGACCATTGCCAACAGCCAGTTGCAGATGGATGCCGTAACTATCAGCGGCGGCACGGCCGACATTGCCGGGCAGATCGGCGGCGGCACCAACTGGGATGACGGGGCCATGCTGGTGGGCGGCCTGAACGGCGCGGCCACCACCGTGAGCGGCGGCAAAATCACCGTGGGTGATTACGGCCAAGTGGTGGGCGGCCAGGTCACTGTCAGCGGCGGCGAAGTGGCGTTGGGCGGCGACAGCGGCAAGGCCGCCATTTTGCGTTCTTACGGCGCGGACAACGCCCTGACCCTCACCGGCGACGGCAAAATCAGCGTGGCTGACGCCAAACATGGCGTGCTGACCGCCAATGCGGTCAACATCAACGGCGGCACGCTGGACGTGAAGGGCAACCTGACCCTGGCCGGTGCGCTGGCCAAGAAACAAGGCCTTGCCAACGCCCTCAAGGCCAGCGGCGACGCCACGGTCAACCAGACCGGCGGCACGGTGGCCGTGGCGGCTGGCGGCGCGCTGAACATCAATAGAGGCGTGGAATACAATCTCAGCGGCGGCACGCTGAGCAGCGCGGGGACCCTGCATGTTGAAGGCGAACTCAATCTGAACGGCAATGTGGCGTTGACAGATCTGACGGCCGGGACAGGCAAGGTCTATCTCGGTTACGATCCTGATGGCGATGGCGCGGACCAGAACGGATATGCCAAGATTCGTCTGGGTACGGCTGAAAATGTCACTCTGGCCACTTCGACTTTGGGCGATAAGAGTGACGGCAAATCGATTACAGTGGATGCCAACGGCAGCCTTCAGGTCCAGAATCTGACTTTGACCGGTGATTCTCTGTCGATCAATAAAGAGGGAAGAA
>NZ_JAGZUV010000090.1:0-10008 GCF_018379785.1 Desulfovibrio sp.
CCTGATCCTGGCCGCCGGGAGCGGCAGCCGTCTGGCGGCCGTTGTCGGCGGCTGTCCCAAACAGTTTTTATGCTGGCGGGACGTCCCGCTGTATTGGCACGCGGCGCGCGCCATGAGCCGCAGCGCCGTGGTGGCCGGTATTGTTTTTGTTTTCCCCCCTGACCGGCGTACCGCCGAGGAAGAGCGCTTGCATGCCCTTTACGCGCGAGAGGATCTCGGCCTGCCCTGGCTGGCGGCGGCCGGCGGCGCGTTGCGCCAGGATTCCGTGCGCCTGGGTCTGGCGGTCCTGCCGCGTCGGACGCGGTACGTGCTGGTGCATGACGCGGCCCGCCCCTTTCTGAGCCCGGCCCTGGTACGCCGCGTTTGTGAGGCCCTGCGCCAGGGCGCGCCCGCGGTCGTTCCCGGTCTGCCCGTCACTGACACTATCAAAATGGTGGACGACGGGCGTGTTGCGGCTACCCTGCCGCGCGCCCGGCTGGCGGCGGTGCAGACACCCCAGGGATTTAACCTGACCTTGCTGCGTCAGGCCCACCAACATGCCTTGGATGCGGGCCTGGCCGTCACCGACGACGCCGCGCTGATGGAAGTTCAGGGCCACGAAGTGCTCATCGTGCCCGGTGAGGCTGCCAACGTGAAAATCACTCATCCCGAAGATCTTTCCCTGCTGGCCGGAGAACAGGCTATGCCCCGCCCCTGCGCGGGCATGGGCTACGACGTGCATCGTTACGGTCCGGGGCGCCCGTTGAAGCTGGGCGGCGTGCTCATTCCCGGCGGCCCGGAAGTTGTGGCTCACTCCGACGGCGACGTGCTGCTGCACGCGCTCATGGACGCCCTGCTGGGCTGCGCGGCCCTGGGCGACATAGGCCAGCACTTCCCCGACAGCCAGGCCCGCTATGAGGGCATTTCTTCAGCCGTGTTGCTGGATCAGGTTCTGGAAATGCTGCGCGGCGCAGGGCTTGAGCTCAGCCATGTGGATTTGACTATCGTGGCCCAGACGCCCCGCCTGTCGCCCTTCCGTGAAGAAATACGCAAGAATGTGGCCCGGCTGCTAGGCCTGGACACGGCGCGGGTCAACCTCAAGGCTACCACCGAGGAAGGCCTGGGCTTTACCGGGCGGTCCGAGGGCATCAAGGCCTATGCCGTGGTCAGCGCGCTGGTCGGCGGCACGCCGCCCTTTTCCTCACAGGCTGTTCCATCCCCCGACTTCTGATCTCCATAAGGATGCGCCATGAACACTGAGTTGTATCGGCCCTGGTTCGCCCATTATGAGGATTTCGTGCCCCGTACCGTGGAGATCTGGGACAAGCCGCTCTACTCCCTGCTGGACGAGGCCGCCGAAGCCTACCCCCGCCGCAACGCCCTGATCTTCCAGAACACGCGCATTACCTACAAAAATTTGCGCGAACGGGCGGAACTCTTTGCCGGAGCCTTGCGGCGCATGGGCGTGGAGCCGGGCCAGCGGGTGGCCATCATGTTGCCCAATCTGCCCCAGACCATGATTGCCTTCTGGGGAGCCATCAAGGCCGGGGCCGTGGTGGTCATGACCAATCCGCTTTATATGGAAAAGGAACTGCTGGAAAACATGCAGGATTCCGGGGCGGAACACATGATCCTGCTGGATTTGCTCTGGCCGCGTGTGGCCGCGTTGCGCGACCGCCTGCCGCTGCGCAATTTTATCATTACCGGCGTGGGCGACGCGCTTTCCTTTCCTCTCAACTGGCTGTACCGTTTCAAGCAGGCCCGAAATCCCAAGGTGCCCATTCCCTACGACGGCAAGCATGTCTTTGAGTGGAAGACCTTTTGCAAAGGCGCGCTACGCCATACGGAACCCATTGCGGACCCGCTGCACGATCCGGTCATGCTCCAGTATACCGGCGGCACCACTGGTCTGCCCAAAGGCGTCACGCTGACCCATGCCAACCTGGGCACCAACTGCCGCCAGGTGCTGGACATCATCCACGTCTCGGCCAAAGAGCACCATACTTTTATTTCCCTGCTGCCCTTCTTTCATGTCTACGGCCTGACCACCGGCCTGATCATTCCCGTGGCCCTTGCCGCCACAACCCTGCCCTTGCCGCGCTATGTGCCGCAGGACGTGCTGCGCATCATCGCCCGCCATAAGCCCACGATTTTTCCGGGCGCGCCGTCCGTCTACATTTCGCTCTTGCAACAAAAGGATCTGGCCCGCTACAATCTGCACAGCATTCGAATCTGCGTTTCCGGCTCGGCCCCGTTGCCGCGTGAAATTTTCCGCCGCTTTCAGGAGGCCACCGGCGCCGCCATTCTGGAAGGCTACGGGCTGACCGAAGCCTCGCCCATTACCCATATCAACCCCCTGGGACGCCAGGGCCAGAAAGAAAATTCCATCGGCATGCCCCTGCCCGGCACCGACGCCCGCATTGTGGATATGGAAGGCGGCTCCCTGACCCTGCCCCCCGGCAAGATGGGGGAACTGGTCATCCAGGGGCCCCAGGTCATGAGCGGCTACTGGCGGCGGCCCGACGAGACGGCCAGCGCCCTGCGCAACGGCTGGCTCTATACCGGCGACCTGGCGACCATGGATGAGGACGGTTATTTTTATATTGTGGACCGCAAGAAAGACATGGTCATTGTGGGCGGTTACAATGTCTACCCGCGTGAAGTGGATGAGGTGTTGCTGGAACATCCCAAAATCATGGAAGCCGTCACTGTGGGCATCAGCGACGACGTGCGCGGGGAAGTGCTCAAGGCCTATGTGGTGCCCTGTCCCGGCGAAAGCCTGAACAAATCCGAGATCGTTGCCTGGTGCCGCAGCAAGCTGGCCTCCTACAAGGTGCCGCGCCTGGTGGAGTTTCGCGAGGAGTTGCCCAAGACCATAGTGGGCAAGGTCTTGCGTCGGGCGTTGCGTGAAGAGGAAGAGCGTAAAGCCGACCGCAGAAAAAACCGGCAGGCGGGCCAGAAAAACACAGCCTCCGCCGACGCGGCTCCGCGCCGGGACGTTCCCGCCGAGCGCACTCCCCGGGACAGGGCCTGATGCGTATACTGGTCCAACGGGTTCGCGAGGCCTCGGTCAGTGTGGACGGCCGCGTTGTGGCCGCCATCAGCCGGGGGCTGCTGGCCTTGGTTGGCTTTGGCCGGGATGACGGGCCGGATTTTCACCAGAGCCCGGCCTTTGCGGGCATGGTCCGCAAACTTCTGGATCTGCGCATTTTCCCGGGCCAGGGCGACGCGGCCCGCAAGTTCCACTGCTCCCTGCAGGACTTCGGCGGCCAAGCGTTGCTGGTGCCCCAGTTCACCCTGTACGCCGATTGCCGCAAAGGCCGTCGGCCTTCCTTTACCGACGCCGGCGACCCGGCCTGGGCCGCCGCGATGTTTGAGCGTTTTGTCAGACATGTTGACGAATCGTGTCACGGCAGCGTATCTTCGGGCATCTTTGGAGCCGAAATGGAAGTCCGCCTCTGCAACTGGGGACCTGTGACCATTTGGCTGGATTCCACCCGGTTTTTTCATAACGGCGGCACGCCGGACCCGGTTCCAAGCTGACGTGCTCCCTGTCCACCCGGGAATGCGGGCCGGCTTCGGCTTCAGGCGCGGATGACATCAGTTCGCGCTGCCGTCGGCAGCATTTCAAGACTTCCAACGTTGCCATGCCGCGCAAAACTTTTTGCCGATAACAATGCAGAAATGCCGGCGGCCGCAAAGCGGATATTCGTGCCTGCAATTCAGAGAAAATGCGCGTTGTTTCAACCGCTTTGGCATACTGAGCCATGGATATGACGGCGGGCGTAACGGCGTGGTTCGCGCCTTGGAGTCGTCGCTATCCGCAGGATGAAGGCAGCGCCATCACACCGGGAACAAAGCTTCCCCGATGAGAAAATGTTTCGGAGGCCCGGCCATGTTTGATCTGCAAGCGGAATTGTATAACAAAGTCATTATCCTGCGCCTGACCGGCGACATACTTCTGGCTGACGTGGTCGAGTTCAATCGGCAAATGGAAAACTACATAGCGGCCCCGGACATCACCCAGGCGGTGGTGGATCTCAGCCGGGCAGGACGAATGGACAATGCCGGACTGGGAGTCCTCGTGAGCATCAGCACCAGACTTCAGGGTCGGGGACGCAGGCTGATTTTGCTCTGTCCCGCGCCGCATGTGGCACAACTTTTGAAAGACGCGGAGGTGGAAGGTTTTTTCCCCACGTATGAAAGTGAGGAAGAGCTTAAAGGGTATATTCCGGACGCGGCGGAATAGCGTTTCGCGCCGCCGGTATGCGGCAGTTTTTTCAGCCCAGACGGATGGTGTACGGTGCAATACTATCTTCGACATTATTTCAACCCGGATTTTGACTACCTGCGCCCAAAACCCGGCGTCGGCGAAGACGGCGAGAGCTCGGATCTCTACAGCCTGGGATACGTGCAGAATGTCATTGCCGGACAGCTTCTGGCCGAGGTCATCCCTCTGGAGCAAGCCGGGGCGGAACCGGACCCGCGCTTTGTACTTTCCAGGCCCGTACTCCCCGGCGGGGCCAATACCCGTGTGGACCCGGCCTATCCCAACTATCTGCTCTCAACCTCCAACGGCTACGTTTTTTACAACAGCGGAAAAATCACGGTCAAACGCCTGCTCAATGTGCGTCAGGACGTCAGCTTCCGCACGGGCAATATCTTCTTTGTGGGAGACATGGCCGTGCATGGTTCGGTGCGTTCCGGTTTTTCCGTGCAGGCCAATAATCTCCGAATCATGGGCATGGTGGAAGGCGGTGTGGCGCGTGCCCGCCGCGATCTGATGGTGGACGGCGGCGCGCGTGGCGGCGCGGGCCAGCATTGCCTTCTGGACGCGGGCGACAAACTGCTCACGCCCTTTCTGGAAAAGATCGAAGCGCGCGCCCGCGGCAATATGGTTGTTGAAAAATACTGTCTGTACAGCACGGTTTACGCCGGGGCCAACATGGTGGTTCGCGAACAGGTCTACGGCAGCACCATCAACGCCTACGGCAGCGTCTATGTGGGCAGGCAGTTGGGCAATAAGGCGGCCATTTCCACCAAGATATACCTGGGCTACGACCCTCTGAGCATCCGCCAGCTGGAAAAGATCGACAAGATTATTTCCGGCCTGTCCCAGTCCATCACCCACCTCAAGGCCGTGGCCGGGCATCTGCCGCCCGATGCCAATGAGGCCAGCCGCAAACTGGTCCGGCTCGTCGAGCAGCGCGAACGGATCATGAAGCAGCGCAACATGCTCTGGTCAAAGCTCTACCTGGATGAAAACTACATGCAGAACTGCCGCCTGATGGTGCCGGGAAAGGTCTATCCCGGCGTGGAAATTTCCGTGGGCCGGGCCTTCATGCTGGTGGAGCGGCCTTATGAAAACGTGCTCTTCCGGCTCTGTTACGACGATATTATCGTGGAACCCCTGCCCCCGGCCGACAAGGGCAAGGGAAAATGACCCTTCAACACACCCCGCTCTTTGAGGCGGTTTTCGCGGACGGCCAATGCCCCGGCGGCGTTCCGGCCGACGTGCTGGCCCATGTGGGCGGACGTTCTTTCGCCATGCTCGGTCCCGGCGGCGTGGAGAGGGAAAAATCCGTGGTCCGAAGCCTTTCTCCGGAACAACGCCGGGATGCTCTGCCGGTGCTGCTGGGCACGGGTTTGGGACACGCCCTTCATCTTTTGCTTGAAGAACACGACGGCCCCATCGCCGTGGTGGAAAAAGAAAAAAGTTTGCAAGAGCTGACCGGCGTGCTGGCCGCCCTGCCTGAAAACCTGCGGCAGCGCGTGCTTCTGGTGAACGCGGCCGACCCCCAAGCGGCGCTCAACGAGCTGACCCACTGGCAGACGCGCCATAACGGCAAACGCCTGCTGCCCTTGGCCCTGCCCTTTTATCTGCGCCTGGACCGCGCCTATTACGGCGAGCTGCGTGAAAAGCTCGCCGCCAGCGCCCGGTTTGACTTTTGGAGCCGCGCGGTACAGCCCCGTTTCCGCGAGGCGGCGCCGCGCGTGCTTCTGCTGACCAGCAAATATTTCCTGATGGGCGAACTGGAAGGGGCCTGCCGCAAGCTGGGCCTCGCCTACAAGCTGATCACCATCAAGGACGACACACTGGCCCGCGAGGATTTTGTCCAGCGGTTGCTGGAGGCCGTGGTTTCGTTCAGGCCCGACTGCTGCATCACGCTCAACCACATGGGCGTGGACGTGGAAGGAGTGCTCATGGACCTGCTGGCCCGGCTGCAACTGCCGCTGGCCTCCTGGTTCGTGGACAATCCGCATCTGATCATCCACCTTTACTCGCGTTGCGTCAGTCCCTGGACTGCGTTGTTCACCTGGGACGCGGACAATATCGCAAGCCTGCGGCGCACAGGCTTTGAGCATGTTTTTTATCTGCCCCTGGGGACGGACCCGGAGCGCTTCCGCCCGAGCCGCGCGGCGGTTCCCGATGCCTGGAAGGCCGACATCTCCTTTGTGGGCAACTCCATGCTCTATAAGGTGGGCGGCCGTCTGAAAAACGGGCGTTTTCCACGAGAACTGCTGTTGCCCTTCCGTGAGGTTTCCCAAGCCTTTATGGACAGCGAGCAGCGTTCGGTGGCGGATTTTCTGCGCCAGTCCTTTCCCGGGGTTCATGCCCGCTATGAGGCCCTGCCCGACAACGAGGCCCGGCTGGCCTATGAAACGGCCATCACCTGGCAGGCCACCCGCCTGTACCGCAACGGCTGCGTGCGCCGTCTGCTGCCCTTTTGCCCCCTGATCGTGGGCGACCGGGGCTGGCGGATCGAATTTCGGCGCGAGCCCCGCCAGCCCCGCTATCTGGACGCCTTGAGCTACTATGCGGAACTGCCCGCTTTTTACGGGCATTCCGCCGTCAATTTCAACTGTACCAGCAAGCAGATGAAAGGAGCGGTCAACCAGCGTATTTTCGACGTGCCCGCCGCCGGGGCTTTTGTGCTCACGGACTGGCGGCCGCAGATGGAGCAGCTTTTCGAGCCCGGCGAAATGGCCTGCTACCACGATCCGGAAGAAATCCCCGATCTGACGCGCCACTATCTGTCCCACCCGGCTGAACGCCGTAAACTGGCCGCTGCCGCGCGCAAACGGGTGCTGGCCTGCCATACCTGGGAACACAGACTTCAAGAAATGCTTGAACATATGCGCCGGATCTACGGAACTCCCCAGGTGGACAAGGCGCGTCCATGAGTGCGGATCCCCTGCTGGTTCTGCAATTGCAACGCATGGGGGATCTGATCCTGACCTTCCCCTTGCTGCTTGCCCTAAAAAAACGCTGGCCGGGCCATCCCATCTGGGTGGCGGCCGAGCCGCAGTTTTTCCAGGAACTGATGCCGCTGGCTCCGGAGGTGGTTTTTTTCCCCCCTTCGCATTGCCCCACCCTGGCGCGCGGGCACTACGCGGCGGCCGTCAATCTGAGCGCCCGGCCCGAGGCCGCCGCCTGCCTGGCCGGTCTGGAAGCCGGGCTCAAGCTGGGCCCGGCGGCACTGCCGGACGGCCTGCACGTCCATGGTTTCTGGCAACTCTACCGCACTGCCCTGACCCAGAACAATCATCATAACGCTTTTCACTGGTCGGATCTGTACCGTCTGGATCTGGAGCCCGCAGTGCGTCCCGGCCAAACGGGGCATATTCTGCCCAAGGGGGCGGGCAGCGGACGCGTGGCTCTGGTGCTGGGGGCCAGTGAAGCGGCCAAACGCCCGGATGCCCTGTTCTGGGCCCGGCTGGCCCGGCGGCTGGCCGGGGCCGGAGCCATGCCGGTCTTTCTGGGCGGCCCGGCCGAAAGCGCGCTGGGGCAGGAAGTGGCCCGTCTGGCCCAATTGCCGCACGCCAACCTTTGCGGCCGCCTGCCGCTCAGGGACGTGGCCGCCGTCCTGCGCGGCCTGGACCTCTGCATCACCCCGGATACTGGCCCCATGCACCTGGCCGACTGGCTCGGCGTGCCCGTGCTCAACCTTTCCATGGGTCCTGTGCATGCCCGCGAAACAGGTCCCACCGCCCCCGGCCAATGGGTTTTGCGCGCGGCCATGAGCTGTGTGGGCTGCTGGCAATGCCGCCGCTCGAAACTTTATTGTAAGCAGGCCTTCAGCCCGGCCGCCGTGGCACGGGCGGCTCTGGCCGTCCTGGAAAATCCGCAGGATGCCCATCCGCTGGCCCGCAGCGGGCCGCTGCTCGGCTTGTCCCTCCGCCGCACAGGCCGTGATGCTCTGGATCTCTATCGCCTTGAGGCCGTGGAAGATCCGGAAGGCCGCCCCGCAAGCCGTTCCTGCCGTTTTTTGCTGGAGGATTTCTGGCAGGCCGCCTTTTTGTTTCTGTATGATCCCTCACTGCGCCCTCTGGCCCGGCAACGTCTGGCGGCCCTGGAAAATGCCTTTCCGCAACTGGCGCGACGCCTGGCTTCCGGGCTGGCCCGCCTTTGCGCGCAATGCGCCGACGGCCTCAAGCAGCGCAGCCGGGAGCTGCCCGCAGACTTTTGGCGTGCGGAACCGCCCTTGCTGCGCCTTTTCGCCGGACATACGCACATGTTTCTGCAAAATGCCGATTTCACGCCGCAAGGCTGGCAGACGGCCGTGGACCGTCTGACCGCGCTGTGCGTCCTTTGCTTTCCCGATAAAGCGCAACAGTAAGAATTCATGTCACATCGCCCTTCCCGCTTCCGGCAAGTCTTGCCGCGTTGATCAGTTTTATCCATTGAAAATCATTACATTTTTATTTTTGGAACACTCCTTGAATACCAACAGGCGCAAGGAGTGCGACAATGCAAATTCTTCCCACCGACACTGCCGACAGCGCTTTGAATTTTTGGGGCAGCATGGGCAACCAGTCCGATGCCGATGCTTCCACTGATTTCATGCAGGCCATGCAGGATGCCATGAAATCCGTGGAAAGCGGGCAGGACGTGTCGGTAAACGCGGCTTTGCAGAACGGCTCCGGGCAGACGCAGGCCATGGTGGAAGGCCCCTACAGCCGCCATACCACGGACGGCGTTACCTATACGCTGGATGAAGTCTGCTTCACCAAGCAGGAATTGCATGAATTACGCGAAAAGCTGCTCAAGGCCGGTGCTCCCGAGGAAAGCCTGAAACAGTTTGATGTGCTGGCCGGTCAGCCTGACGGAGCCACTCTGGCCCAGGTCATGGCCAGTCTGATGGGCACGGGCAAGGCCGCCGGAGTAAGCGATGAAGACGCCGAAACCATCACCGCTCTGCTGGGTAAGATTGATCCCACGGGCGATCTTGCCGCTTCTGTTCTGCAGTGCATGGGCGAAGGCAAGGGCGAGGACGCCCTGGCCCTGATCACCGACGCCTTTGCCAAGCTGGACCCCGGCGAAAGTATTGAAATCAGCCGCGACGACGCTCTTGCTCTGGGCAGGGGCCTGGGTCTGAACAAAAACAGCCTGCAAAGTCTTGCCGACAATTTCGGCGGCTATGACGCCTTGCGCGTCACCGGCGAGCAGTTCGGCAACCTCATGAAGCCCGCCTCCATGCAGTTCGCCACGGACAAGGCCAATCGCGAGAAGCTGGACGCGGCTCTGGAACAGACGCTCAAGCCCATCATCAGCAAAGCCCGCGACCGCATGGAAAAAGAAAAGGCGGCAAGCGCCCTGCAAAACCGCAAAGTGGAACAAAGCCGGATTCTGATCGACAAGACCGTGCAGGAGCAGAGCCGGGAAATCCTCAACCAGACCTTGCAATCAGGCCAGCAGGCCGACAGTCCGGATGCCGCTGAAATCGCTTCGCAGAGCGAGGCGGTGAGCCGCAAACTGAACGGCAAGCAGAGTGGCGCCGTGGGCGAAGCGGGCGGCGCTGAAAACCGGAACAATCCGGGGGACAAGCTGGCCAGCGCCTCGGCCGCTGCGGGCAAAACTCACAATGCCGCCTCAGAGGCGGTCCCCGGAGTCGGCGGGGCACGCGTGGAAGCGGCGGAGAACGGTAAAAACGGCTCCGACGCTCCCGCCTTTGAAAACAACAGCGGCCAAGGCAAGAGCAAGGAATGGGGCGAACTGCTGGGCAAGGTTGAAACGCGGGCCGCAAC
>NZ_JAGZUV010000091.1:0-9817 GCF_018379785.1 Desulfovibrio sp.
ATGCGTCAAAATTTGTTCTGGAGACATAAACTATCACTATCTCCTTAGGCAAGCAGCGCGATATCAGTGGACAGTACAGATTGATACAGGCAGCGCGACTATTGGTGAAGTTGAACAGGCCGTAGAAATCCTAGAAATGGCTGGATGTAAAAATATTATTATCAATCATTGCCCTTCTGGCTATCCCGCCCGTCTTGAAAGTATCAATTTACGGACAATACAGACGCTGCGACAAATGTTTCCATATCCCATTGCATTTTCCGATCATACTCCCGGTGCTACCATGGATATTGCCGCTGTTGCTCTGGGCGTTGACATGCTTGAAAAAACCATAACGCTTGACCGCTGTATCCGCAGTCCTGAGCACATTATGTCTCTAGAACCTCAAGAAGCCAAAGATTTTGTGCAAACTATCCGCGATGTGGAAATAGCGCTGGGTAGTCCTCGTCGAAGCATGACATCTGCAGAACGGGCATTACCTCCCGTTGCACGTCGCAGTATTATTGCGGCGCGAGACATTGCTGCGGGGGAAACGCTTACTCAAGACATGCTTGATTATGCACGTCCTGGAGATGGTCTGCCTGCCCATCTCGATTTTCTTCTGCTCGGCAAACAATGTTGTGTGAACCGTAGACAAGGTGAGAGGCTATCCCCTTCCGATGTTTCCTGACCAAACAGCAACCTTACTCATTCGTGCCGATGCGGCCCCCCGCATGGGGGCCGGACATGTAATGCGCTGTCTCGCGCTGGCGCAAGCAGCATGCAAGACAGGTTTGAATGTGCATATGATTTGCCGGCTTGGAATTGGTTGGCTGCGTTCTCGGCTGGCAAAAGAAAATATTCCGCTGCACATTCTCCCAGATCACCCACCGGAAAAAGAACTGCCGGAAGAATTGTTGCAGCAGCTTCAGGGTGAAGGGCTTCCCCTTACGGCTGAAGGCCCAATCTGGATCGCTCTTGACGGATATCACTTCGACGGTGATTGCCAGAAGGCTATCATGTGCGCGGGCTATCGCCTGTTGGTCATTGATGATTACGCCCATCTACCTGAATATCATTGCGATATTCTTTTGAATCAGAATATCGGTGCCGAAAAACTTCTCTATCACGGTACCATTGGTCACAAGCTGCTTGGACTAGACTATGTGTTGCTGCGACAAGAGTTTCTGAAAGTCAAAAAAAGAGCAATAAAACGGATATCGCCAATCCCGCCGCAAAACATTCTCATTACCCTCGGTGGTGGCAACTTCATCGAATATCTGGAAAAGATTGCCGCAGAAATGGACATGACGGAACTGGCCAGCAGCACAGTACGTGTCATCCAAGGGGCCATGAATGCGGAACGTGTACGCGCCGCCTTTGTCCGCTGCCCTGCCCGGCTGGAGATTTTGTCACGCGTGGACGATATGCCTGCCCTGCTGCTGGATACCGACCTGTGCATTACGGCAGGGGGCTCGACTTGCTGGGAACTATGCTATCTGGGAGTGCCTTTTTTGACAGTCGAATTGGCTGAAAATCAGCATGCGATTGTAGAGTTACTTCACACACAGCGTATAGCAAAACAATATTTTCCAAAAGTGTGGGAGGATATTCTCTTGGGCAGAGCAGCACATGAAAAAGCATCATTTGGAGGCAATGGAATACCCAACCTTCTGATATTTTTTAAGATTTCACTGTGCAAAGTTGAGAAAAGCGATATTGATTTTATTTTTGGCCTTGCCAATGAAGAAGACATAAGAGCAGCCTCATTTAACAATCTGCCTATACCTTATGGCGAACACATAAAATGGTTTTCAACAGTATTAAAAAAAAATATTCCGTTTTTTATTGTAAATATTGATAAAAAACCGTTTGGATATGTCAGGTTTCAGAAAAAAAATGAAGAAGTACAAATAAGTATCGCTATATCAAAAGAATTTCGAGGAAAGGGCTATGGAGAATATATCATAAGAGAAGCCTGTAAAAAATATTTCTTCGAAAATGACGATAAACAAATAATTGCATACATAAAAAAAGGCAACACTCCATCACTTAAATCTTTTAAGAAATCGGGCTTTCACGTTTCTGGAGATTTTGCCATCAACGGCACTGTTGCAACAAAGCTCTATCTCAAAAAAAACTTTTTGGAATTCTAAATGTTCGACAAAAAGAAGCCTACCTATATCATCGCCGAGCTCTCTGCAAATCATAATGGCAGTATCGAGCGCGCTGAAGCCATTGTGTGCGCCGCTTTCAACGCTGGAGCGGATGCCGTCAAATTACAGACTTATACAGCCGATACCATGACGATTCCCTGTGATAACAAATATTTTCGCATTGAAGGGACGTTGTGGAAAGGGCGTACCTTGCATGATCTCTATCAGGAAGCGTATACTCCTTGGGAATGGCATCCACGCCTGATGGGGCTTGCTGAAGAATTGGGCATGGCTTGTTTTTCCACTCCCTTTGACGCAAGCGCGGTGGATTTTTTGGAAGGCCTGAATGTGCCCTGCTACAAGGTCGCCTCTTTTGAAGTGGCGGACATCTCTCTACTCAAAACAATTGCTGCCACAGGCAAACCAGTGATCATGTCCACAGGCATGGCCACGCTTGCCGAAATCGCCGAGGCCGTTACAACCCTGCGCGAAAACGGCACAAAAGAACTCGCTTTGCTCAAATGCACCAGTGCCTATCCCGCTCCGCCGGAAGAGGCAAACTTGCGGACTATTCCGCATTTGGCGCAGACCTTTAATTGTGTCGCGGGTCTTTCCGATCACACGATGGGCAGCGCCGTGGCCATTACGGCGGTTGCCCTGGGAGCGCGTATCATTGAAAAGCATTTCACGGTGTCGCGCGCCGATGAAGGACCGGACTCAGCCTTTTCCATGGAGCCGGAAGAGTTCGCGCAAATGGTCAAAGACATCCGTGCAGCGGAAAAAGCGCTCGGGCATGTCAAGTATTCGCTAACGGAAAAAGAAAAGGAAAGCGTCGTGTTCCGTCGCTCTCTGTTTGTGGTCAAAGACGTCCGCATCGGCGAGCCCTTCACGCCGGAAAACGTACGTTGCATCCGTCCTGGATATGGGCTGCCACCTCGATATTATGATGAAATTCTTAACAAAAAATCAACACACAACATCACTGCGGGCACCCCACTGACATGGGAGCACCTCTTCCAGACTAACGAATAAGCGGAAACGCTATGTGTTTATTCAAACAGGTTGTTCACCCTGTCTCCAATCATTAAGCTGAATGCGCGGATAACGGCATATCCACGGATCATAGAAATATGAACAACAAACAAAAAGATAAAATCTCTCTGCAATTGGTTACCTACACCTTTCCAGGCATCACTTAAAAAGCCTCTCCGCTCTGTTCCGCCAGCCATTGGAGATAATGGGGATATTGGCGTTGCAGCAAGCCCAGGGCATTTGACTCGGCCAGCGCATAGCGCCGGGGGGTTTTATTGCCCGTGCCCACCCAGTGCTTCAGATACCGCGTAAGCTCGAAATGCCGGGCGCGCAAACCCAGCGCGTGCATGTCTCTGAACCAGGCCACGCCCGTATCAAGATTTTCCGTGCCGCAACGGCGAAATGCTCCCGGCGTGAATGCCGGGCCCTGTGGCGTGCAGAACGGGCGCGTCTTTTCCAGATCCAGCAGGCAGGCCCATTCGCTGACCCGGCATTCCGGCAGGGGCCAGGGCTGGGCGTCGAACATGCCCGCGAATCCCTCATCATAAGGCCGCACAAAAATGCCACGCTGTCGCGCCAGAGCATAAAGACGGCACAAGGCTTCATAATCCGGCCGGAACTCCGTATAGTGCAACGGGCCGCATGCGCCGCGGCCCATAATTTCGCGCGTGAGTTCCTCACGCCGTGCCGGACAGTTCCAACATTGCCCCACTGCCCCCAGAGCGAAGGCGTCGCCCATTTCCCGCAGCATGTCGCCCAGAATATCGCGCAGCACCAGTACGTCGTTGTGCATCAGAAAAAGCTTGCGGCTCCGGCTCTGCTCAAAGGCATATTGATAACGGATGCCCAGCCGGTAGTCCGGATCGTCAAGCCGGACGGGATCGACAGCTTCGCGTGCCAGCCAGAAATTCGGCTGGAATACCTGACAGCGCTCGTCCAACTCCTCTCGCAGATACCGGGCAATATAATACGGACTGATGGCATCGTATCGCGAACCATACGGCTCAAACTGCAGCCAGATCACCCCCACATGCTCCCCGCTGTGCTTGAGCAGCGACAGCAACGAGAGTGCGGTCTGAAACGGCTTGGCGAAAATATTGACCGCCACGTCCACCGTTTCAGCGCCCTCGGAAGCGGATGCGGAAGACATCTGCCTGTCATCCATAACGGCTTGCGCTCGCCTCTAATTCCGCGTGGGATCGATGTGCGGCCCGATCTGTTCATCCACCGGCCCGCTGTTTTCCTGCCCGTCATCCGCCACAGGCGTTTCAATGGCCCGTTGCACGGCATCCGGCGGCAATTGAGCCAGCGCCGCCACCACAGCGGGATCAAAACCGGGATCCTGGGAAAGCAGATGTACCGCTTCTTCCGGACTCATGCCCGCCCGGTAGGAACGTGCGCTGACCATGGCGCAGAAGGCGTTGGCCACCGCCAGGATGCGGGCATTGGTCACGATTTCCTCACCCTTGAGGTGCCGGGGCTGGCCCGTCCCGTCCAGGCGTTCACCCATCTGATAGACGGCTTCGGGCACCGGCAGGCCGAATTGCAGATCGTGCAGCGCTTTGTAGGCGTATTCCGGCGCGCGCAGGACTTCCTGCTGTTCCTCGGGCGTGAGCTTGCCTTTCTTGGTCAAAAGATGGTGCGGCACAAAGATCTTGCCCGCCTGAGAGAGCCGCGCGGCCAAACGCAGGGTTTCCCTGTCCTTGTCCGGCAACTCCATGCTGGCGGACAATAATTCCGAAACCAGCTCCATTTTTTGCGAATGGCCGATCAGATTCACGTCCACGCTTTCAATGGCCCGTACCAGGGCGGCAATGCTGTTGGCCTGACGCTCGCGCGCGGCCTCGGCCCGGCGGCGGAATTCCGTGATATCCTGGAAAATCCCCACGCAGCCGCCCTTGACCTTCACCCCGTCTTCCTGATGGTCCTCAAAGGGAAAGAGCGTCACGCGATAAAGGCGCGCGCCGTCGGGCCGGTCCAGAGAAATTTCAATGCTGTCCATCCGGCCGCTGACGCTCACGCGTTCCATACCCTGGAGTAAATCGGACGCGGCCTTTTGCGGCAGCACGTCTGCCAGGGCCGCATTGGCCATGTCCTCCTCGCTTCTGGCCGCGATCTGACAAAATGCCGGATTGGAGACCTGCACGCGGCCCTGGCCGTTCACCAGCAAGAGCCCCGCCTGCAGAGAAGCATTGATGCTGTCCAGCATCAGCTTCTGCTGGCGGATCACCGTATACAGGCGCTGAAAATGGCGGGCCGTGGCCCGGTGCGACCGGCTGACCATGCTGGCCCAGACAAAAGCCAGCAATAAGGCGACGCCCAGGCTGCCCAGTACGCCCAGGCCGTAAATCTGAGTGGCCTGTCCTTCCAGTTGGGAATCCACCAGAGAGGCAGGCACCTCCACGACCAGGCACCAGTCCAGGTCCGTGAGTTTGGCGCCCAGGGAGTAGACTTCTCCGCTGCCGGTCAGGGCGTTACGGCGCATAAAAGGCAGATTCAAGTCATTTCCCGGCTGAAAGGCGGCCGGTGCGAGGGCGGCTTTGCCGTCACGCAGCAGCACCACCTCCTGGCCTTCGGGACCGCGATCCCAAATGCGCGGCTGGAAATCCTCATGCTGGTCCGGGCCCTGGGTCAGAAAACCGGTCACGGCTTTTTCCACGGGCACGGTGAGCAGCAGAAAGGCCACGGGTTTGGGGTCGCCCTCTCCCAGCACCTCATACAGCGGATCAACCATGTCCATGACCAGACCGTCGCCCGGATTGCGCACAGGACCGAAAGCCAGAGACCTGGCCGTATCGGCGCGGCGCACCAGCGCGGCCTGCTCCGGGCTGAGAGATGCGGCCTGTGCCGGGGCCACCAGTGAAGTCCCGTCCGGAGCCACCACCCGGGCGGCCGTCCAGCCCCTGCGGCGCACGAAATCCTGCAGAATATCCCGCATATAGGAGAGCTGCTCGGCCATGGAGCGCAGGGCCTCATCCTCGCTCCGGCCCGCGTCGGAAGCGGAGAGCCGGGCCGTCCCCTCAGGCCCCAGGCCGCGCACATCCGCAGCGAACAGACGGAACATTTCCGCCGAACTGATGAAACGCGCCTGCTCCACAAGTTTGCCGCGCCAGGCACGGACGGATTCCAGCGACTTGTCTACCCAGGCCTGCTGGATGTCACGCTGCTTGTTCAGAATCTCCTGGGTGGTGTATTTGAGCTGGAAATTGCAGAGCACAAAGGCCACGGCGGCCGCCAGCACAAAGAGCAACAGGCCCACGCTCACCACGACGGTCTTTTTCATGCGGTACTGCCTGGCCACGGCCTGCGCGTTCATTTCCTGCATTTCCATATCAGTTCACCTTATTTCAGCTTGCGGCCTTTGAGATGCGCCCAGCGCCCGAATTCATTGACCGAATACTGCGGGCTGTAGTGGCTGAAGCGCGTATGGGACAAAACGGCGTTGCTCAGGCTGTCGAGCACATAGGCGTCGTTATTCATATACACCACCAGCACGGCATGGGCCATATTGCGGATCGTATCGCGCACCACCACTATACGCATTGTTTCGGGCGGAATGCCCAATTCCTTAAGCGTAAAATATTTGATGATCGAATAATCTTCGCAGTCGCCGGATTTCTTCAGGAATTCCGCCGGAATTTCCCAATAGTCTTCCTGGCCCCAATTGTCTATGTCCTCACGATAAGGCCAGGTGTTCCAGAAAGAATTGACGTAGCGCAGAAGATCCATGGTATTTTTACCCTTGGCTTTCTCCTTGAACTGCGCCCAGGTCACCTTCTTGTTAAAATGTTTTTCCGGCAAAAAAACGGGATCAGCCTGATTGCGCTTGAGCAGGTCCAGCCAGGCGGGCAACGAGGAAAGCGGCCGCTTGAACTCCACCGTGCCGAACAGCTTGATTTTCGACGCGGCAGATGCGGCCGGAGGGTCCGCCGCCGCGGAAGGCAGATCGTCCTTTTCGGGCAGGGCGGCGGGCGGCGGCCCTACCGTATCGGCGGAGACGGGGGGCCGCCGGGCTTGCGCGGGAGAAGACCCGGCAGTATCAGGCGATGTGGGATCAGGAGGGCTCTGAACGGCCTGGACGCCGGCATCGGGAGACGGCGTCTCTGACGGCGCGACATCCGGCATTCCGCCGGGCAAGGAAGCAGATTCATCTTTGGGGAGCGACGGCGGCGCAGTGCTGAAGGCGGATTCATCCACATGGTCCAGCACCTTGGGACGCTCTGAAACAGCGTTGTCGCCGCCCGGAACAACTCCAGGAGCGATATCCACGGCAAAGCCGTGGACGCCCGCTGCCAGCAGAAAGCACATGACCGCCACGGCCAGGGCAAAAGCCCCGCCGCGCCGCTTCAACGGCTTGCCAGACTGGAAAAATATGGGCATGCGCGCCGCCCGCTCCTGCTGAAACACTGAGGCTGAAACAGGCGGCCGCCAAGCCGCCCCGGCCTTGGGAACTACGGGAAAAACCTCAATATTTTTCCCGTATCAAACTGAAAATTCTCGTTCTTTTATATATACGTCGCCCGTTGCGTCTTGTCCAGACGAGAAAATTTCAGGTTTTTCAGCCGGTCAACAGAAACGACTTGGCAAGCGGCCTTGAATGCTTACAAACAATCTAACGGCTTATAGCGACGCAGCAACGTGAACAAGGAGACCGACAATGCGGATGTGGCTGGTGCCGCCGTCACACATGTGCCGGAAGCACCTTTTGGGAGAACATGTGGAACTGCACATGCTTCTCGGCAGCCTGAAAAAGGGGAAATCCATTACCGGCTTTCTGTCTGGCGGCCTGGTCGATCCGTGCCGGATGTATGAACGGCACGGCGAACTGGTCCGGGAAATGGAACGGCGCGGCTATGCGCACAATTCGCCGCTAAAGGAAGAAGAATGTGCAGAAGCACTCCGGAATTATGACTGTTCCACGGCGCGCATCGACGTAACCGCCAATGCCCTGGAGCTGCGGCGGCGCTGTCGGGAGTGTGCCCGTCTGACCCCGTCCGAGGCGCTTTAACGAGAAATAATTCCGGCGCTTCATCAAACAAGTTTCTCCCACTTGCCATAACAGCCATTCTGCCCCATCCTGGCAAAAGATCGCCTGAAGGAGCAAATATGCGTTTTTGTCTGCGGCGGGGACGGCTGAAACTGGAATTGCGCGTCCAGCATCTGGGACGCGATCTCCAGGTGGTTCTGAGCGGCGGCGCGGCGCACTTGGGAGCAGTTGCTCTGGCCGCGCCGGACAAGACCTCGGAAACGGCTGTGTTTGTCCTGCCCGGCCACCGGGAGGATCAACTGGCCAGGCGCATGGCCAGGCGCCTGGCCGACGTTTTGAAACGCGCTGTCTGCGTGAGCGCGGGCGTCCATTACGACGACATCAGCAAGAAAGAAATCGCCGCCGTGGAGCGCATGGCTGACGCTCTGACCGAGCGCTGCCTGACCGCCCTGACGGCGGAACAAAAGGATGCAACATGTTGACAGTCAAGGATCTGGAAGAATTGGAAACCTATATGCGTTCCGGCGAACTGGAGGCGGACTTCACGGACGGCTGCGAAAACGACCGTTTCTATTTGCTGGAGCTGCTGGAAAAACTCATGGACGTGGCAGAACTGGCCGACGCCACAGCCACGCGGCTCATCTTCCGGGGCCTGCCGGTACCGCCGCCTCCCGCCGAATAACAGTCATCGTTGACACTTGAAATGCCCGTTTACGGCGAGCAAAGCTCGTCTGCGCCGCAACGGTCGGCGACGGCAATCAGTTCGCGGACAGACAGCCAAGGAAACTACAGTCGGTATCCGTTACTTACGGATAGCGCTCAGAGCAGTTGGCGCATTTCATGCGTGAACGGCTCTACCTTCATGCGCAATGCGCGCCCCGGCGCAGAGCCGTCTCCACAGCCGCGCAGAGCCGGATTACATCCTCGGTCGGGCTCACATAGGGCGGCATGAGATAAATAAGGCGGTTGAACGGTCTGATCCAGACGCCCTGTTCCACAAAGCAGGCCTGCAGGGCCGCCGTGTTCACGGGCCGCTCCGTTTCCACCACGCCGATGCCGCCCAGCACCCGCACATCCTCCACGCCGGGCAGGTGGCGGCAGGGCTCCAGTCCTTGACGCATGGCTGTTTCCAACCCGGTCACCTGCGCCTGCCAGCGGTTTTCATCCAAAATGTCCAAGGCGGCCCCGGCCACGGCGCAGGCCAGGGCATTGGCCATAAAGGTAGGCCCGTGCATAAAGACCCGGCCTTCCCGGCAGATGCCTTGCGCGACTTCTCCGGTGCACGCCGTGGCCGCCAGGGTGAGCATGCCGCCGGTCAGGGCCTTGCCGCAGCAGAGAATATCCGGCGTGATCCCGGCCCATTCAGCGGCAAAGAATCTGCCGGTGCGGCCGAAGCCCGTGGCGATTTCATCAAAAATCAGCAGCGCGCCTGCTTTACGGCAGAGGTCCGCCAAACCGCGCAGATAGTCCGGATGGTAAAACCACATGCCGCCCGCGCCCTGTACCACAGGCTCCAGAATTACGGCCGCGATTTCTTCGCCGTGCCGCTCCAGCTGACAGCGGGCGTCGTCCAGACAGGCCGGATCAAAAGGCGCGTCAAAACGGCAGGAAGGCCGTTCCATAAAAATTTGCCGCGGCAACAGGCCCGCAAACAGGTTGTGCA
>NZ_JAGZUV010000092.1:0-9581 GCF_018379785.1 Desulfovibrio sp.
TGAACGGAGAGCAGCTCTTCGTCCGAGATGCGCCCATCCGCTACGGCGGTCCGAAGCAGCAGCCCCAGTACGTTTGGGAGCGCCTCGTCCGCCGATACCGAGATGAAGTTCTCCAGCGGCAAAGCCTGCATCAGTAGCTCGTCCGTGAGCACCGTCCCTTCCTCAAGCGATACCTCGTCCGGGAAGACAAGCGCCTGCTCCGCCGTCACCTGCGTCATCTGAAAGGCGTCCCCGGAGAGGTTGTAGGTCGTTTCCGACAGCCGTTTGGCCACGACAAAAGAGGAGCGGATGAGCGTTCTCACCCGCCCCTCGAAGGGGATTACGATGAACATTGGAAACCTCCTTACCCGACGGCTGTGCCGCCGCTGTTGTAGACCACTTGCAGATAGGGCTTGTAGGCATTGTCCGTTCCTGCCATGCGCATATAGCAGTTCGACCAGTTGGCGGAGCCGAAGTTGCGGAATGACCGCGAAAACAATACAATTCGGGGCTTTCGTTTTTTAGTCGAGCTTTCGTTTGGAATTTGGTGCAGTTGGGTGCAAAGTGGGTGCAAAACTCGAAGAATTTGGTGCACCCACAGCTTTCGTTTTGCTGTTATCAGCGAAAGAACGATGGCCCGGGGCCGAAAGAAGAAATTTTCGGATTACATCCGTACGGAGGTTGCGAGGATTTACAGATTACTCCACAATGTAGGTACCCTGCGCAGGGTGCCTATTTTTCATTTTGGGTGCATTTTCATAGGGCTGACTTTCCTATGCCCATAACGGGTTTCATGGTAGTACGGCTACAATGACAAGAGCGCCGGAAGGTGGCATAATATATGTGCAGAGTAATTGATCTGGTGAAAACCGGAAAGAACATCGAGCGGCTTCTGGCTGAACGCGGACTGACAGCAAAGGACGTTCAGCAGCGCTTGGGCTTTGCAGAGCGGCGCCCGGTATATTTCTGGATTGCAGGCAAGAACCTTCCCTCAATCGATAACCTGTTCATTCTTACAGAAATGCTGCAAGTTCCGATTGATGAGATTCTCATCGCCAAGGATGAATACATACAGCAGAGAGGTGAAAATTCACATGAGTGAAATTGTTCATCAGCCCGGGAAATTGGATTTTCTGATCGTAACAAAAGATGTAAGCGTGACTGAATTCCGCAGAAAGCCATCCGCAGTGTGGGCCTATTTGAAAACGCCCGGGCATGTCATTTTCTTCACTCGCCGCGGCAAGCGAAACTGCGCGATCATGTCCATCGAGACCCATGCTTGCCTGAGCGGTGATTACGAAAAGACCATGCGTGAAATTGAAGAAGCTGCGGCTGCATGGCGCGAGGAGCAGAAGGCTCTGAGGAGGGCCAGAAGGGAGGCCAAGAGTGGTACCGGAAAAGATTGCTCAAATGCTGACGGCGCTAAAGACGCCTGACTTTTTCATCAGGGACAATAGAACCGCAACTGAAAGCATCCATGATATCCTCCGTGATTATCTTGCACGCGCTACCGATACCATGACCGTTGAGGTCGATGCAGAACTGCTTATGGTGAAAATGTATGAACTACTATATTGCTGATCTTCATCTGGGTCATGCCAATGCAATCCGCTTTGACAATCGACCATTTGCTGATGTTGATGAAATGAATGAATCACTTATCCGCAGCTGGAACAGCATGGTTACCAAGCAGGATACGGTCTATGTACTGGGCGATTTCATTTAGGCAAAGGAGTCACAGTGGCCAGCCTTTCTTGAAAGGCTCAACGGCGGAAAAGTTCTGATTCGCGGCAATCATGATCCCAGAGAATTCAGTCAGACCACCAAACGGTATTTTCAGGATATCGCACCTATAAAGGAAATCACCGACAGCGGCAAGCATGTAATTATGTGCCATTACCTCATCCCTTTTCATAGGGCTGATTATGATGAAAACTGCTATATGCTTCATGGGCATGTTCATAATACCCGTGAAAATACTTTCCTTCTTCGATGGCGCGAAGAGATTCGCAATGCCTGCACGGAAAGACATCATGTCCGCGGGCAGTTCATCAACGTCGGCTGTATGATGCCTTGGATGGACTATCAGCCAAGAACATTGGCAGAAATCATCGAACGGGAGGAGGCTGCTTCTCATGCATTGAGGCTCTGGAACAAACAGGGCCGGATTTCTAATCTTCTTCATCCTATCTCTCATCTGCCTGATAGATATATGGCAGCGAGTTTCTTCCCGGCTGATGTGTCCCAAATATGTGCTGAAATATGGCATGAGCATCCTTCCAAGATTGGAGTTGTCAGCCAGTCATCTTTAAAATCACTCCGCCCACGTCTCGACCGCATACATGCCGTCATCCATTACCAGCAATCCCTGGTAAAATTCAAATCTCGCCAGAAAAGCGCCTTCGGGCGAATGAAGCGTGTACACCTCCGTATTTCCCGTCACACACAGGGCGTTGCGCTTGCCTGTCACCACAAGCCCGGACAACCACTCTATCTTTTCCCCAGTTTCCTCTTCGTCAATCTCAATGTCGATGTATCCAGCCTCGCAATCCAAACGGCTTGCGGTGAGCGTCGCGCCCTCAAACACGCCTTCATCAACCCCCAGAAACTCGGCCAGCGGAGTACGGCGGATGTTCAAGGGCTTGATCGGGCAATCAAACTCTGCTTCCAAATCGTAACCCATGACCTCTGTAAAGCAAGCTATGTAAAGCGCATAGGCGTTAGGCTCCAGATTCTCCACCACCCGGTTGCCTGTGATTGCCAACGGGATGATCTCCACAATGCCATCCGAGCCATAGCGCACGGCGCTGTATGTATCCAGGCCGTAGTCGCGTATCCCAAAGGCTTGATCCTCCATCTGTGGC
Organism: Desulfovibrio sp.; assembly: GCF_018379785.1. Classification (GTDB taxonomy): domain Bacteria; phylum Desulfobacterota; class Desulfovibrionia; order Desulfovibrionales; family Desulfovibrionaceae; genus Desulfovibrio. Next base: position 2,844 of record NZ_JAGZUV010000092.1, read on the forward strand.
TCGGCCGCAGCGGCAATCAGGCTTTCCAGTTCAAGAACGCGGTTCACATCAAGCCGCCTGACAAGAGTCACGTTCTGGCACTCCGCCAGAAATGCCAGCCGTTCTTCATCGGTATCCGGCAGCGGGTCGTCGCTTTGATATTGCCACACGCACCCCTCCTCATCTAGCAAGACAGCTTCAGAACAAACGCCTGATCTGTCTTGCTGGTAGCAGCGCATGAGCAAAATGCGCGCGTCCTCCGCCTCACAGTTCGCTGGCGCAGCGAATATCAGTATCAGGGCTGCTATCAGTATTAGCGCCGTCCATGTCCGCTTTTTCTTCATGGATGATTCCTCCTGTAAAATGCTGTCATCGGTCGGGATTCCGGCTCTCGCCGGCCTCCTGCTCATTCAGGGGCACAATCATATTTTCTATCGCCACGCACAGCTTCGGATGGTGAATGACAAAGTGAATGGTGGGTTTTCTACACTTGGATATGCTTACCCACTTTCCTTCACTGATGAATATCTGAATATTCCGGAATGCGCCACGACCATTTTCCCGGGCGGTATAGCCGGGGTGCGACTGCGCGAAGGCGCGTGTGAGGCGCAGGTGTTCCCAATAGTCTGCTTCGTCGTAGTGAACCGGCATCCCGGCAAACACCTCAGACATCGCGACCGACACGCTCTCCTGCCCAAACTCTTTCTGCGTCAGGACGGGGAATTCTTCCTCGTAGCTTCCGTTGTCGAGCATTGCCGCCACAAAACCTTTCATCTGCGCGCAGGCCTCCAGCATACGCCGCCCATCGCTGTCAGGAACGCCGTTTTTCTCCAGCAATCGCGATAGACATTCCTCCGAAAGCGTGTGGGGCGGAAGGGTGGTCAGGAGACTTCGGCGCTTCCCCGGCTTAAGCGCCTCCGCAGCAAGGAATGAGCCATAGACGTTTTCCGCCGTCCCGCAGTAGATATCCATCAGTGGCTGCGCCTTTTTCAGAATGGCTTCGGCGCGCCGTCTGTAATATGCCAGATCGCTGCCGGATTTGGAAAACAGGTAGCGGCCATGAGCAAAATTCCCGGAGATGCATTCGCCCTCAACCGCCACCGCGCCGGAACAGAACAGCAGATGCCCGTAAACGGCGTTCTGTCTGCCGGGGAGATACCACGGCATAATCTGTCCCGTCATGTACAGCGGAATCCAGCTTTCCAGCCCCAGCATCATTTCGCCAAAGGGGCGGTTGAGGTCATGCACCATATCCAGGCGCAGTCCCTTTTTGAGGATTGCCGCCAGTCCGAGCATCCATTTTTTGGAGAATTCCATATCCTGCGCCAGTTCCTCAATTGGCATATCGCTGCAGATAAATACCGGCTCACGCGACCGGGAAAGCGCCGTGGCCTTGAGAAAATCCAGCGTGGCCTGACGGAAGTTCTCCAGCCCATAGCATGTCCTGGTCGTAGGAAGCTGGAAGGGAACGGTAGGCACCTTCAATTCGTCAAAGCGGATAGCGCGAATATAGTCGTTCAGGTCAAAATTGTCCAGCTTTTCCAAAAAGGAAATAATCGGGTTTTTCTGGCTGGCCGCACCGCTCAGCAGCCACTTTGCCACCTCGCAGGCGCAAGCGCCGTCTTCGCTGAGCGCACCTTGCTGCACACCCATCAGATGCGCAAGCGCAGCGCGTTCAGACGGCTCTGCGCACCGGCGGGCCGCAAAATTACCCACACCTTGCGCAAACGCGGCGGAATTCGCGGGCGTGCGCTGTCCCGTGCGGATACGGGACAGATAGGAGGGGTCGAAATTCAGCGCCCGCGCCATATCGCTGGAACGCAGGTTAAGCACATTGATGAGCAGATCGAAATTCACTGCGAGCCGGTTTCCCTCTTTTTCGTCATATCTCAGTGATTTTTGCAGGGCCGAAAGCAGCTCCGGCTGTGTAAATCCGTCCATTCCTTTACGCTGCGCAAGGCGAGCCAACCCCTTGGAGAGATTGAGAAGCGGTTCGCAATCCGGCGCGGGCGTACGCTCCCCGCTTCGGTAGCGGCTGATAACCGCCGTGGACAAGCCGCTGGCGTCGGCCAGATCCTTTGCGGTAATGCCTATTTGATGGATATAACCGTTAAGAGCCTCTTCGAATCGCATGACCTCTTTTATCTCCTTTTCTCATGGCCGGACGCCGTTTTTCCTGCCCTGATTATACCATGAAAAGGAGGCCCTTTCAAATCCGTTCCTTTCGATGGCAAAGCCTGCGTTTCCTGCGCAGCGATCCAGCGCTTCATCATTCCGTTCTTTTTTTGATGCCTTCCCTCGTCCTGTCGATGGCATCCTGCGCATTTTTCAAGTCCTCTAACTTTTCAAGTTCCTCCGTGCTTAGTGCTTCCACCGTATACATGCCGTCTGGCCGCGCCAGCAGACTGTCGCTGAACACAAATTCTGCCTCCGCCCCCTCCGGCGTGACCAGCAGGTACGTTGTTTCGCCGCCTTCAGGTTTCAGGGCGCTGCGCTTGCCTGTAACCGCGAGGCTTTGAAGCCATGCCAGCTTTTCCTCCGCCTCCGTGCCCTCGAGCGTCCGTTCCGTGCCGTTTTCCCGCACCGCCACCGTCGCGTCTTCAAAAATATTCTTTTCAACGCCGCAGAAATCCGTCAGAGACATGCGCTCAAACGGCGTGGGCTGATACAGAAATTCATATTCGTCGCTGTCCAGATCATTGCCCAGCACTTCCGTAAACAGGGCCAGATAAACCGCGCGGGCGTTGATATCTGTATTTTCATAGGTCCAGTCTCCCCACTTCGCCAGGCAGATGATTTCCGCCTCTCCACCGTCTCCGTAACGGATGGCGCTGTATGTGTCAAGACCGTAATCCAATATATGTCCCGGACCACGTTTCACTTCTTCAGGCTGTATGGCAGCGATCAGGCTCCGGATTTCCTCCACCCTGCGTTTGTCCAACTCCCCCACGTGCTCCACGTCTTCAGTTTTACCCAGCAGTTCCAGCCGTTCGGCGTCTTCTCTGGGCAGCCCCATTTCGTTTTCGTAGTGCCAAATTCCGCCCTCTTCATCCAGGAACGCCGCATCTGCGTAAACGCCCCATCCCACCTGCTGATAGCAGGCCATCAGGATGATCTGCGGCCGCTCTCCTCCCTCGGCCAGCGCCGGCGCCGCCAGCGGCAGGCACGCTGCCAGCAAAAACAGCATAATCCTTTTCAGCATATTCTGTTTTCCTCCTGTTATGGTATGTCAGCATCATCCAGAAGCCATCCGGGAGCGCGCCCCATAGTCAAGGCGATAGAGGGAAAATGCAAGGATAATCCATTCCTTTATGGGCTTATATTCCTGCGCACGTCTCCACTGCGCTTTTCCGCTCATATATAAGCCGGCAGCCCATTCCCTCATATATGCCAGCCAATGCGCGCGATCATTTATCCGGTTTTCTGCGGCCCTTTCCAAGTCCGGAAAGTCCTTCAACAATATAAACCAGCCCCATCACCGCCGGCGCCACGCCCAGCGTAAACAGCCCGGCGCCCATCACCAGTGACGGTATGTGGGGCGACGGATACCCTATCTCCGAAGCCAGCAGATATCCGCCCCCGCCCAGGCAGGCCGCCCCAAGGATCAGCCAAAGCAGGGCAAAGAGCAGGAAAAATGCCGGATGCATGTTGATATAACAGTTTACCATCCACGCCGTATGAGGGCTGTATCCCCCTTCCGGAGGGCCCCCTGTATTCAGCGCGGCCACGATTTCAGCGGCAGTCCGGGCATACGGTTTCATGAACGCCCCTATCAGCATCCACATAGCCGCGCCGCAGACTGCCATGCCCAGAGCCGCCGGGGCGCGCGTCTCTCCGCGCAGCAGCCACCATATCCCCATCCCTACGCATACAATCGTCAAAAGTGCCAGCAGCCACCGGAAAAGCCGCATCACGACAAAGCATATTCTCGTCTGGCGCAGGGCATATTCCTGATTTTCGCGCCATGTATCTTCCATTCTATCCACTCCCCCTTTCTTATCGCTTCCTGACTGCCCAGGCGCTCCTGGCGTATACGACGCCCGCCGCCCCTAACGGCGCCCCGATGAGCGCAAAAAGGACGCTCAGAGGGACAAACAGCCAGAAAAACTCCCTGAAATCCACATCTACCAGAACAAAAGCGATGCCCAAAACCCCCATTCCGGCGAATGCGACCGCGCAAAAGAGCAGAAAGCCTGCGATAACCGCCAGTTTTCCACAGATCGCGCCCAGCATAGGCTCGCGCAGCTTCTGTGTGTCCGGCGTATACTCCGGCGGAAAACTTCCGCTTTCTCCACGACGCACCGCAGCCACCGCCGCTTCCACTTCCGCATACGCGCTGACATAGCTCCCGTTGAATTTAGGCTTACAGAGTTTGATTTCTTTGTATATCAGTACAACGCCAAACAGCACAACGATGAGATTCCTCTCAATCAGCCCCACGGCCAACATGATGGCCGCCACCAGTGCGGCGATAATGCCCAGTATCCGATAGCCCCACCGAAACATAGCCGCCGACACCCTGAAGTGATTCAGGATGACCTCCTCGCGCTCCAGCCACGCATTGCGCAGGCTTTCCATCTGCTCCCGTTCCCTGTCGGCTGATAAATCCCAGGCCATATTTGCCCTCCTTCCCTGAAAGCTCGTATGCGCCCTCAGCCTGCGTAGCGTATTCCCTCAAACAACGCCTGCTCGCCAACGCCGCCGATAATATAGCCCCAGCCCGCGGTTTCATCGGGCGCTATGGTCAAATAACCCCTGCGGCCGTCCTGCACGGTGAACCATGCCCGGGAAACGCCGTCTGTGGCGGTGATCAGTATCTTTATTTCCGCCGCCAGTTCCCCCCGGGATTCCTTCCCGGTCAAATCCACATAGGTAACCGGCACTGCCGTTTTCGCCGTCAAAGCCTGCTGCGCCCAAGTTTCCTCGCTTTGCAGGTCGTATTCAAAGTGCCACAGCCCGTCTCCGACCGTGACCAGCTTCCCGTCCTCTACCGTCAGGCGGCGAATGCCCATGTGGGTTCCCAGCGCGTCCACATATCCGGCCATGGTCATTCCTTCCGCGTCCATGCCCGTAATCCGGCCCTGCGCGTATTCCGCGCCTTCAAACGGCAGCGGCTTGAGCTCTCCCGCCTCATACGTCAGGCACCATGTTACGTCGTCGTCAGACATGGGATCGCCGCTCACGCAGATCTCCTTGACACCGTTCCTGTCCAGGTCGGCAATCCACACCTGCGCCTGCGAGCAGTCCATGCTCCATTCCGCCTGCGTCCCATCTTCTTCAGCCACAGTCATCTTCACGCCCGCGCCGTCCTCTGTCTGCGTCCACTGGATCGCTTCCGTGCCGCGGTTCCTATCAAGGTTCATATCCAATATCTCGTCCGCCGGCAGCTCCAGCGCGGAGAATCCGTTCTCCGTCGGGCTTTCTGCCGCCGCCATAGCACCAACCAGCATGCATACCGCGCAGCACAGCGCCAGCCATCCTTTCATGATCTTTATGCCTCCGATTTTCTCCATCTTTTACAGGCAGGAGGGCAGCGATTGCCGCCCTCCCCGCTTCTTATTCCGCCGTCTGCCGAACCGGCATCGCCTCCAGGCAGCCCGACAGCGCCGTTGTGAACCGTTCGATCAGTGCGCTCAACTGTTCCTCCGAAAGGGATTCCAGCGCCACATCCGTGCCGCCGAGCTGCAGAGGCTCGGCCTCATGCAGTTCAAAGCTCAGCCCCGTCAGCTCAGGCATATCCTCCGTTCCAATCATAAGCCTGCCCCTGCCCTGCAGTCCGTCCGGGCCGGGCTCCACGCCCGCTTCCAGCGTAAAGGCGTAGGTATCCGCGCTCTGCGCCGCGTCCGGACACAGCGTGCCTTCCAGTGTAAACGCCTCTCCGCCGTCGGGGGTCATAAACGCATTCATCTCATGTTCGTATTCCATTACGATTTCCGGATTGCCGACGCCTATGTAGACCTCGCCTCCATAGCCCGGCAGGCCTTCCTCCGTGGTGGTGGGTCTCTTGAGCGCACTTATCCGCAGCAGCCCCGTGTCCGTCTCGCCCTCGCTGACGGTCAGCTGCACACCCCAGCCCGTCAGCGCAGTGTCCGGAATGCTTAAGATGCCCACAATCAGCTGCATGCCGTCGCCCAGGCTTCCGTCCACGAGCGTCTGCGAATAGCCAAGGTCGAAGAAATACGGGGTGTTTTCCTCTGCATAGGGCTCAAAGCTCAGATACCATTCATCGGTCGCGCCGTCCTCCTGCGTATTGGTAACAATGACGTACCACGGCTCGGCAGCCGCATCATAATTCGTCCCGGCGCCCAGTACGAAATGGCCTTCGGACTGCGCAAGCGACCCGGCTGCGCCACGCATCATTTCCACAATCGCGGCAGATCCCAGCCCCTGAGAGGCGAGCATCACGTCCAGCACCGGAGCCAGTTGCCCGTCGCCTTCCAGCTGGTCGGCCAGCCGTGTGAGCAGTTCTGCCGCCTGCGCATGTGTACAGGTAATGTAGATTTCGTAGGCCACGGCGGGAAAGCCGTATTCCTCGGGCACGTCGTAGAATTCCTTCACGGACAGTTCCTGCATAAATTCGTCAACGATCGCGACATACGGCTCCATCAGCGGTTCCAATGCGCTGATAGCGGCCGCCGTCTGCGCCGTCTGCATTTCCAGCGTGCCGAGCAATCCGGCCGTCATTTCCTCCAGATTCATTCCCAGCAGCGTCTCCCAGTTCATCGTATAGCGTTCATCCGGCAGAAGATCGCTCGCTAT
>NZ_JAGZUV010000011.1:0-82975 GCF_018379785.1 Desulfovibrio sp.
CAAGGAATGCGGCGCGCCCCTGGAAATCTGCCTGATCGTGCGCAAGGAAGGCCGCCTGCCCGTGGTCAACTTCGCGGCCGGCGGCATCGCCACCCCGGCTGACGCGGCCCTGATGATGCACCTGGGCTGCGACGGCGTGTTCGTGGGCTCGGGCATCTTCAAGTCCGGCGACCCGGCCAGGCGCGCCAAGGCCATCGTGCAGGCCGTGACCAACTACAAGGATTACGCCGTACTGGCCGAAATCTCCCGCGACCTGGGCGAACCCATGGTGGGCATCGAGATTTCCTCCATTCCGGATGCAGAGCGCATGCAGGAACGGGGCTGGTAAGGCTCACGCCCATTAGCAAACGTCCATGCAAAAAGGCCGCGATCTGGTCTGTCCCCATCAGGTTACAACGATTAGCCTATGTGGCCTTTTTGTCGTTGTCTACTCTGATGGGGGCATATCAATCATGCGGCTTTTTTGCATGGAGCATATCCTGACGCCCACTGGAATCAGGCTGCGGAACCGGCCGAACGAGGCCGGGGCAGCAGAAACCTGCCCTGGACGATACGGATCAGGGTGCCGATGATCAAAAGCCCGATAACCAGATTGGAAAAAATAAAGATCGGCCAGCTCAGCAGCGAAATGGGGCTGGTCGGCTCGTGCGCCAGAAAACGCAGCGCGGATGCGGACAAGGCGGAAATGCCGAAGGAGAAGCTCCAGAAGGAGGGGGAAAAGGGCTGCTCAAAGGTCCAGACTAGCAGCCGGGCCAGAAAGATCAGTTGCAGGAGGCCATAGCCGAAGAGCACCTGGGCAAAAATGTCCGCCACTCCGCCGTTGACCGACAGATAGGCCGTACAGGCCACCAGGGGCGGCGCGAGCTGAATGCCGATGGTCGGGCGCACCGGCCTGGGCAGTTCGCCCATGGTGCGCAGACGCGCGAGAATTACCGGTTCCAGGCTGAGCCAGGAAAAAATGCCCGCGCCCAGAAAGAGAAAGCCCCAATGGCCGTAGCCCAGGCTGCCCAGGGCAATGGCGCTGATCAGGTTGCTGGCCACCGTGGGCAGATACACGCCCGGCGTGGTCGCCTCGGGCGTATGCTGTCCCCTCCACAGCCCGGCGCTGCGGTAGGCGGCAAAGGCCAGCTGGCCCACCGTGCCCAGCACGATCAGCCAGAAGGCCAGCGGACGGGCATACGGAGCCACGGCCACGCCCACCAGCATGGTGGTGCCGGGAAACAGGCTGATGAAACAGCATTGAATGGCGTCGCGCACCTCGGCCAGCGCCGCCGCCCGGCGGAACAGCCATTTATAGATGAACACGCAGGTCAGAACCAGCCAGACGGCCACCCCCAGCGCCATCAGGCATTCGCCCACAACCGCGGGCAACGCCCAGTGCTGCGCGGCGAAACGCCAGGCCGAACCCATGCCGATGATGCCCAGTACCATGCCGAAATACGCGGCCGGGATGGGAAAATACCCGTCCAGCGGCGTAAGCGTCCGTTCCGCCATACCCACCTCCCACCAGTACGAAATAAAAATTATCCTTTTTGATAAGCCAGCCGATGGGTTATGGCAAGGCGGGCGGAACCGGCATCATGCCGACGCGCGCCGCCGTGCGCACGCCCGTCGAAGAAAGACGGCCGCCACGGACGGAACAGCATGCTCCGCCACAGGGCTTGGCTCCGAACGGGCGCTTGCATCAGACGTCCGTTGGAGATAACAGAAAATAGTCCTCATATATCGGAATTCGTCCATTTTGTCGTAAAAATTATGAAAAATCGTTACTTATTTTTCGTAATTTTGAAAAATCATGAACCATGGCACGGCGCATATGGGCCGCAATGCCTTTCGGAGAAAAAAATAATGCCCGGACACGGCTTCCTTTCAGGCAATGACAGGCCCGGCTTGCGCAGGCTCGTGCTTGTGCTGTTCATCGCGTTGAACGCTTTTTTCCTGTCCGGCTTCCTGTTTCACGTGGGCAACAGAAATATGGAGTATCACGATGCCCTGCCGCGGAAAACGCTGATCACCTTTCTGGGAATTCAATACGACGCTGAAAATCAGAGCTGCATCGAACAAATTCTGAACGGCTACAGCGCGGCGCACAATGACATGCTCGTCAGCTATGAAGGCATAGCGCTCAACGTCTATTCCCGGCTGCTCAATCAACGCCTCAAAAAAGACGACAGGACGGACGACGTCTTCATACTGCCGCCGGACTGCCTGCGGCCCTATCAACGCCGGGGACGGCTTGCGGATCAGTCCGGCCTGCCCGCGCTCACGGCCTATCGCCCCGAAGTGCTCGGGCAAATGCAAGGAGGCGGCCGCCCCTATATCGCCACAAGCAGCCTGGGCGCTCACGGCCTGTTCGTCAATCTGGACCTGCCGGCCCGGCACGGCGTGAGCACCCCCCGGAACGGCAAGGCTTTTCTGGCGGCCTGCGAAACCTTCCGCGCCAAAGGCATTATCCCCATCAGCGCCGACAGGGAAGCTCTGAAAACCGTTCTGACCGCCGTGAGCCTGACGCCGCCCGACGGCCCCATACGGGAAAACGCCGCCGCCTTTCTCGCCGCGCTCAATGCCTCCCCGGATCGGCTGGAGCAGGTGAGCTTCCTCAAGGACGCCAGCTGCGATATGGTACAGGGCTATGTTTTTGCCCGGCCCATGCCCGCCGGGAAGTTCACCGGGCGTTTGCGCAATCCGGGCGACACACGCTGACCTCTCTCACCTGGCATACGCATCCCGTGCCGTCGTTCCGCAACGTGCCGTGCATTCCGGCACGCGTAACGCAACGCGCCCCCTGTCCGGCGTGCGGCCGGAGCGGGGGGCGCGATTCGAACATCTCTATGGTGTTTTTCTATTTACTGTCGGGAACAATACGGAAGGAATTACTGATGGCGACAAGATCCCGGCGCACCTCTTCGGGCAGAGCCCTGTAAGGCTGCATGACGGTTCCCGGATAGCCTTCCGTGATGATGGTCAGCGCCCGTTCAGGCGTCAGGGAGAAGCGGCGCAGGTCCGGCGGCTCGGGCCGTAGCGTGCGGCCGAAGGGGGTGGGCGCGCCGTCCGTGCCGTGGCATACGGAACAGGTTTCCTCCCAGACCGTCTGGGCCTCCAGGTCAGGCTCATGCGCGGGTTTCGCCGCGGCCGCGAACATGGAAAAACGCCTGGAAAGCGTGTCCAGCACCTTGTCCAGCTTTTCCTTGTCGTACAGCCGGAAATAGGGCATGGCCGAGCCGGGCGTCCCGTCTTTCAGAATGCCGTAGATATACTCCCGGTCCGCCCGGATGGCGGCGAGATCCGCAGCCGGCACCAGCAGACGTCCGGCGGCCGGGCCGTCTCCGTGCCCGGCCGTGCCGTGGCAGGGCTGGCAAGCGCCGTCATAGATGGTTTCGCCGTTGTCATAGACCGTCTCCAGCTTGACCGTAAAGGCCGCCAGAGCCTGCTGCCGGAAGGGAGCCAAGGCTTTGGAGCGCGCCTCGCGCACCGCCACGGCCTGGGCATGGCCCGGCGCCAGAACCCGGTCTTGCAGAAACTGCCGGGCCACCAGCATGGCGACAAAGATCATCGGCAGAAGAACCAGCAGACTGCGCGGCCCCACGGCCGTCAACGGCGCGGCGGCGGGCCGCAGGGCCCAGAGCGCCAGCATGGCGGCGGCCGCTCCCACGGTCACGGCCCAGAGGATGGACCAGTTCAGATCCGCGGCCACGGAGAAAACCAGGGGGAGGCCGATGACCACCTGGGCCAGGGTGGCGCCGAACAGCCAGTTGCGCAGACGGGGCGCTTTTTCCGGGTGTTTTCTGGTGGAAAAGAAAAGGTGAAAGGCCGCGCCGAAAACCAGCGCCGCGCCCAGGATATGCAGATAGCGCAACAGCCAGTGCGCCGCGAACGCGCCGTCCGGGCTGAAGCCCCCGGCCGCGAAGGCGGGCCAGAGGGCCTGCCGCTCCATCAGCGCCAGGGCTCCGGTGAAAACGGCCGGTACCGTGAGCAGCGCGCCCACGCCCAGAACGCCGCAGATGAACGCCAGCCAGGTATTGACCTCAATCTTGTGCCCGAAGGCGTCGATCAGCAGGAAAGCGACGATCAACAGCGGAATTACAGCCAGCCAGGCATAGGAAAACAGTCCCGTGGCCGTGAAAAAGGCATGGGAATAGCGTACCTGAACGATAAGCAGGGGAGCCACGCCCAGCACCACGGCCAGGCTCTTGAGACCCAGGTGGGTGTGCACGATCTGCTTGTTCCAGAGCTGCGCGCCGCCCTCCCCGGTCAGACATTTTTGCAGGAAAAACAACAGGCCGAGCAGCGCCGTGCCGAGCATGAGCAGCACGAACAACAGATGCAGGCCGAAACTGACGAAAAGCAGCCCGTTCTGCCATGATTCCGGCAGGGGCATTCTGAGAAAAAGATCGTTCCATTGGGTCATGTCTACTTCTCCTTGGGGCTCTGCCCGTGAAGGCGCGAATCTTGGTTGGCCAATGAATACAGATAGTTGGCCAGAAGTAGACGTTCCTGCTCGGAGCCGGTGAACGGCGTCATAAACGGCGCCAGATTCTGGGTGATGCCGGTAATGGCGTTGATGCCTTCCAGCGTACGCCCGGCAAGGCGCTCACGGATGCCGTTGATGCCGTCCTCGGTATGGCAGACGCCGCAGTTGGCCGCGAACAGCGCCCGTCCGGCCCTGTTTTCCGGGGACAGACCGGCGTCGTTGTTGATCCAGCGCATACGGGGCAACAGGCCTTCGTGCTTGTCGTCCAGGGCCAGGTTTTCAGCCATGGGAATCTGGTTGGCGTACATATAGCCCGGCAGCAGATAGGGGCCGCGCACGAATTCACGGATGCGCTCGAACTCCATCACCAGGCCCACGCAGAGAATAACGGTGGGGATGCAGAGCAGCCCGCACAAGCGGCGCTGCCGGAACAGCGCGGCCAGGGCCGTGACCAGAATGCAGAGGGCGGCCAGACCGTTGAACGCGGGCAGCAGATACGGCAGCTGGGACAAATACGAGGTGGCCACCGCGAACTTCCAGTGGGTAAGATAGGTCTGCGGCACCCTGGAAAAATAGACAAAGGCACACACGGCCGTGACCAGCGCCGCGCCGAGAAAGACCGCGCCCGTCAGGCGCAGGGCCCGGTTGCGGTCCTCACGGGGGCCTTTGTAGCGCCAGGCCGTCCAGCCCAGCAGGCACAGGGAGCCCAGGCTCAAGCCGCCCGCCACGCGCAACAGGAATTGCGGGATAAAGGTGGGATTGAAATAGGCCTCGCGGAAGGTCTGCCCCCAGGGCCAGCCGTCGGGCGTGAGCATAAAGCCGAGAATGCCCGAGATCAGGAAGGCCGAACTCACGGCCACGGCCACGTAGCCCCAGCCCAGAGCCGCCAGAACGCCCGGCTTGTCCTGGGCCAGACGGTCCCAGAGATAGTAATAGATCAGCAGAAGAACCACTTCCGTGGTGAACGCGCCCCATTCGATGAACCAGGGCCAGAAAAAGAGGTGAATCAGCGAGCCGATGCCCTCCGGGGCCAGGGCGCCGGTGATGAACCAGATGCCCACGCCGGTGACCGCGCCGATGGACGTGGTGATGACCACGACCGGACCGAGCAGGCCGCGGCTGATCTGCGCCCAGAACGCGCCCTTGCCCAGCCAGGTGAGAGTCTGGAACAGGACAAGCATGCTCGCCAGGCCGATGGCCAGGCCGTGGCTGATGAGCACATGCAGCACGGCGTCAAGGGCGATGGTCATGCCGTCGCCGAGGCCGGGAATATGCAGGATAGGAAAGATCATGGCTCACTTTCCCTCCGGCAGAGGGATGACCCGCTTGATCTTGTCGGGACCGGTGGACACGAATTTGGGCCGGGGCTTTCCGTTGACGAAGGCGGCCACGTCAAGGGCCTGCTCCTGGGTCAGGGACGGCGCGTTTTTGGGCATGAAGCGCCAGGCGAAGACGGAGAACGTGCTGACGCGGTGCATGCCCGCCCCGGCGTTGTAGGAGCCGTCGCCCCAGAGCGGCGGCGCAATGGGCGTGCCCTGGCCGTTGTCGCCGTGGCAGCGGGCGCAGACGTCGGCATAGACCTTGTCGCCGTTGGCCGCGTCGGGCTTGTGGGGATTGCCCAGATCCTTCGGCAGAGCCCAGGGCAGCTTGGCATAAATGGGAATATCCTTGGATATCCACTGCATATAGACCAGCAGAGACTGCATGACCTGGCTGTCAAGGGCCGGTGCCGCGCCGTTCATGCTACGCTGAAAACAGTCCTGCACGCGCATGGCCAGGTCCACGGTATAGTCCTGGCGGCTGCGGAAGCGCGGATACGTGGCGCCCACGCCCACCAGCGAAATGGTGTTCAGACTTCTGCCGCCGTCAAAGTGGCAGCTGGAACAGGACAAATCATTGTTGACGTATTCCCCGGCGTACTTTTTCGTTTCGGTCATGATCTTGTAGCCGAGCATCACTTCCGCCCGGATGCTTTCCGGCGCGTCCTCCGGGCGCGGCGGATTGAAAAACGGCCGGCCCGCCGGCGCGGCGAAGCTCTGTTTCGAGGTTCCTCCGTCTTCCGCGGCCAGCCGTTTGGTCACCAGCGTGGAACGGAAAAAGGTCAGCAGCCAGACACCGAACACGAGCAGCAATATTGCCAGAGCAAGGGCAAAAAAAACATTGCGATTTTTCATAGAGACTCCGTATCACGGGAATTATGGCGGATTGCGTGTCCGCCACAGGGGGAAGCAGAAGCCGGAAACGGCTCAAGGTGGGAGGAGATCCGGTTGAGGCGATATCCTGTGGCGGCGGTAAAAACACAATTTCAATGCACGTACGCGGATCATGCGTGAAGCGCGCGGCGTTTCAAACTGAAATGCTCTATAGGGGGTACCATAACTCAATCGGAAGTCAACATGGGCCGCAGGCGCGGACAGTGGAAGAGGGGCACGTTTGTTGACTCTCTCTCTTTTTCCTGCCACCATTCATCCTCAAAGAGCCGCAAACGAGACCTCCGGCGGCCGCCTTGCGCGGCCGGGCACGCCGGATCGTCTGTCTCCCGCGCGGCTTTACGGGAATACTACGGAAACAGGAAGGGGGCGTTGCGGACGCCCTTTTTATATATGGAGCGCACATGAACACGACTGACACTTCCGCCGCCTCCACCGGCCCAACCTTTTCCTTCCGCCGCATGGGCGGCCTGGATCAGGTGCTTCTGAGCACGGATGAGGAATGGCGGCAACTGGATCAACTGGACCCCAAACTCTGGATGGCCCTGAGCTGCCCCACGCACGGCCTGGAATTCGACGCCCGCACCCTGTCCCTGCTGGATACGGACCAGGACGGCCGTATCCGCTCGGCGGACATTCTGGAGGCCGTGGCCTGGGTCTGCGAACGGGTCAAACATCCGGCCCGGCTCACACAGCCGAGCACCGGCCTGCCTCTGGACAATCTGCGCGACGACACGCCCCAGGGCGCGGAGCTGCTGGCCGCCGCCCGCTTGGTGCAGGAAAAGAGCGGCCGGACCGAGGCCGGGGAAATTTCCCCGGAGCAGGCCGGAGCGGCTCTGGCCGCCGTCACGGACTACGCTTTCAACGGCGACGGCGTCGTGCCGCCGCTTTCCGTGGATAAGGATGACGAACAGACCGCCCGTTTCATTCGCCTGGGTCTCTCGATAGTGGGCGGCAAGCGAGACGATTCGGGCCGTCCCGGCCTGGATTCCGCCCTGGCCGGGGTTTTCCTGGACCGGCTGCGCGCGGCCCGCGACTGGCGGCAAAGCGTGCATCAGGCGGCCCTGCCCGTGGGCCATGACACGTCCGCCGCCTGGACCCTGCTGCAGCGCCTGGGTCCCAAAATCGACGATTATTTCAACCGCTGCCGCATGGCGGCCTTTGCCCCGCAGGCCCTGACGGCTCTCAACGAAGAGAATGAACTCACGCCCTCGGACGAGGGCGGCCAGGCCCTGTTTTCACTGGAGGCTCTGGCCCGCCTGCCCCTGGCCCGGGTGGCTCCGGACCAGCCCCTGCCCCTGACGCACGGCGTCAACCCGGCCTGGGATGACGATCTGAGCGCCTTCCGCCAACTGCTGGCCCCGCTGATCCACACAACCCCGTCCGGCGACGGCAAGGGCGGCTGTCCGGTGCCGACGTCGGATGCGGCCGATCCGGCTGGAGCATCCGCTTCGGACGCTCCGGCCGAAAGCCTGAGTGAAAAGAACTGGCGCGCCATTCAGGAACGCTTCGCGCCCTATGCCGAATTGCTGACCCGGAAGCCAGGCTATGAGCGGCCGCCGGACGACGCCAAACGCGTGGATTTTCCCGGCCTGCCGCCCCTGGCCCTGGCGGGAGAGGACGATCCCCTGCAACGCGCTTTTCTGCCCACGGCTCCGGAAGAGGCCCTGGACAAACTCTCCGCCGCCGAGCTGGACGCCTTGCTCGACGGCAAGGTGGAGCAGTCCTTTGCCGGATATGTGCGGCGGGATCTGGCCGCGCCGCGCATGGCCGCGGTGCGTGATCTGGAAAAACTGACCCTGCTGCACATCCATCTCTATACCCTGCTGATGAATTTTGTGTCCTTCGCGGATTTTTACGACCCGGAGCGACGGGCCATCTTCCTGGCGGGCACGCTCTATCTGGACAGCCGCGCCTGCTTTCTCTGCGTGCCGGTGACGGACCTGGACACCCACGTGCGCCTGGCCTCGCAAAGCCACCTCTGCCTGGTCTACAGCCAATGCCGCCGCACGAACAACAACGGCGAGGAAAAGACCGGCGTCATCGCCGCCGCCTTGACGGCGGGCGGCACCGATGCTCTTATTGAAGGCCGCCACGGCGTATTCGTGGACAACGCGGGACGGGACTGGGACACCAGCGTGCTCCGCCTGGTGCGCAATCCCATCAGCCTGCGCGAAGCCATGTGGGCCCCGTATATACGTTTCGGCAATCTGGTGGCCGACCAGTTGCAGAAACTGGTGGCCGCCAAGGACGACGCCCTGAGCAAGGCCTCCAGCAAGGCGGTCACCGCGCTGGACAAGGACATCAAGGCCGACGCCTCGGCCGCGGCCTCCGGCGCGCCGCCCAAGACGAGTTTTGACTTCGCCAAGGGCGCGGGCATCTTCGCAGCCTTCAGCGTGGGCATCAGTGTGGTCAGCGCGGCCTTTGCCTACATCGCCAATTCCGTCTTTTCCCTGGGCTGGTGGTGGCCCGTGGCCCTGCTGATCCTTTTTGCCTGCATTTCCGGGCCGTCCATGCTCCTGGCCTGGTTCAAGCTGCGCCGCCGCAGCCTGGGCCCCCTGCTGGACGCCTCGGGCTGGGCCGTCAACAACGGCGCGCCCATCAACATCGCCATGGGCGCGGCCCTCACGGCCGTGGGCCAGATGCCGCCCGACGTGCATCGCTCTCTGGACGAT
Organism: Desulfovibrio sp.; assembly: GCF_018379785.1. GTDB lineage: Bacteria > Desulfobacterota > Desulfovibrionia > Desulfovibrionales > Desulfovibrionaceae > Desulfovibrio. The sequence goes on from NZ_JAGZUV010000011.1 coordinate 9,357, forward strand.
CCCTACAGCCTGCACACGCAATTGCTGCGCAAAAAATATCTGAGGCGGCTGCTGGCGGCGGGCCTGACTGTTCTGGTTCTGCTGGCCGCCGGTCTGGCCTTCTGGTTCTGGAAGGAAGGCGCGCCCGCCTGGCTGGCGCACTGGCTGCCCGTGTGGAGGAAATAAATAATGGACGGGCGGCCCGGCAATATCCCGCCGGTTCAACGCCAAGCGCGCCGAACGCGGCAAACACGGGAAGCACCGCAACGAGTGCCGAAGGCCGTGGCTCTGATTCTGGGCGCGGCCTTGCCCGACTTGCCCCCTGCCGGGCTGCGCGGCCTGTGCCTGCGTTGGGAAACGGCGCTGGCCCCCCGGCTTGCGCCGGAACAGATGGCCCATATCCGGCGCTTTGCCCCGGACGGCCCCGCGCTGGCCGCGCGCGCCTCCCGCCTGCTGGCGCGCCTGCTGCTGCTGCGCGGCCTTCAGAGCCTGGGCGCGTTACGTCCGGATTTGTGTCTGGAAAGGGATATGGCAGGCCGCCCGCTGCTCTCAGGCTGGCGTATAAGCTTCAGCCACAGCGGCCGGGCCGCCTTCTGCGCTTTGGAGCGCGGGGCGGGCGGCCCCTGTGAACAGGATGCCCGGCGGGATGCGCCCGAATGGCATCCGGGCCTGGGGCTGGACGCCGAAGCGCTGGACAGCCCGCCCCCGGCGGCGCGGGCCTTTACGGACGGGGAGACAAAAAAAACGGCCCGCGACGCGTTGCGACGCTGGGCCGTCAAAGAAGCCGTGCTCAAGGCGCTGGGGATGGGGCTCAGCCATGACCCGGCCCTGATTTGCAGTGGCCGGTACGGAGGACGCGCGGGCCTGCTGCGTTTCCGCGGCCGAAATCTGCGTTGGCGGATTCTCGCCTGCCCCGGCCACTGGCTCTGCCTGGCACGGGACGCCGAGTACCCTGTTCCGACGGTCAGTCTGCGCTGGCTGACCGCCGGACAGATCACAAACGGCCGCTGTCGATCTTGAGTTTGCGCATTTTGGACCACAGCGTGGTGGACGGCAGCCCCAGGATGGACGCCGCGCCGTTTTTGCCGCTGATACGCCCGTTGGTGTACTGGATGACCTGGCGGATATACTGCGCGATATGTTCGTCCAGACTGTGAAAGGCCTGCGCCTGGCCCTGGCTTTCATCCCGCCTGGGGAAGGCGCCTTGCGTGCGGGGGCGTGCTTCCTTCTCCCGGCCAAGGATTTCCCTCAACGCGGCGCTCAACGGCTCCCTGATCTCTTCGCAAAGATCCACCTGCTCCTGCGAATAGGAGCACTCGCTCGTACAATGCACGCTGACGAATCGGAATTGAGTACAATTAATCCAAAAATCGAGCGGCATATAAATGTTTGTCCCGCCCATGGGATGGAGCATCTTTGCTATTTTGGCATAGGGACGTTCTCCCTTCGTATTGCAGCTCCGGCAGCAGTGCCAGGTTCCGTAGTTGTCATTGTCCTGATAGGCCGCCTTCAGAAGTTCATCCGGAATTTGAAAAGTCTCAGGCGATAGAAATTGGTTTTCATATCGCGGGTGTATCGCAATTCTGGTTATAACGCCTGAAGAAAAGTTATAAATACCCAGATAGGAAACAGGCATATGAACAGAAAGAAAATCAAAAATATTTTTTAATACACTCTGTAAAGGCATTTCTCTATAGGAAACATAAAGCAGCTCACGAAGGTAGATACTTTTATCGCTTATCATTTATCCAACTCTCACAGGTAATGATTGGTGACCAGAGTTCTTTTACCTCAGAACAATTTGTCTAATTATATGATATGAAGAATTGCATTTGTCAACCCACTCTAAATATCGAATAATGTTATTACATAAAATAATTTTTTACTAAAAATAAAGAATATTACATAATAACGTAAATCATACGATTTATACAATCGTGCTATCGCAAGGTCTTACGGCACGCCTCAATCCGGACAACATGTCTTGCCAGCCGCGCCCTTTTGCGGCACTCTGCCCGCCATGCCGCGCTTTCATCTGGTTTCGCTCTTTCCCGAATTTTTTGATTCGCCTCTGAGCACCGCCCTCATGGGCCGCGCCCGTGAAACCGGCGTGGTGACGTTCAGCTTTCACGATCCGCGCGCCTTCAGCACGGACAAGCACCGCCATGTGGACGACAGACCCTATGGCGGCGGCCCGGGCATGGTCATGCAGGGCGAACCCGTGGCCCGGGCCCTGCGTTCCATCGAACGCCCCGGCCGGATGCTGCTCATGACGCCGGGCGGCCGCCCGTTCAACCAGGCTCTGGCGCGCGAACTGGCCCTGGAAGAAGATCTCACCCTGGTCTGCGGCCGCTATGAGGGACTGGACGCCCGCCTGCTGGAACTTTTCCCCCTGGAACCGGTGAGTGTGGGCGAAGCTGTGCTCAACGGAGGAGAAACGGCGGCCCTGGCCGTCGTCGAATCCGTGGCCCGGCTGATGCCGGGTTTCATGGGCAAGGAAGAGTCCGGCGAGGAAGAGAGTTTTTCCCACGGCTTGCTGGAATATCCGCATTATACCCGGCCCGAGAAGCTGGAGGGCCTGCCCGTGCCGGAGGTGCTGCTCAGCGGGGATCACGCCCGCATCGCGGCCTGGCGGCGCGCGGCCTCCCTGGCCGCCACTCTGGCGGCGCGCCCGGATATGCTGGACGACGCCCCCCTGGACCGCGAGGACGCCCGGACCCTGGCCGGCCAGCCGCGCAAAAGGCCCGGCCGCAACCTTTCTTTCTGCCTCGTACATTATCCGGTCCTGCTCGGAGAAAAAAATTCCGGCGCTTCCTCTTTGACAAATCTGGACATTCACGATATAGCCCGAATTTCCCGCAGCTATGCGATGGGGCCCTTCTATGCGGTTACGCCGCTGGAGGATCAGTTGCGGGTGCTTGAGGATATTTTGCGGCACTGGACCCAAGGCCCCGGCGGCCGGGGCAATCCGGACAGGGCGCGGGCTCTGGAGCTGGTGCGCCCGGCGGTTTCGCTGGACGCGGCTGTGGCGCAATTGCGCGAGCATACCGGCGCGCCTCCCAGGCTGGTGGCCAGTTCCGCCGCCTGGCCCGCGCGCAAGCGCGCGCCCGCGCCGCTGACGCCCGGCCAGGTATGCGACTGGTGCCGGGAAGGGCCGGTGCTGCTCTGCCTGGGCACGGCCCAGGGGCTGGCCCCGGAAGTGCTGGAACGCTGCGACGGCCAATTGAGGCCTCTGCGTTTTTTGGGATATAATCATCTTTCGGTGCGCAGCGCGGCCGCCATCCTGGCCGACAGAATTTTAGGCGACTACTGCTGAAACCACGGGCCGCACACAGCGGGCCGCTTCGCAACGACGCAACAATCCGCCCGCGGGTTTGCAAGGAGTTCACGATGGACATCATCAGAAAAATCGAACAGGAAAACATGCGCATGGATATGCCCGCGTTCCGCTCCGGCGACACGGTCAAAGTGCATCTGCGCATTGTGGAAGGCGAAAAAGAGCGTATCCAGATCTTCCAGGGCAACGTGATCCGCATCAAGCGCGGCACCACCAACGCCAGCTTCACGGTGCGCAAGGTTTCCGACGGCGTGGGCGTGGAACGCATCTTCCCGATCAACTCGCCCTTTATCGACCATGTGGAACTGGTCAGCCAGGGCCGCGTGCGCCGCAGCCGCCTCTACTATCTGCGCGCCCTCAAGGGCAAGGCGGCGCGTATCAAGCCGCGCGGCCGCTTCTGATCGGAATTCGCGCCTTTTTGCCGTCAGCGCCGACGCACCAGCCCGGTGCCGATGCGCGGACGGAAGACGGCAACGTAACTACTCGCTTTAGCCGACAGAACGGATTTTCGTCCATTCTGTCGGCTAAAGCGTGGTTTTTTGTCTGCGGCCCCTACCGCGACCACCGAAACTGAGGCAGCCGTGAAAAGACATGCCGTGCAGGCCGGCCTGTTTGGCCCGGAAGACATGACTTCCGGCCGCCGGTCCGGGCCCGTGGCCGGCATCGACGAAGCCGGACGCGGTTGCCTGGCCGGGCCGGTGGTGGCCGCCGCCGTCATCCTTCCCGCTGTTTACGAGCTGCCCGGTCTTACGGATTCCAAGGCGCTGAGCGCCAAAGCGCGCGAAATCCTGGCCCCGCGCATCAGGGAATGTGCTCTGGCCTGGGGGCTGGGCGTGGTCTGGCCCCGGCGCATCGAGCGCATCAATATTCTGCAGGCCACCTTCGAAGCCATGAGCCGGGCCGTGGGCGTGCTGCGTCTTACACCCGGCCTCTTGCTTATCGACGGCAACAAGGTTCTGCCCGATACGGTGCTGGCTCTGTTCTGGCGCGCCGGGCACAATGCCCCGCAGCCGCTTCAGCGGGCCATTGTGGGCGGGGACAAAAGCGAAGACGCCATTTCCGCCGCCTCCATCCTGGCTAAAACCTTTCGCGACCGGCTCATGCTGCATCTGGCCCGCCGCTGGCCCGGCTACGGCCTGGAGGAGCACAAGGGCTACGGCACAAAAGCCCACTATGCGGCCTTGCGCCGTCTGGGCCCCTGCCCGCAGCACCGCCTGACGTTCCGGGGGGTGCTGCCCCGGACCACCGCGCCATTGCGGGGCAGCCTGTGCTGAAATGGCTTTTTTCCCGGCAAAACGACCCGCGAACGCCTCCCACGCGGGGCAAGGACGCGCCGGATCACATCCGCCTGGGACGGGACGGCGAAAAGGCTGCCGCCGCGCTTTTGCGGCGCAGGGGCTTTGAGCTGCTGGACCATAACTGGCGGCAGGGCCGTCTGGAGCTGGATATGGTCTGCCGCGAGAACGGCGTCCTGGTCTTTGTGGAGGTCAAAACCCGGCGGTCGGACGAACGCGGCGGCCCGGCCGCGGCCGTGACCCCCGCCAAACAGCGTGTCCTCACACGCGCGGCGCAGGCCTGGCTGGCGGCGCACGACGCTTGGCAAACTCCCTGCCGCTTTGACGTGGTCTGCCTGTTGCGCCACGGCGACACCTTCAGCGCGGAGCATTACCGCCATGCCTTTGACTTCACCCCGTCTCTGGATAGTGGCCACGCCGCTTGGCAACCCTGGTGACTTGTCGCCCAGGGCCCGTGAAATTCTGGAAAACGCGGATCTGATCCTGGCCGAGGACACCCGCCGGGCGGCCCAGCTCTGCCGTCTGTGCGGCATCCAGGGGCGCCGCTTTCTGAGCTTTTACGATCACAACGAGGCCGAACGTCAGGAAGAAGTGTTGCGCCTGCTGCGCGATGGCCGCGATCTGGCCCTGATTTCCGACGCGGGCACCCCCCTGCTGGCCGACCCCGGCTACCGCCTGGTGCGGGCCTGCCGCAAGGAAGGTCTGCCGGTTTCACCGGTGCCGGGGCCTTCCGCCCCGGCCGCGGCCCTGTCCGCAGCCGGCATCGCGCCTCTGCCTCACACCTTTCTGGGTTTTCTGCCCCGCGATACGGCCGGGCGCGAAGCCCTGCTCACGGCCTACGCCCAGGTGCCCGGCTCGTTGATCTTTTTCGAGCGCAAGGACCGCCTCAAGGAAAGCCTGGCTACGGCGGCCCGCATTCTGGGCCCGCGTGACCTGGCCGTCTGCCGTGAATTGACCAAAACTCATGAGGAATTTATACTCAATCGTCTGGAAAAGAGTATGGATCTGCCCGACGAACTGCTGGGCGAGATCACGGTTATCATCGGCCCGCCCGAAGTGACGGAACGCACGCCGCGCGAGGAAGTGGAAAGCCTGCTGCGCGTGGAACTTGCCCGTGGCGGCAAGCCCCGCGACGTGGCCCGCCGGGTTCAGAGCGTTGTGCGCGGCTGGAACGGCAAGGAATTGTATGCCCTGATCCCGTCCGCCAAAGATGGGATGGCAAAAGGCCCTGAAGCAGACCAACATTGAAGCTGAGGGATGCCATGCTTCCCCGACGAGTTGCCCTCAACTGCCTTGCGCGCACCTGCTGCATCAACGCGGCCGTCACCGCCAGAGGCATGCAGCAGATCGGCCTCGCCTTTGTGCTGGCCCCGGCCCTCAGCCGGCTCTATCCGGAAAACACGGCCAGGGCCCGCGCCTTTGCCCGTTATGGCGGGCACAGCAATACCCACGTGTTCATGGTCCCGCTCTATGTGGGCATCGTGCTTTCCCTGGAAGAGCAGATCGCCCGTGGTTCCCTGCCGGAAGGCGCCGTGGGCGCGGTGCGCGAAACCCTGGCGACCACCCTCTCAGCCCTGGGAGATTCTTTTTTCAGCGGCACCCTGCTGCCGCTCTGGGCGCTGGTCAGCGTCTGCCTGCTGCTGGCCGGTCAGATCGGGCTTACGGCCGCCCTGGCAGCGCTGTTTCTGGCGCTGTTGCTGCTCTTCCGGATTCTGACCTTTTTCGCCGGACTGCGCCACGGCATGCCCGTGCTGGCGCGGCTCAAGCGCCTGAACCTCATCAACTGGGTGGACCGTCTCAAAATGCTCAATGCGGTCATGGTGGCCCTGGTGGTCTGGCAACTTCCGCTCCGCCACAAGCCCCCCTTCCCCTGGCTGCATTACGGGCTGGGCACGGCCGCCATACTGGGCGCGGCCTGGCTGGTGGGGCGGATGCGCCTGCCGCGCATCCTGCTCTGGGCGCTCCTCCTGGGCGCGCTCATTCTCATGGACGAGGGGCTCATCAGCATGTAAGATGGTTCCGCCCGAAAGGAAACGGGCTTGCGTCCTCTTTCGCCGGAACGACGGGAGACAGGAGCATTTCATGTAAACTGTGGAAAAGCTCCGATGGCGGCGAAAACTGACGCAAAGCAAGGCGGGAGCGCATACCCGCCGCAGATTGCGGGCAGCGTATGTTTTGAAATTGTCTCCGATTTCAGAACAACCCTGCTCTAAGGTATACGCATGGAAGACGTCATCGAAGAAACTCCGCGCGGGCTCGCCCTGCGGCTCACGCTCAATCTGCGCGGCGGCCTGCATGCCCGGCCCGCCGCCCGTCTGGCCCAGGAAGCCCAGCGTTACGCGGCCGACATCCAGCTCATTGGTGAAACGGGCGAGGTTGACGCCAAAAGCATGCTGGATATCCTTTCCCTGGCGCCCCCGGCCAATGCGGAACTTATCCTCCTGGCCAAAGGCGACGACGCCCGCGAAGCGCTTCACGGCTTGGCCCGTTTTTTAACCACCCTGCAGGAATGACATGGCCCGCGCGGTATTATTCGGCACCCCGGTTTCCCCGGGCATAGCCATCGGCTCCATCCGCTTCATGCACGACACGCGCCCGAGCGACAAGCGCCGCATCGGCCCGGACGAAATCGCTATGGAGCAGGAAGCCCTGCGCGCCGCCGCGGCCAGCGTGCGCGCCGCCCTGGAAACGACCATGCGCGGCGTGCCCGAGGATCTGGCCGAATACCGGGATGTCATCGCGGCCCAGATGGAGCTGGCCCGCGACCCCAAGCTGCTGGACGCCGCCCTGGCGCGCATCGAGCACAAGCAGGTCTGCGCCTCCTGGGCTCTGGACCATACGGTGGAAGAGCTCTGCGCCCTGTTCCGGGGCATGGACGATCCCTATCTGCGCGACCGGGCCCAGGATATCCGGGCCGTGGGTCTGCGCCTGCGCGAATGTCTGGCCGGCGCGAAGCCCCGGCGCGGCGTCAACGGCCCCAGCCTGCTGGCCGCCGAGGACCTCTCGCCCGCCGACGTCATGGAGCTTGATCTGAGCGGCGTACTGGGCATTCTGACCGCCGAGGGCGGTCCCACCTCGCACACGGCCATTCTGTCGCGCGGCCTGCACATTCCGGCCCTGGTCGGCGTGACCGGCCTGCTGGACACGGCGCGTGAGGATGACAGGATTATTGTGGACGGCCTGGGCGGCTGCGTGCTCTTTGGTCCCGACGAGGGGGATCTGGCCCTCTACACGGCACGCCGTGACGAATACACGGCCTGGGAAAGCCATACCCGGCTCACGGCCCACTGGCCCGCCGAGATGTGCGACGGCGTGCGCGTGGACGTGCAGGCCAACCTGGAAAGCCCGGAGGAACTGGATTCCCTGGCCGACTGCGGAGCCGACGGCGTGGGCCTGTACCGCACGGAATTCGCCTATCTCAGGGGCGATCTGCCCACGGAAGAGGAACTGTTCAGGGAATACGCCGCGGTGACGGCCAAAGCCGCGCCGAGCCGGGTGGTCTTCCGCACGCTGGACGCGGGCGCGGACAAGATGCTGCGCTCCCAGGCGGCCCTCAAAGAACCGAATCCGGCGCTGGGCCTGCGGGGCATCCGCTTCTGCCTGCGCCACCAGGGCATTTTCCGCACCCAGTTGCGAGCCCTGCTGCGGGCCGGGGTGACGGGCAACGTGGCTTTGCTGCTGCCCATGATTTCCGGCCTGGCCGAAGTGCAGGGCGTGCGCCGCATTCTGCAGGAACTGCGCCAGGAATTGCAGGCCCAGAACCTGGCCCATGCGCCGGATCTGCCTCTGGGCATCATGGTGGAAACCCCGGCGGCGGTGCTGGTCTGCGACGCCCTGGCCCGGGAATGCGATTTTTTCAGCATCGGCACCAACGATCTGATCCACTACCTGATGGCCATTGACCGCAACAACCGCCATGTGGGCTATCTGCACGAACCCCTGCACCCGGCGGTGGTGCGCTCGCTCAAACGGGTCATCGACGCAGCCCACCGCGAGGGCATCGGCGTTTCGGTCTGCGGCGAACTGGCTTCGGACCCTTGCGGCCTGGCCCTGCTGCTGGGCATGGGCGTGGATGCGGTGTCCGCCGCGCCGCGTTTTGTGCCGGGCATGAAACATATGATCCGCCAGCTCAATGCCGAAACCTGCATGGAGCTGGCCCACAGCGTTCTGATGAGCACCGACGTCATGGCCTCCAAGCGTATGGTGCGTGAAAAGCTCCACCAGTCCCTGGGACCGGAGCTGGCCTTCCACACCACAAGTCTTTCGAGCCACAGTCAGCCATGAGCCAGAAAACTCCGCCTTCCACCATTGCCGTCAACAAAAAGGCCCGTCATCTCTACGAACTTTCCGAATTTCTGGAGGCCGGCATCTCGCTGACCGGCCCTGAAGTCAAAAGCATCCGCGCCGGCAAGGTCAACTTCATCGACAGCTATGTCGAATTCAAACGCGGCGAAGCCTGGCTGCTTTCTTTGCATGTGGCCCCCTATGCCAACGCGGGCTACGCCCCGCAGGAGCCGGACCGGCCGCGACGCCTGCTGCTGCACGCCCGCGAGATCGCCAAACTGGCGGGGCTGGTGGCCCAGAAGGGCCTGACCGTGGTGCCGGTGCGCGTCTATCTCAAACGCGGCAAGGTCAAACTGGAAATCGCTCTGGGCCGGGGCAAGAAACTGCACGACCACCGCGATACGCTCAAAAGGCGCGCGGAGGAGCGGGACCTGGCCCGCGAACTGGCCTAGGCTCAGCCCTCATTCCGCGAAAGGCCGAGGAGCGCCATGCGCCACCCGTCCCTGCAAGCGCCGCTGCTCTGGCAAGTCTATCTCGGCTTCTGGATCGCGGGCGTGGCGGCGGCTGTCTGGCCCTGGCCCGCCCTGTGTTGCACTCTGCTGCTGGCTCTGGCGGACAAACGCCTCTGGCGCATTGCCCGATTGATCCTGGCCGCGACTCTGTTTCTGAGCGGCCTGACCGTGGCCCACCGGCAGCTTGCGCCGCCGGAGCTGCCAGCCGACGCGGCTCCCGCCTGGCTGACGGCGGATGCGGACAATGCCCCGGCGCGGATCTGCGGCCGCGTGCGGGACGTACAGGGCCTGCCGGATCAACGTCTGCGCCTGTTGCTGGAGCGGGTCCGCCCCGCCGGAAGTTCCACCGCCGCAGCCCTGCCGGGCCTTGTGGCCTGGACCTGGGAAGAGCCTCTTTTCAACCCTCTGGCCGGACAGGAAATCTGTCTGAACCGCCGTCCGCGCCCCATGCACGGCTTTGCCAACACGGGCCTGGCCGATTGGGAAATCTGGTGGGCCGCGCGGAACGTGTACTGGCGGCTCTGGAGCCAGGGCGGACGCGGCGAACCGGAAGCCTCCGGCCGGGGTACGATGGCGGCCCGTTGGCGCGAGGAACTGCGGCACGCGTTTTTAAACGCGCTCCTGCCCGAGGGACAGACAGAAAATCAGGCAAAGGATCTGACGGCGGGTGCCGGAGCCCCGGAACTGCCGCAGGGCAAGGCCGTCCTGCCGGCTCTGCTGTTCGGTGACCGCCGGTATCTGACGCAAAACACCCTGGACAATTTCGCCGCCGCCACTCTGGCGCACAGCCTGGCGCTTTCCGGCCAGCATCTGGCCGTGGCCGGGCTGCTGGGCCTGCTCTGCGTGCTGGCCGCCGTCCGCCTGCGTCCATCCCTTTATCTCCGGCAGCCGCGCGGGGTTCTGGCCGTGGCCGCGTCCTGTCCGCCCGCCCTGGCTTATCTCTGGCTGGGCAACGCTCCGGCCTCCCTGCTGCGGGCCGTGTGCATGCTTTTCATTCTGGCCTTCTGGCTGGCGCGGGGGCGGACGCGCACCACCCTCGACGTGCTCTGCGCCGCCCTGTTCTGCATCTGCCTGGCCGCCCCGCTGAGCGTGCTGGATACGGGCCTGCAGCTCTCGGCCCTGTGCGTGGCGGTCATCGGCCTTATCCTGCCCTGGCTGCGCCGCATACTGCCGCCGTCCACGCATAAAGCCGAAGCTCCCCGGCGACGGGCCATGCATTGGCTCGGCCGCTGGCTTGCGCGCATTCTGCTGATTTCCCTGCTGATCCAGACAGCGTTGCTGCCGCTGAACCTTCTGCTGTTCGGCAATGCGGGCTTCTGGTTCCCGCTCAATGTGCTCTGGCTGCCCGTGGCCGGTCTTGTGGTGCTGCCCGGCGCGGCTCTGGGCCTGCTTCTGGCGGGTGCGGGCCTGGACGCGGCCGCGCGGCTGATTCTGGATCTGGCCGCCCTGCCCTGCCATTGGTTGATAAACGGGCTGGCAGACCTCAATGATCTGGGCCTGCTGCACAATCCCGCCCTGTTGCGGCCGCACTGGACAGCCCTGCCCGCTTTTGCCGCTCTGCTGGCGGCACTGGCCTGTCTGGCCGGGCGGGACAGAACTTCTCCCTCAGGAAAGAAGGCGGCCCGCCGTCTGTTGCTGGCAGGTCTGGCCCTGCTCTGCGTGGGGCCCTTGTTGCGCCTGGAAAGCCGCTTTTCCGGCGATACGCGGCTGGACGTGCTGGATGTGGGCCAGGGGCAGGCTCTGGCCTTGCGCGTTCCCGGCCATCTGCGCCTGCTTCTGGACGGCGGCGGCAGCGCCTCGCCCCGCTTTGACCCCGGCAAAACCCTAGTGGGGCCGGTGCTGACATACAACGACGCGCCCCGATTGGCCGCCGTCGTCAACAGCCATCCGGATCTGGACCATCTGGGCGGGCTTTTTCATCCACTGGAAGATTTTCAGGTCCAGGCCCTGTTCCACAACGGGCGCGAAGCCGCCGGGCAGCGCGGCCCCATCTGGCGGGAACTGCGGCAAAGCCTGGCGGGCCGCGTTCTGGCGGAAGGAGACGTGCTGATTGTGGGCGATCCGGCTCTGGGTCTGCGCCTGGAGGTACTGCACCCGCCGCGCGCCGCCAACGAAGAGGAGGCCGTCGCCTGGACCGGCAACGAGGCCTCCCTGATTCTGCGCCTGACCCGTCACGGCCGGGGGCTGGCCCTGTTCACCGGCGACGCCGAGCGTCGCAGCCTGCGCCGTCTGCTGGCCTCGGGCCGGGATCTGCGCGCCCAGGTGTTGCTGGCCCCGCACCACGGTTCGGACCGCAGTTTTCTGGCCGCCTTTTACAAGGCCGTGCAACCGGAACTGGTGCTGGCTTCCTGCGGTTTTCAGAACCGTTACAACTATCCCGGCTCGCGCCTGCGGGCCTGGCTGGCACGGCACGGCATTCCCCTGCTCCACACCGGCGAATCCGGGCAGATCAGCGTCAGCTGGCCGTGGGACGGGCCGATGCGCGTACGCGCTGTCCGCCCGCATTAACATGCCGTCCGCCCGCCGCCGTCCTGTGACAATTGCTCTTCTCCCCAGCGGTACAACTCCCGCAGGGCCGGAAGCAATCGCCTGCCCCGCCCGGTCAAGGCATACTCCACATGTCGGACTTTACCGCCGCACTCGCTCCGGCGCAGCAGGCCGTCCCCCTCCAGTTCCTTGAGACATTTGCTCAACATCATATGGGTGATGCCTCTCACCTCGCGATGCAGGGCATTGAAACGCACGGCCCCGTCGGCCAGATGCCAGAGCAACGGCAATTTCCACTTGCCGCCGATGACTTCCAGAGCGCGCAGAATAGGGCACGACACTTCATAAATATTGGCTGCGGGCAACGTTGTGTCATAGCCGGCCTTCCCGGGTTCACCCATATAATCCCTCTGTTTTTACTGCCTTTGCACTGTTGCCGGGCAGCGGCCGCAATCAGGTAAGAAAAAACTGCGTACTTGCTTTTTCCCGCCCGCTTCAGGATATTCAGGCATAGAAGCCCTCACAACCACAACCCGTAAGGAGAAAGACATGCGCATCTACGCCGTCAACGGCAGCCCCAGAAAAAAATGGAATACCGCCACTGTACTGCAAAGCGCCTTGGACGGCGCGGCTTCGGCGGGCGCAGAAAACGTCCGGACGGAAATGATCCACCTTTACGACTACAGTTATACGGGCTGCGTGAGCTGTTTTCAATGCAAACGCAAGGGCGGGAAGCACTACGGCCGCTGCGCCGTGCGCGACGGCCTGACGCCGGTGCTGGAAAAATGCCGCGAGGCGGACGGGATCATTTTCGGTTCCCCCGTCTATTTTCACAATATCACCGGGATGATGCGCTCTTTTCTGGAACGCCTGCTGTTTCCCTGCATTGCCTATGACCGCGACTATTCCTCGCTGGCTCTCAAAAAACCGGCAACGGCATTCATCTACACCATGAATGTAACGCGCGAGGTCATGCTGGAGCAGCACTACCCGGAAAAGCTGCGGAGCACGGAATTCTTTATTGAACGAAGTTTCTCCAGGCCCGGCGTGCTCTATGTCAACGACACCTATCAGTTCAGCGACTACAGCAAGTATGTGGTGGAATGCTTTTCCGAACAGGACAAGGCGCGCCGACGGGAAACGCAGTTTCCCCTGGACTGCCGAAAGGCTTTTGAGCTGGGCCGTGATCTGGCGCGGGCTTGACCGGACTACTTCTGGCAGTGCGGACAGCAGACCGTGGCCCGGCCCGCCACGCGGATTTTTTGCAGCGGGCGGCCGCAACGGACGCAGGCCGCGCCGCCCCGGCCGTAGACCGCGAAACTGTTCTGAAACGCGCCCACGTCGCCGTTGGCGTCGCGGTAATCGCGGATGGAGCTGCCGCACTGGGCGATGGAACGGCGCAACACGTCCTTGAGGGCCGCCAGCAGGGAACGGCTCTGAGCCGGGCTGAGGCTGGAAGCCTTGCGGCGCGGATCCAGACCCGCCTGAAAGAGGGACTCGTCGGCGTAGATATTGCCGATGCCGGCAATGACCTTCTGGTCCAGCAACACGGCCTTGAGCGCCGCTCCCCGGCCTCGCAGCAGGGCCGCGAACTCCCGCTCGCCGATTTCCAGCGGCTCGGGCCCCAGCTCCCGCCAGAAATCCCAGGCCTGCAAAATCTCCGGCGTGGCGGCCAGCACCAAGCCGAAAGCCCGCGTGTCGTCGAAAAAGAGGCGGCGGCGACCGCCGCCGGGAGCGCGCAGATCAAAGATACAACGGGTATGGGGGCCGGGCGGCGTGCCCGGCGCGTAGGCCATCAGGCGGCCTGTCATGCGCAAATGCACGGCCAGCAGGTCCGGGACGGTCTCTTCCGGAGTGGGTCCGCCCTCCGGCGGGGCCAGATGCACCAGCAGCAGTTTGCCCCTGCGGCCCACGTCCGCGATACGGCGGCCCGCCAAAGAGGCCGGAGGAAGGCTCAGGGGATGCAGGCTGCCGGGCCGCAGAACTTCCGCCTTCTCAATCAGGCATTCCCGCACCTGGGGGCGCAGGGTGCGGGCTACTGTTTCCACTTCGGGCAGTTCAGGCACTTGGCATCCATCTTTTTGTTGCCGGCTTTGTTAAGCGTCGCGGCGCGCCTTGGTCACGTAGGCGGCTACGCTCCACTGCGGCGCGCCGCTTGCTTGCCTTGCCGGCAAACAAAAACCTGGATGCCAAGGAAAAACAACGCAAAAAATCAGCAACAGTTTTTCAGCTAAGATAAATTTCCAACAAACCCTCGGGCGGATCAATGGTCACGGTACGGGCGTCCAGGTCAAAACCGACAATGAAACAGGGCTGGGCCGGAAAAAGAATTTCCCGGTCCTGGTCCGTGACGACAACCCAGATTTCCTGGTCCGCCGGATATTCCACGTGGTCGAGGCGGCCCAGGCGGCGGCCGCCGGGCAAGAGAACCTCGCAGCCCAGCAGATCTTCCAGGTAGGCCTCATCCTCGTCCGGCGGAGGCAGGCTGTCGCGCGACATCAGAATTTTCTGTCCGCGCAGGGCCTCGGCCGCCGTGCGGTCCGTCACGCCTTCCAGAAGAAGCAGAGGACGGCCCTTGTGCTCACGGCGGGACAGGACCCGGACGCGCCGGGGCGGCTCATCTCCAGCCTGAAGCCAGAGCGGCGCGTCCAAAAGCAAGGGGGAGTCCGCATGCCAGTCGATGCAGATCTCCCCTTTAATACCGTGGGGCCGCGCCAGCGTGCCCATATGAATCAACATATCCGCCATGGAAGCCGAAGCTACTCCAGAATTTCCAGAACCGTGCGCTTCTTCGACTTGGTGGATGCCGCGCTCAAAATAGTGCGCATGGCACGGGCCGTGCGCCCCTGCTTGCCGATGACCTTGCCCAGGTCTTCCTTGGAAACCTTGAGCTCCAGCACCGACGTCTGTTCGCCTTCCACTTCGCTGACCTGCACTTCTTCGGGATGATCCACCAGAGACTTGGCAATATATTCGATCAGAGCCTTCATCGCGTACCTCCCAAAGATATCTTGCTGCCTACGGGCAGCGCGGGCAAGGATTAAATAACGCGCAACCTTCGGAGTAACCGGCAGCTATCCGTCCGCATTCCGCCGGACAGCGACATTCACTCGGGCCCGGACCTGAATCCGCCGGTTTTCCCGCGCCGTGATCGCCCGCTGACGGGAAAAGCGCATATGCCGCGGGCACGCGCCGTCACCGGCCGGGCCGCACTGTCCTCCGGGTTGGTTCCGCAACAGCCTGACGCTTGCGGCAGACGGCTCTCCGCCTTTTCACAAGGTCTTACTCGGGCAGTTCAATTTTTTCAAAGCTGAACTGCCCGCAGGAAGTTGCGGGCAAATCCTTGCCGCGAGATGCTCCCCGACGGGTTCCATCCGCCGCAAGCAAGCATCGCAAGCGAAGATTTAGGACAGATGCGCCTTGATCAGCGCACGCACGGTATCCGTGGGTTCGGCGCCGCGCGCGAGCCATTCCTTGATTTTATCCGCGTCAAGCTTCACTTCCGCCGGATTGGTCATGGGATTGTAGTAGCCCAGCAATTGCAGCGGACGCCCGTCACGACGGGTCTCGTCATTGGCGGCCACCACCCGGTAGAAGGGGTGCTTTTTGCTGCCGAGACGGGTCAATTTCAACTTTACAGCCATGAGTCCAACTCCCTTTGTTTTTATGTTAGCGTCGCGCCCGTAAAAGGGCAAGAGGGAAACGCGATTTCCAGGGCCGCTTAAGGCCCTGCCAGGATTGCTTAATGAGGATTTTTATTTTTTGCCGAGGAAGGCCGACGCCGGACGGAACTCAGTGCGCCAGGACATACCTTAAGTTTCGCACGGGGTGAGCCTGATGCGGGCAAAAGGCAAAAAAAACATTAAGCGACGTTCCCTTATTTCTTTTTGCGCTTCTGGCGCTCTTTCTTTTTCCGCTTCTTGGCAGCGGCGGATTTCGCCCCTCCGGGCCGTCCGCCCGGCAGCGCCATGCCGTCCATTCCACCCATGCCCGGAAATCCGCCCATACCAGGCACGCCCATGCCGGGGGGCATCATGCCCGGCGGCATTTTGGGCATGGCCGGACGGCCTCCCTTGGCGCCCTTGCCGCCCATCATGCCCTTCATCATCTGGCGCATCTGCTCAAACTGGCGCACCATCTGATTGACCTGGGCCACGGTCACGCCCGCGCCCTTGGCGATGCGCGCCCGACGGCTGCCGTTGAGGATATCCGGATTGCGGCGTTCCTGCATGGTCATGGAATTGATGATGGCCTCGGTGCGCGCCATTTCCTTTTCCGGCACCGCGCCGTTGGCCTCGGCCAGTTTTTCGCGCAGGCCGCCCAGGCCCGGAATCATTTTCAGAATGCTGTCCAGCGAACCCAATTTCTTGATGCGGCGCATCTGGGTACGAAAATCTTCTAGGTCGAAGCTGGCCTTCTGCATCTTGCGGGCCAGGGCCTCGGCCTCTTCGGCGTCAATGGTGGACTGGGCCTTTTCCACCAGGGTGAGCACGTCGCCCATGCCCAGAATGCGCCCGGCGATACGGTCGGGGTGGAAGACCTCCATCTCCGACAGTTTTTCGCCCACGCCCACGAATTTCACGGGCGCGCCGGTCACCGAACGGATGGACAGGGCCGCGCCGCCGCGCGCGTCGCCGTCCATCTTGGTCAGCACAACGCCGGTCAGGCCCAGGCGCTCATTGAAAGCCTCGGCCACGGTCACGGCGTCCTGGCCGGTCATGGCATCGGCCACGAACAAAATTTCCTGCGGCCGCACCGCCGCCTTGATGGCCGAAAGCTCTTCCATCAGGGGTTCGTCCACGTGCAGACGGCCCGCCGTGTCCAGCAGCAGCACGGTGGCCTGCTCTTCACGGGCCTGAACCAGAGCCGCCGTGGCGATGTCCACGGGCTTCATCTCCGTGGTGGAGGGGAAGCAGGGCATGTCGAGCTGCTTGGCCAGCACCGTGAGCTGGTCGATGGCCGCCGGGCGGTAGACGTCCGCCGGGACCAGATAGGGCCGCATTTTCTGCCTGCGCAGCAGATTGGCTATCTTGCCCGCCGAGGTGGTCTTGCCCGAGCCCTGAAGGCCCACCAGCATGATCACCGCCGGTTCGCGGCCCTGCAGGTTGAGCCCCGTGGTTTCGCCGCCCAGCAGAGAAACCAGTTCGTCATTGACGATTTTAACCACCTGCTGGGCCGGGCTTACGCCTTTGAGCGTTTCCTGCCCCAGGCACTTTTCGCGCACGCTTTCCACAAAGTCTTTGACGACCTTGAAGTTGACGTCCGCTTCCAGGAGCGCCAGCCGCACTTCGCGCAGACCGGCCTGCACGTTTTCCTCGGTGAGCTGGCCGCGCCCGCCGAAAGAGCGGAATACGCCGGAAAGTCTGTCGGAAAGGCTCTCGAACATGAAGACCCCGCATCCGCCGCCGTGCCCGGTAGAGGACGGCAGCCACAAAGCGTCTGTTTTCGCGCCGCGACACGCGGGCGAAGTGGAGATTCATAGGCTGTTTGCGGCGCGTCGTCAAGTCAGGGGGCGTAACGTTGACAGCCTCCGGGGCGACGTCTTAGGTTTCAGACAAATCCATATGCAGTTCCGCCCCCCAACGCTTGCACCCGTCCGGTGCCCGGAGACAATATGAACAAGGTAAAAATCACGGTTCTGAAAACCACCTTTGACGCGGAGCTTGCCGCCCGATACGGGGCGGAAGGCCTGGACGCCTGCCCCATGCACAGGGAAGGCCAGGTCTTTTACGCCGACTATGCCAAGCCGGAAGGTTTCTGCGACGAAGCCTGGAAAGCCGTCTATCAGTATGCCTTCGCTTTGGCCCACGGCGCGGGCGAGGGCGTCTTTTATTACGGCGACTGGATCAGAACGCCGGGCGTGGCCATCTGCAGCTGCAACGACGGCCTGCGCCCCGTCATCTTCAAGCTGGAAGCCACGGATGAAGCTTCGACCATTGAGTACACGCCGGTGCGGTAAGGCTCGCCAACAGCGCTGAAGCGGCAAAAACCCCGCGCGCGTCCAAGAGGAAGGAACCAGACGGGCGCGGGCGGGGCCGCCGGCTCAAAGGGACCACCCCTCTGATGGGATGCCGGCTGCCGGGGAGGGGCCACACGCCCCTCCCCGAATTTTTTGTCCGTTGCCGGACGAAACGAGGCTTAGAAGCTGTACGCGAAGATCACCTGGGCTTTCCACATATCCTGCTTCTGGAAGGAGGATGCGCGGCTGCCGGCCTTTTTCCAGGTGTCGTTATCCATGAAGTTGGCGATGTAGCCCAGTTCCAGATTGACGTCGAAGTTTTCGTACATCTGGTAGGAGTTGACCAGATTGAACTCCAGCAGGCCGTCATTGGTAGTCAGGTAGGGCGTCGAGGCGCTGTCGTCCCAGGTGGAAGTCCAGGCGTAGGCATTGCCCATGTACTTAACCATGGAAGTGGAGTTGGTGCCGCCCCAGTAGGCCACGCGGAAAGTGTGCTTGAGGTCATCCACAAAGCTCATATCGCGAATTTGCGCGCCGATGCCCCAAGTACCCGCATAATCGACGCCGAGGTCCTGCATCATCCAGCCGTAGTTGCCGTCGCCCATAAAGGAGGTGAAGTTGCCCATGGGTACCAGGGAAGGCATGCGCTCGGAGCCGTTCTTGACGTTGCCGTCGTCGCCCGAACCGTACCAGCCGAAGATGCCGGGAACGCCCCAATCCATCTTGTATTCCACCAGGGCTTTGGCCAGCCAGCCCTGACGCTCAGTGCTGCCGCGCTTCAGATTGGTGACGTCATGCGCTCCCTTGTAGGCGTTGTAACGGCCCATGGCTTCCACATAGCCGTAATTGATGTCCACTTCGATGTTCAACGGATCCCAAGCCGTGACGGCGAATGGCAGCCCGGCCCAGAACATGGAACCGTAAGCCTTGCTGGTAGAGGAGCGACTATAGTCATTATCATCACGCATGAGCTTGCCATACGGCATCAGGCTGTTGGTCAAATTGCCGTCACTGGTGGACCAATAAGGACTGTCGCCATTTTTCTTATAGTTATCTAGAGAATTTTGCCCCCGCATGCCGTACATGGCCCAGGGGGTGATCTCAAAGCCGTCCAGCTTCACGGGCACCATCAGAGCGAAAAGGTCGATATTGTCCAGATAGTTCTGCTCGTAGTGCCCGCTGTTGTGCAGATCACGTCCGCCAAAGTTGTCGTTGGCCGGACGCGCCCACAGGACGGTGAGTCCCACGTTTTCATTGAACTGGTAGGAGGCGGTGACGGCTGCGGCGTCGGTGTCCATAACGGCGGACCCGCCCGCCACATTGGGCAGGGTCACGCCCTGAATGCCCATGCGGAACTTCAGGTCGGTCTGGGGTACGACCCAGTCGATATAGGCGCGCCTGACCTTGATCTGATTGGTCCCGTCAGCGCCCAGCGCGCCGCCGCTCTTTTCTTTGCCCCAGGTCTGGGTGCCGATTTCAAAGTAAACCGTGCCGGACAGGGCTTCGGAAGCCACGGCGTCCAACTGCAAACGCAGACGCTGGTTGGCCGCGAATTTGTCGTTGCTGTTGAACTTCTCCTTTTCCTGACCAACCTTGTGGGTCTTGCTGATCGGATTGGTGTCGCCCACGCCGAAGCCCATCAGCCACTGCCCCTTGGCCTTGAAGTCGATGGCCGACGCGCCCGTAGCCGCGCCCAGCAGCATGCCCGCTGTCAACAGCAATGTCAGAACCTTTTTCATCTTCCGCCTTCCTTTCTGTTACAATTACCGGGATAGCCCGGAGATTCTCCGCGCCCCATGCGCGGGAGAAAAATTTTGCCTTGCCTTCCGGCGCGCCGGTACGCCGCCGAAAAACGCAAAAAGCCCGAAAACGCGCCGCACAGGACGCGTTTTCGGGCCAAATATCGTGCCGGCCGCCGCAGCGGCTGGAACTTATGCTAATTATTAGAGAGAGAGAGAGAGAGAGAGAGAGAGAGAGAGCCGGACAGGCGAAAGAACGGGCATCAGATGCAAGAGCGGCACGGCTCAAGGCGCCGGACGCGGCGTGCAGGCAGATGCTGCGGGAGGAAAAAGGCTGCCACATAGCTATGCTCATGAATGTATCCATTTTTCTGTAAAAATTTTTATACCCGACCTCGACAAAAGGCAAGAAAAAATTCAGCCCGCCGGTTGGACAGCCGGGCGCGGGCCACCCCGACCGTTCAGGCCTGAAGTTCGGCCCTCATTGACAGAGCTTTCGCAAGCGGATAAGATGATTTGCTAAAGTTTATGCAATTATTTTAGCCCATTACGAGGAAGTCATGTTCACCAATCGCGGCAAGGCGCTGACCTTTGACGACATTCTGCTGATTCCCGGCTATTCCGAAGTAACCCCCGACGCCGTTGACATCACTACCTGGCTCACGCCCTCCATCCCCCTGCGCATCCCCCTGCTCTCCGCCGCCATGGACACCGTGACGGAATCGGCCATGGCAATTTCCATGGCCCGCATGGGCGGCATCGGTATCGTCCACAAGAATATGCCCGTGGATCGCCAGCGCCTGGAAGTGGAACGGGTGAAAAAGAGCGAAAGCGGCATGATCCTGGACCCGGTGACCATTTCCCCGCGCAATTCCGTGCAGGAAGCCCTGGATCTGATGTCCGACTTCCGCGTTTCGGGCCTGCCGGTGGTGGACGGCGAACGCCTGGTGGGCATCCTGACCAACCGCGACGTTCGTTTTGTGGAAGACGCCCAGGCCGTGCGCGTGGCCGACGTGATGACCAGCGACAAGCTGATCACAGTGCCCATGGGCACCTCCCTGGCCGAGGCCAAGCGCCATCTGCACGAGCACCGCATCGAAAAGCTGCTGGTGGTGGATGAAAACAAGCGCCTGCGCGGCCTCATCACCATGAAGGACATCGACAAGGTCCAGAAATATCCCAACGCCTGCAAGGACGCCAACGGCCGCCTGCGCGTGGGCGCGGCCATCGGCATCGGCAAGGATTCCGAAGCCAGGGCCGAACAACTGCTGGAGGCCGGGGCCGACGTGCTGGTGCTGGACTCGGCCCACGGCCATTCGGTCAACGTGCTCAACGCCATCCGCCAGGTCAAGTCGAGCTTCCCCAACTGCCAGCTCATCGCGGGCAACGTGGCCACGTATGAAGGCGCGCGCGCCATTCTGGAGGCCGGGGCCGACAGCGTGAAAGTGGGCATCGGGCCCGGCTCCATCTGCACCACCCGCATCGTGGCGGGCGTGGGCGTGCCCCAGGTCACGGCGGTCACGGACGGCAGCCGCGCCGCGCGCGAAATGGACCGCTGCTGCGTGGCCGACGGCGGCATCAAGTTCTCCGGCGACATCGTCAAGGCCCTGGTGGTGGGCGCGCACTCGGTGATGATCGGTTCCCTCTTCGCCGGTACCGAGGAAAGCCCGGGCGAAACCATTCTCTATCAGGGCCGCACCTACAAAATTTATCGCGGCATGGGCTCCATCGACGCCATGAAGGAAGGCAGCTCGGACCGTTATTTCCAGGAAAAGACCAAAAAGCTGGTGCCCGAAGGCATTGTGGGCCGCGTGCCCTACCGGGGCCCGGTCATGGATGCCGTATACCAGCTCATGGGCGGCCTGCGCTCGGGCATGGGCTATGTGGGGGCCAAGACTCTGGACGACCTTTTCCAGAACACCACCTTCTGCGAGATTTCCGCCGCCGGTCTGCGCGAAAGCCATGTGCACGACGTGGTCATCACCAAGGAAGCGCCCAACTACCGCATCGAGAACTAGCCCGCACGGGCGAGGATGGAACATGCCGCACAGCAAAGTCATTATCATCGACTACGGCTCCCAGGTCACCCAGCTCATTGCCCGCCGCGTGCGCGAGGCCGGGGTGTATTCCGAAATCCATTCCTGTGTGACCACCGCCGCGCAGGTGGCGGAAATGCATCCCTCGGCCCTGATTCTTTCCGGCGGGCCGGCCAGCGTGGGCGAGACCGACGCCCCGGCCATGGACCCCGGCTTTCTGGAACTGGGCGTGCCGGTGCTGGGCATCTGCTACGGCATGCAGCTTCTGGCCCGGAACATGGGCGGGCAACTGGCCCAGTCCCTGACGCGGGAATACGGCCCGGCGGAACTGACCTTCAGCGCGCCCTGCGCGCTCTGGGACGGCCTGGACGCCCGGAGCCCTTCCAGGGTCTGGATGAGCCACGGCGACAAGGTGCTGGCCCCGCCGCCGGGCTTCACGGTGACGGGACGCACGCCCACCCTGGACGTGGCGGCCATGGCCGACGAAAAACGCGGGATCTACGCCGTGCAGTTTCATCCCGAAGTGCACCACAGCGTGGACGGCGAGCGCATTCTGCAAAACTTCCTGTTCAAGGTGGCCCATATCACGCCGGACTGGACCATGTCCTCCTTTGTGGAGCGCGTGGTCAAGGAAATGGCCGAGCAGGTGGGCGACAGGCATGTGGTCTGCGCCCTGTCCGGCGGCATCGACTCCACAGTGGTGGCGGCTCTGCTGCACCGGGCCATCGGCAAGCGCCTGCACTGCATTTTTGTGGACAACGGCCTGTTGCGTCTGAACGAAGGCGAGGAAGTGGTCAATTATCTGCGCGAGCACTTCGACCTCAATCTCGATTTTGTGCAGGCCCGGGAGCGCTTCCTCTCCCGCCTCAAGGGCGTGGAAGACCCGGAGAAAAAACGCAAGATCATCGGACACACCTTTATTGAAATCTTCGACGAGGAAGCCAAAAAACTGCCCCAGGTGGACTTTCTGGCCCAGGGCACGCTGTACCCCGACGTCATTGAGTCCGTCTCGCACAAGGGCCCCAGCGCGGTGATCAAAAGCCACCACAATGTGGGCGGCCTGCCCGACACCATGAAACTCAAGCTCATCGAACCGCTGCGCGAGCTCTTCAAGGATGAAGTGCGCAAAGTGGCGGCGGAACTGGGCATGCCCGACGCCATTGTCTGGCGGCATCCCTTCCCCGGTCCGGGGCTGGCAATCCGCGTGCTGGGGGAAATCACCGAGGAACGCCTGGGCATCCTGCGCCTGGCCGACAGGATCGTGCAGGAGGAACTGCGCGAATCCGGCTGGTACCGCAAGGTCTGGCAGGGCTTCGCGGTACTGCTGCCGCTCAAGACCGTGGGCGTCATGGGCGACGGCCGCACCTACGAGCACGTCATCGCCCTGCGCGTGGTGGACAGCGTGGACGCCATGACTGCGGACTGGGCCCGCCTGCCCGCGGATCTCATCGCGCGCATGTCCGGCCGGATCATCAATGAAGTCAAGGGCGTCAACCGCGTGGTTTATGATGTTTCCTCCAAGCCGCCCAGCACTATTGAGTGGGAATAAGGAGGCTCTATGTTCGGCATAGGCAGCACGGAACTTCTGGTCATCCTGGTGGTGGCGCTGATTGTGCTGGGGCCCAAAAGCCTCGCCAGCATCTCGCGCACCCTGGGCAAGGCCATGGGAGAATTCCGGCGCGTTTCCACGGACTTTCAGCGCACGCTCAATGCCGAGGTAGCGCAGGAAGAGGACGAAGAGCGCCGCAAGAAGGCGGCGGAAAAAGCCGCCAAAACAGCGGCTGAGGCTGAAGCGGCCAAGGCCGCCAGGCAGGAGCGCGCCGCATCCGGCGAAGGAACGCCGACGGAAGAAGCAGCTGCCCCGGAAACCTCCGGCACGGAAGCCGCGCGGGCTCAGGCTGAAACGGAGGCCCCCTCTGCCGCCACGGCAGCCCCGGCTCCGGACGCATCGGGAACCGGCCCCACCATCGACGTGACGGCCGCGCCGCCGGAGCCTCCAGCGGGCAGCCCTCTGGCCGATGCCCTGGCCAGGACCAAAGCCGAAGCCGAGAGCGGAACCGCCGCGCCCCGCAGCGACAACGCCGCTCCGGCCGCTGACAACGGCGGCAAGGCATGAGCGGCCCGGAAGACAAGCTGCGGGCCCCGGAAGCCGTAGCGGAAAGCGACGCTCCCGCTGTTCCCGTGGACGCTGCCGCCGCGGCTGACAGCTCCGCCGGACCTGAAAGCGTCACGGCGGCCGTAAGTCCGTCTGAACACGCGGAACAGCCCGGCCCGGAGGACGGAACGGGCCCTGCGGATTTCGCGGATTTTGAGAGTTCCACGTTTTCAGGGCCCGAATGGCAACCCGACGCGCCCGCCACCGGAGTAAATGCGCATACGGGCGACGCTGACGCGCCGTCTCCGGACGTGGCCGCCCAACTGGCGGCCGAGCTGGCCCACACGGCGGAGCCCAATGCCGCCGCTGCCGACGGCATGAACGGCGCGCCGCCGCTGCCGCCTTCCCCTCCCACGGACACGCCCGCCGGGTCCCCCGCTGGACCGCCCGCGCCCAGGACGGACGGCAGCCCGGCCCCGGCGGAAGACGAAGAGGGCGAGGAAGCCGCGGGCAAGCCCATGAGCCTCATGGACCATCTGGGCGAGTTGCGTGTGCGCCTGGTGCGCTGCTGCATTGCCGTGGGCCTGGGCTTTCTGGCCTGCTGGGCCGTGGTGGACCCCATTTTCAACGCCTTGGTGGATCCGCTGCTGGCCGTTCTGCCCAAAGGTTCACACGCCATCTACACCACCTTGCCCGAAGGCTTTTTCACCCGCATGTACATCGCCTTCGTGGCCGGTGTCTTCGTATCCAGCCCAGTCATTTTCTATCAGGTCTGGTCTTTTATCGCTCCCGGCCTGTATGAAGAGGAAAAACGCTACATCATCCCGGTGGCCGTGCTTTCGGCCCTGTTTTTCATGGCCGGCGGCGCGTTCTGTTATTTCGTGGTCTTTCCCTATGCCTTCAGCTTTTTTGTGAGCTTCGCCACGGAAAGCATCGTGGCCATGCCCAAGGTCAGCGATTACCTGGGCTTTGTGCTCAAACTGATTCTGGCCTTCGGCCTGATCTTTGAAATGCCGCTGTTCGCCTTTTTCCTCGCGCGCATGGGCCTGATTACCGCGACCATGATGCGCAAGGCCCGGCGTTACGCCATCCTGGCCATCTTCGTGGTGGCCGCCATTCTGACCCCGCCGGACGTGGTTTCGCAGCTCCTGATGGCCTGCCCCATGCTGGTGCTCTATGAACTGAGTATTCTGGTGGCAGCCACGTTCGGACGCAAAAAG
This sequence comes from Desulfovibrio sp., assembly GCF_018379785.1. Taxonomy (GTDB): domain Bacteria; phylum Desulfobacterota; class Desulfovibrionia; order Desulfovibrionales; family Desulfovibrionaceae; genus Desulfovibrio. The sequence continues at coordinate 34,300 of NZ_JAGZUV010000011.1, forward strand.
GCAAAATCCGAGTCCGAAGAAAACGCCGGAGCCCAGGCCGAAAGCGATGAAAAAAACGCGGAGGAAGCATGAGCGCGCACGTCCCGCGTGAAGCCGCGCAAGAGCGGCACAGCGCGGAAACCCGCATCAGCCTGCGCCTGAATCTGGACGGCGAGGGCAAGACCCGGATCCAAACCGGTTTCGGCCTGCTGGACCACATGCTGACCCTGGCCATGTTCTGGGCGGGCATGGACTTGCAGCTCTCCTGCCAGGGAGATCTGAATGTGGACGCCCACCACAGCGTGGAAGACGTGGGCCTGACCTTGGGGCGCGCCCTGCTGCAAGCCTTGGGCGACAGGGCGGGCATCGCCCGCGTGGGCTACGGCCGCGTGCCCATGGACGAGGCGCTCAGCGAGGTGACGGTGGATCTTTCCGGCCGCCCCTGGCTGGAGTGGCGCGGCGACGAGCTGCTGCCGCCGGTTATGGCCGGAGAGGAAAAAGATCTCTGGCGTGAATTTTACAAAGCTCTGGCGAGCAGCGCCCGCTGCAATCTGCACATTGCCTTTTTATACGGCAAAAACGGCCACCACCTGCTGGAATCGGCCGCCAAAGGCCTGGGCCTGGCCCTGCGCCAGGCCGTGCAGCGCCAGGGCACAACCATCAGAAGCACCAAGGGAGGCCTTGATTAATGCGTACTCGCCTGCATATATCGTTATTGATTCTGTTTTGCCTGATCCTGGCCGTTTCCTGCGCCAGGCGGCCGCGCAGCACGGCCGAGGTGCCGCGCCCCATTTCCTCCACCTACAAAATCTCCGTGGCGCCCTTTACCCAGCCCACCAACGCCAGCCAGCTTATTGTGGGACGCATCCCTGAAGAACAGGGCCGTATTCCCGCCGACATGCTGCCGGCTCTGGACATGAAACTGCGCGAAGTGCTGATCACAGGCACCAAGCGCCAGTATACCTTTATTGCCCGCCAGAATCTGCCGCCGGATCTGACCACGTTTCACAGTTCCGAGCAGCCCCAGGCCCTGCCCCTCTGGGTGGCTTACGGTAAAAAGCAGGGCGCGCAGTTGCTGCTGATCCCCCAGGTGCTGGACTGGCACCAGCGCGAGGGTTCCAAGGCGGGCGTCACCGAGTCGGCCCACGTGCGCGTGGAGTTCTTTTTGCTCAAGGTGGACGACGGCACGCTGATGAACCGCTCCATCTTTGAGGAAAAACAGGTGGGCCTGACGGAAAACCTGCTCACCGTGGGCTCCTTCTTCAAACGCCGCGGCACCTGGGTCACGGCCGAGGATCTCACCGTGGACGGCATGCGCAAAGCGGTCAAGGATCTGGGCTTATGATCATTTTCCCGGCGGTGGACATTCAGAACGGCAAAGCCGTGCGCCTCAAACAGGGCCGCGCCCAGGATTCCACGGTTTTCGCCGAGGATCCGGTGGAGGCGGCCCGCACCTGGCAGGCGCGCGGCGCGCGCTGGCTGCATGTGGTGGACCTGGACGGCGCGTTTGACGGCGCGGCCCAGAGCCGGGCCATTGTGCAACGCATCTGCCGGGAGCTCAGCATTCCCGTGCAACTGGGCGGCGGCATCCGCGACGAGGCCACGGCCCGCGCTTATCTGGAGGCCGGGGTGACCCGCCTGATCATCGGCACCCTGGCCTTGGAACAGCCCGAACTGTTCGCCCGCCTCTGCCGCGCCTTTCCCGGCCGAATCGGCGTCTCGCTGGACGCCGAGGCCGGGCGCCTCAAGAGCCGGGGCTGGGTGGCGGAGACCGGCCTGACGGTGGACGACGTGTTGCCCCGGCTTCAGGACGACGGCGCGGCCTTCATCATTTATACGGACATTGAGCGCGACGGCATGCAGAGCGGCGTCAATCTGCCCGCTCTGAGCCATCTGGCCCATGCTGCCCGCGTGCCGGTCATTGCCGCCGGCGGCGTCGCCACGCTGGAAGACGTGCAAAAACTTTATCCTTTGAGCCGCGACAGCCGGTTGGCCGGTGCCGTCAGCGGGCGCGCCCTGTACGCGGGCACGCTGGAGCTGGAAGAAGCCAACGCCTGGATCGACGCCCGGGAGGCGACGGCTTAAGCCCGAAGAGTTATGCGCATCTTCTTTCTGCTCCTACAGGCATTTATTCTGATGACCCTGGGAGCGGCCCTATCCTCCCTGCTCGGCGAATTCGCCCTGCACATCGGCGGCGCGACGTCTCAGGCCCTGATTCTTTTATGCCTGCTGGCCGACGGAGGCGTGCTGTTCAGCGGTCCCTTTGTCGCGTTGGCGGCGGCCATGTTCATTTTTCTGCTGCTCTCGGGCTACCGCATGCTGCGCTGGGCGCGCTGGTTCGGCGTTGTCCTTAACCTCGGCCTGATCTGGCTCGGCCTGCGTTGGAATTTCGCGCCGCTTCTGATCGTCTATTTCGCCTGCAACGGCCTTATGCTGGCGCTGGTGCCCAAGCGTCCGGACATGGCCCTCACCCTGCGCTGGGGAAGTCTGCTCCACGACGGCCTCTGGGGCCTTCTGGTTCTGCTCTGTCTGTTGACGGACCCGCCGGGAGCCGCGCCGCTCGCTCTGGCCTGCGTGCTGCCGCTTGTTTTCCTGTTCCGGGCCAATCAGAAAGCCGCGCAGCGTCTGACCGCCGACGGCGTTTTCCGTCCGGCTCTGAAAACCTTTGCCGTCACCGCTCTGATCACTCTGGCGCTTGCCCTTCTGGTGCCTTTGCTCGCCCCCTTCGCGGGCTTGAGCTGCCTCTTTTTGCTGTTCTGCCTGGAGATGCGCTATCTTTTCCCCGGCACGCCGCCTCTTCCCGGCAGCCGACAGGCGTTTCTGGTCCGCCTGCTGGGACGCATGCCCGCCGCGGCGGCCTGAGCGTCGGTAAAATCCGCGGGGCAACGGGCCAGGCAAACAGTCTGCCCGGCCAAGCTAGGGCAGACGCATCTAATTCGGTAACTATTTGAAATTATTAATATATAATAAAATATATTTGTTGTTCGTAGCAAATAATTTCAAATAGTTAGATGCTACGTGCGTCTGCCCTGCCGGCCAAGCCCCACCGCCTTGCCAAAGTCCCGGCCCACGCTTATGATCTGTACATGTGCGCCATTCATCTTCCCATCCGCCGTCTGTTCTGCGGCTTCCCTGAAGAGCGCTACTGGCGCTCCCTGCTCTAAACCCGCATCTTCCGTCCTCCGGCTGAAAAGGCCGCTGTCACGCGGCCTCTGTCACATCCGTTTTTTTTGCGGGGAATTTTATATGCTGACCACCAAACCGTTTCACTGGTATTGCCTGCTGGGAGCCATTGCTCTGGAAGTGGGCGGCACCACCGTCATGAAGCTGGCCCAAGGCTGGACCTTCGCCCATGCCGCCCTGCTGGGCCTGCTTCTCATGTGGCTGGCCATCGGCCTTTCCTATTATCTGTTGGCGCTTTCCACCACCGGCCTGCCCGTGGGCGTGGCCTTCGCTTTCTGGGAAGGCCTGGGCCTGACCCTGATCACTCTTTCCAGCGTGCTGATCCTGAACGAGGCGCTGACCTTCAAACGCGTTCTGGGCCTGATCTGCGTGCTGGCCGGGGCTCTGCTGGTGCACCACGGCACGGGCCACGGCGAAAGCCGGAAGCCGCGCCCGCGCGACGCCAAGGGCGGCTCTTCCCCCGGCGCAGAAAGCACGGACGCCGCGCCGGGCGCGGGGAGGCCGTGATGCACGCCCTTGCCGCCTTCTTCAATCTTTCCGTGCTGCTGGTCATCCTGGCCGCTGTTCTGGATATTCTGGCCAACCTGCTGCTGGCGCGCTCCCAGGGATTCCACCGCCGCTGGATAGGTTTCACGGCCCTGGCTCTGGTGGGTCTGGCTTTTTACTGCCTCTCCCTGGCGGTCAAAAACATGGATCTGGCCGTGGCCTACGCCATGTGGGGCAGCTTCGGCATTCTGGGCACCTCGCTGGGCGGCTGGCTTTTCTTCAATCAGCGCCTCAAGCCCTGCGCCTTCGCCGGTATGGGCCTGCTTATCGCGGGCATGCTGCTGTTGCATCTGGGGTAAACAGCCCGCAGAATTTCAGACAAGGAGGGACCATGCTCAGCATGCCGGAGCATATGGGCCTGATGATGACCTTCGGGGAATATGAGCCCAGACACGGCTTTGCGATCTGGTGTCTCGGCTTTGCCCTGCTGCTTTATCTGAGCCGGCGGCGAAAAACGCTTTTGCTGACTTTTTTCGGCGCCTGCGGCATTATTCTGCTTGTGCTCCTTTTGGGCATTGTTGGTGGCGGCGTTATTCTTTTTGACTTTGAGACAAGCCTGGGCAGAGCGGCTTGCTTCACGGCAATTTTCTTTTTGAGCGTATGGGCCTTCGGCAGAGCTTGGGCGCAAGAAAGCAAAACTCCTCCCGGCGACAGCCTGCCCTTGTGGGGGAAAACACTTCTCCTGCTTTCGGCCCTAGGCTGTTTCGTGTGGGGGGCAGGCATCTATGCCGCCGGAGATGTCCCCCTGGCAAATGCCTGTTACAATGCCGTTATCGCCAACGATATGAAACAACTGCGCCAATGTCTTGCCCTGCGTGCCGCCATCAGGCGGCACCCGGACTACAAGGGGGACCACAGCGTCAGGGCTTTCATGCCGGATACCTATGCCGCTTTTCATGAAATTGTGGCCGAAGACCAGGAACTGACGCCCCTGCGTCTGGAAATGCTGCTTCTTTTGCTGCCGGAATTTACCACTTCCTTTCATGAGGGACATTTGCACCGTTTTTTCAGCCTGCCACCGTCGCCCTTGCGCCAACGTCTCCTTGCCGCCATTCTTGAACAGAATTCAATGATCACAAGAGTGTCGCTGCAAGAATACGACAATCTCGTGGCCCGGGGAGACAAAGCCGCGCTTGCTCTCCTGCTGAAGCACGACTGGAAACACAAATATTCAGATCAGGCGCATCCGTTCAACCTCTTGCAAAATACCCGCCCCTCTCCCCTGCGCACGGAAATTTTGCAAAATATTCTGCGCCGGGAAAGAGATGCCTATCTCAAGCCTGCGCGTCTGGCTTTTTTCGAAATGGAGAGCATGGATGCGGAAACATTCTGTATGCTGCGCAGAGATAGAGACACAGCGGCCCTGAGCACGCCCGAAGTAACAGCCTGGCTGCAACGCTACAAGGAAGTGCTGGCCGCTTCAGCTCTGGAGGAACTGCTCAGAGGGGCCCCGACGCCGGAGTGGGAGGATGAGCTGACAACACGCCTGCCCGCTCTTACGGACGAGGAACAACGAAAGGTTCATGACAGAAAGGAATTGTACAGGGATACAGCGCGATTTGGGCTGGATTATTGCGCCCGGCCATGACCCGTCATGAGCGCCATGCTCCGGTAGTTTCACGAAAAAGCGCCCCTGATCACTGAGGATCAGGGGCGCTTCGTATTTTTTCTCTTGCCTTGCGGCCCTACTGCGCGGGCCGGCTTTCGCCGGCGCCGCTCTTGTCCTCGCCGTGCGCGCGCAGGGAATGATAGATAGGTTTGGCCGTGGCCCGGCCCGAGAAGATTTCCTCCGGCGCGGCGGCCAAGGCCTGGGGCAGCACTTCGTCCACATGCTCCACAAAAACCAGTTCCAGATCCCGGAGCACCTCGTCCGGCACTTCCTTGAGGTCTTTTTCATTGTCGCGCGGCATAATGACCTTTTTGATGCCGCTGCGCCGCGCGGCCAGCAGTTTTTCCCGCAGGCCGCCGATGGGCAGCACCCGCCCGCGCAGGGAGATTTCGCCGGTCATGGCCACGTCGTTGCGCACCGGAATGCCCAACAGGGCCGAAGTGATGGAGGTCGCCAGGGTAATGCCCGCCGAGGGGCCGTCCTTGGGCGTGGCTCCGGCGGGCACGTGCACGTGGATATCCACCTTGCGGTGAAAGCGCGGGTCCAAGCCCAGCACTTCCGCGCGCGAACGCACGTAGGACAGGGCCGCCTTGGCCGATTCGGTCATGACCTCGCCCAACTGGCCGGTGGTCACCACATGACCCGCGCCGCTCATCAGGCTGGTTTCCACCAGCAGGATTTCGCCGCCGCGCTGATTGTAGGCCAGCCCGGCGCAGACGCCCACCTGGGGCTCGTCCTCGCGCTCCTCATGGCGGTATTTCTTCACGCCCAGAAAACCCTGCAGGCTCTGGCGGGAAATGGACACGCACTTCTCCAGGTCGTCGTCTTCCACCAGCCGGATGGCGGTTTTGCGGCAGAGGGCCGCGATTTCACGTTCCAGGTTGCGCACTCCGGCCTCGCGCGTGTAGCCCCGGATAATCTCCAGCAGGGCGTTTTCCGATATGCGGATGTTGCCTTCCCTGAGGCCGTGCTCCTCAACCTGGCGGGGCAGCAGGAAACGCCGGGCGATGTGCCGCTTTTCCGTCTCCAGGTAGCTGGACAGCTCGATGATTTCCATGCGGTCCAGCAGGGGCACCGGAATGGTGTGCAGGGAATTGGCCGTGGTGATGAAAAAGACTTTGGACAGATCGTATTCCAGATCCAGATAGTGGTCCATGAAGGTATTGTTCTGCTCCGGATCCAGCACCTCCAGCAGGGCCGAGGCCGGGTCGCCCCGGTAATCCGAAGTCATCTTGTCCACTTCATCCAGGCAGAACAGGGGATTGTTGTATTTGACCCGCTTCAGGGACTGGATGATCTTGCCCGGCAGCGCGCCCACATACGTGCGGCGGTGGCCCCGGATTTCGGCCTCGTCGCGCACTCCGCCCAGGGAAAGGCGGATGAAGTCGCGGCCTGTGGCCCGGGCCACGGACTTGGCCAGCGAGGTCTTGCCCACGCCGGGAGGGCCCACAAAACAAAGAATGGGACCTTTCAGGCCGTGCGAAAGCTTCTGTACGGCCAGATATTCCAGGATGCGCTCCTTGGGCTTTTCCAGGCCGTAGTGATCGCCGTCCAGAATGGCGCGGGCCTTTTCAATGTCGATGTCGATGCTTTTCAGATCGTTCCAGGGCAAATCCAAAATCCAGTCCACATAATTGCGCACCACCGTATATTCGGCGGCCGAGGGCGGCATGGCGCGCAGCTTCTTCACTTCGGCGAGCGCTTTCTGCCGGGCCTCTTCGGGCATGTCGCGGGCCTTGAGCTTCTGCTCCAGCTCGTCCACCTCGGCCTGGGGATCGTCGTCGCGCCCCATTTCCTTGTTGATGGCCTTGATCTGCTCGTTGAGATAGTATTCGCGCTGGTTGCGCTCCATCTGGACTTTGACCCGGTTCTTGATCCGCTTTTCCACCGTGGACAGGGCCACCTCGCCCTGCAACAGCTCATAGGTGCGCTCCAGGCGCTCGGTCACGTCGGAAAGCTCCAGCGCTTCCTGCTTTTTGCGGTACTCCACCTTGAGATGGGGCAAAATCGCGTCGGCCAGCGGGCCGGGCTCATGCAGGGCCAGGATGGCAAGCACGGCTTCCTGCGAAATCTTCTTGTTGTTTTTGCCGTACTCTTCCAGGGATTCGTGGGCCGCGCGGACCAGAGCCTCTTTTTCTTCCGGACGGCTCTGGCTTTCCTCCAGACGGCGCACCCCGGCCAGCATGCACTGGTCGGCCTCGCGCAAATCCTGCCAGGCCGCGCGGTACAGTCCCTCAAAGAGCACCTTGATGGTGCCGTCGGGCAGGCGCAGCATCTGCAAAACCTTGCTGACCACGCCCACGGCGCACAAATCGTCAGCCTCGGGCTTTTCCAGTTCCGGCTCGCGCTGGGCCACCAGGAAAATCTGTTTGCTGTACGAGGCCTGGGCCGCCTCTATGGCTTTGATGGAGGCTTCGCGCCCCACGAAAAGCGGCATGATCGAGCGGGGAAACATGACCACTTCCCGCAAGGGCATGACCGGCAGTTCCTGAAAGGCATTCCCACGCACTGCGTCAGACATAATCTCTCTCCCCGAAAGGCGTCAGCGGGCCGGGCCTCTTGGCCGCGGCCCGCGAAAGCCCGTTGCAACATATTCTCTTGAAATGCACAGCATTGCAAAGTTAAACCGCTCCGCAAAGATTTGTCTGCAAATCCTTGCCACGAAATGCGAGCAGGCGGGTTTGGCCGCCGTAAACGAGCATTTCAAGTCTTAAAAACGCGTTAGGATGCCTTGTCCGCGGACAAACGCTCTTCTTCACTCACGGCCTCGCCGCCGTCCCCATAAAGCAGCACCGGCTCCTTGCCCTTTTCGATCACCGCCCGGTTGATCAGGCATTCCTTGACGTTGGGCATGGACGGCAGCTTGAACATGATGTCCAGCATGATCTTTTCCATGACGTTGCGCAGGCCGCGCGCGCCGGTTTTGCGCTCAATGGCCCTGGCCGCAATGGCCTTGAGGGCATTGGGCGTGAAACGCAGGGTCACATGGTCCAGCTCGAAGAGCTTCTGGTACTGGCGCACCAGGGCGTTCCTGGGCTCGGTGAGAATGCGCACCAGATCCGGCTCGTCCAGTTCGTCCACGTGGGTGATGATGGGAATGCGGCCCACGAATTCAGGAATCAGGCCGAACTGGACCAGATCCTGCGGATGGATTTTTTCCAGCAGTTCGGCCAGGGGCGTCTCCTTGCTGCTGCGCACCTTGGCGCCGAAGCCCATGGAACCGCCGCTCATGCGCGATTCCACAATCTTGTCCAGACCCACAAAAGCCCCGCCCACAATGAACAGGATATTGCCCGTGTTCATGCGGATGAATTCCTGTTGCGGGTGCTTGCGCCCGCCCTTGGGCGGAATGTTGGCCTCGGTGCCTTCAATGATCTTCAACAGGGCCTGCTGCACGCCTTCACCGGACACGTCGCGGGTGATGGAGGGGCCGTCGCCCTTGCGCGAAATCTTGTCGATTTCGTCAATGTAGATGATGCCCTTACCGGCGGCCTCCAGGTCGTAATCCGCATTCTGGAGCAGCTGGACCAGGATGTTTTCCACATCCTCGCCCACATAGCCGGCCTCGGTCAGGGTGGTGGCGTCGGCAATGGCGAAAGGCACGCGCAGCACCTTGGCAAGGGTCTTGGCCAGCAGGGTTTTACCGCTGCCCGAGGGTCCCACCAGCAGGATGTTGCTTTTTTCCAGCTCCACGTCGTGGCCCAGGGCGTCGGCATAGAACACGCGCTTGTAGTGGTTGTGCACGGCCACGGAAAGAATTTTCTTGGCCTCGTGCTGCCCGATGACGTATTCGTCCAGCCGGTCCTTGATTTCCTGGGGTGAAAGCAGGCGTTCGCCGCTGTCCGGGCTTTCCAGCTGGTCGCGGGCGATGATCTCGTTGCAGGCCTTGACGCAGTTGTCGCAGATGCTTGCGCCGTCCTGCACGATGAGGTTGCGCACCTCCAGCTCGCTGCGGCCGCAGAAAGAGCAGCGCAACGGCTCGTTGACCGTGTTTTTTGTGGTATTGCCCATGGCTTATTCGCTCTTTTCCTGCGCCATCTCTCGGCGTGAGGCCAGCACGCGGTCGATGATGCCGAGTTCCTTGGCTTCTTCAGGGGTCAAAAAGTTGTCGCGCTCCGTGGCCTTGACCACGTCCTCATAGGGCCGCTTGGTGTTCTCCGCCAGCATGCGGTTGAGCCGCTCCTTGAGGCGGAGCACCTCACGGGCGTGGATTTCGATATCCGTGGCCTGGCCCTGAAAACCGCCCGAAGGCTGGTGGATCATGATCTGACTGTTGGGGAGTGCAAAACGCATGCCCGGCTCACCGGCGGCCAGCAGAAAAGCCCCCATGCTCGCCGCCCGGCCCATGCAGACCGTGGTGACCGGCGAGGTGATGTAGCGCATGGTGTCGTAGATGGCCAGACCGGCCGTCACCGACCCGCCGGGGGAATTGATGTACAGGTTGATTTCCTTTTCCGGATCCTGGGACTCCAGGAAAAGAAGCTGGGCGCAGATCAGCGACGCCACGGCGTCGTTGACCTCCGAGCCCAGAAGCACAATACGGTCCTTGAGCAACCGGGAATAAATATCATAGGCCCGCTCGGAGCGGCCTGTGGTTTCAATGACCATGGGAACTAAAGACATATATCCGCCTCACGGTTTCCGGCCCGCCGCAGGCGCGGGCCGTGAAAACTGTAAAAGGCTGCTGACCATGTCAACAGCCCCGAAAACCGGAAGCGGGTCGCGGTTTCGCCGCGCCGCAGCGACCGATTTTCGTGCCTCTCCGCGCGGCGGCGCACGTCCGCCGCGCGGTGTTTGTCATCACGCGGAAGGCGGCCCTCAGGCCGCCTTTTCCTTACTTCGTTTCTTCCTTGGATTCGGCGGGGGCCTCCGCCGGAGCCTCGGCGTCGCCGTCTCCGGTCCGGGGCTCCTTGGGCTCCACTTCCGTCACCTTGGCCTTGGCGTAGATCCGGTCCATGGCCTTGTCGGCCAACAGACGGTCACGCAGCACAAAGATCAGGCCGGAACGCTCATAGCTCTCGCGCAGAGCCTTGAAGTCCTCGCCGCTGCGCAGGCTTTCCTGATAAATATGGGTATTGACTTCCTGGTCTGAAACCTCCAGGCCCTCTTTTTTGGCGATGGAGAGCAGCAGCACCTGGATGCGCGCCAGTTCCTCGGCCTGCGGCAGCATTTCCTTGCGCAGTTCCTCGGGGCTCTTGCCCAGAGATTCCAGGCCCTTGCCCTGGCGTTCCAGGCGGGCCTTGAGGTCCGTCAGCAAGGTGCGCATCTGGATGTCCAGCAGGCTTTCGGGCAGGGGAAAATCCACCATCTTCAGCAGCCGGTCCAGCATGGTTTTCTGGGTCGCGCTCTTGTTCAGATTTTCGCGGCTCTGGGTATAACTGCGGGTGATGGTTTCCTTGAGCTTGTCCACATTGTCCAGGCCCAGGCTTTTGGCCAGGTCGTCATTGAGCTCGGGCAGCTTGCGTTCCTTGACCGCATGCACCTTGACCTTCATGGTCACGGTCTTGCCGGCCAGGTCCTTGGCGATGAAGTCGTCGGGGAAACGGATTTCGCCCTCGCCTTCCTGGCCGTAGGGGATGGTTTTGACCAGAGCCTCGAAATCCTCAAGGGCCTGGTGCTCGCCCAGAGCCAGGTCAAAATTCTCGGCCTTGACGCCCTCCAGGGGCTGGCCGTTCTCGTAAGCGGCGAAGTCAATGCTGGCGACCTGACCGTCCACGGCCGGACCCGCGCCGTCCACCGGCACAAGCTGGGCGCGGTCGCGCCGGATGCGCTCAATGACATCCGCCACTTCCTGCTCCTTGACCTCCACCTTTTCCTGCTCCACTTCCATGCCCTCGTAGGGGGGCAGATCAAACGTGGGCAGCACTTCAAATTCAATGCTGTAGGCATAGCCCTTGCCCCGCTCCAGGGCCTCCGCGCCGTCCACATTAATGCCGGACAGGGGCTGCACATCCAGGTTCTGCATGACCTCGTTGATATGCACGTTGATCAGATCCTGGCGGGCCTCTTCGTAAATCTTGTCGCGGAAGCGCTGCTCAATGACCGAGGCGGGCACCTTGCCCTTGCGGAAACCGTCCAGCTGCACGGAAGTTTTATACAGGGCCACGGCGCCCATGATGGCCGCTTCCACTTCCTGCGGTTCCGTGGTGATCACGATCTTTTTCTTGACCGGCGAAAGATCTTCAGCGCTGTATTCCACGTGGGGCTCCTTTCTGGTAATGGGGATGTTGGCGCGGGAATCGAGGCTTGAACCCACAGGCTTGCGGCGCCGGATCCAAACCGCCATTATTAAAATAACATACTGTAATTCTTCATCACCAGCCGTACGCCCGGAAACAGGAACGCCTGGCGCGTTCCGAAACCGCAACCCGCAACTGGCGGCAATCGCTCTTGATACCGTAACTTACGCCAAGATTCAAGACTTCGATAAGCATCCGCCGCCGTATCGTCAAGAGAAGTTCCGCTGCGGCGGCGCTTGCTCTGGCGGCGGGAGCCGACGCCCGCGCGGCGTCCACGTTAAAATTTGGATACAATTTCAAAGATCCTCCGTCTAGGCTCAGCCCTCATTAAAACGCCGTCCGCGAAAAACTGAATTTTTTCGGGCAGCAAGGCGCAAAGGAGAAACCGGGCGAAGCTGTATTAAATATACCGCGAGGTCAATTTCTTTTTTGCAACGCAGCTGCACGGAAAAGGCGGCTTTGCAGCAGGCACTTTTAATGAGGACTGAGCCTAGAATCTGCGGATGGAGCGGGAGACATCCAGGCGGGATGCAATACGCCGCAGAATGCGCGTGACTCCTTCCTCGCGCGCCGCCAACGCCATACGCGCATTCAGGCGCAAGGCGGCGGGCAGCAGCAGAAAGGCCAGCGCGCCCCATTGCCTTCGCCGGGCCAGTTCGCGAGCGAACAGACGGCGGAAGCCGCGCCCCATGCGGCGGAATTCCTCAAGGTAGCTGAAGAGTTCCACCTTGTGGTGCCAGCTTTTGGGGTGCAACCGCCAGCGGGTGAGTTTTTCCGGCACAAAAGCAAAGGGCGCGAGCGCGGCGAGCTGGGCCCAGACCCACCAGTCCAGCCAGCGCGGCACGGGCGTTTGCAGGGAGACGCGGCACAGCAGGCCGGTTCTGGCCATGGCGCAGGAAAAGGTGGGAATTTTGTTTTCCAGCAGAAAGGGGCGCACATCACAGTGCGCCGGGGCAAGCCGGGCATGCCAGCGCATGACGCGCGGCACATAGCCCTCAAACCAAGCGGTATCGGCTCCTGGCATGACAAAGGGCGCAATGTCGTTGCAGACCACGCCCGCGCCGTTCTTTTCCGCCGTTACCAGGCGTCGTTCCAGACAAAGAGGATGCCAGAGGTCGTCGGCCTCCAGAAAGGCCGTCCAACGGCCCCTTGCCTCGGCCAGGGCCAGAGCCAGGGCGGCGGGCAGGCCGTGATTCCTGCCGTCCGCATGGGTCAGCACGCGCACTCTGGAGTCGCGGGCGGCAAAGCTCCGGGCCACGGCCAAGGATTGATCCGTGGAGCCGTCCTCCACCAGCAGCAGCTCGAAATCCGCCATGCTCTGGCCCAGCGCGCCGCGCAGCGCTCCCGGCAGATAGCGGGCGTAGTTGTAGCTGGGCATGATGACCGTGACAGCGGGTGCGGGAAGCATGGACCACCTCCGGAAAGGGATGGCGAACCGGGAACTTCAGGCTTTGCGGGCGCCGACGCGCGCCGGATTTGGTGCCGGACAAGACGGATCGTCCAGCAGGGCTTGCAGATGCCGCATGCTCCGCCAGTGGGCAAAGAGTATTTCCAGCAGGCCGTTTCGGGCCCAGCGGGACAGAGTGGCGTCGGGCAGGGCCATGACCTTGTCCCGTCCCGCCACACGCAGGCCGCTCACAGCGCGTTCTTTTCCGTCGGCGCGGATAGTGACGCTCTGCTCCGCCAGCACGCCGCTCAACCCCAGTTCGGCCAGGGCCTGTTCGTTGTCCCTGTGGCGCTGATGCTGGTTGCCCAGCGTGGCTGTGATGCGCCGCAAAAATTCCGAGGGTTCGCCGTCCTCGCCATAGAGCGGCAGGCCGTCCTTCCGGCGGAAGTGCGGGGCATCCTCGTCCACGGCCAGAACAACTCCCGGCAATTTCTCCTGTTCGGGGGAAGGCGCGGCAATCAGCGAAAAAGGATGGTTAGCCGCGTACAGAGGCAGATAAGGAGCGGTCCAGCGGCCCCGGGCGTCCACGAATATATTTTTTCCGCCCAGGCCCAGCAGGGCATAGGGAATGGCTGACCCCGCGGCAGGAAAGGCTATGGCGAAGCAGCGGGACGCCTCCACGGCTTCAAAGCTCAGAAGGGGTATGCTGTTCATGGCCGAGGTGAAGGAATAGTCCTCCAGGGTGCCGAAGGTCAGGGCCGCATGCCTGGTCTTGCTGAGAGGAACGATGCGCGGCTGGGACATGGAATCTCCTGCGAGCAGCGAAAGTGCCGTTTTTGAGGACGCAAGGAATGAAAAAGAGCTGCCGCCCCGCCTGGCACAGCGACGACGGCAGCCCCGCTGTCGCGGCCGGGCTCCCGCCCAGCAGGGCGGGAGCGGCACGCGACCTTCGAGTTGAAGGATTAGGCGGCGATGATATCGCCGAGGGCGATGGAATTGTCCTCGCCGGTGCTGAGGGTGCCGAGCAGATTTACAGTGTCGCCGGCGTCAATCGTGCCGTCGGCCGAGGTGACCGAGAACACCCAGTAATTGCCGTCATCTGCGGCGGCGTCGGCGTTCTGGACAACCACGATGTTCTTGCCGGCGGTGAGGCCTGTAATGCCGTCAATACCGTAATGGGCATTCGTGGCGTCAATGACCTTGGCGGTGTCGAGCACTTTGCCGTCCAGTCCAAGGCCGGTGGCGTCGATTTTGTCGATGCCGGTCTGGAAGCCCAGGACGGTGTCGTCGTCGAACGCGCCGTTCACCACCAGGGTGTCGAAAGCGGTGTGGGACGAATTCACGTTCAGGGCGATGACGTCGTCGCCGGCAGTCAGATCAACAGTGTTCATGCTGGTGGTGCCGAGATCGGTACCGGCGACGTCAGCGGGAGTGCCCTTCACGAGGACGGTGTCGTCGCTGATATCTCCGCCCGCGGTGGCGCCGGTGATGGTGAAGGTATAGGTCCCGTCCGCGTTCTTCGCCCCGGCAACCGTCAGGCCGGTGTGGTCAGCCACCAATTCGGTCTGCATGGCGGTGGCCATGGCAGTTTCGTCGGCACCGCGCTCGAAAGTATAGGCTTTGCCGTTGTAAACGACCGTATAGTCGTCGGTAGCGGCTCCGGCACCAAAGTCCAGAGCAGCGGTGAGCGCCTGAACTTCAGGAGTGCCGCCAGTCCCCTGGGTCTGGATATCCAGCGCGCTGTCGACAGCCTCCACGCCGTTGACGGCCAGGTCGGAATCATTATTGCCGTTGGCATAAACGCCGTTAGCGCCGATCGTCACATTCGTGCCGGCGAAGTCCACACTCAGATCAGTGGCAGCAAATGCACCGTCAACCAGGGATTCCACCAGCAGGGAGTGCCCCATGCCGTCCTTGGCCACCAGCAGAGCGCCCAAGGTCGGATCCTCATTGATTGCCGCGATGATGGCGTGATTGACGTCATCCACGCTGATGCCTTTCTGGCCAGCGGCCACATCCAGCGTCACCTCGGAGGTGATGCCGTTGAATGTCACCGTAACGGTCACGGTGCCGGCAGTGGCCGAGGTGATTTCAAGGCCCACGGCATTAGTGGCCACGACTTCGTTCTGCAGGGGCTGCGCGCCGTCGGGACCGGCCTTTATGAAGGTTTCGGCCGTATTGTTGGCGCCGAACACGAAGACCGCATTCTGGTCGTGGGCGTTCTGCCCCACATAGACCTTGTCGTCGCCCACGCCGTCATTCACTTTCACCGCGCCGTTGCCCCAGAACCACACTTCGTCATTGCCCGCGCCCAGGTCGATGGACACATTGTTCAGGGCGATCTGGTTCAGTAGACGGCTGCCGGTAAGATTCTCAAAGGAGAAGTTCACCAGGTCGTTGCCGGCGTTGGTCTGGATGTCCAGCTTGAAGTCGCGGTCGGCGGCGATGCCGGCGTTGACCTTCATGTTCAGGGTGTCGTCGTTTGTACCCAGATAGTAGCGGAAATCGCCGCTGGGAGCGTAGTTGCTGTACATGGTGTTCAGGCCGTCCACATCCGCCATATACTTGTCCAACGCTGTATCCGTGAGCTGCGCACCGATGTTCACCTTGCCGTTCATCTCGCTGGCATCGAAGACCTTGACGTTGGTCAGACCGTCGGTGCTCAGCAAGCGGGGCACGTTCATCCAGTGGGCGAGTTCCGCGTCGGTGGCGGGATTGACGCCCGTGTTGCCCAGAGCTTCAACATCAAGCGGCGTGCCGATGAAAAGATTGCCGTCGTCGCCGGCGCCGTTCACCGCGCCGTTCTTCACCGTGACCAGACGCAGGGTGTCGTTGGTGGAGGACAGGCTGGACAGCCACGACCCCTTGTCCACGACCACGTCGAAGCGCTCCACGCCGCCGCGGCCCGCATTGGAGCCAATGACCAGATGGCCCGCTTCGCTGCCTAAGATGGAATCATCGGGCAGGCAGGGGCTGGCGTCATCCCACTGCACGCGGCCCACGTTGTCCAGCTCCACATTGGTCTGGATCAGGGGGCAGGTCGTCTGCGCGTCGTCGCTGAACGTGGCCGAAGTGGAGTTGGTCGGCGGAAGGCCGTTGGAGGCGATCCAGTTGCCGCCTTCCAGGGCCCCCTGATCGGAGGAGATCACGATCTTGTTGCCCTGGACGGTTTCGCCTTTGTGATCGCCGATGCCCACCACGGCCGTGAACACATCGCCCTTGGTGACGGTCAGGCCCAGGCCGGACAGTTCGGAATCGGCATCAATGGCGGCCTGCATCTGGGCGACCAGTTCGTCATAGGAGGGGGAATCGTCGGTGGTATGGTTGTACGCGCCGAAGTTCAGCGTGTACTCCTTGCCGTTGAGCGAGAACTTGAAGCCAGTGTATGGGTTGTCATACAGAGGATCAGCATGGCCGCCGTCAACCACGGGCAAAGCGCCCACCGTGTCGATGAGCTGCGCATACAGCGTGCCCGTGGTCTGGCTGTCCTCGCGCGCGAGGTGTTGCGCATCAAAGTAAACCGAGAAATCCACGCCGCCGGGATCAGTATTGGAGAAGCGGACCGTGGTTTCCGTGGATTTGTGGCGCACGTCCTCAACACTAAGGGAGCTGCGGCTGTTGTCCGAACCGAGGGTCAGCATCTGGCCATCGGCCAGGTGCACATTTTCGGCGTCGAAGTAGGCGTTGGTCAGATTGCCGCCCGTGCCGCCGGTAGCCTGCTGAACGTGGAAGAGAATGGTTTCCACATTTTGGATTTCAGGCGAAATGACGTCGTCCGTCCTGCCGCTCTCGATGTCGGCATACAGGGTGTCGTGGCCGGCCTGGCCGTCAATGTAGTCACGGTCGTCAAGGGTTCCGACTTTGGCGTTGATATAGTCGTTGCCCGCAGTGCCCTGAATTTCGTCGTCGCCGGTGGTGAGCTGATAGGTGTTGCCGAGGGTGGCGGCGTTCACGGAGAGGCCCTCGGCCTTGCCGTACATTTCATAATGCTGGATGGGGTCAAGCCCGGCGTCCTGGAAGTCCTTCACCAGCATTTCCATGGTGTAGGCAGGGTCGCCCTTCTGCATCTCGGCCAACTTGGCATTCATGTACGCGGCAGTGTCAAAGCTCTGTGAAGGATTGTGGAAAACCCCCTTGGAGGCAAAGCTTTCGGCCCAGTACTGGTGGAAGTGCTCATACGGGCTCATGCCCGCCTGGTTCATGGCCACAAGCATGGAATTGGCATTCTGGCCGGTGATGTTGGTCCGTTCGTAGTAGTCCGCAGCCTTGTTGTACAGGTATTCGGAGCTGTCGAACCAGGAGCTGGCGCTCACGCCTTCAGCATTGCCGTAGTCCAGAAAATGCCTGTACAGGCCTTCCGCGTCCGTTGAATAGCCGGCGGCATCGAAAGCGGCTTTCAACTGCAGACTATCCCAACCTTCGCCCATCATCTGGAGCTTATTATTGAAATAGACATCTTTCTCAAACCAAGAAGGTACAGCCATGGATTCCTCCAAAATAAAGTTTTACTGTTTGCACCAGTTGCTGACGTGCTCCATAAAAAGAGGTCCCTTCACGCACCCTTCTCCACGCCTTCCAATCACGTGAAAATGTAACAATAGGGTACACCCTATTGTTACAAAATTAGGAATTCTATTTTATAATCAAATTATATACTATTTTTTCATTTTTTATGAAAAAACAAATAGAGTTAAAAGAAATTATACATAATACAAAAGATGAGATATACAAATGAAAAAGACAGCCTACTTCACATTGCATATCAAATGAGATGACAGAGCATCTCGTTATATCCTCATGGAATAACGCATGCAGGAGAAAACTATGGATATAGGCTACATCAGGGTCAGCTCATATGATCAACATACAGACAGACAACTGGATGGAGTCCATCTTGAAAAGATATATACGGATATGATCAGCGGCAAAGACACGAACAGACCTGAGTTGCAGAAGTGCCTTACGGCGTTGCAGCGTGGTGATACACTACATGTCCACAGCATCGACAGATTGACGAGAAATTTGCAGGATCTGCTTCTGCTGCTTTCGGAAATGGCCGAAAGGGGCGTCACAGTGCGGTTTCACAAAGAAAAACTGACTTTTTCAAGCGACAGCTCACCCTTTCAAAAACTGCACCTACAGATTATCGGCGCTGTGGCTGAATTCGAACGGGCTTTCATCCGTGAGCGCCAGCGGGAAGGCATTGCCATTGCCAAGGCGAAGGGTAAATATAAAGGGCGCAAGCGTGCGCTTTCAGCGGAGCAACTGGAAGAAATTTCCCGGCGCATTGCAAGAGAGTCCGTGAGCCGCATCGCGGAGGAATATGGGGTGTCCCGCCAGACCATCTACAGGTCGCTGCGCCAGAACGAGGAAGGCGGCATGCGCTCCGTCCGGGATTCCCGGAAAGGCTGTACGGGCCTGCGCCATGAAGCCCCGTGGCATGATCGGGAGCGACGAACCCATACCTGAACGGGATGAGGAATCAGCCTTAAAGAAAAAGTTGACAAATTCATACCGGAGGGTTATTGCTGGGACGTCTTTGAGCGGTGTCTCATAGAGGTGTACCCCATTAAAACTCGATAAGGCGTTTTGGCGTTCACCTCGGCGGCCGCATTTTTTCTTATTGCTGCCGGATTCCCGTAAAAGACATTCTCCGGGCGTTTGCATGACGCCGGGCGCTTCCCGGTTCAATACACGAGCATGAGCACGAAAGTCCGGCATGAGTCCTTCTGTCGGACAGGGCATTCGCAATGAATGCCGCATGGAATTGATAAATAAGTAGGAAACGAAAGTTTTCTAGTCTGTTGAGGCCGAATCTGGAAAGATTTCGGCCACTAAGTGTTTGTGTAATTTCCCTCTGGACAAAGCCTGCCCCTGAAATTATAGTCTGCGCCGTATTGAACCCCCAACGGCGTCACCGCTCGTTTCGCCGCGCCCGTCGGCCATGGAAAGGCATTCTCTCCTTCCGTGCTTCTTTTCCTGTGCCCGGCGGCTAAGGAAAGTGCCTCTTCATGCAAGATTTTCTGCGCTCGTGCCGGTATTTCTTCGGATATGCCTTCTTCTTCAGCATGTTCGTCAATATTCTGCAGCTGACATTTTCCATCTACATGCTGCAGGTTTATGACAAAGTGCTGACCAGCTACAATCTTTCGACACTGACGGTCATCACCATCGCCGCCGTCATCGCGCTGGTGGTCATGGCTTTGCTGGAGTGGATCCGTTCGCGCCTGCTGGTACGGGCCGGCATTGAGTTCGACCACATGCTCAGCCGCGACGTGCTGAAGCTGAATCTGCAAAACGCGGGAGCGCCTGCCGGCAAACCTGCCGAGCAGAACGGCAATTTGCGCGACGTGCAGAGCCTGCGCAATTTTCTGGGCGGCAACGCGGTATTCGCGTTTTTCGACGTGCCCTGGATGCCCATCTATTTCGCCCTGATTTTCATCCTGCATCCTTCCCTGGGCATGGTGGCTGTGGGAGGCGGCCTGCTGGTCCTGATTCTGGGCGTCCTCACCGAGCGGCTGACCCGCAAGCGTCTGGAAGCGGCAAGCCATCTCAATGCCCATTCCTTCAATCTTACCGGCGCGGCCATGCGCAACGCCAGCATCGTGCGCTCCATGGGCATGATCGGCAATGTCACGGCGCGCTGGGGCAAGGTCAACGACCTGATCATCCGACTCCAGACGCGGGCCAGCCGCAGCGCGGGCCTGATCCACGCGGTCAGCAAATCCCTGCGGGTCGGCCTGCAAGTGCTGATCTACGCCGTGGGCGCGTATCTGACGGTCATGCACGAATCCACGGCCGGGGTCATGATCGCCGCGTCCATCGTCATGGGCCGCGCGCTCGCGCCCATTGATCAGGCCATGGGCAGCTACAAGCAGTCCCTGGAAGCCCGGGGAGCCTATGGCCGCCTGAAGACCCTGCTCGACGCCCCGCGCCCCCTCCCGGCCATGGACCTGCCGGAACCGCAGGGCGAGCTGACCGCCGAAAATCTCTATTTCGCCGCCGGGGGACGGCCCATCCTCAAGGGGATATCCTTCCGCATGCCCGCCGGGCAGTCCCTGGCCATTATCGGCCCCAGCGCTGCGGGCAAGTCCACCCTCTGCAAACTGCTGTTGAACATCTGGGAGCCCACCAGCGGCAAAGTGCGCATCGACCGCGCGGATATGGCTTCCTGGGATTCGGAAAAGCTCGGCCCTTTTCTCGGCTATCTGCCGCAGGATGTGGAACTGTTTTCCGGCAGCGTGGCGGAAAATATCGCCCGGCTCGGCGAGGTGGATTCCGCCAGGGTCATCAAGGCGGCCCGGATGGCGGGCGTGCATGAAATGATTCTGGCCCTGCCCAAAGGCTACGACACCCAGATTGGCGACCAGGGCGCGGCCCTTTCCGGCGGACAGCGCCAGCGCATCGGTCTGGCGCGCGCCCTGTACGGCGATCCGCGCGTCATCGTGCTGGACGAGCCCAACTCCAATCTGGACGAAGAGGGCGAGGCCTCGCTGGCGCAGGCCGTGCTGCATCTCAAGCAACAGCACACCACTCTGATTCTGGTAACCCACAAGCCCAATATCCTTTCCATTGTGGACAACATCATGATGGTGCAGGACGGGCAGATCGCCCTGTGCGGGGCGCGCCAGGAAGTGCTGGCCAAGCTGGCGGAGCTCCAGAAACAGCAGCGCGAGGAAGCGGCCAGAGCCAGACTGTTGCGGGAGGCGCTGGAAAGGCGCAAGGCCGTCTCGCCGGAAAATCCCGATGAACCGCAAAGCGGCGACGGGGAGCCTGAACATGCGTAAGCAACTGAGCAGGGCCCTGGCCGTCATTGAAACCAGCGTCATCAAGCCCATCGTCAGCGCCGCGGAAAAACGCCAGGCCGCCAAGGGCGAAAATGTGGAAGACCCCCGCCGCATCATCCGCCAGGGACTTCTGGTGGTGGGTCTTTTCTTCGGGGCGCTGGGAATCTGGTCGGTTTTCGGCCACATCAGCGGGGCCGTGGTGGCGCCGGGCAAAATCAAGATCGAAACGGAACGCAAAACCGTACAGCATCTTGAAGGCGGCATTGTGGACGCCATTCTGGTGCGCGAAGGCGAGGAAGTGGCGGCGGGCCAGCCTCTCATCCTGTTGGAATCGGTGCAGATCGACGCCAGCGCCAGCATGCTGCAAAAGCAGCTTGTGGCCCAGCTGGCCGCCGGAATCCGGTTGGCCGCCGAAAAGGATCTCAAAGAGGAACTGCACTGGCCCGACGATCTGCGCCGCATGGCCGAAGAGCGCCACAGCCTCGATGTGCTGGACAACGAGGCCAAAATTTTCGCCGCCCGGCGGGAGGCTCTCAACGCGCAGGTTTCCCTGCTGAATACCCAGCTTGCACAGCTGGACGCCCAGGTGGCCGGTTTTGACGATCAGGTCAAGGCCGAGCAGGCCATTATCGGCACGCTTAATGAAGAACTGCGCGCCAAGCGGCAGCTCTACAATGAGCGCTATCTGGAAAAATCGCAGATTCTGGAGCTGGAACGCACCCTGGCCAGCCATCAGGGCAACCGGGGACGCCTCAAACAGTCCATCGCCGAGGCCAAACAGCGGGCCGCCGAGCTGCATCTGCGCATCGAAGACGTGAAAGTGCGCTTTGTGGAAGAAGCCACCAGCTCCCTCGGCAAGCTTGAAAACGACATCATCCAGACCCGCGAGCGCCTCCGCCCGCTCAAAGACGCAAAAAGGCGCCTGCAGATCGTGGCTCCGGTGGGCGGGCGCGTGGTGGATCTCAAGGTGCATTCCAAGGGCGGAGTCGTGCGTCCGGGCGAGCCGCTCATGGACATCGTGCCCCACGACAATCCCCTGATTGTGGAAACCCATGTGCCGGTCAACAAGATCACGGAAGTCCACATCGGACAGGATGCCCTGGTGCAGCTCGACGCCTTTGACACGCGCCTTACCCCGCACATGCCCGCCAAAGTCACCTACATCTCGGCTGACCGTCTGGAAGAGCGCACCGGCGCGGGCGTGATGCCCTATTACCTTTGTTATGTGGAAATCGATCCCAGAGCCCTGAAAGACGCCAAGCTCTATCTTTCGCCGGGCATGCCCGCCACGGTTTTCATCACCACCCAACAGCGCACGGTCCTTTATTATATGATGGAGCCGCTGCTCAAAAACTGGGACAGAGCGTTGAGGGAGTGAGCATGCGCCGGATTCTTGCAGTTTTCCTCCTGTGGGCGGCAACGGTTATTCCCCAGACCTCACAGGCCGCCGTTGCCGCCCTTTCCGGCCATGCCCCGTTGCGGGCGGCCAGCCTGTATACGGGCGGGGAGCACGCCGGCGGCGGGGAACAGCGGGTGGAACTCTATCTGCTGGACGGCAACTTTTTCGTCCTGCGCCAGATTGCCGCGCCCAGAGGCAAAAAAGCCGTTACGCGGGACATGACCGGCTTCTGGCGGCAGGTGGACGACGGATTTCCGCACAGCCTGGCGCTGAAAAAATCCCCGTTCCGCAAGCCGTCCTTCAGCGTCATGGGCAGGCTGGATCGTATTGCGGGCCGCGCGGCACTGACCGACAGCGCCACGGGGCGGGTGTTCGCGCCCGCTGAAGGCGAGGCGCTGGCGGCTCTGCCCGGGAAGGATTCCCTCTTTGTGGATGCGGTGATCCTGCCCGCAAAAAACGGCTGTGCCGTCCAGCGCATCCGGAGTTTTTCCACCCGTTTTCCGTCACAGGCCGGGTCCGCCCCGACAGACGGGGACTTTGCCGCCAGAGTGGCGGGCGAAGTCTGGCTTCTACCTTCCCTGCCGGGTCTGCCCGCCGCCTCCTGCGTTTTCAGCGAGCGGGGCAAAGGGCAGGGCGCACTGGAAGTGACCGGGCCGGGCCTGCGGCTGACGGCGGACTATGTCCTGCGCGGGCCGGGCCTGACCTTCTCCGTCAGGAAGGAGGACGCCCGCATGCTGGAAGCCTGCGGGGCGGAGGTTCTGCCGCGCATGCTGGCCTCCGTGCGTTCATGGTCGCTGGAAGGCGGGGCGCTGACGCTCACCTCCGCCGACGGACAGAGCTTTCTGCTGGAAAAAGCCGCGCCGGATCGCCGGGCCGGAAGCGGACGCGCCGCCGCGCCCAAAGGATATAAGAGATGAACACAGGTTGCCGTCTTTTTTGGTTCCGTCTTCTTCTGCTGCTCTGCCTCGCGCTGCCGCTCCGGGAACCGGATGCTCCGCGCGCCGCGGAAATCTTCACCATGGAGCAGGCCGTGGCCCGTGCCATGCAGGCCAATCCCGGCGTGGAGGCGAAAATGCTGCTGCTGGAACAGGCCCGGCTGAACGTGGGCGTGGCCCAGAGTTATTTCTGGCCGCGCGTTTCCCTGGTGGGCACCAGCAGCCGCGTCCAGAACTACGAGGAAGTGCAGACCTACAACAGCGACAACCTCACCAGCGACAACTGGTCCAAAGGTCTGCGGGCCTCGCTGTCCCTGTTCGCCGGTTTCGCCCATCTGAACAATCTGCAGAAATCCCGCATCGCGGTGGAGGTGGAAAAAGCCCGCCACCGGCAGGCCCGTCTGGAACTGGGCAGCAATGTGCAGCTTCAGTTTCTGCAACTGCTCAAATGCCGCGAGGATCTCAAAAGCGCGGAAGAAGCCGTGGCCCGCATTGAAACCCAGCTCAAGGCCGCAGAGGCCTTCGTCAAAGTGGGCATGGCCCCCTATGTCAATGTGCTCCAGAACCGAACCGAGCTTTCCAGCGCCCGGCAGCAGGTCATCCGCGTCAACAACGACATCCGCAACGCGGAAGTGCAGCTCAACAGATATCTGGGATTTTCTCCGGACCGCCCCGTGCGCTATGCCGGCAATCTCAAAAATTTCTCCAGCACCGTCGGATACACGGAAGAGGAAGCCGTCGCAGCGGCCATACGGCAGCGGCCTGACCTGACCATGGCCCGGAAGTCGGTGGAGGTGGCCTACAAGGACATGCACATCGCCATGGGACAGTACCTGCCCCGCGTGGACGCCACCTACGACAATATGAGCTCCAGCAAGGAATACGACGACAAACGCTATCAGGGCTACACCCGCAACTACTGGGCTGCAGGGCTGAATTTCTCCTGGGAAATCTTTTCCGGCGGCGAAACAACCTTTTCCACCCTGGCTGACCGCAAAAAGGCCCAATCCCTGCAAAAAGACTACGAAGACGCCATGTCCGGCGCGCGCGCCGACGTGATCCGCTCACTGCTGGACATCAAGGCCGCCAGGGAACTTATCGCTGCCTCCCGCCAAGGCATGGACGCAGCCCGCGAAAGCTACGCCATGGCCAACAAACGCTACATGACCAATACCGGCACCATCACCGAACTGCTGGACGCCCAGCTCAAGCTGACCCAGGCCGAAAACGACGCCAGCCGCGCCCTGACCGAATACCACAGCGCGCGTGTCCGCTTCTTTTACCATATCGGGCGCGAGAACCCAGGACTGAGGTAAGGGGCGACATATGGCAAAAAAGCTGCTGCGTAAAAAATTGCGGAATGCCTTTGCCTACCGCGAGGATCACCATGCGCAACTGGCTCGCTTTCTCCAGCGCGGGCATCTGCCGGCGCGTCTGGCCAACTTCGCTTTCAATGCGATCTGCAAGACGGTCCGGCAATTCCGCCACGTCATCCGGTGGCTGGAAAAAGTCGGGGGGAAGTGTCCTGCAAAACCCCGCGCGGCCACCTGCGCCCTCATCGCGGAAATGGGCATCCCGCAGTGCGTACATTACCGCGTGACCGGGCGGGTCGCGCAGTTGCGCCGCCTGGGCTGGAATCCAGTCGTGCGCGACTGGCGCGATCAAAAAGGTGCCAGAGAGGCCCTGCAACTGGCGGACTGCGCACTCTTCTACCGTATCCCCATGGCGGAACACGGTCCCGATCTTTATGCCGAAGCCAGACGTCTTGGTCTTCCCATCCTCTACGATATTGACGATCTCATTTTCCACAAGGCGGAGTTGTCCGCGCATATCTCCCGCCTGCGCCTGCGGGACGAACACGCCGCCGCCATGCTGAACGCCGCGGACGCCTATCTTCGGGCCATGGAAGCCTCCGACGCTCTGCTGGTGAGCACGCCCGCGTTGGGCGCATACGCCGCCGCCACGGGACGTCCCCATTTCGTGGTGCATAACGCGGTGTCGGATGATCTGGTCCATCTGACGCAGACGCTTCCCGCAAAAAAAGCAGGCAATGAGATTGTGCGCGTCTTTTACGGCAGCGGTTCCGACACGCACGACGCGGATTTCGGCCTCATTGCCGAAGCCCTGTGCCAGGCCATGCAAAAGGATTCGCGGCTGCATCTGTATATCCACGGGCATCTTGAACTGCCCGCCGAGCTGTTCTGTCTTGCCGGACGCGTCCACAGAGTTCCCTTTCTTGACAAGGCATTCTATTTCCGACTCTGTGCCGACTATGATATGGCGCTGGCGCCGTTGCTGCGAGACGCCTTCAACGACGCCAAAAGTAACATCAAATACCAGGAAGCCTCGTTGTTCGGCATTCCGTCCATCGTCTCTCCGGCGGCCGAATTCACGGATGCAGTCACCGAGGGCTGGGACGGCTTCATCGCCCGCACACCGGAAGAATGGCGGGATAAAATCCTTCTGCTGGCGGCTTGTCCGGCGTTACGCGAACAGATGGGGCAAAAAGCCCGACAAAACGTGCTGGCCCGCTATGTCAGCGCTGTTGTGGCCCACAACGACCTGCTGCCGGCGCTTCCGCCCATGGCTTCCCCGCACCGGGAACGCGTTCTGCTCGTCAGCGTCATGTTCGGCCGCCGCAGCATGGGCGGAGCGGCCCTGCTCGTGATGGAAACGGCGCTGGAATTACAACAGCACGGTTTTGAAATATGGGTTTTCAGCACGGAGTATGCCAGCGACGCGCCGCATGGCGCTCTTGTGCGCCGTGACTGGCGGGGAATCAAGGTATTCTCCGTCAACTTCATGCCGGGTGAGATCGGGCAGGAAACCCGGTCCGAGGCGCTTTTCCGCGACGTCCTGCGGACAGCCCAGCCCGGCCTGGTACATTTTCATTGCATCGAAGGTCTGGGGACCGGGCTGCCGCAGGAGTGCATCCGGCAATCCATCCCCTATGCGATCACCATGCATGACGCATGGTGGGTTTGCCCCCGCCAGTTCATGCTGACCCCCGCAGGGGACTATTGCGGACAAAGCGTGGTTGATCCGCAAATCTGCCATATCCGTTGCGGGCTGGAGCAGGAAGAACTCTGGCGGCGCGCGGTCCACATGCGGGAAGCCGTGGCCGGAGCCCAGGCCGTTTTCACCCCCTCCGATTTCTACACCTCCTTCATAAGCCGCAACTTCCCCCGCCACTGCGCTGTACTGACCAATCGCAACGGCATAAACCGGCCGAAATCGCACCGTCCCGCCAGGATGCCGGGCCCGTTACGCCTGGGCTATCTCGGCGGCAAGGCGCGCTGGAAGGGATATTTTTTCCTGGCGGAGGCCCTGCGCGGGATCGCGCGCGACGACTACGAAGTTCTGCTGGTAGATCTGGGCACCGTCTTCGGCACGGGCGATATGACCGGGGACGAGGACAGGGCGCTGTGGAAGGGTCTGCATGCGAGCATCCTGCCCTTCGTGCGGCACGAGGATATCGATTCCCTGTACTGGCAGATGGATGTGCTGCTTTTTCCCTCCTTGTGGAATGAGAGTTTCGGCCTGGCCGTCCGCGAGGCCATCGCGCGCGGCGTCTTTGTGCTGTCTTCCGACTGCGGCGGCCCGGGCGAGGCCATCGTGCACGGTGAAAACGGCCTGCTGTTTCCCAAGGGCGACTTGGCGGCGTTCAGAAACCGGCTGCACTACGTTCTCGACGAGCAGGAAACATTCAAAAACTACCGCGCGTCCGACACCGGGGATCTACGTTCCCTCGAGTCCCAGGCGGAAGAGCTGGCCGACGCATACAGGCGAATATTACAGGTCCGGACGTATTTTCGTCCAACAGGGATTTGAGGCAAACAAAATCATGTTTCACAGATATCTTGCCGCTGCCCTGCTTTTGCCCGCCTCGTTCGCGGTTCACGGTTCCCTGCGGGTCTGGCTGAAGACCATCCGGATGGGGAAACACGCATTCTTTTCCCAGGTGATAAAAAAGGGATCCGCGCAGATCAGCCGCCCGGACTCCTTCGCGCGCGCCCTGCTGGTCTATTATCCCATGAAGACGGGCATGGAGATCCTGCACGCCGGCAGCCTGCTGCCCGTGTTGAAAAAGGCCTGGCGGATCACACGACTGCGGCTTGCGGGCAGCGTGGCAACGCGCCCGGACCCGTTGGATACCTGGAGCGACAGACGGCCGCCCTTTGTGCCGCCAGAGCACATTTTGGCGATGATCCGCGACCCCGACGTCAAAACCGTCAGCTTTGACGTCTTTGATACCTTGCTGCTGCGCCCCGCGCTGCAGCCCAAGGACATCTTCCATCTGCTGGCCCGAAAAGTGGACGCCGCCCACGGCGTGGACTTTATCAAACTGCGTTGGAATGCCGAAGCGGAACTGGGAAAAGCCAACGCCGACATCCATCATATCTACGCCCACATAGTCCGGCGGCATAAGCTGGACCCCGCCACGGCGGAAGCACTGCTGGCGGAGGAAATCCATTGCGAGACAACGCTGCTCTCTCCCAGGCCGGACGTCGAAGACCTGTATCGGGAGGCCGTGCGCCTTGGGAAACGAGTCATAGCCGTTTCAGACATGTACCTGCCCGGAACCGTTCTGGACGATATTCTGAAAAAGAAAGGCTGCGGGATGGACGCTGTGTATGTTTCCTGCGACCATGATGCGCGCAAAAGCGACGGCGCGCTGTATGATGTCGTCCTGAGCAGTGAGAAAACCCTTCCTTCGGAAATTCTGCATGTGGGCGACAACTACCAATCCGATTACGTCCAGGCCGTTCAGAAGAACATCAGCGCGGTCTGGCTTCCTTCCATTCAAACGTTGTGCTTCTCCAACGAGGCGGTCCGCGAGGCTCTTTTCGGCAAAGCCGTGCGCCGGGAACCTCTCTGGAGCATTTTTCTGGGTCTCAGCCTGAACAGGCTTTACGGCGGAGGTTGCCGAACTCCCGAGCATATTGCGGAGTTGAAGGACATTCGGCAGTTTGCGGAGCTGACGCTCGCCCCTCTGGTCACGGCCTTCGGCCTTTTTCTTGCCACGGCCAGGGACATTCAGCAGGCCTACAAATCCATCCACTTCGCTTCCCGTGACGGCTGGCTGCCCCACAAGGTGTACACCTTGGTCCGGGATTGTCTGGGAGGCGTGCCGGGCGTCTACTTTCATGCGGGCCGCCGCGCTTACTACCCTTTTCTGCACGACACCTTTTTTGACTTCGCGGCCTCGCTGAGTCAGGCCGCCAACATGGAAACATATACTCTGCAGGATTTCCTGGAGGCCTGGTTCAAGGATGAGGACCTGCTCGACCGCCTGGGGAAAGGTCTTTCCCCGGCGGAAGCGGCTCTGCCTTTCTTCCTCCGCAAGGTCGAATGCCTGCGAATCCTGCGGCGTTTTGAAAAAGAGATCGCGGACTGCATGTGCGCAAAGCGGACCAGAGCGCAGGCTTATTATGACAGAGTTTTCGACTCGTCGGAAAAGCGGCATCTGGTGTTTGACCTGGGATACTCCGGCAGTATCGGCAAAGCTCTTGCCGCTGTCACGGGAAAACCGGTGGACAAAATATATTTCTGGGAAGAACCGGAAAACAGGGCGCTCGACCGGACATCCGGCTCAACGACGCGTCTTTTCATGAAAGACGGAGCCTATGTTCCCTATCACCTGGTGCTGGAGGAACTCTTCTCACCTTGTGAAGGCGGTGTCACCGGCTTTGACGCCCAGGGAAATCCCGTGCTTGAAAGCCTGACCGGCAGTCATGCGCATGAAGAGGATCTGGCCGCCGCGCACGCGGCCTGCCTTGAATACGCCGAACAATTTTGCGCGATACTGGGAGAATACGCCCAATATGCCGTGCCGCACGCCCCCGGAGCGGCCATGGACGTTTTCCGAGCCCTGCTGAACGACGCTCCCTTCTGCAACGCGGGCGTGTTCAAAAACATCGTTTTTCCGGACCCGGTCTACAGAAGAAGCGCCAATTCCCTGGAAAAGAAACTGGAAATCCATCTGCCCTGCCCGACGGTTTTCTCGGGCACCGGCTTCAACAATCCGCGCAAGACCTTCGTCAGCCGCTCCCGCCCGCGCGGCGGCTGCCGGATCGGCATGCATCTGCATCTGTACCATGCGGGCGTGGCGCATGAGATCATACGTTATCTGCAGGACTTCCCCGCGCCTTTCGACCTCCATATCACCATTACGGACGCGTCGTTCGCGGCCACCGCGCGAAACCTGTTCAGCCGGGCTTTCCTTCCCCTGGTCCGGGAAGTGCGCGTGCTCACTGTGCCCAACCGCGGCAGGGACGTGGCTCCTTGGGTGCTGGGCATGCGTCCGTACCAGGCAGGGTATGATCTCTTTTGCCATATCCACAGCAAGGAATCGGCGCATATCGGTTTCGGGGACGAGTGGCGGGCCTATCTCTTCGACAATCTGATCAGATCCGACAGCGTTGCGGAAATCATCAGCAGTTTCGAGAACGATCCGGGCCTGGGCTGCCTCTTTCCGGCCATTCATCCCAAGGTGCGGCAGGTCATGACCGGCGTAGGAGCTCCGCTGTACGGTTCCGAACATGAGTATGCCGTCATTTGCGACATGCTGCGCAGAATGAAGCTGGGCGGGGAAATCTGCCGGTCAGAGCTTTTTTTCTCCGTGGGCACCATGCTCTGGTATCGTCCGCATGCCCTCCGGCAGCTCTTCGCCTGCGAACTGCACCTTGAAGAGTTCGCGGCCGAACCCATAGGCGTGGGCGGAACCCTGGCCCACGCCCTGGAACGCCTGCCCGCCCTGATTGCTGTGCGCAACGGCTATACAGCCCAAAGTCTGACCCGCCATGCCGCGTTTCCGGCATAGGCCGGAAACGCGGCATGGCACAACGGCCAGGCGGATAAAAATCTGGAGAGTACCCCCTTGTTCCGACTTCTCGACATCCTTGCCGCACCACGCCTGCTGTGGTGTCACAAAAGCTTATTCCGGCAACTGCTTGTCAGAAACATCAGCACCCGCTATCGCGGCTCAGTACTGGGGCTGATCTGGAGTTTCGCCTATCCTCTGATGATGCTGGCGGTCTACACCTTTGTTTTCGGCATCATCTTCAAGGCGCGCTGGGGCGTTGAAACGCTGGACGAAAACAGGGCAGCCTTTCCTCTGATCATGTTCTGCGGCCTTGCAGTGTTCAATCTCTTTTCCGAAAGCGTCAATGCCAGCGGCAGTCTTATTGTGAATAATGTCAGCTTCGTCAAAAAGGTCATCTTTCCTCTGGAGCTGTTGCCCATATGCACAGTGGCCACAGCATTTTTCTTCGGCGCTGCCTGGTTCAGCCTGCTTCTACTGGGAGCCTGCATTTTTCTGCAATCCCTGTCATGGACGATGCTGCTTCTCCCTCTGACCCTTGTGCCTCTGCTGCTGTTCACCACAGGGGCGGTATTCGTCATCGCGGCCTTTGGAGCGTATCTGCGGGATGTGCCCCAGCTTGTGGGCGTGGCGACGCAGATTCTCTTTTTCATGACGCCCATTTTTTACCCGGTTTCTCTGGTACCCGAGCGCCTGCGCTGGCTGCTGAATCTGAACCCTTTGACGCCCGTGGTGGAGGAAACCCGCAAGCTCTTTCTCTACGGGCAGGAGCCCGACTATATGGTCTGTTTGTGGCTGTTTCTCTTTTCTCTAGCGGTATTCCAGACCGGCTTTGTCTGTTTCAGCAAAATGAAGAAAGGATTCGCGGATGTGCTCTGATGCCGAAGCCGTCATTCGCGTGAGCGACATTGCCAAATTCTTCGAGATATACTCCAAGCCGTCGTATCGTCTCTGGCAGATGATATTCCGGGGCAGACGGCGTTTTTATGAGCCGTTCTGGGCGCTGCGGGACATTTCCTTCACTGTGGGGCGCGGAGAGTGCGTGGGAGTTATCGGCCGCAACGGCGCGGGCAAAAGCACGCTGCTCCAGATCATTACCGGCACGCTCGCCGCTTCATCGGGATGCGTCGACGTGAAAGGCCGTGTGGCCGCCCTCCTGGAACTGGGCAGCGGCTTCAACCCCGAATTCACGGGCCGCGAGAACGTCTACCTCAATGCCTCCATCCTCGGCCTGACGCGGGAAGAAACAGACTCCCGCTACGACGACATCGTGGCCTTTGCGGACATCGGCGACTTCATCGACCAGCCGGTCAAAAGCTACTCCAGCGGCATGGTGGTGCGCCTGGCCTTTGCCGTGGTGGCCCATGTGGACGCTGACGTGCTGATCATCGACGAGGCCCTGTCTGTAGGCGATGCCTTTTTCACGCAGAAATGCATGCGCTTCCTGCGCCGCTTCATTGCCGAGCGCACCGCGCTTTTCGTCAGCCATGACACTGCCGCCGTAAACAGCCTGTGCAACAGGGCCATCCTCATGGAACACGGGCGGATAAAGCAGATGGGCAGACCCAAGGACGTGACGGAAACCTATCTGAAAGATATGTATGAAGCGCACCAAGGCTCCAGTGCCCCCGTCGTCGAAACATCAGGGGCGACTCCGGCGGAGAAAGACGCGGAGGACAGGGCGCGCGCCTTCACGCCCGAGGATTTCCGCGACATGCGCGCGGACCTCATCAATGCCAGCAACTTGCGCAATGACATTCAGGTCTTCGTCTTCAACGAACGCAGCGCCGACTTTGGCAAAAAGGGCGTCACCATCACCGGAGCCGCCCTCCTGGACGGCAGGGGACGCCCACTGAACTGGGTGGTCGGCGGCGAACCCGTGTCTCTGCAAATCACCGTGCGGGCACACAAGGACATCTTCAGCCCCATTATCGGTTTTTTTCTCAAAAATCGTCTCGGGCAACATATCTTCGGGGACAATACCTTTCTGGCCTACCGGGAAAAACCCGTGTTGCTGCGCCGGGGGCAAAGCGCTCGTGCGCTTTTTTCCTTCGTCATGCCCATCCTCGAAACCGGAGACTACAGCTTTTCCATTGCCGTGGCAGAAGGCACGCAAGTAGAACATATCCAGCATGACTGGAAGCACGACGCCCTGGTTCTGAAATCGGTCACCACCAGTTGTCATACGGGCATGGTGGGCATCCCCATGCAGTGCATCAGCCTCAACGTCATCTAGGAGCCGTCATGGAGTTCACAGGAGAACGTTTTGTCCCCCAATGCCAGGGAGAAATTGCGGCCGAACACTACCATCGCTATTTTTTCGCTTCGGGTTTCGTCTCCGGCAAGCGCGTCCTGGATATCGCCTCCGGTGAAGGCTACGGTACGCATATTCTGGCGCAATCCGCCGCGCACGTCACCGGCGTGGACATTTCCCCGGAAGCCGTGGCCAACGCCACCCAAAAATACGCCGGAGACAGGATCGCCTTCCTTCAGGGCAGCGCGGCCGTCATTCCCCTGCCCGACGACGCCGTGGACGTGGTAGTCAGTTTTGAAACGCTGGAGCACCTGTGCGAGCAGGAAGCTATGCTCAGCGAAATCAGACGTGTTTTACGGCAGGACGGCCTGCTGATCATCTCCACGCCCAACAAGAATCTGTACAGGCGCGACAATGATCGCTTCCATGTCAGGGAGTTGTTCCGGAAGGAATTCGTTGACCTGCTCAAAAACCGCTTCGCCCATGTTTCCCTGTTGGGGCAGAAGGTCATGTACGGTTCACTGCTGAGCGGCACGGACGGCGAGACCTTACTGCTCCGCCAACGGGAAGAAGACGGCGCTGTGGAGCGTATGCCTTTTACGGAACAGGCCAGATATTTCATAGCCCTTGCCGCTAACGGACCGCTGCCGCCCACTCAGAGTTCGTTTTTCGACTACCCTCTGGAAAAAAGCGATCTGACGGCGCAACTCGCAGAACTGCAAGAACGCCATAACGCGGCGCAAGCGCGCCTTGAGGCCGTGGAAGCGGCATACACCGCCGTCCTTGCCTCGCGCTCGTGGCGCGCCACGGCGCCGCTGCGTCGCCTGCGGCATCTTCTCAAGGGGAAACGGAGCAAAAGCTGAATCTGAAACGCCCCGGTGGGGACAATGAGGAGAACATGCATGGAAGTGGAACGCACCGCCATTGACGGCGTCATCATCATAAAACCGGACGTGCACGGCGACGCACGCGGCTTTTTTGTGGAAACCTGGCAGCGGGACCGCTATGCCGACATGGGCATTGCCATGCCTTTTGTGCAGGACAATCATTCCCGTTCCTCGCGAGGCATTTTGCGGGGCATGCACTTTCAGCGCAAACACCCGCAGGGCAAGCTCGTCCACGTTTCCCTGGGCGCGATCTTTGACGTGGTGGTAGACATCCGCCCCCATTCGCCCACCTTCGGGCAGTGGACCGGCGTGACACTGGACGCGGGACAGCAGCATCAGCTCTGGCTTCCCCCGGGCATGGCGCACGGTTTTCTCGCCTTGAGCGACACCGTGCATCTGCACTACAAATGCACGGATTTTTACCACCCCCAGGATGAAGGCTCTCTCCGGTGGGATGATCCCGACATCGGTATCGCCTGGCCATGCACCGCGCCCATGCTTTCCGTCAAGGACGCCGCCGCACCCTTCTGGCGCGAGGTACGGCAATCCCTTCCGGCGCGGACGCGCTGAACAGTTTCCTGACGGCGTTCCGCCCGGAGCGCCGTCGCCAGGGCGGTTTACTCTTTGAACGGTAAACGGCCCTGAAGAAACCCTGGATTACCCGCACATATTGGGGCCCTGACCCTCAAGCCCTCAAGGGGCTGTCTTCAAGACATCTCTGTTTCCTCCCGCCACACAGCATCTCATCTGCCGCCGCCAGTTGAACCGCTTTCTCCACATCATTTCCTTCCTGTCGTCGCTACCGAACGCCTCACCAATAAAGTGTACCCTATTGTTACATTTTTACGGACATCTTGTGTGTGGCTGAAGCTAAGGAAGGCTGGGCTTCAGGCTGAGCACCATGCGATTATCTGTCTAGGATTATTGTAAAAATGAGAAGTTAGGCTTCTCGACTTTTAACTCTCTGGAGGAAAACACATGGCTGTTGAAATTCCTACTTGGTTTGAGGAAAAAAATTATCTCAATAATAAAGCGGTGCAGTTGAACGCCACCAAGTTCAACGACAAAACCGATTGGACTGCGGATTCGGCGTTGGCCGCCATTGAAGCCGCGGGCATGAGCGCCTACGAGCATTTCGTCGCCTACGGCAATGTCGAAAACATCAGCCCCAATCCCATGTTCAACGTGGCGGAATACCTCGCGGCCAAGGCGGCACAGCTCAACAGCGACCCTGACGAGCCAAAATCCGACTGGACCGAGGCCGACGTACTGGCGGCATTCAACGACGCCGGTCTGACTGCTTGGGATCATTACACACAATACGGCATGTATGAAGGGATCAACCCCTCCAATCAATTTGACGCCAGCGCCTACTTCACAGCCAAGCTGGCGCAGCTTCAGGCTGCCGAGCCGGATAAGGGCTGGACAGAAGAATCCATGCTGGACGCCTTTAAGGAAGCGGGTCTCAACCCCTTGGAACATTATGCCCAGTACGGCAAGGATGAAGGCCTTTCCGTTCCCCCGGTGCCGTCCGACGAACGGGTCGTCACGGATTTTGATCCCTACACTCCTTCCAATCCGGGCGAAACTTTCACCCTGACCACCGGCACCGACCACATTACGGGCACGGCCAACGACGACGTGGTCAACGGCGTGGCCTCCTCCCTGACCGCCGACCGCACCCTGAACAGCGAAGACGTCATCGACGGCGCGGAAGGCAACGACACTCTGAATGTGGCCATGCAGGGCAATTTCTCCGGCTTCACCACCGGCTCCATGACCAACGTGGAAAAAGTGGTGCTGACCAACGAAGGCAACATCGCCCGCAGCTTCTCGGCCAAGGGCATTGACGGTGTGAATACCTGGACCCTGAACGACACGGGCGCGGCCGTCAACCTTACCGACCTTTCCGCCGCGGGCGCCACCGTCAATGTGCAGGGTCTCAAGGCGGGCCCGACCAGCATCGGTTTTACTGCTGACGCCGTAAAGGGCGACAACGACTCGCTGACCCTGGGCCTCAACAATGTGGGCACCGCCAAAGACGGCGACACAGCCGCCAAGCATGTGGCCATTACCGCCAACGGCATTGAAAATCTGGCCGTGAAGGCCACGGACGACAACTATGTGGATCTGAGCGCCGCCGCTTCTAAAACCGTAACCGTCTCCGGCTCCGGCAATCTGGATGTCAACAATGTAGCGGCGGGTATGACCAGCTTCGACACTTCGGCCCTCAGCGGCAATGTGACGGCTGATCTGCACGCAGCCACCGGGCTGGCGATCGTCAAGGGAGGTTCCGGCGACGACACCATTACGGTAACCAACCTTGCCGCCAACGCCGTTATTGAAGGCGGAGCCGGCAATGACAGCCTGATCCTGCAAGGCGTCACCAGTACTCTGCAACCCACCATGTCCGGTTTTGAGAATATTACGGCTGATGGCGGCACGCTCACCCTTTCCGGCAAAAACATGTCCGATTTCAATTCTCTGACCGTGAAGAATGGTGCGCAGGTGACTTTGGCCAATATGGACGCCTCTGCCTTTACCGTCACCGCGTCGGGTTCTACGGCTGGTTCCGTTTTGTTGAGCGACGCCACCGCGCTTACCTACAATACGGTAAGCAGCAAGACCGACAAAACCTCGGACAGCATCAGCACCACAGTGACCGCCTCCAAGGCCACCTCGGCCACGGTCAACGTGGGCGAATACACCGAGGTGAACGGGACGCTGAACTTTGGCGCGGCTGTGGATGTGGCCGTGAATGTGGCCAGCGGTCTGGGCAGCGACGGCAAGACCGAAATGACCTCTTTTGGCGGTACCCTGACCGCGAACAAAGCCCAGAGTTTTACCGTTAATGCGGAAGGTCTGCTGGAGGTTTCCACCTTCAATGTGGACGCGGCCAGTTCCGTGCTGGTGGATGCCGCCCAGGGCAGCACGGGCGTGGTAAAAATTCAGGCGAGCAAGGCCACTGACGTGAGCATTACCGCCGGCTCGGCTATGGCTATCACCGGCAGCTCTTTCTCCAGCGCCCAGAACGTGACCCTGGCCGCGAACAAAGGGCATCTCTCCGGCGGCGTGGCACTGGACGCCGTCAACCAGCTCACCCTTTCCGGCGCGGATGCGGCCTCGCAGATGACGCTGGGTGTTCTGGGCTCTTCCACACAGGAATACGGCATCACAGTGGACGCCAGCGGCCTGAAAGGCGGGTTGGTACTGGGTAATACTGACGCCGGAACCGGTGATGTGGCCTTGAATCTCGTCGACGTGACGGGTGCCGCCGTTGTCGGTACGGTGGACGGCAACAATGTGACCATCCACGCCGCCCAGCTCGGCACGACCACTCTGGGCGCCATTACCGCTACCGGAGATGTGAACATTGACGCCATGGGCGTGTTGGGCGGCAATGCGGCAGCCGCTGCCTTTACAGCAGGCGCTATTGTTGCCGACAAGGCCATCACGGTGAACTTCGACGGCAGCAGCGATATGGCCTTCGGCGCGCTGACTGCCGACACCGTGAACCTGGACGCATCCGGCTATCTGGGTGCCATCACTAACAGCAACGGCGCCGTCGTTGATGCAGCCATCGGCATGATTACGGCGGATACGGTCGTCATCAAGGGTTCAGAGATCGGCGCGAACACCTTTGGTTCCGCAGCCAATACGGACAACTTCATAACGGCCGATACCCTTACCTACACCGGCGGCCTGGATGTGGATACGGTATACCTTACCGGCAAGTCCGGCCCGGATATGAATGTGCGCCTCGACACCGGCGCGGGCAATGACATTGCGAGCCTTACCGCCATTAGCTCCACGACCAAAATCACGGTCACCGGCGATATGGGCGGCGACAACGGCGACGCGATTAAGGTGGACGGCTCTGCTTCCACCAACGAGATCAACATCAATCTCAGCGGCCTGACCGGTTACAGCACGAGCGACCTCTCCGCAAAAGCTGCCGGCAGTGCTTTGGTTGGTGGATCTGGTGTAGACTCTCTGACTGTGGGTGGTGCAACTGCTGCTATCACTAAGGGCGTATTGGAATATAGCATGACCGGCGGTGCCGGAATTGATACGTTCAACGTAGTTGCGGCTGTTACCACTGGGATTAATCATGTTACGATTACCGACTATGAAAGCGGCATCGACATTCTGAAAGGATTTTCCGGTGAGGATAGCTATAGCAATGCTAATGACGCCGCTGCTGCCCTGCAAACCTTCTTGGGTGGTACGATTTCAGCAAGCGACATTCAGTACACGGTAGGTAACGAAGCAATTGTTTATAATGGCAATACCTATCTGCTGAGTGTCGATACGGCGGCTGATGTGACAAGCATAGTCGAACTTCACGGAGTTCAAGACCTGGATGCGTCGATTAGCGCTTAAGCTTCTTTAAATTCAACTCCTAACGCAAGGCCCCGCCCCCCATCGGGGGCGGGGCCTCTTTTTCCGCACTCCGCATCCGCCGTCACGCGGCGTCCCTTCCGGGAGATCCGTCATGTCCGCTCCCGTTGTTACGGTCATAGTGCCCAGCTACAACTACGCCCGCTACTTGCCGGGCGCGCTGCGCGGCGTGCTGGGCCAGAGCATGGCGGATTTCGAGCTGCTGCTGGTGGAAGACGGTTCCACGGATCAATCCCCGGCCGTGGCCCGGAGCTTTGCCGCGCGCGACTCCAGAGTGCGCCTGCTGACCCATGCGGACGGCAGAAATCACGGCCTGCCCGCCGCCCTGGCTCTGGCGCTGGCAGAAGCAAGGGGCCGCTGGACGGCCTTTCTGGAGGCCGACGACCTCTGGCATCCCCTGTGTCTGGAACGCCGTCTGGAAACAGCGGAAAAAAACAACGCGGGCGTGGTCTGCAACGACATTGCGCCCTTTGCCATGCCCGGCGCCGATATGGCCTGGTTTGAGGGCTATGTGCCGCGCGTCATGCGCTGGCATGCCCGGCTTGCCCCGGCGCACTGCGATGTGCGCCCCTTTCTGCTGGAAAACAAAATTCCCACCTTTTCCTGCGCCATGGCCAGAACCGGCCTGCTGTGCCACGTCTCCCTGCAAACGCCCGTGCCGCGCTGGCTGGACTGGTGGGTCTGGGCCCAGCTCGCCGCGCTCGCGCCCTTTGCCTTTGTGCCGGAAAAACTCACCCGCTGGCGGTTGCACCCCAAAAGCTGGCACCACAAGGTGGAACTCTTCAGCTACCTTGAGGAGTTCCGGCGCATGGGGCGCGGCTTCCGCCACCTGTTCGCCAGCGATCTGGCCCGCCGCGGGCAATGGGGCGCGCTGACCTTTCTGCTGCTGCCCGCCACAATACGCCTGGCCGCGCGTC
Source organism: Desulfovibrio sp. (assembly GCF_018379785.1). Classification (GTDB taxonomy): domain Bacteria; phylum Desulfobacterota; class Desulfovibrionia; order Desulfovibrionales; family Desulfovibrionaceae; genus Desulfovibrio. The sequence continues at coordinate 72,646 of NZ_JAGZUV010000011.1, forward strand.
TGGCATTGACGGCACGTGAGGACGGGCTTGTGCGCGCCTTGCAGCGTATTTCCGGGCGGCTGGACGTCTCCCGTTCCATCCGTAAACTCTGAAAAATTTTGCGCCGGGTCTGCCGCCGGAGTGCTTCTGGCTGTCTTGCCCGCAGTGTGGACAGATGAAGAACCCATCCTCCAAATGCCTGCTGGAATCCGCCCTGGACATCCTGCGCGCGGCCGCCTCGGGCAAGCCCTTCGCCAATCAGGCGCAGCTGGCCCGCGCCACAGGAGAATCCGAAGCCAATATTTCCCGTTGGCTCAACGGACCTGCCACGCCGAACCTGCGCAAACTGGAGTCCGTCTTGTCCTCCCTGGGCATGCCTTTTGTTCTGCCCGACGCAAGAAGCGGCCATCGGAGACATGCGCCCTGCCGCCGGACCAGCGGAAAATCCGGACAAGCACACGTCCACCCCTGTTCCGGAAAAAGAATACGCAGGCAAGGGCTCTCAGGCCCTGGCGTGGCAACGCTGATACGATTGGTGATCGTGGTGATACAAAAAGACAAAAAATAGGGCGGCAGTGCCCACATTACCCTCTCTCACTTACCAATACGGCGCAAGCCCTCCGCACATGGGACTGTACCCGGAAACCTGAATTCCGCACTCCCGGCCATCGCGCAAGCCATGATGAAGCAACACAAAACAGGCTTCGCCGTGAAACTCGTTCAAAAAAGCCGCACCCGGCAGCGAACAGACAGCAACCCGAAAAGTAAAAGCCCCTCATGCAACCAAGGAAACAGGAGCATGCGGGGTTTTATGAACGGCTTGTGTATCAAGCGGGTATGGCTTCTGGTGCGAGAGGGGGGATTTGAACCCCCATACCTAGGGTGCTGGATTCTAAGTCCAGTGCGTCTACCAGTTCCGCCACTCTCGCAAAGATATTTTTATATCTCATTTGCGGGCGAGCCGCAAGCTGCGCTATCTGCCTTGTCAAGGCAGCCGCATCCAAAAAGCCTTTATTCCCCAATAGATCGCGGAACAAACAAAAAGTGGCGAAGCCACCTTTGCTCCGGCGGAGCAAAGGGCAGGCGGATGGCTGGTGCCGGGAGAATCCCGGAAAATAAGATTTTTGCGTGCTGGCAAGGAAAATGGCGCTTTTTGCGCGGAAACCGACCGGAAGGCGGCCCAAAGGGCCGTGCCCGTTGGCGAGCAAAGCGAGCCTTACGGGCATCGAGAGCAGAGCTGTACTCACGTACATGAGCAGCAAACAGCGTCGGCTGGCGCAGCCAGCACACAACAGGCTGTTTTGACGGATCATCACGGCAAATAAGAAGCCTGCAAAGACTGAAATGAGATGCGTCTGCCCTGTCTGCCTCGTGGAAAGCAAAGTCTGCACGCCGTGACGCGCGCCGCCCCAATTCCCTCAGCGCAACAGCAAGGCCTTGCCGTCGGTCCTCGGTGGAAGCACTTCGCCCACCTCCCGGGCCAGGTCGCCACCGCTCTCCAGCATGTCCCGCACCGGGCCCAGCAAGTCCGGAGGCACGGCCAGCAGCAAACCGCCTGAAGTCTGGGCGTCAAAAGTCACGCTCTCAAGAGCCTCATCCACGCCCGGCTCCACCAGGGTGGAACAGGCCCAGTGCTTGCGGTTCAGATGGCTGCCCGCCGGAATCAGTCCGTCACGCGCGTATTCCAGCACACGGGGCAAAAGGGGCAGAGCCGCCGTATCCAGAGCCACACAGGCATTTGAGGCCAGGGCCATTTCCAGGGCATGGCCGCCCAGGCCGAAACCGGTGATATCCGTGGCGGCGGGCAGATGGAACGCACGGATGACCGCGCCGCCCACCTTGTTCAGTCGTCCGCAGCAGCGGATCAGTTCGGCCTCGCTTTCCGCCGCGCCCTCCCAGCGGGCCTTGACCGCCGTGGCAAGAATGCCGGTGCCCAGCGCCTTGGTCAGCAGGAGGCACTGTCCCGGCCTGAGCCCGTCGTTCACCGCAATATGCGCCGGATCGATAATGCCCGTCACGGCCAGACCATATTTCAATTCGTCGTCCTGCACGGTATGGCCGCCGGCCAGCACGGCTCCGGCCTCCAGCAGGGCGTCCTGGCCGCCGCGCAAAATGTTGGTCAGAGCTTGCTCGGGATCATCTTCCGCCAACGCTTGGGGAAAACAGGCCACGTTCATGGCGCACCAGGGTTCGCCCCCAAGAGCGTAGACATCGGACAAAGCATTGGCCGCCGCGATGCGGCCAAAGGCGAACGCGTCATTGACGATGGGCGCGAGGATGTCCACGGTCTGCACCAGGGCCTTGCCCGGCGGCACGGAGAGCACCACGGCGTCCTCATTGCGAGCGCGGCCAGCCAGCACTCTGGCTTCCAATTCGGGGGGAGTTACGGGCGCAAGGCCGCGCAAAAGCCGCTCCAGGGCCCCTGGAGCCAACTTGGCCGCTCAGCCTGGGGCGCGGGCTTTTTCCAACAGTTTCATCTTCAAATTTCCGTTAGAGCATTTCACAATGAACAATCAGCCACGTTCACTCCAAGGATGCGGCTTGTTCAAGCTACGGGAAATTTTACACTCTGCCAAGAAGGAGGCTGCAACACCGCTTTCCCGGTCCGCACGCCCTGCCCCCCCGAGCGGCCGGTCCCGCACGCCGCGCGCCTACAGCGCAACCCATGAAAACAGGCAAAAAGCCCTGCCTGAAAGAGCATAAAAAAGGGAGTCCGAAGACTCCCCTTTTGCAAAAGCTGCTGTGCTTGCGCGCTATTCGGCGGCGCCTGCTTCCTGCGCGGTCCCTTCCTCAGCCTTAGGCTTGCGGGTGCGCTTGGGTTTGGCGGCCGCATCCCCGGCCGGAGTGGCGTCAGCGGCTTTGACCGCCTTCTTGTCCTTGCCCGCCTTGGCGTCCGCAACCGGCTCGGCCGCACGGGACAACTCGATAACAGCCATGGGGGCATTGTCGCCCTTACGCGGCATGGCCAGTTTGAGCACGCGGGTGTAGCCGCCCGGCACGCCGGCAAACAGCGGGCCGATTTCATCAAAAAGACGCTTGACCAGGGCGTGGTCGTTGAGCACCCGGTAGGCCAGACGGCGAGAGTGCAGATCGTTGCGCTTGGCCAGCGTGATCAGGGGTTCCACCACCCGGCGCAATTCCTTAGCCTTCATCTCCGTGGTGCGGATTTTGCCGTGGATCAGAAGCGCCTTGGCGAGATTGTGCAACAGGGCCTTACGGTGCGCGGGCGTGCGCGAGAGTTTCCTGCCGGAATTGCTATGCCTCATTTTGCTGCTTCCTTTTCCATTCCTGATATTTCTTGTCGAAGCCGTCGACCTTCATACCAAAGTCAAGGCCCATGTCCAGAAGAACACTTTTGATTTCGTCCAGCGACTTGCGTCCGAAATTCTTGGTTTTGAGCATCTCGCCTTCGGAGCGCTGCACCAGTTCGCCCACCAGAGCGATATTGGCACTACGCAGGCAGTTGGTGGCGCGCACGGAGAGCTCAAGATCGTCAATGCTCTTGAACAGATGCTCGTTCACCTCGCCGCCGTCACTGCTGCCCAGACGCATATCGCCGGAAACGCGCTCATCAAAATTGATAAAGACCGAAATCTGGTCCTTGATGATCTTGGCGCTGTAGGCAATGGCATCCTCTGGCGTGAGCGAGCCGTCGGTCCAGACTTCCAGCAGCAGGCGGTCATAGTTGGTCATCTGGCCCACGCGGGCCTGTTCGACCGTATACGCCACCTTGCGCACCGGAGAAAAACTGGAATCCAGCTTGATCAGACCGATTTCCTCGGACAGACCTTCGTGCATGTCGGCGGGCACATAGCCCTTGCCCATACGCGCTTCCAGCTCCATTTCCAGCACGACATCCTCGGTGAGGGTGGCGATGTGCAACTCGGGGTTGAGCACCTCCACATGCTGGTTGGTCTGGATCTGGGCGGCCGTCACCGGGCCCTTCCGGTCCACGCGCAGAACCAGGCGCTGGGGCTCGTCCGAGTCCAGGCGCAGACGGACCTGCTTGAGATTCAGGATGACGTCGGTAACGTCCTCCAGCACGCCGTGGATGGTGGTAAACTCATGCTGCACGCCGGTGATTTTCACCGAGACAAAGGCCGCCCCTTGCAGGGAGGCCAGAAGGACGCGCCGCATGGCGTTGCCGATGGTGGTGCCGTAGCCCCGCTCCAAAGGCTCGCAAATAAACTTGCCGTGCGTGCCGCTGGCCGTCTCTTCCTCACGCAAAATCTGGTCGGGCTTCACGAGCTCCGACCAGTTGCGCGCATTGATAAGGCGTTCGCCTTGTTTAATAAGCATGCGCCCCCCGCTTATTTCGAGTAAAGTTCGACAATCAACTGCTCGTTGACGGGGAACTGAATATCATCGCGCTGCGGCAGGGCTTTCACGGTGCCCTTGAAAGCGGCACCGTCGGCTTCAAGCCAACCGGGGCAGCCGCGACGGGCGATCACTTCCTGGGCTTCGGCCAGAACGGGAATTTTACGATTCTTTTCGGGCACTTCCACAGAGTCCCCCACCTTCACTTGCAGGGAAGGAATGGTGACCTTGTGGCCGTTCAGGGCAAAGATGCCGTGACGCACCAGCTGGCGGGCCTGGTTGCGGGAGTTGGCAAAACCCAGACGGTACACCACGTTGTCCAGACGGCGCTCCAGAATAACCAGCAGGTTGGTGCCGGTGACGCCCTTCTGCATTTCGGCTTTTTCAAAGTAGCCGTGGAACTGGCGCTCCAGCACGCCGTAGGCGCGACGGGTCTTTTGCTTCTCCCGCAGCTGCACCGCGTATTCGCTGACCTTCTTCCGCGCGCGGCCATGCTGGCCGGGAGCGTAGGGACGGCGATCATAAGCGCACTTGTCGGTGAAGCAACGATCACCTTTCAGGAACAGCTTGCAGCCCTCGCGGCGGCAGATGCGGCATTTGGCTTCAGTATATTTGGCCATGAATGAGTCCTCTTCGTTTGTACGGCGCTGCCCCGGCAGCGCGAAACTAGACGCGGCGGCGCTTGGGCGGCCGGCAGCCGTTGTGCGGGATGGGCGTCACGTCACGAATGAAAGCCACCCGGAAACCCACGGCGGCAATGGCGCGCATGGCGGCCTCACGACCGGAGCCGGGCCCCTTCACATAGACGCCCACGGTACGCATGCCGTTGTCCTGCGCCTTGCGGGCGGCGGTTTCAGCGGCCACCTGGGCGGCAAAGGGCGTGGACTTGCGCGAACCCTTGAAGCCGCTCTGGCCGGAAGAGGCCCAAGAGACAGCGTTGCCGCGCGTATCCGTAAAGGTGATGATGGTATTGTTGAACGAAGCCTGGATATGGGCAATGCCCACCGGGACGTTCTTCTTTTCCTTTTTCTTGACCGCTTTCTTGGGTCTGGCCATGACTATCCCTCAATCTGGCTAAAAAACGAGTAAATGAGCGCGCCTACTTTTTCTTGCCCACAGCGCCGCGGCGCGGTCCCTTGCGGGTGCGCGCGTTGGTGTGGGTGCGCTGGCCGTGCACGGGCAGGCCGCGACGATGACGCAGACCCCGGTAACAACCGATATCCATAAGCCGCTTGATATTGCTTGAAACTTCCCGGCGCAGATCGCCTTCCACCTTGAAGTTTTGTTCGAGCTCCTTGCGGATCTCGTTCACTTCGTCAGCTGAGAGGTCGTCAATGCTACGCTCCCAGTTGACGCCGGTGGAATCAAGGATCTTCAGGGCCGTCGTGCGGCCGATGCCGTAAATGTAGGTAAGCGCAATGTCCACCCGTTTGCCGCGCGGCAAATCAACACCTGCTATTCTCGCCACAATATGTCTCCTGCCCTAGCCCTGGCGCTGCTTGTGCCGGGGGTTTTCGCAGATAACTCGAAGCACTCCCTTGCGCCGGATCACTTTGCACTTGGGGCATATTTTCTTGACGGAAGGTCTGACTTTCATCGCATGTCTCCACTGATAGCCGTTTGGCCGTTGTGACGGCCCGTCCTGACGGCCCCGGCTATTTCGGGGCAGGAACAGGCATCTTTATCTATCTTTGCCTATTCTGTCAACCATCAATTGTGTGCCGGTTCAGGCCGCGATCCGAAACACTCAGGATTCTCGGCCCTTCCGGGGTGATCGCCACGCTGTGCTCAAAATGCGCGGCCCATTGGCCGTCCCGGGTCACAGCGGTCCATTTGTCCTCCAGGATGTCCACTTCATAGCTCCCGACCGTGACCATGGGCTCAATGGCAATGACCATGCCGTTCTGCAGGGTCAGCCCATGCATGCCGGGCCTGAAGTTGGGCACCTCCGGCTTTTCGTGCATCTTCGCACCCACGCCGTGGCCCACGAAACGACGCACCACATTGAAACCGGCGGCCTCCACATAGTCCTGCACGGCGGCGCCGATGTCATAGACGTCGTTACCCGCCCGCGCTTTCTCAATGCCCACGTAGAGGCTTTCCTCGGTCACCCGCATCAGCCTGCGGGCCTCGTCGCTCACCTGCCCCACAGGGTAGGTACGGGCGGCGTCGCCCACAAAGCCCTCGAAGACCACTCCCATGTCGATGCTGACGATGTCCCCCTCCTGTAGCAGCCGCGCGGAGGGAAAGCCGTGCACCACCTGCTCGTTGACCGAGCAGCAGACGGCAAAGGGATAACCGCAGTAACCGAGAAAAGCCGGTTTCACCTTGTAGTCGGCGCACATGTCGCGCGCCAGTTCTTCCAGGCGCATGGTGGGAAGATCGGGCGCCACCATATCGCCCACGGCGTCAAGAATATTGGCGACCATGCGGTTGGCTTCACGCAGACAACCCACTTCCCGCTCATTTTTAATGAATGCGCCGTGATATTTTTTCATGCTCCACGCCCCGCGCTATGCTTTTCCGCCCTTGCGCGCCTTCTGCATCAAGCCCTGGTACTGGCTTGAAATCATGTGCGATTCAACCTGATTCATAAAGTCCATGGCCACGCCCACCAGAATCAGCAAACTGGTGCCGCCGAAGTAGAACGGCACGTTGAAATTGCTGATCAGCAACATGGGCAACAGGCAGACAAGGGAAATATACACCGCGCCCGAAAGCGTCAGCCGCGAGAGCACGGTGTCAATGTATTCCTGCGTCTTTTCGCCCGGACGGATGCCCGGAATGAAGCCGCCGGCCTTCTTCAGGTTCTCGGACATGTCTTTGGGATCAAAGATGATGGCCGTGTAGAAATAGCAGAAGAAGAACATCAGGGCCACGTAAATGATATTATACAGAATGCCGTGGGGCGAAAAGAGCTCCGCCGCCCGCTTCACATACTCGTTGGTCGAAAACTGGCCGATGGTGGCCGGGAAAAGCAGCAACGAGGAAGCGAAAATGGGCGGAATGACGCCCGCCGTGTTCAGGCGCAAAGGCAGATGCGAGTTCTGCCCGCCGAACATCTTGCGGCCCACCTGGCGCTTGGCGTAACTGATGGGAATTCGCCGCTGAGCCCGCTCCACAAAGACGATGCAGACCGTCACGGCGGCCATGAACACCACAATGACCACGGCCATGAAAATGCTCATGTCGCCGGCCTGAATCAGGGCCACGGACTGGATGATGCCGCGCGGAATCCCCACCACAATGCCGCAGAAGATGATCAGCGAAATACCGTTGCCGATGCCTCGTTCGGTGATCTGTTCGCCCAGCCACATGACCAGCACCGAACCCGCGGTAAAGGTCATCATTGTCACCAGCCGGAAATGCCAACCGGGATTGAGCACAATGGGCGAACCGGCGGGGCTGGTCATATTTTCCAGGCCCACGGCGATGCCCAGGCCCTGCACCAGTGTGATCAGCACCGTGAGGTAACGGGTATACTGGGTGATTTTGCGGCGACCCGCCTGCCCTTCTTCCTTTGCCATGCGCTTGATGTCCGGGCTGACCACCTGCAAAAGCTGCATGATGATGGACGCCGAGATGTACGGCATGACGCCCAGCGCAAATACGGAAACATTGCGCAGGCCGCCGCCCGAGAACATGTCGAAGAGGCTGAACAGGGTGCCGGACATGCTTTCAAAGAAAGAAGCCAGGGCCGCGGCGTCCACGCCGGGCACCGGCACATGCACGCCGATCCGGTAGCAGCACAAAATCAGGAAGGTCCAGCCCAGGCGCTTGGCCAGGGCGGGCTGGCCCGCCATGTTGTTTGCCGATCCTACTGCCATGAAAGACTCGTTGCGTTTGCGCGCCCAAGGGCGCCGTATGCGCGTAAACGTCATAGCCCGCCGCGCGCGGCGGGCTATGACGCCGCAATATTCCGTTCCGGCCGCGAGAGCGGCCGGAAATTATTCGGCCGCGGGAGCCGCTTCCAGCTCGCTGACTTCACCGCCGGCCTGACGGATCTTCTCCGCCGCGGCCTGACTGAACTTGTGGGCTTCCACCTTGAGGGCGGATTTCACTTCACCGCGCGAAAGAATTTTCACCGGCGCGCCCAAGCGGGCAAGACCACGGGCATAGATGTCATCCAGGGTGATGCTGTCCTTGCCCTCAAAGGCCTGGGTCAGCGCATCCAGGTTGATCACGTCGTACGTCACTTTAAAGGGCGCGTTCTTGAAGCCGTGCTTCGGCAGACGACGCTGCAGGGGCATCTGGCCGCCTTCAAAGCCGGGGCGCACGCCGCCGCCGGCACGGGCGTTCTGGCCTTTGTGGCCCTTGCCCGCCGTGCCGCCCAGACCGGAGCCACCGCCCCGGCCCACCCGGCGGCGGGTCTTGCGCTCTTCCGGAAAGGGAAAGAGATTGTGCAGTTGCATAATATACTCCTCGCGCGGCCGTTAGTCCACGACGGCCACAAGGTGCGAAACTTTGGCAATGATGCCCCGGATGGCCGGGGTGTCCTTGAACGTCTTGACCATCTCGCGACGCTTGAGGCCAAGGGAGTCCAGCATTCTGCGCTGGGCCGGCGTGGTGCCGATGCGCGAGCGCACGAGTTTGACCTTGATTTCCGTCATGGCTACTTCCTCGGGGCTTCCAGCTTTTTGCCGCGCAGGGCCGACACATCCTCGGCGCTGCGCAGGGAAACAAGACCCTGTATGGTGGCGCGAAGCACGTTATGCGGATTGTTGGTGCCGATGGCCTTGGCCAGCACGTCGCGCACGCCCACGGCCTCCATCACGGCGCGCACAGCGCCGCCCGCGATGATGCCGGTACCTTCGGAGGCGGGCTTGAGCATGACGCGGCCCGCACCGAAGCGGCCCAGCACCTCATAGGGCAGGGTTCCTTCGACCAGGGGCACATGCACGCGGTTTTTGCGCGCCCGCTCCGTAGCCTTGCGCAGAGCCTCGGGCACTTCCTGGGCCTTGCCCAGGCCAAAGCCCACGCCGCCCTTGCCGTCGCCCACCACCACAAGGGCGCTGAAGCTGAAACGGCGACCGCCCTTGACCACTTTGGCCACACGGTTGAGGGAGACGATCTTTTCGATTTCACCCAGTTCGTTCTGCTGGGTTTCGCTATTGTTCGAGCTATCCTGACGCATATTAGAACTCCAGACCGCCTTCGCGGGCGCCGTCGGCTACAGCCTTGACGCGACCGTGATAAATATACCCGTTGCGATCGAATACCACCTTACTGATATTCTTTTCCTTGGCCAAGCGGGCGATTTCCTTGCCCACGCGTTCGGCGCCGCTCTTGTTGCAGTGCAGGCCGGATTCGGTTTTGGAAAGGCTAAGGGTGGAGGCGGACACCAGAGTCGCGCCTTCCAGATCGTTCACGATCTGGGCGTAAATATGCAGGTTGGACCTGTAGACCACGAGACGCGGACGTTCAGCCGTGCCGTTGACCTTTTTGCGGATGCGGATCTTGCGGCGCTGACGGGATTCATTCTTGCTATAATTCATGACGCAGCCCCTACTTCTTGCCGCCGGACTTGCCCACCTTGCGGCGGATGGTCTCGGTCACGTACTTGATGCCCTTGCCCTTGTAGGGCTCGGGCTTGCGGATACGGCGGATCCTGGCGGCCATTTCGCCCACCAGTTCCTTGTCCACGCCGCTGATGGTCAACACCTGGCCTTCCACGGCGGCCTTGATGCCGGCGGGCAGTTCCACCACCACGGGATGGGAAAAGCCCACGGCCAGTTCAATGATGTTGCCTTTCACGGCCACGCGATAGCCCACGCCAATGACTTCCAGGGCCTTGGAAAAGCCCTTGGTCACGCCGTCGATGCAGTTGGCCAGCAGCGTGCGCCGCAGACCGTGCTGCGAACGGCTTTCACGAGTTTCCTCGAGGCGGGTCAATGTCACATGCCCGTCGGCCAGCTCATACTTGAGCAGAGAGCAGACAGGCGTGCTCAGCGAGCCCTTGGGGCCTTTCACTTCCACAACATCCGTTCCGATCTTGACTTCGACGCCATTGGGAACGGGAATGGGCAGTTTACCT
>NZ_JAGZUV010000093.1:0-9275 GCF_018379785.1 Desulfovibrio sp.
TAGGCTTGAACAACTCTATCGTATGGGAAAGGTGTTTTTTGTATAACAAATTTTTTCCACCCGCATAGCGGGTGGATTTCTGTTTCGCTCGCCATAGCTAGCTCAACTGGCTAAAGCCCTTTATGTGTAAGCGCCCGCGCCTGTCATGACAGGCGCGGGCGGCTTGAATTTTTGCTGCCGCATGGGGAGGAGCGAGAAGGCCGGAAGATGGAAAAGGGAGCTTGCGCTCCCCTCAATTGTTATTGCTTTGCTGTGACGGCGGATTGTTGCTGCTGTTTGCCCTGGTCCCCGCCAGGCCCCATGCTCACGGCCTTTGAGGTGGACATGAGGTAGATCTCATGCGGGTCAAGAATCAGAATCACGGAGCCGTCGCCCATGATAGTGGCTCCGGAAATGCCCTTGAGATCGCCAAGATACGCACCCAACGGCTTGATGACAATTTCCTGGCGCTCCAGCAGCTGATCCACGACCAGGCCCAAGCGGCGTTCATTGTCATGGATGACCACCACGGACAGGACATCAGGCAGAGGATCGGTACGCGGCAGGCCGAGCATTTCCGAAAGTTCCACAATGCCCAGCACTTCGCCGCGCAGGGTGACGGCCTTGCGCCCCTTGACGTCGGTAAGACGTTCAAATTCGATCTTGGTGGTTTCCGACACGGCGTCCAGCGGAATGGCGTACATCTGACCGGACACATTGACCATCAGAGCATCGATGATCGCCAGCGTCAGCGGCAGGCTCAACGTGAAGCGTGTGCCCTTGCCCACTTCGGAATAGGTGTTGACACTGCCTTTGAGATTTTTGATGTTGGTGCGCACCACGTCCATGCCCACACCGCGCCCGGAAATATCCGTAATTTTTTCGGCGGAGGAGAAGCCCGGCGCGAAAATCAGTTCCATGGCCTCACGGTCATCCAGCTGCGCCGCTTCCTCGGGCGTGATGACGCCCTTGCGGATAGCCACTTCGCGCATTTTATCCGGGTCAATGCCCTTGCCGTCGTCTTCAATCTCAATGGCGACGGAATTGCCCTTGTGAAAGGCGCGCAGGGTGACCTTGCCCTTGGGCGCCTTGCCCGCAGCAACTCGCACGTCTTCCGATTCAATGCCGTGGTCCACGGAGTTGCGGATCAGATGCACCAGGGGATCGCCGATAACCTCCACCACGCTCTTGTCCAGTTCCGTTTCTTCGCCTTCCATGATCAGATCGACTTCCTTGCCGCTTTTGCGCGAAAGGTCGCGGACCAGGCGGGGGAAGCGCGAAAAGACCGAAGAAACGGGCACCATGCGGACTTTCATGATGGTGTCCTGCAAATCGTCGGAAATACGGGCCATGGCGTAGGTGGTTTCCGAAAGGCTCTGGGCCACTTCCGAAATATTCACGTTCTCGCCGCCGCCTTCAAGGGAGCGGGCAATAAGGGTGTAACGGTTGCGGTTGATGATCAGCTCGCCGATCAGATTCATCAAATGATCAAGGCGCTCGTGATCTACGCGGATAGTGGAGGAACTCTTGTGCGCTTCACCCGCCGGAGCGGCAGCCGACGCTGCCTTTGCGGCGGAAGTCATGGGTTTGGGCTTGGCGGCGGCCGACGCGGGGGCGGGAGCCGTTTGGGCGGCTGGGGCCGGAGCGGAGGGAGCTGATGGGTTTGGTCGCGCCGAAGTTTTAGGCGTGGGCTCGGTTTTGACTTCCCCGGCAGGCGAGGGAGCGGATTGCTGCTTGGCCGCCTCCGGCTTGGGTGGTGCCGTTGCGGCGGAAGTCGCCCGGGCTTCGGGAGTCTTGGAAGAAACCTCGGGTGCGGAAGAGGTTTCGGGAGCCTGGGCGGATGAACCCACGTCAGGGCCGATTTTACCTTCGTCCAGCGCCTTTTGCACCATATCGTCGATAATGCTTACTTCCTGGCTCAGCAGGTCAACCATCAGTCCGAAATCAATGCCGCTGATGCGGCCCTGATCCACGATGCCCGCCGTGCGTTCAGCGTAGACCTTGATTTCCGTCTGGCCCACAAAGCTGCAGGCGTTTCTGACGGCGACAAGACAACGGTATACAGCGTCTATGGATTCCTTGTGACTGCCGTCTTTTTGGAGCGTTGCTAGGGCGGCGCGGATGATTTCGATCTGCTGGCGCACCGTCACGCGAAAGACTTCGGCGTCGTCGCCCTCGGAACCTACGGGAATAATGGTGGGATTGACCACTTCCACAGGCGCGGCCTCTTTTTCCGGGACCTCGTCCTGCGTGTCGCTGCCGTTGTCCGCCATGCCGGGCGTCCCGTTCTGGGCAGCCAGCAATTCTTCGGGCAGAGAAATAGCGCCCCCGGCCAGAACCTGCTGTAACTGTTTGATGACCGGGCTGGTGTCGAAAGGCGTGGCTTGGCCGCTGGCGACCTCGATTTTTTGCACCAGGCCTTCCATCACGTCCGCAACCAGCAGGAGCAGGTCAATAAGCTCATGGCTGGGCGTGATTTTGCCCTGGCGCACATTGTTGAGCAGCGTTTCGGCTTCATGGGTCAGGGCATTGAGCTCATTGTAGCCGATAATGCCGCTGTTGCCCTTCATGTTGTGGAAAAAACGGAAGAGATCGTTGACCAGATCGTCCCGGCCGGTGGGGTTTTCTTCCAGTTCCAGCAACCCGTCATTCAGGCTCGCGATAATTTCATAGGATTCGTCGATGAAATCCTTGAGATGGCCTTCGCCAAAAGCGGTAAGCGCGTAGGACTCGCGACAGGGCAGAGCGGCGACCCATTCCTTGGTGCTCAGACCCGGGCTGTCATTGTCTTCAGCCGGGCTTCCTGCAGACTGTGCCGATGCCTCGGCTTTCGCCACCGGTTCGAGAGCTTCGGCGGCAAGCGGAGCGTCTCCCATCGGAGGCGCGGCCTCTTGCGGCGCGGCGGGTTCCGGTTGGGGCGTGCTGTCGCCGGCCATAATGGCTTCGATCTGCGCCATGATGTGCTCGATTTCCACATCGCCTTCGGCATTGGTGACTTCGAGATTGTCGATCATCTGGCGCAGGGCGTCCGTGGAGGCCAGGATTACATCCATGATCTCCGAGGTCACCACCATGCTGCCTTTGCGCAGTTCATCCAGGATATTTTCGGATTTGTGAGCCAGCTGGTTGATACGGTTCAAGCCCAGAAAGCCGGAAGCTCCCTTGAGAGAGTGCATGGGCCGGAAAATATCGTTGAGCAAGGCCAAGTTGTCCGGAGTTTTTTCAAGCTCCAGCAGATTCGGCTCGATGGTTTCGAGGTGTTCCTTGGCTTCAGCGATAAAATCCGCGAAAAGTTCCGGATCAAAAAATTCCTGGCTCATACCCATACCTTCGTTTGGCTGAAAGAGCAGAAGTGCTCCAGGTGGGGCACATACTGCTTTTCTTATCGGCTAGCCAAGAAGCATCTTTATGTTCCGGACCATTTTTTCCGGCTGGGCGGGTTTAACCATGTACAGGTTGGCTCCCAGGCTCATGCCGGTCTGGATGTCCTGTTCCTGGCCTTCGGTGGAAAGCACGATGATGGGGATATCCTTATAGGCGTCCTGCGTGCGAATGGTCTTGATGAAGGTGAAACCGTCCATACGCGGCATATTGACGTCTGAGACGATCAAATCCACCGGCTCAAGGCTGTACAGCTTTTCAATGGCGTCCAGCCCGTCTTCGGCGGTACTGACTTTGAAGCCTTCGGACTTGAGCACAAAAGCCACCAGATTGCGGATGGTCTTGGAGTCATCAACGACCATAATGTGTTTAGGCATAATTCGTTCCTGTCCGTCATATGTGGGACTGTCATGGATTCCGGAATATATCTGGACACGTTAGTCAGTCTTTGTCACTTTTGCAAGCAGGTCTTTCTGAAAAAATTATTTGTAATGATGCAAAAACACGGCATATCAGGTTGCAAGAAGTTTTTGCACAATCATGTCAGGAGCAAGAATGCCGCATACATGATCATTTATATCGGCTATCCCGCATAAAAAATCCGCACTGGTGCCCAGCTGAACTTCTGCATTCCAGGTTATTTTATCTTGTTCAACAGTATGCATAGTTTGCACTTTGTCGATAATCAGACCTAGTTGCATTTGTTCAGCGGTGCAGACAATGATGAAACTCTGCGGCGTGTAGCGATAGTCCCGCTCCAGGGTGAGCAGGGCGTCCAGATGGAGCAGGGGAGTTACGCGCCCGCGCAAGTTAACGACCCCGGCCACAAACTGCGGGGCCAAGGGTAGCCTGACCAGTGGCATATGCCGCAATACTTCCTGAATGGCCGTCACGGGCAACAGAAAGGTCTGCTCCCGCACAAAAAATGAAACCATCTGAACGCGGGCTTCGTTGCGCAACCTTTGCTTCAGTGAAAGCTGTTGCGTCGTCGCCGCTGTCTCTCCGGCGACCGGCAACGCCGCGTCCGGTTCCAACACGGGCAGACCGGCCAGAGCGTCATTGCCGAGATACTTCTGGACGAAAGCCTGCTCAGCGTCGCTCAACCCGTCGTGCGTGCAACGAGAATCCAGTGCCTCAAAGCACTGGTCGGAAAAATATTCTTCCGGCGTCTTTACCATAAACCGAGCACTTCCTCAGCCAGGGCGTCATAACTCAGCGCGCCCCTGGATTGCGCGTTAATATCGTAAATAGTGCAGCCCAAGGCGCTGGCTTCGCGAAAATGCGTGTCCACGCCGATGATTGTTGTGAAGAGGGCATGTCCCATTTTGCGCCGCATCAATTCCAGCACTCTGGTGCAGGCCTTGGCCCTTTTATCATACATGGTGGGCACCGCCCGATAACGGACGGGAGTCGGCAGCACCTTGTTCAACGTGTGCAATGTGTCAAACAGTAATTTAAGGCCGTGCAGAGCCAGAAAATCCGTCTGAATGGGGATAATCAGCAGGTCGGCCGCCACCAGGGCGTTGACCAGCAAAATGCCCACATGCGGCGGACAATCCAGCACCACAAAGTCATAGCCGTCCGTGAGGCTGCATAAGCTGCGGGCCAGTACGCTGCCCTTGGCGCTGCGCTCCCGGAAATCCACTTCCAGCTCCGAAAGACGGATGCTTCCCGGCGCGATATCCATCCCCTGCAAGACCGCCGGGCGGATGAGCTCCGGCCAGATTTCAGGCCAGGCGCCGTCCCGCGCCAGAAAAATATCATACAGGCTGGTGCGCAGTTCCTCCGGATAAATCTTGGCGTGCAGCGTAGCGCAGGCATGCGGGTCAAGATCCAGTAGCAGGATCTTTTTACCGCGGCGTGCCAGCGCGCTGCCCAGCGTCAAGGATGTAGTGGTTTTGCCCACCCCACCTTTCTGATTAGCTATGGCCAGAATTTTCGCGCCCATGACGGCATAGCATCAACCCAGTTTGCGGTAGACGATTGTACCCTTGTGATGCTCAAGCTGGAACGCTCGGCTGATATTGTGCAGCGATTCCGAATGGCCGATGAGCAGCGCGCCGCTGGGTTCCAGATTATCGTAAAAGGCATTGATGACCTTCCGCTTCATTTCGTCGTCAAAGTAGATGATGACGTTGCGGCAGAATACGATCTGCGATTTCTCCACCCGCCGGAGCTGTTCCTTGTCGCTCAAGTTGATCTGCCCGAAGGAGATGAGCCGCTTGAGCATGGGGTCCACTTTGTAAAGATTGCCTTCCTTCCCGAAGTAGGTGGAGACAATTTCCTTGGGCGTGGTGCGCAGGGCGTATTCATTGTACACGCCGCGCCGGGCCGCGGCGAGCACGGCTTCCGAAAGGTCGTTGGCCGTGATCTTGATGTCCCAAGTGCGGATGTCGCTCTTAAGCACCTCATGCAGGATGATAGCCAGCGTGTAGGGCTCTTCGCCCGTGGAACAGCCGGCGGACCAGATTCTCAGCTTCTTCTGGCCGGACTTTCTGCATTGCTCCAGGGTTTCAGCCAGCACGGACTTCTGGAAGACCTCCAGTTGCGGTGGATTGCGGAAAAAACTGGTTTCATTGGTGGTGACCACCTCAAAGAGTTTGTTCAGCTCCTTGCGCCGATTGGCGTCGAAACGCAGAAAATTGTAATATTCATTATAACTTTTGAGGTTCAGTTCCTTGATCCGGTTGGAGAGCCGGTTTTCCACAAGATATTTGCGGTTTTCGGCAATAAAGATGCCGCATTGCAGATAGATGAAATCGCGCAGCAGCACGAATTCCTCGTCGGAAATCTGCAAATCCTTGCGAAAGGGCGAGGTGGCCCGGAACGCGGGAACCGTCTGCCCCTGTGGCCGGAAGGCCGAACCGGGCTGCAGCGTCGGGCGCTGGGGTTCGGCGGTCTGCTGACGGAGCAGGGAAGGACGCGCGGTGCCGGTCGTGCCGAAAGCGGATGCCGGCGCTGTTCCGTCCGCCCTGGCGGCAGGCTTGGCAAGGGAACGCAACGGAGACGTCGTCTGGCTCTGCCTGTCCGCTGGCGTCTGACCGGCGGGTCGGAAAGTGGAAAACGGGCGCGTGCCGGTCTGGGGAGTGGCGGGTGTACTTTGCGCGGATCTGAACGGCGAGCTCGCGGGTGCGTCAGCGGCCGGGGCAGGCGTTCTGAAAGCCGATCCGGGCTGGTTTTGTCCGGCGCCGGAAAACGCGGATGGCTGTCTGGGCTTGTACAGCGAGGTGGGCCGCTCCGTAGCGCCCGTGGCGGCGGGTTGAGCGCCGGGCTTATTCTCGGAGGCCTCTGCCTTGGAGTCCGATTCGCCGTTTTTGAATAAGGACGTTTTGGGAAAAAGCGTGGGAGGGGTAGCCATAATTACTCCTGTTCCGCCTGAATGGCGGCCACGGCATCAGCCGCCGCATGCTGGATTTCGAGATCTTCGTGATCCATCATGCCCAGCAATACGCTGAAGGCGACATTGCCGCCGATCCTGCCCAGCGCTTCAATGATCTTAAAAGCGATCATGGGACTCGCGTGTTCCAGCATCTGCGCCAGGGTGGGCACGGCTTCGGTATTTTTATTCACGCCCAAGGCTTCAATGGCGCGGATACGTACCCAGTCGTTCTCATCCCTGAGGGCGGTGACCAGATGCGGCATGACCGCCGATGTGCCGATTTGCCCCAGAAGATCCACCAGTGCCACGCGCACATCTTTGTCTTCGTCAAACAACCGGGGCAGCAGGCGAGGCAGATAGCGCTCCGCCGCGCCGCCCATGTTCAGAAAGGACTCCACCGCCACCCGGCGGATGGCGGGATCCGCGTCCTCCAAAGCTTCCGTGATTTCCGAAAGGTTCTCGGACACGCTGTAACGCCCCAGAGCATACACGGCCATCATGCGCTGCATGGCATCGTCGCTGCGGAAGCGCTCTTTGAAGCGCTCGTTCAACTTGGAACTGTGCAGGTTGATGCAAGCCTCCAGGGCCATTTCCTTCACGTCCACATAGCGGTGTTCGAGCTGGCTGAAGACCACGTCCTCCACGTCCGGACAGGTATGCTGATTGCCGAAAAAGACCAACGCGCTTTTAAGCACTTCTGCATCTTCGCATTCGTCGATGATGGAGAGGAAGAAGGGCATATCGTCGCAACTGCCCAACTGCGCCACTTCCGCCACGGCGGCTCGTTGCAGTTCGCGGCTCACGCGCCAGAAGAGGTTCTTGATTTCCTCCACCGGGCGGTGGTCATCCATGAGCTGGCAGGCTTCCATGGCGATCATGATCCGATTTTCGTCCGCGCTACGCAAGGCGTCGCGCACAATATCGTTGTAGCCGATGGAAGCCAGGGCCCTGATGGCGGCCTCATACAGCTCGGCCTTACGTTCCGGGTCCAGCTCGGATGCCAAGTCGAGGATGGCGCTGCTGGCCTCTTCCTTGCCGATGGCGCTGAGGCCCTGCAGGGCGGCCATCTGAATATCCTCGTCATTGTCGGAAAGCGCATCCAGGAGGTAGGCGCGCAGGCGCTCCTGGGATTTGGCGGCCAGGAGGGAGAGCGAGCGCCCGCTCAGAATCTGGACAATGGCCTTGACGATCTTGTGGCGCAGAATCACGCTGACGTTTTCCAGAGAATTGAACAGCAGAGGGATGGTTTTGATGTCGCCCAGACCGCCCAACGCGTCAATGATGGCCGAGCTGACCAGCATGGAAGATTGCGGTAGCAGTTGCACCAGAGCGTTGATGGCTGACGGATCCTTGATTTTGGCCAGGGCCTCCACCACGGCAAACTGCACCCATTCCTCATCGTGCATGGCCTGGCAGAGGTCGCCCACGGACTCGGGGAAGGCCAGGTTGCCCAGACTGACGGCCGCCTGGTAGCGCACATTGACTTCCGGATCCTTGAGCAGCGCGTCGCCGAGCAGCAGCGCGGACTGGTGGCTGCGGCAATAACCTAGAATATCGGCGATGAAGATGCGCAGGTCGGGATCGTCGTCGCGGAGGTAGGGCTGCATGCTTTCAATGCTGTCCACCCCGATTTCCCGCAGGATATCCATGGCTACATTGCGCACCGGCGCTTCGTCGCTACGCAGCAAAGGCAGCAAAGCCTCAATGGCTTGCGGCCCGCGTATTTTGCGCAGGCCGTATTCCGCGGCTTCCTGCACGCCGATGTTTTCGCTTTTGATTCGTTCGCAGAGCAGAGGCACAGCCTCTTCCATGCCCATATCGCCCGCGCTGAAAGCCGCGCTGCGGGCGTTGTCGTTGTCACCGGATCGAAGGGCTTCGAGAATCTGCGCCGCGCTGTATTGCGAATTTTCCATGCTCATAGTGGGGTATCCTGATGAAATACGGGTCAGCCTTTGACCGTAGAGATAATGGCTTGAGCTATATCGTCGGCATCCAGAATCAGATTGGCGAGTCTGGCGTCCACCACGGCCTTGGGCATGCCGTAGACCACGCAGGATGCCTCATTCTGGGCAATGAGGCAGCCACCCTTTTCCTTGAGAATACGGGCCCCTTCGCAGCCGTCGGAACCCATGCCCGTGAGCATGACCCCCATGGTACGGCGCCCAAGACAGCGCCCCGCCGTTTCCATGAGCACGTTGACTGTGGGCTTGTACAGCGCGTCGCGCGGCTCATCGGTCACGGCCACTTCGGGCAGGGGGCCGCGCATGCGCACGCCGATATGCTTGCCGCCCGGACAGACATAAGCATGGCCGTTTTTAAATTTGTCGCCGTTAACCGCCTCGGAAACCGAAATTTTGCACACGCTGTCCAGACGCTTGGCAAAGGGACCGGTAAAGGTGGCTGGCATATGCTGGGCGATGAGGATGCAGGCCGGAAGATCGGCGGGCAGGGCGGAAAGAATTTTCTGCACCACCGGCGGGCCGCCCGTGGAAACACCGATGATCACCAGATCACGCGGCCCGTGGCAGGGCGTCTG
>NZ_JAGZUV010000094.1:0-9151 GCF_018379785.1 Desulfovibrio sp.
GTCAATGAACCACCCGAGGGCCTCCGCCCCCTGCCGCCCTTCTCGGCGGCGCGGTGCAGATTTATGCACCATACCCTTGACCGTGTCAACAACTTTTTTCGTTCCGGCGAAGTTTTTTCGCCGGGGCCTCAAAAGGCCCAAAGGTGTTGTTCAGTCGCGGGAAGTGGAAGATATCCATCCACATCCCATCTGTCAACGACTTTTTACAAAAAAGTTGCTCAGCAGCCCGAAAAGCCCCGAAAAACCGCGCACGGCATGGAGTTAAGGGCAGCAAATTTTAGTCCGGATTGCGCCGCCCGCGCCAGAAGCGCAACGCCGCCGCCAGCAGAACGCCGCACGCAATGCAGGCATATTCCCATTGCGCGCCGGACGGCGCCCAGCCCGAGGGCCGCCAGGGCAACCGCGCAAGACCGATGGTCAGCATGCCGCCCAGAGCGGCGGCCGTGGCGTACCAGGACTCTTCCACGGCGCGGGCGGTGTCGCCCAGGGCCATGTCGCGCAGCAGGCCGGGAGCCAGACCGGCCAGCAGCCCCAATACCAGGGCGCCGGCCGCGCCCAGCCCCAGCGTCAGGCCGCGCATGGCCCCCAGGCAAGCGGCAAGGGCCAGGCCCAGACTGTCCAGCCAGAAAAACAGGCCCGCGCCCTGGCGCCGCAACCCGGCCAGCCCGGCCCCGGCCAGGGCACCCGCCACCACCGCGCCCAAGAAAGCGCCCGAGGCGAGCAATTCCGCGCCGGAGCCGCCGCCCAGGCACTCCCGCAACAGGGGACCGGCCAGGCCGCACAAGCAGCCAAGCACCGCCGCTCCGCTCACGTGGCCGCCGAAAAGACGGGCCCGGCAGGAAGCGGCGGCAGCCAGCAGGAAAGCGGCCGCCAGATCAAACGAACCGAACCAGAAGAAAAATCCGCTCATCTCAGCGCACTTCACCGTTCATGTTACGCGCCGCTGCGTCCAGAGCATGGCGCCGGAACAGTTACACATTTTCAAAATGAAATTGCCCTGAAAAGCCCGCCGGTGCGGCATGCGAGCAAGCGACTGCGCATATGCCGCACCGGCGGGCGGTTACGGGCGGATACAAAGAAACAGTCAGCCTATTTGGCGAAGCCCACCGCCCGCCGCTCGCGGATGACCGTGACGCGGATCTGGCCGGGATAGGTCAGATTCTTTTCGATCTTTTCCGCGATATCCTTGCAGAGAATGTAGGTGGTGTCGTCGTCCACGTTTTCGGAATTGACCATGACCCGGATTTCACGCCCGGCCTGGATGGCGTACGCCTTGGTCACGCCGTCGAAGCTGGTGGCGATGCCTTCCAGATCCTCCAGGCGTTTGACGTAATTCTCCAGCAATTCCTTGCGTGCGCCGGGCCGCGCCCCGGAAATGGAGTCCGCGGCCTGCACCAGCACGGCCAGGGCCGTGGAGGGCCGCTGATCTTCGTGGTGGGCGGCGATGGCGTGGATGATCTCCTGGCTTTCGTTATACTTTTTAGCCAGATCCGCGCCGATCAGGGCGTGCGGCCCCTCCACCTCATGGTCCACGGCCTTGCCGATGTCATGCAGCAGACCGGCGCGCTTGGCTTTTTTGACGTCCATGCCCAGCTCGGCGGCCATCATGCCGCAGAGCGCGGAGACTTCCAGCGAGTGCTGGAGCACGTTCTGGGTAAAGGAAGTGCGGTAGCGCAATTGCCCGAGCAGACGCACGATTTCAGGATGAATGCCGTGCACTCCGGCGTCGAAAGTGGCCTGTTCGCCCACTTCGCGCACCTGGGTGTCCAGCTCCTGCTCGCACTTCTGGACGATATCCTCAATGCGGGCCGGATGAATGCGGCCGTCCTGGATCAGGCGCTCCAGAGCCATCTTGGCGACCTGGCGGCGCAGGGGGCTGTAGGCGGAGAGGATGACGGTTTCCGGCGTGTCGTCAATGATCAGGTCCACGCCGGTGGCGGCCTCCAGAGCACGGATATTGCGGCCCTCCCGGCCGATGATCCGGCCCTTCATGTCCTCGCTGGGCAGGGGCACGGCCGTGACCGTCTGTTCGTTCACATAGTCGCCGGCATATCGCTGAATGACGTTGCAGAGGATTTCCTTGGCCTTGCGGTCGGCTGTCTCGCGGGCTTCCATTTCGATCTGGCGGATCATCCGTGCCGATTCGTGGCGGGTTTTCGCCTCAATTTCCGAGAAAAGGCGCGTCTTGGCCTCCTCGGCGGTGAAGCCCGCGATCTGGGCCAGCCGCTGCTCCTGCTCCTCAATGCGGGTCTGCAAAAATTCCTCGGATTCGGCCAACTGGCGTTCCTTGCGGGCCAGATCCTTTTCCGTGCTCAAGAGCTCATGCTCCTTCTCGGTGGCCTTTTCCATTTTTTCCTCAAGGCGGCCGCCCAGCTCGTCCAGCTTGCGCTCCCGGATTTTGACGTCGCGTTCCCGCTCTTTGAATTCGTTTTCCAGTTCGCGTTTCTGATTGAACAAGTCATCCTGGCCCTGGAGCAAAATCTCCTTTTTCTGGGCCTGGGCCTCCTTACGGGCCTCCTCCACAATGCGCTTGGCCAACTCATCGGCGTCGCCGATGCGCTTGGTAGTCACCCGGCGGTGAACCAGCGCGCCGGCCGACACCCCCACCAGGACGGCCGCCGCAAGCGCGAAAATGAACAAAAGATCCATGAAACCAGCCTCTCTTTATGAATACGGGCATGTCGCCCGGCAGACACCGGCAGACGCGAAAAACCGCGACCGCCGCAGCGGATTGCCCGGAGAGCTTGAACCCTGTGGCTGGCTGCCGGAGGATACCGGCACGAGAGATGCGTTGCGCGAAGAGGGCGGCCCGAAATAAATCCGCCCGTTATGAACAATCCGTAGGAAACACTGGCGTAATCCCCAGAGCGCCGTGTCATGTCTGCGGTGCAGAACCTGGTTTCCCAGGTCGGGCACCCGTATGCTTTTCTCAGGCTTCCCGCGTAAAGCGGGCATGCACACAAAAAGCAGAGACGGCACCCATTTTTATGCTTGTCAGGTTAGCACCGAGACATAAATCACGCACACCCCAGGGAAATCGTCAAAAGAGTCTACACGGACTCCTCTATTTTGGAAAGCAGGGAATTGATGCGATTCTGCACATCACCCAGCTTTTTCTTCGACTGCAACAGATCATCCGCCAGTCCAAGGGCCAGGAAGGTCAGCAGAATATCCTTGCTTTGCCCTCCGTGGGACCTCAGTTTCTGGTCTGCAAACCGTTCTTCCACCAACCGCACGGCACGTTGCACCCGCTCCATGTCGGCACCCGGCTTGAATGCGATATCAAGCCCGAGAACAGTAAGGTTGATGTTTTCCTGACTCACAAAAACCTACTCAACGCTGTCATGCTCTTGAATCCTGTGCAGCAGGGCGTCAATGCGCTTGAGCGCTTCGACGCGCAGATTTTCTTCCTGCGCCAGAGAGTCATGCAGCTTGCGGTTTTCCTCTTCCAGAACGGCCTTTTCCGCCACAATGGCGGAGGTTTCGGCACGAAGACGTGTATTCTCCGCCCTGAGGCGGTCCAAGCGGGCCAAAAGCTCCGCAACCCGCGCTTCAAGCTGCTCCAGAAGTTCCATGACTTTTAGATAGCACCGCCCCCCGACCTTGGCAAGAAAGGATGACCCGGACGGATAAAAAAAGCCGCCGCCCGTGGCTTCGCGGGCAGCGGCGAGATGTGCGGGAAAGATTGCGGAATGGCGTCACGCGGCGCACATGGGACACGGCGCGCTCTCCTGGAGCAGATCAGCTTTTCAAAGTTATTTTGCCCTATCCCCTGCGCGGCAAATTCTTCTGTCGCCCACGGGCTGCGGCAGCCGTTACGCCCAAAGGGCGTTACGGATGGCGACAGCCAGCCCCTTGCGCCACAGCGCCACGCCATCCCGCTATCCCCTGCGGGGCAAATTCTTCTGCCGCCCACGGGCTATGCCCATTTCGCCGTTAGGCACATCCTTGGTGATGACCGAACCCGCGCCCACCAGGGCGTTGTCGCCCACACTGACCGGGGCCACCAGGGCGGTATTGCTGCCGATAAAGGCTTTTTCCCCGATGTTGGTCTGATACTTGTGCTTGCCGTCGTAATTGCAGGTGATGGTGCCCGCGCCGATATTCGCGCCCGCGCCGACCCGGGCGTCGCCCAGATAGCTGAGGTGGTTGGCTTTGGCCCCCTTGCCCAGGCGGGCCTTTTTCAGCTCCACGAAGTTGCCCACGTGGGAGTCGGCTTCCAGTTCCGCGCCGGGGCGCAGCCGCGCAAAAGGCCCCACAAGCGCGCCCTCGCCCACACGAGCATCCTCCAGATGCGAAAAGGAGCGGATTTCCGCGCCCTCGCGGATCAGGGAGTCGCGCACCACGCAGTGCGAGGCCACGGATGCGCCGCGCCGGATCTCGGTCCGGCCGCAGATTTCGCAGGGGCCGCTCAGTTCCGCGCCGGGCTCCACCCGAACCAGGGGACTCACCCGGACCAAGTCCGGCGCGTGCAGAATCACGCCCGAGGCCAGCAACTGTTCCGCCGTGCGGGCGCGCAGCAGTTCTTCCATGCGGGAAAGCTCCAGCGGGGAGTTGACGCCCAGCAGGCTGTCGTCCCGGCCGCATTCCACGCCGCGCACCGTGTAATTTTCCGCCACGGCCAGGCCAATGATGTCCGTGATGTAATATTCGCCGCTCTTATTGTCGTTGTTCAGGCGCGGCAGCAGCGTCTCCACGGCGGCCAGACTGAGCCAGTACATGCCCGCGTTGACTTCGCCGCTTTCCGGGCCGTGGCGGGCCGGATCATAATCCTTGGCCTCCACGATGCCGATCACCCGGCCCAGTTTGCGCACCACCCGGCCGTACGCTCCGGGATTGTCCGGCACGATGGTGGCAAAGGCCAGATCCGCGCCCGCGGCCTCGGCCAGGAAATCGCGCACCAGGGCTTCAGAGAGCAGCGGCGCGTCGCCGTTGACCACCAGCAGATGGGTACATCCGGCTTCGGTCAGCGCGGGCAGGGCCTGCATCAGGGCGTGCCCCGTGCCGAGTTGCTCGGTCTGGAAAACCAGACGGGCGTCCGGAAATGCCGCCTCCACCATCCGGGCCCGGTGTCCCACCACCATCCAGACATCTTCAGCAAAAAACGGCCGCAGGGCCGCGCGCACATAGGCCAGCATGGGCTCGCCCAGAATCGTCTGCAAAACCTTGGGCCGGTCAGAGTGCATGCGGGTGCCCTTGCCCGCCGCCAGAATAAGAGCCGCGTTTTTCGGCATACAGAAATCTCCTTACGCCGCCGCGCGAGCGGCGAAACGGAATCGCGCAGGCAGAGCAATAGCGTCTTCGGCGCTAAACGGCAAGCCGCAGCAAGCACAGCCGGGAAACGCCGTCCCTGATCCGGGCGAGCCTCATAGCAGACGCTTCCGGCGGGCCGCTTCAACCGGCTCGTTCAGAAAACTCCACAGGCCCTTTGCCGATAAAACGCTCTTCCAGACGGGCCAGGCGTTCACGCAGGTCCGCATTCTGCCGCCAGAGCTGGCAGTTTTCATCCCAGATTCGGCGAAGCTGTTCCACGGCGTCGTCCCGCTGGAGCTCCGTCCGATTCAGCTTTTCCTCCAGCTTCAGACAGCGCGCGCAACCTGCCTCCACCACTCCGGGAAGAGCGGCTGTAGAAGGTAACGTGTCCGAAGCGGCATGGGCAGCCTCCGCGCCTGGGCGCATGGCCCCCTCACCCGTCAGCAGCCAGCGGTGTTCAATATTATAGCGCTCGCATACAGCTATAATAAAAGCTGATCCGGGCACCTGGACATTCCGCTCGTATGCGCCTACCGCCGCCTTGCTCACGCCGAGCCGTTTGCTGAATTCATCCTGGGAAGCACCGCCTCGGACGAGTTTCAGCCTTTCTCCGATGGTCATAGACTTCCAGCAGTTTCGTCCGCGAACCGAAACGGAACCCTGATCCAGCGCATGGACCACGGCCTGCGCCGCCTTTTAAAGCCGAATAGATATTTTTATATTGACTATGGCTATTATAAAAGTTAGCGTCGACTCGCAAGCGGTTAAAGGTGTCGGACAGCAGCACGCCAAACCTTACCCGCCCCTCCGGGGGAAAGCAATCATGTCCCCCTCAGCGGACGGGCAATTCTTTGCCCGTCCGCGCTGATCAACATGCTTGTCTGCTTCCCGCCTTTTTTACCGCGCGCAAGGAGGAAGCCATGCGCTTGGCCTTGGACTGCGGGCTCACGGAACGCGGCTTCCATCCCGACGTCCCCGCGCACAAGCCGGACACCCGTCTTCAATGGAAGTTTTACGCCGTGGCGTTTGCTTTTCTGATAATTTCAGATGCAACCGCTTGGAAATATTCCACAAGCAGTGCCAGGAGCAGGGCGCATGGCAATTTCCATTGACACGTTGAAGCGTCTTTCCCGGAACCAGCGCAATTTTTTTCTGATCTTCGGCCTGCTGGGATTGGGCATCCTGATGGGCATCAGCCTCGTCTACCTGGAAATATCCGGCCTCCTGCGCGGGCAGGCCGAGCGGCGCAGCCATCTGCTGGCGCAGACCGCTTCGGACAAGGACATCATCCTGCGCAAATGGGTCGCAGGTCTGGGCGGCATCTACGCGCCGGTGACCCCGGCAACGCCGCCCAATCCCTGGCTGCCCGAAGCAGGACGCGACTTCACCCTGCCCGGCGGCATGCGGATCACCAGGATGAATCCGGCCTATGTGACGCGCCTGGTACATGAACTCTGGCGCGAACACAGCGATATTCCCAGCAGGATCGTCAGCGCCAAGCCCGTCAACCCGGCCAACCGGGCCCTTCCCTGGGAAGCCGCCGCGCTGGGGGACATCGAACGGCGCGGCGGCAAGGAATATTTTATCCTGAGCCAAGACCCGGAAAAAGGCGAAACCCTGCGCTACATGGCCGCACTCAGGGTGGAGCAAAGCTGTCTGGCCTGCCACACGACGCAGGGCTACAAAGTGGACGACATCATCGGGGGCATCAGTTCGGAAGTGGCCACCAGCCGCATGTCCACCGGCGATGCGGCCATCAAACGAACGCTGCTGGCGGGTTTTTCCACGGCGGGCGTGGTCGTGCTGTTGCTTTTTCTCTGGGGGGGCCATGCGCTTCTCCAGAATATCGCCCGGCGCGACAGGGCTGAGAAAAGACTCCGCGTTTTTGCCGCCACCCTGGAAAGCAAAGTCGAGCAGCGCACCTCGGAGCTGCGCGAGGCAAAAAAGAACGCTCTGGCGGCCCAAAAACAGGCCGAGGAAGCCTCCAGGGCCAAAAGCGACTTTCTGGCGCGCATGAGCCACGAAATCCGCACGCCCATGAACGGCATACTGGGCATGACCTATCTCTGCCTGCAAACCACCCACGAAAACAAGCAGCTATATTATCTGCGCAAAATCCTTTCAGCCGGGCGCGGGCTTCTGGGCATCATCAACGACATCCTGGATGTCTCCAAGATCGAAGCCGGAAAAATGACGCTCCAGAACGAAGCCTTTGCCTTAGAGGAGCTGGTGGAAAATCTCAGCGATCTGTGCGGAGCCCTGGTGGGCGGCAAAAATATCGAAGTGCTTTTTCACGTGGATCCCAACGCCTTTGTCGCTGTGGAAGGCGATCTATTGCGGCTGACGCAGGTGCTCACCAACCTTCTGGGCAATGCCGTCAAGTTCACGGAAAAAGGGCGGGTGGTACTGTGCATGGAAGAAGCGGGCCGGAGCGCGGACACGATCACCCTGCGCATATCCGTGAGCGATACGGGCATCGGCCTGACGGCGGAAGAGCTGGCGCGCCTGTTCAAGCCCTTTGAACAGGCCGACGGCTCCATCACCCGCAAATACGGAGGGACGGGACTCGGCCTGGTCATCTGTCAGCGCTTTGTACGGATGATGGGCGGCGAGCTTGAGGTGCGCAGCGAACCCGGCAAAGGCAGCACGTTCTCTTTCAGTCTGACGCTCCCTTATCGGCCGATCCGGCACGCATGGGACGCTCCGGACCCGGCGGGCGCGGAGCGCCTTCTGGTGGTGGATGACTGCGAGGCGGCGCGGACCATTCTCCAGGATATCCTGATCCGCTTCGGATTCCGTGTGGATACGGTCGGTTCCGGCCAGGAGGCCCTGGATTGCCTTGTGCGGGCGACCCAAGCCGATACGCCGTATTCCCTGGTTTTGCTGGATTGGAAGATGCCGGGCATGAACGGCATGGAAGTCGCCGACAATATCCATAAACTGCCGCTGGAGAGCATCCCGCATCTGCTGATGATTTCCGCGCACGGGCTGGAGGCTTACCGGGAAAAAGGCGAAAATCTGCATTTCGCGGGCTTTCTGGTCAAACCGGTGAATCCCGTGACGCTCTGGAACGCCATCCTGAAAGTTCTGGGCAAAAATCCCGTCTCGCCGAGCCTCGCGGTCATGGATGGGGCCGAGGACGATGCACTCTCCCAGCGGCGCGGCGCCCGTGTCCTCCTGGTGGAAGACAATGAAATCAATCAGGAAGTGGCAAGCAACCTGATGGAGCGCATGGGCATGAACGTGACCCTGGCGGAAAACGGGCTCAATGCCGTCAATGCCTGCAAGGCGAAAACATTCGACATCATTTTCATGGACATCCAGATGCCGGTCATGGACGGCCTGGAGGCGGCGCGGCGCCTGCGCGCGCAGGAAGCCGAGGACGGCGCGGAACCAACGCCGATCATCGCCATGACGGCCCACGCCATGCGGGAAGATCAGGAAAAAAGCCGGGGCGCGGGCATGGATGATCATATCACCAAGCCCATAGACCCCGATGTGCTGGCCAGGATCCTGATCAAATGGGTAAAGCCGCGCGCACAGGCGGCGCACGCGGCGGACCACGACACGGGCTGTCCGGCTTCGGCGGATGCCGATGCCGGGACGATCTTTGACTGGGAGAAAGGGCTGTTTTATGTGGGCGGCGACGAGCAGCTGCTGGTGAAACAGCTGAAAAACTTTATCCGGCGCTACGCCCACATGCCGCAAACTCTAGCGGAGTTGAGCGCCGCCGGGCAATGGCATGAGGCCAACCGGACGGCCCACAGCCTGAAAGGCGTCGCGGCCACACTGGGCATGGACGCCCTTTCGGCGTGCGCGGCGGAGCTGGAACAGTCGTATGCCGCGAACACGGCGGACGGCCAAAGTCTGGAAAAGCTGCAGGAGCTGTTGCAGCGCG
>NZ_JAGZUV010000095.1:0-6532 GCF_018379785.1 Desulfovibrio sp.
GGAAAGGTGTTTTTTGTATAACAAATTTTTTCCACCCGCATAGCGGGTGGATTTCTGTTTCGCTCGCCATAGCTCGCTCAACTGGCTAAAGCCCTTTATACAAAAAAGGCAGCCCATCGGGCTGCCTTTCAGAAACTGTCCTTACCGTTAACGGCGTTACCATTCAGGATTTTTTGTTTTTGGACAAGAAGTTCGCCCCGGTTCGAGACAAAAATGGTCGAATGTTGATGTCGTCAAACCATATCCCGCATGCCGTAAAGCTTCCCCGGCTTTTGTCGGGACAGCCAGGCGGCGGCGCGCAGGGCCCCCTGGGCGAAAGTCTCGCGCGAATGGGCCTGGTGGCTCACTTCGATGCGTTCGCCGGGTCCCATGAAATAAATGGTGTGCACGCCCACCACATCGCCGCCCCGGATGGCCTGGATGCCGATCTGGGCTTTGGGCCGCTCGCCGACAATGCCGTCGCGGGAGGAACAGCGCACGTCCGGGAGCTTCCAGCCGCGCGCCTCGGCTAGGCATTCGCCCAAGGTCAGAGCCGTGCCGCTGGGAGAGTCCTTTTTGCGGTTATGGTGCAGTTCCACCATTTCGATGTCATAGCTTTCGCCCAGAGCCCTGGTCAGTTCCGGCAGGATTTTCAACAGCACATTGATGCCGATGCTCATATTGGAAGACCAGAAAAGAGGCGCTTTTTCAGCCAGAGCACGCAGTTCGTCCTTTTGCTCATCGCTGAGGCCCGTGGTGCCGATGACCAGGGCGTGCCCGGTCCGGGCCGCCACGCGCGCCGAGTGCAGGCTGACCGCCGGAGCCGTGAAGTCAATGATCACCGCGCCCGGAACCCGCGGCAGCAAAGCCTCCAGCGAATCTGCCACCGGGCAGCCCGCTCCGGACAGCGCGTCCAGATGCTCCCTGCTGTCCACCAAACCGGCCAGCGTGTATGCCGGATCGGCGGCTGCCAGGCCGCTGATGGTTCTGCCCATGCGCCCGTTGGCGCCCACGACGATAATGGCTGTGCTCATGTGTGGCCTCACTCTGTTGCATGGTCCAGGGGTATTCCCGAAGCGGCGAGCAGTTCGCGGAAGGCCGCCTCGTCCAGCACGGCGAGGCCCAGGGCTCGCGCCTTGTCCAGCTTGCCGCCCGGCTTGTCGCCCACCACCAGAAAATCCAGCTTCTTGTTCACGCTGCCCGCCAAAACGGCCCCGGCGGCTTCGGCCAGATGCTGGGCCTTGCCGCGCGGCAGAGAAAGCGTGCCGGTGAACAGTATATTTTTACCCTGCAACGGCCCGGCCTGCGTCTGTGCCGTCTCCGCGCCGTTCGCGTCCGCCAACGGACTCAGGGGCCAGAGCCCCAGCTCGCGGAAGCGCTCCAGCTGCGCCCGGTTGGCCGGGCTTTCATAAAAGTTACGGATGGAGGCCGCCACCTCCGGCCCCACGTCGGGCAAGGCCTGCAAGGTTTCGGCGTCGGCCCGGCCCAGATCGTCCAGATCGCGGAAATGTCCGGCCAGCAGGCGCGCGGTCTGCTCGCCGACATGACGGATGCCCAGGGCGCTGATCAGGCGCGGCAAGGTGGCCGTGTGCTTGGCCTCGTCCAGAGCGTCCACGAACTTCCGGGCCAGCACCTCGCCCATGCGCTCAAAGTCCAGCAGCTCTTCCGCCTTCAATGTAAACAAATCCGCCGGAGATTGCACCCGGCCCGAGGTCACCAGTTGCGCGATCCATTTCTGGCCCACCCCCTGGATATCCAGACCGGCCTTGGACACAAAATGGCTGATGGCGCGCAGGCGCACCGCCGGACAGGAGAGATTGTCGCAGCGCCAGGCCGCCTCGCCGGGCTCGCGGTGCACGGCTTCGCCGCAGGCCGGGCAGGTGTGCGGAAAGACGAATTCCACGGCGTCGGGCGGACGCCTGGACAGCACCGGCCCCACCACTTCGGGGATTACGTCCCCGGCGCGCTGCACAATGACCGTATCGCCCACGCGCACGTCGCGGGCGCGGATCTCATCCTCATTATGCAGGGTGGCCCGCGAAACCATAACCCCGCCCACAGGCACGGGCTCCAGGACGGCCACGGGCGTAAGCACGCCGGTACGACCCACCTGAATGTCAATGCCCGTAAGCCGGGTTTCAGCCTGCATGGCCGGAAATTTGAAGGCCACGGCGAAACGCGGCGCGCGTGCCGTGAAGCCCAGCGCCTCCTGGGCTTCCAGATTATCCTCTTTGGCCACGGCTCCGTCGATTTCCATGGGAAAATCCTGACGGTGTTCGCGCACCCAGGCCGCGTAGGCTTCCACCTCGTCCGCTCCGGCGCAGAGCCTGCCGTCGGGCGGAGTCAGAAAGCCGTAGGCCGTTAAACGTTCCATGAGTTCATGCTGAAACAGGCAGGGTTTCGCCGGAGCCCAGTCCGCCTCGCCCAGGCTGTAGGCCAGAAAGCGCAGGGGCCGGGATTCGGTAACGGAAATGTCCAGCTGGCGCAAGGTGCCGGCGGCGGCGTTGCGCGGATTGGCGAAGGTTTTCCGGCCCAAGGCCTCCTGCTGGGCGTTGAGGGCCTCAAAATCCTTTTTGAACATGACCACTTCACCGCGTACTTCCAGGCGGGCCGGAAAGGGCTCCTCTCCACGCAGGCGCAGGGGCACGGTGCGGATGGTGCGCACGGCTTCGGTGACCACTTCGCCCGTTTCGCCGTCGCCACGGGTCAGGGCTTCAATCAGGAGGCCGTTCTCATAGATGATTTCCAGAGCCAGGCCGTCCAGTTTGGGATCACACCAGAAGTCCAGCGGCAGAGGGCCGTTGAGTTCCGCATCCCAGGCCCGTTGCATGCGCTCCACGAAGTCGCGCCAGTCCTCGTCGGAAAACACATTGTCCAGGCCGTACATCTGGCGGCGGTGGGCCTTTTTGGCCAGCCCGTCGAGCAGCCTGCCGCCTACCCGCAAGGTGGGTGAATGCGGGCTGCGCAGGCCGGGCCAGCGCTCTTCAAGCTCCGTCAGCTCCCGGAACAGGGCGTCGTACTGTTCATCGCTGATCTCCGGCGCGTCCAGAGTGTGATAAAGATAATTATGGCGCTCCAGTTCGGCGCTGAGCCAGCGGGCGCGCTCGCGCTCCTGCGCCGAAGGCTGCGGTGCGAGAAGCGAATGCTGTTCGACAGGGGGCTTGTTCTGAGGGGACATAGAGAATGCCTTTAGCACGTGCTGGCGAATGCTCTGGTCTTTACCAAGACCAGAGCATTCGCCAGCACTTCCTTTATTCGGGAAGGGCAATAAGCCGGGCGCGCAAAGCACGGATGCGGTCACGCAGTTCCGCGGCTTGTTCAAATTCCAGATCGCGCGCGGCCTGGCGCATTTCCTTTTCCAGTTTGAGCACCAGGGCTGCCGTATCCTCGGCGGTGAGCGGCGCCGCATCAGCCTTGACGTTGGCTTTACCGTTACCGCGCCCCTTGCCCCGGCCCTTGGCCGCATCGTTATCCACATACAGCGTATCCAGCGGAGATTCAAGACTTTTTGTCGTACTCCTGGGCGTGATGTGGTGCTCTTCGTTGTAGGTCGTCTGCTTGGCGCGACGGCGGCCTGTTTCGTCCATGGCGGCCTTCATGGAGGCCGTCACCTTGTCGGCATAGAGAATTACCCGGCCCTGGGCATTGCGCGCGGCACGGCCGAAGGTCTGGATCAGCGAGCCGGTGGAACGCAGAAAGCCTTCCTTGTCCGCGTCCAGAATGCAGACCAGGGAAACTTCCGGAATATCCAGGCCTTCGCGCAGCAGGTTGATGCCCACCAGCACATCGAACTCGCCCATGCGCAGGGCCCGGATAATCTGAAGACGCTCCAGGGTCTCGATGTCCGAATGCAGATAGCGCGCCTTTACGCCCATATTGCAACAGTATTCGGTGAGATCCTCGGCCATGCGCTTGGTCAGGGTGGTCACCAGCACGCGCTCGCCGCGCGTAACCCTGGCCCGGCACTCACTGAGCAGATCCTCCATCTGGCCCTTGACCGGGCGGATCTCCACTTCCGGGTCCACCAGACCGGTGGGCCGGATGATCTGTTCGGCCACAACGCCCTGGGCCTGGTCCAGCTCGTAGCGGCCCGGCGTGGCGGAAACATACACCACCTGATTGAGCAGGGACCTAAATTCGTCGAACTGCAAAGGCCGGTTGTCCAGGGCCGAGGGCAGGCGAAAGCCGTATTCCACCAGGGTCTGCTTGCGCGAACGGTCGCCTTTGAACATGCCGCCCACCTGGGGAATGGTAATGTGCGATTCATCCACAAAGAGCAGAAAATCGCGCGGAAAGTAATTGAGCAGACAGGACGGCGGCTCGCCGGCTTTGCGGCCGTCCAGATGGCGGGTGTAGTTTTCAATGCCGTTGCAGTAGCCCAGTTCCTCGATCATTTCCAGATCCAGCTGGGTGCGCTGTTCCAGGCGCTGGGCCTCCACCAGCTTGCCGTGCTCCTTGAAGTACGTAAGCCGCGCGGCCAGTTCATCGCGGATGTCCCCGGCCGCGCGCTTCAGGTTGTCCTGGGCCGAAACGAAGTGGCTGGCCGGATAGAGCACGGTCTTGCCCACTTCGGCCAGCACTTCGCCGGTGAGTGGATCGATTTCGCGCATGGCGTCGATATCGTCGCCGAAAAATTCCAGACGCAGGGCTCGCTCGTGATGATAGGCCGGGATGATTTCCAGAGCGTCTCCGCGCACCCGGAACGTGCCGCGGTGAAAGTCGTAGTCGTTGCGCTCGTAATGCACTTCCACGAGACGGGTGATCAGATCGTCCATGGGCAGGCGCTGCCCCACTTCCACGGGAATAACCATCTTGGCGTAGTATTCCGGCGAACCCAGGCCGTAAATACAGGACACCGAGGCCACGATGACCACGTCGCGCCGGGTCAACAGGGCGTGCGTGGCCGCGTGGCGCAGTTTGTCGATATTGTCGTTGATGGAGGAATCTTTCTCGATATAGGTATCCGAGGCGGGCACATAGGCCTCGGGCTGGTAATAGTCGTAATAGCTCACAAAATATTCCACGGCATTGCGCGGAAAAAGCTCACGGAACTCATTGTAGAGCTGGGCGGCCAGGGTTTTATTGGGCGCAAGCACCAGAGCCGGGCGATTGCAGCGGGCGATCACATTGGCCATGGTGAAGGTTTTGCCCGAGCCGGTCACGCCCAGGAGCACCTGCGCGGGCACATCGGCCCGGATATTGTCGGTCAGGGCGGTTATGGCCTCAGGCTGGTCGCCCATGGGCGTGTAGCCGGTCTGCAAACTGAAAGGAGTGGTTGACTTATCTTCCATAGAGATCGCTTTTGGGGTAAAAGGGAGACGTTAGAGCAAGTCGTTTTGAAATTGCTCTGGCGGTTGCGCGAGCAGACGCCCGCCGCGTAGGCGTAAGCGCAATTTATTTGCGCAGGTGCCTCGCCCGTTAGCGAATCTTCGAGCTTTACGGGCGAGGACAGCAGAGCTAAGCGCCGAAGCGAGCGGCTTCAAAACTTTGAGAATTTCAATTCTCAAAGTTAATCTGATCTAGAACACGCCACACAAACAAGACAGGAACGATCATGGAAAAACAGAGCATTGCCGCGCCGTCCGATGCCCCGCTGGACAGGGTTTATATTGTGGCCGCGACCCTGAGCGCCTTCAAGGGCCGCCGCCATGTGGAAGTGCACATTTTCCGCCACGGAGCCACGGAAGAGGAACTGGCGACCCTGAAGGGAAAAAAGCTGGTGGGTCCGCCCGATCCGGCAGTGCCGCCCCAAGTGTTGCAGGGCGCCACCGAGGAAGCCGCCCTGCGCTGCATTCTGGAAGCCTTTACTCAAGAGGAAAGCCGGGCCTTGGTGGACTACCTCGAACAGCGCTATGCCGAGCACATCGAAAAGATCACCGTCTGCCCGCTGGATCTGCCGGTGCCGCTGGGCGTGGCCCCGCTGAGCGGCATTCCCGAGGGCAAGAGCACGGGCTTCATCCGCTTCGAAGCCGTGCCCAACTATCCCCTGCCCTTTGTGGCGCGCGGCTTTTATGACCTGGCGATCCACGAACCGCTGATGGCGGAATAGACATAGGCCGTTTTCCAGGGGGCCCAGGGAACGGCGCATTGCCGCCGAAGAGCGTCCGGCTTCCTTTCCTCTCGCTCTTCCCGCCTTCCCTCTGCGGCCAGCGCCCTTGCCAGCCGCTCCAGAAACGCCGCCCTCGGCAGCATGACCCCGCCCATCCGCATGATGTGCAGGGTCTCTTGCTGGCAATCCAGCATTACCGTCCCGCGCAGCCGCAACAAGGCCACCAGCCCGGCCAGGGCCGCGCGGGAGGCCTCGGATTCACGATGAAACATGGACTCGCCGAAAAAGGCCCGGCCCAAGGCCACGCCGTACAGGCCGCCGGCCAGTGCGCCGTCCCGCCAGGCCTCCACGGAATGCGCATAGCCCAGGGCGTGCAGGCGCTCATAGGCCGCGATCATTTCCGGCGTGAGCCAGGTGCCGTGCCCGCTTGCGCGCAATCCGGCACAGGCCCGGATGACCTCGCCGAAGGCCGCATCCAGGGTAAGCTCAAAGGGGCGGCGGCGC
>NZ_JAGZUV010000095.1:6547-15602 GCF_018379785.1 Desulfovibrio sp.
CGGGACGGCAGGCGGAAATTCTCCAGCGGCAGCACGCAACGCGGATCCGGCGACCACCAGAGAATGGGCAAGCCGTCCTCGTACCAGGGAAAAATTCCCAGGCTGTAGGCCGCCAGCAGCCGCGCGGGCCGCAGATCACCGCCCGCGCAGAGCAAACCGTCCGCGCGGGCGGCCTCCGGAGGAGGAAACTGCGCGGCCAGATCCGCGAACGTGCCGCTCATGTTTCGTCTAGGCCTCCACCGGCTCGCGCGCGCCCCTGGCTCCGGCGCGCGTTCCGCGCGCGACGGGCGACGAGGCCGAGGGGAGAAGGGACAGGACGTCGTCCTTGAGCGTCAGCCGGGCACTGCCGCCTTTTTTCAGAGCTCCGAACAGCAGTTCGTGGGCCAGGCGGTCCTCCAGTTCGTTGCGCAGCAGGCGGCGCAGGGGCCGCGCGCCCATAGCCGGATCAAAGCCCTTGAGAGCCAGCCACTGCCGGGCCTTGTCCGTCACGCTGAGACTGACCTTGCGCTGGGTCAGGGTGACGCGGATTTCGGCCAGGAACTTGTCCACAATGCGCAGCATCATTTCCTGGGACAGGCTGTGGAAAGGCACCAGGGCGTCCAGGCGGTTGCGGAACTCGGGCGTGAACAGGTTTTCCACGGCCTTGAGACCCTTGCGGGCCGCGTCCTCGGGCGCGGCCTGGCCGAAGCCGATGGCCGAGCGCGACATCTCAAAGGCCCCGGCATTGGAGGTCATGATCAGGATGACATGCGAAAAGTCGGTCTTGCGGCCCGTATTGTCCGTGAGGGTCGCATAGTCCATAACTTGAAGCAATACATTAAAGATATCCGGATGGGCCTTTTCCACCTCGTCCAGCAACACCACGGAATACGGAGCCTTGCGCACCGCTTCTGTAAGCAGGCCGCCCTGGTCAAACCCAACATAGCCGGGAGGCGAGCCGATCAGCCGGGACATGGAATGCTTTTCCATGTATTCGCTCATGTCGTAACGCAGAAACTCCACGCCCATGAGCTTGGCAAGACTGCGGGCCACCTCGGTTTTGCCCACGCCCGTGGGCCCGTAGAACAAAAAGGCTCCGGCCGGGCGCTGTTCCTGCCCAAGACCGGCGCGGGCGCGCAGGATAGCCCGCACAGTGAGTTCAATGGCTTCGTCCTGGCCAAAGACCAGATGCTTCAGATCCCGTTCAAGATTCGCCAGACGCGCGCGTTCGCGCCCGGAAACCGTGCGCAATGGAATGCCCGCCATGCGGGCCACCACCCGCTCCACATCGGCCATACTCACGGCCGGACGCGTTTCCCTGCCCTGGGGAGCGTCAGGCAGGCCGCCCTGCCGCAGGCGAACGGCAGCCCCGGTTTCATCCATTACGTCAATGGCCTTGTCCGGCAGCAGGCGATCACGCACATGGCGCGCTGAAAGCTCAACCATAGCTTTAAGAACGGAAGGACTGTAACGCACCCGGTGATGTTCGGCATAGCGGCCTTCCAGGCCCTGCAGGATCGCCAGACAATCCGTGACGTCCGGCTCGTGCAGATCTATGCGCTGGAAACGCCGCGCCAGGGCCCGATCCTTTTCCAGATGATTGCGGAATTCCTCATAGGTGGTGGAGCCGATACAGCGGATCTCGCCGCCGGCAAGCGCCGGTTTGAGCAGGTTGGAGGCGTCCATGGAGCCGCCGGACGTGGAACCGGCCCCCACGATAGTGTGGATTTCGTCGATAAACAGAATGGCCTCGGGCATGGCCTTGAGGGCCTGCACAATGGCCTTGAGGCGGCCTTCGAAATCCCCGCGGTAGCGGGTTCCGGCCAGCACCAGGCCCATATCCAGAGCAAACAGCCGGGTATCGGCAAACATCTCCGGCACCCGCCCTTCAGCGATGCGCAGGGCCAGACCTTCGGCCAGAGCGGTTTTGCCCACGCCCGGATCGCCCACAAAAAGCGGATTGTTCTTGCGGCGGCGGCAAAGCACTTCAATGGCGCGGTCCAGTTCCTGCTCACGGCCTACCAGAGGATCGATCTTGCCTTCCCTGGCGCGGGCCGTGAGGTCCACGGTATACTGGGCCAAAGGATCGCCCTTGGCCGCGCGGGCGTCGCCGGACGCGTCGTCCGTTTCGTTTTCCTCCCCGCCGCGCGAACCGCCGCCTTCCCCCAGGCCGTGCGAAATGAAGGTCAGCACGTCCAGGCGCTCCACCCCCTGCTTGCGCAGGAAGAAGAGCGCGTAGCTCTCCTCTTCGTCCATGATGGCGATCAGCAGGTCGCCCAGCTCCACTGTGTCGCGGCCCGCGGAACGGATATGGTTGAGCGCGCGCTCCAGCACGCGCTGCACGCCGTCGGTCTGGGTGACTTCATACTTGCCGGGCTGATCCACCACATCCAGTTCCGTGCGGAAAAAACCTTCCAACTGCTCGCGCAGCACGGCCACGCTGGCCCCGCTGCCCTCCAGAATAATCCGGCCTTTCATGCTGTTGGTCAGGGCGTAGAGCACATGTTCCACTGTCAGCAGATCATGCCTGCGCCGTTGCACTTCCATAAGGGCGTCCCGCAGGACGCTTTGCACGCTTTTACTCAGCATATTTTCTCCCTCCCGCCACAGCCGAAGTCGACTGCGGGGAGTTGTTCCGGCGGCCCGGCCACATGCCGTGCCCAGACTACGGCGGTCCGGTCCGCCGCGCCTTTGCCGCGCGTGCGGCAAAGGCGATCAATGAATTTTTTCCATGGTGCATCTGAGGGGGAAGCCCGCTCCGTGCGCCTCCCGGTGGACGCGGCTGACCTTGGCTTCGGCCACTTCGCGGGTATAAATGCCGCACTGCCCCACGCCCTGCCGGTGCACGGCCAGCATGATGGCCGTGGCTTCTTCCAGAGGCTTGTGGAACACGCCGCAGAGAATATTAATCACAAAGTCCATGCTGGTATAATCGTCATTATGCAGCAGGACGCGGTAGCGGTCCGGCTCCTTGAGCTTTTTTACGACAATGGTCCGGCTTTCACCGTCGGCTTCGCCCTGATTGTATAGCGGCATGGAGTAATCCCCCGAAAACGCTTCAGGCTTTGGATGCGTCGGGCCGGTCGCCGTCGTGCGGCTCTTTGCCAGCAAGGCCCAGCCTCCGCCGCCAGTCGCTCCGTCGCTCCGCGTCGAACACAAAGGAAAAATCCGGCGGCAGGTTGTGCAGGCGACGCCAATCCTGATGCAGCTGATGATAACTTTTGGTACTTATTTCGGCCTTGTCAAGGCCCAGACGCGTCGCGGCCCGCTCAATATGCGCGGCCTCGCCCTCCAGCTCCACCACTTCGGCGAAGGGCAGCACGTCCAATTCCACTTCCACATCCTCCAGAAGCCACGGCTCGCGGATCTTCTCATAACGCGCGCCCACGGCATAGCCCAGGCCTTCCAGCACGGCGCGCATGGCCGCGCCGTCGGCCACCTCCAGCTCGCGTTCCTCGCGCACCTTGAAGTGCCCGCTCTGCGACGCGGGCAGCTTGAGGGTCAGCACATGGCGCACGGCGTCCGGCCATTCCTGCGAGCGCAGGCGCAGCAGGCGGCGGCTTTCAAACAGTTGGATGTCGGGCGTGTCAAAAACCCAGTTGCTTTCAAAATGCGCGCCCGGAGTGCGTGCGCCCAGATCGTACAACGTCCGGCGCAAGACGGCGAAATCCACGTGCAGATATTTACGTTCCACTTCCAAAGGCATGCTTTTCTTCCTCCGCTGGCCGCTCATTGACGACGGAACAGGCGCTGCTGCAAGGCCGCGATGGTGGCGATGCCGCCGCCCTGGCCGCCGTCCGGGTAGACTATGGGTTCGAAACCCAGCCGTCGGGCCTGGGAAAGGCGCAATTCCTGCACGGCCACGGGCCGCACCTGGCCGTTGAGGTCCACTTCGCCCCAGAGCACGCACTTTTCCGGCAGGGGCACATCGTAATAGGAGGACAGCACGGCGGCCACCAGAGCCAGGTCCAGGCCGGGCTCCTGCAGGCGCATGCCGCCGCCCACCTTGGCGTAAATATCCACCTGGCCGAAATTGAGTTTGAGCCGTTTCTCCAGCACGGCCAGGAGCAAATGCAGACGGTTGGCGTCAAAACCCAATGCCGCGCGGCGCGGAATGCTCAGAAAAGTGCGCGCCACCAGCGCCTGAACTTCCACGGCCAGAGGGCGCTGTCCGTCCACGGCCATGACCACGGCCGTCCCGGACAGGGAGGCGTCGCGCGCGCCCAGAAAAAAGGTGGAGGGGTCGTCCACCACCTGCATGCCGCGCTCGCCCATGCGAAAGACCAGCAATTCCTCATTGGGGCCGAAACGGTTCTTGAACACGCGCAACAGACGGAACATCTGGCGGCGGTCCCCCTCCAGGGAGATGACCGTGTCCACCATGTGTTCCAGCAGGCGGGGACCGGCCAGGACGCCGTCCTTGGTTACATGGCCCACCAGGATCAGGGTGCAGCCCACGCGGCGGCAGGCCTCCAGCAAGGCTGTGGCCACGGCGCGCACCTGGCTGACATTGCCCGGCAGGCCTTCGGCCTCCAGGCTGGTCACGGTCTGCACCGAGTCCACGATCACCAGGGCCGGGGATCTGGAGCCGCCGACCCCGTTGAGGGCGTCCAGCACGTCCTCAACCTTGGAGGTGGCCAGAGCCAGAAGATTGGGGTCCAGCATCCGGAGCCGCTCTCCCCTGGCCTTGATCTGCGGCAGGGATTCCTCGCCGCTGGCGTAGAGCACCGGTTTGCCCTGGGCCGCCACCAGCCCGGCTACCTGTAACAGCAAGGTGGATTTGCCGATGCCCGGCTCGCCGCCCACCAGAATGGCCGCGCCCGGCACCAAGCCCTTGCCCAGTACGCGGTCCAGGGCCTTGAGCCCGCTGCCGTAGGGTGTATGTCCGGCATCGGCCACGTCGCGCAGGGGTACAGGCCGGTCGGCCCGAACGCTTGCGCCGCCCGGGCCGGAGGACCGTCGGCCCGCCGCCGGACGGGCCTGGGCCGAGGCCTCAAGGGTATTCCACTCATGGCAGTTGGGACACTGGCCGCGCCATTGCAGGGTCTGGGCCCCGCACACCGAACAGATATAGACTTCACGCGTTTTCGCCATGCCCGAAACCTACGGAAAAAGGACGCGCGGCGCAAGGCGGCGATGCAGGAAGGACTGAAGTAGTTAACAACCGCTCTGACACCGCGAATTGCCAAGTGGAGAAGCTTCACTCTCTCTTGACTTTTTACTCTTTATCGATATGCTTTATTCACTACATACATGGCAGCGTCCACACCGCTGGTTAACATTGATGTGCTCTGCCCGGCTTTATGCTGGGTTTCTTTTTGGGTTTGCGCCCATAGCAGCATTATTGCCGGGTCGATAGCTCCTAATACAAAACCCCTCGGGGAAATAAGAGCAGCGCTCCATGTAGCGTAGTTGAGTCCCGGCATTTCTCATTTAAAAATGCCGATACAACTAAATACATGGAGTTTTTATGTCCGATTCGACCCCTCACAGTTCCACCGTCATCCCCATCGACACTATTGCCGCTCTGGCCGGCAAGTTACAGGAAACGGCGGAAACCATGCTGGTCTTTTGCCGTTCCGCGAGCACTGAAAAGAATTCATCAAAAACGGAAGGCGACGCGGAACTCGCCGGGCACAGCCATAAGCCGGGAGAATACCGTCAGTACCACTTGCCGCCGCATGCCCTCACGGAAGAAGGCGAGCTTCTTGACCGGTATGAGGCCGAGAATATCGCCGCCGCCCTGGATGCCATTTACAACGACCTTTTCGCCACGGTCTTTCTTATGAAGGGCTATGACGCCGACACCAAGATAACCAACTTCACTCTTTACCTGATTGGAGAGCGGTTGTCGCGCTCGCTGGGGATGTTGAGCAAAACCGGTTCCGTCCTGGCCGATTATAACTTGATGCACATGCGGCGGATTCCGACCGCGTAAGGTAAAGGCGGTCCCGGAAAATCTCCGGGACCGCCTTCCATTCTTTATTCCATAGCTGGGGCGGCGACGCATTTCATGCGTGAACCGCTCTAATCGAGGCAGGACATCCGCTATTTGCCGAACAGAATTTCCTGGTAGTTGGGCAAAGCCCACAAATCGTCGGCCACGCGGGTTTCCAGCAGGTCCGCATAGTAGCGCACCTCTTTCATGAGGGGCAGCACCTCTTCACAGTATCGCTGGGCGGCGTCCAGGCTTTCACCCAGTTGGCCCACGTCGGCCAGCACGTCCTCCAGCCGGGCCGTGGCCGTCTGCAGGCCGCGCAGATGCGCGGTGACCTCGTCCAGGGTCATGGTTTTGTAATCCTTGCCGATGGCCTGCAGCTGCGCGGCCGTGCCCGCCAGTTCGCCCTGGTAGCGCATGCCCGCCGGGAAAATGATGGTGCGGGCCATGCGGATGGCCAGATTGGCCTCGGTGCGCACGGTCTTGCAGTACTGTTCCAGGTAGATGTCCTGGCGGGCCTTGAGCTCGGCCCGGTTCAGCACGCCCTGCCCTTCATACAGGGCAATGACCTCGGGCCGGGTGAGTTCCGGCAGGGCCTCGGGCGTGTTGCGCAGGTCGGGCAGACCGCGCCGCCGGGCCTCGTTGTGCCAGACTTCCGAATAGCCGTCGCCGTTGAAGATCACGGCGCTGTGTTCCTCAATGACGTGGCTGATGAAGGATTCCACGGCGGCATTGAAAGCCGTGCCGGACGTGATTTCCCGTTCCAGCCAGTCGGCGGCGAAGCCCAGGGAATCGGCCATCATGGCGTTGAGCGCGGTGATGGAACCGGCGGCGGACTGGCTGGAGCCCACGGCCCGGAATTCAAAGCGGTTGCCGGTAAAGGCCACGGGGCTGGTGCGGTTGCGGTCGCCGGGGTCCGTGGGCAGGGGCGGCAGGGTATCCACCCCCACATTCATGACCCGCCCGCTTTTGCCGTTGGCCGCGTCCCCGATGCGTCCGGCCCGGAAAGCCTCAAAGACCTCGGTGAGCTGATCGCCCAAAAAGATGGACATGATGGCCGGAGGGGCCTCATGCGCGCCCAAACGGTGATCGTTGCTGGCGCTGGCCACAGTGGCCCGCAACAGGCCGCCGAACTTGTGCACGGCGCGGATCATGGCCGCGCAGAAGACCAGGAATTTGGCATTGGCGTGCGGGGTTTCGCCGGGATCAAAAAGCGTGCCCAGCTCCGCGTTGCCGATGGAATAATTGACGTGCTTGCCCGAGCCGTTGATGCCGCTGAAAGGTTTTTCGTGCAGCAGGCATTTCAGGCCGTAGCGCTTGGCCACGTTGCGCAGGGTGGCCATGATGATGTGGTTGTGGTCCACGGCCAGGTTGCTGGGCTCATAGAGCGGCGCGATCTCGTACTGGCTGGGGGCCGCCTCGTTGTGGCGGGTGCGCACGGGCACGCCCAGCTTGTAGAGTTCGCGCTCCACTTCCATCATGCAGGACAGGACGCGCTGCGGAATGACCCCGAAATACTGGTCGCTGAATTCCTGCCCCTTGGCCGGGCGCGCGCCGAACAGCGAACGCCCGGCGATTTGCAGATCAGGGCGGGCGAAGTTGAAGTTGTGGTCGATGAGAAAATATTCCTGCTCCAGACCGGCATAGGAAATCACCGGCAGATCCGTATGGATGTTGAACAGGGCCAGCACCCGCTGGGCCTCGCGATTCAGAGCCTGGCCGGAGCGCAGCAGCGGCGTCTTTTTGTCCAGGGCCACGCCCGTCCAGGACAGGAACATGGTCGGAATGCACAAAAAGGTGCCGTTGGGATTTTCCATGATGTAGGCCGGGCTGGTCACATCCCAGGCCGTGTAGCCGCGCGCCTCAAAGGTGGAGCGCAGCCCCCCGGAGGGAAAGGAGGAGGCGTCGGGTTCGCCCCGGATCAGCATGGAGCCGGAAAACTCGGCAATCACGCCGCCCGTGCCGTCCGGCATCAGGAAGCTGTCGTGCTTTTCGGCGGTCTGGCCGGTAAGCGGATAAAAGACGTGCGTGAAATGGGTGGCCCCTTTTTCAATGGCCCAGTCTTTCATCACCGCTGCCACGGTATCGGCAATGGAGGGGTCCATGCGTTCGCCGAAGGCAATGGTCTTGT
The DNA here is from genome assembly GCF_018379785.1 of Desulfovibrio sp. Classification (GTDB taxonomy): domain Bacteria; phylum Desulfobacterota; class Desulfovibrionia; order Desulfovibrionales; family Desulfovibrionaceae; genus Desulfovibrio. Next base: position 14,596 of record NZ_JAGZUV010000095.1, read on the forward strand.
GCAGCGACTTGTACACGTCTTTGGGCAGGCGCTCGCGCATGACGCGGTCATTGAAGACATTGCTGCCGAAAATGTCCGTGGGCCTGGTGTCCGCGAAATTGAGCGGAGCCGCGTCCGGCTTGTAGGTGGTAATGGCCTGGATGGCGCTGTGACGGGCGGTATTGCTGCTCATGCGTGCTCCTCGGAGTCAAGGCGAAAATAGCTTATTTTACCTCGACGATCTCAATCTCGAAGGTCAATTCCTTGCCCGCCAGGGGATGGTTGGCGTCAAGCGTGATTTCATCGGCGCCCACTTCGGTGATGGTCACGTCCATCTGGCCCTGCTCGTTGGAAAGCTGCAAGGGCACGCCCGCTTCCAGGGGAATGTGCGACGGCACCTGGGCTCGGGCCACGGTGAAGACCAGTTCAGGATCGGCGTCGCCGTAGGCCTGATCCGGAGGAATGGTCACGGTGACGGTTTCCCCGGCTTCATGGCCTTCCACAGCGGCCTCGAATCCCGGGATCAGCATGCCCTTGCCCAAGGTGAATTCCAGGGGGTCGCGCTCCCTGGAGGAATCGAAAACCGTGCCGTCAGCCAGTGTACCGGTGTAGTGCACACGCACCGTGTCGCCTTTTTTAATGGGCATGGGGAACTCCCTGAAATCCGCGTGGCGGGCTGTTTATTTTTAGAGCGATTCACGCATGAAATGCGTCAACCGCTCTGCAAGGATATGTCTGCAAATCCTTGCCGCGAAATGCGAGTGGCGGGCTTTGCCCGCCGTAAACGAGCATTTCATGTGTGAATGCTCCAGCAATGAAGTCGGGGGTGTCCCGGCCTGGCGTCGAATGAGGTCAGGAGGGGAAAACCGCCAGTCGCATAAAAAGAAAACAAAACACGGTGCGGGGCTGATGTCAATGCGCCTCCGGCGGAGAGACATTCACCTTAACAATGATAAAAGTTCTTCAATACTACCATTAACTCGGAATCTTTGAAATAGTGCAAGAGATTTGTTCAACATATCAAGAGA
>NZ_JAGZUV010000012.1:0-54597 GCF_018379785.1 Desulfovibrio sp.
AGACGTCCAGCGCGGCCAGCAGCATGCCCTTCTTGCTGCCGAAGCGGGCATACAGACTGGCGGCCTTGGCCCCGGTGCTCTGCACCACGGCGCTGATGGGCGCGTCGTAGCCGAGCTGCCAGAGGCAATCCACCATATCCTGTTTGAGTTTTGCATCGTCGTGCAGCGGTGGTCTTCCCATGGGCATGCTCCTTGAACTTCAAAATATCGCTTGACAAGCATAGCGTTTTTTAGTTTTTTAACAATCGTTAAATAATTAATTCATTTTTTGACTCCGTCCACCTCAAACAAGCGAGTTGCGCCATGAAAAATTTCCGCCCCGCCGCCCTGCTTTCCTTATTTATATTCGCCGCCCTGTTGTTCTCCGGCACCGTCGCCACGGCCCGCGCCGACCTGCCCGCCACGGGACCGCTCAAGGCTCAGGCCGCCCAGGCCCTCATCGACAGCCTGGGCAAGGATCTGGTAGTCATTGACGTGCGCAGCCCCGACGAGTTCGCCCAGGGCCATGTGCCCGGGGCCCGGCTTCTTCCGGTGGAGGAACTGCCCGCGCGACTCGCGGAAGTGCCGACGGACAAGCCCGTGCTTTTCGTCTGCCGCACCGGCCGCCGGGCCGCCTATGCCTATGAAATGGTCCACAAGACCCGGCCCGCACAACAGGCGCTCTGGTACCTGAACGGCTCGCCCGAGTACCGGGCCGACGGCGGCTACGTGTTTCATTAATTACCATACAGCACTCGGGCGGCCCCCGCGCCGTCCGGAGGACATATCATGCAAAACTTCGACGACATCATCATCGGCTTCGGCAAAGGCGGCAAAACCATCGCCGCCGCTCTGGCCGGCAAAGGCCGCCGCGTGGCCATGATTGAAAAATCGGACCGGATGTACGGCGGCACCTGTATCAACATCGCCTGCATTCCCACCAAAACGCTGGTGCACGAGGCCAAGGCGCTCTCCGGCTGCGCGGAGCGCGATTTCGCGCAGAAAGCCGCGGACTATGCCCGCGCCGTGGCCCGCAAGGACGAAGTCACCGGCTTCCTGCGCCAAAAGAACCTGGAGATGCTGACCAGCCGGGGCGTGACCGTGCTCACGGGCCAGGCTTCCTTTGCATCGCCCCATGAGGTGGAAGTGCGCTTTGCCGACGGGCACGCGGAACTCCTGCACGGTGAGGATATTTACATCAATACCGGCGCGTACAGCGTGATTCCGCCCATTGAGGGCCTGGCCGAAAGCGCCAACGTTTACACCAGCACCAGCCTGCTGGACCTGACCCGTCTGCCGCGCCGGCTGGTCATTCTGGGCGCGGGCTATATCGCGCTGGAGATGGCCTCCATGTACGCGAAGTTCGGTTCCAGCGTGACCATGCTGGAATATTCCCGGCGTTTCCTGCCGCGCGAGGACGCGGACATGGCCCAGAGCGTGCGCGCGGCCCTGGAAGCTCAGGGCGTGAGCATTCACCTGGGAGTCAGCGCCCGGTCGGTGCGCGACATTGCCGAAGACGGCGCGACCCGCACGGAACTGCGTTGCCGCGTCGCCGGGCCGGACGGCGCGGAGGAAGAGCGGGTGTTCACGGCCGACGCCGTGCTGCTGGCGACCGGGCGGCGGCCTCTGACCGAAGGGCTGAACCTGGAGGCCGCGGGCGTCCGCCTGGACGAACACGGGGCCATTGCCGTGGACGGCCGGCTGCGGACCTCCCAGCCGCATATCCGGGCTCTGGGCGACGTCAAGGGCGGCCTGCAGTTCACCTATATTTCCCTGGACGACTTCCGCATTGTGCGGGACGCGCTCTGGGGCGAGGGCAAACGCGACACCGGCAACCGGGGGCCAGTGGCCTACGCCGTGTTCATGGACCCGCCCCTGGCCCGCGTGGGCCTCAGCGAAGAGGAAGCCCGCGCCCAGGGACTGAACGTCACGATTGCCAAACTGCCCGCCGCGGCCATTCCGCGCGCCCGCCTGCTCGGCGAGACCAGCGGCCTGCTCAAGGCCGTGGCGGACGCGGACAGCGGAGCGATTCTCGGTTGCGCCCTGCACTGCGCGGACGCCGGGGAAATGATCAATACCGTCACCGCCGCCATGCGCGCCGGTCAGAACTCCGCCTTTCTGCGCGACATGATCTATACGCATCCGTCCATGACCGAAGCGCTTAATGATCTCTTCGGCCAGATCAGCTGACGCCTGTTGCCGGGCAGGGGCCTGAAGATCCCGGTTCAAAAACAAGCACAGGGCGAAATTCCTCCGCGAATACAGCGGCCTCAAGAAATGCGTCATGCCGATGCGCCTCCCTCCCGTCGCCGGAAATCCGATCAGGATTTCCGGCGGCCTTTGTTTCGCGCGGCCCGGAGCACAGGAAAGATAAAAAAATATTTCACAATGCAAGCCCATTTTAACTGTTCAATCAAACAATTTTATGCTATGGCTGCTGGCAACGCGTGAACACGAAGGACGGATTTCCCGGATATGCGGCGGCTACGCCAAGCCCCGTAATAGTTCTGATGGACGGGCAGACGCGGATCGGATAAACTGTTTCATCCCGGATTGACGGCGGCTTTCCCGGTTTTTTTATGGACGGGAGCGGGCCTCCGGCACTGTCGGCGGGACGGTTCAAGCGCCCGCGCGGCATCTTTTCCGGCTTCACCACTATTGCGCCATACCGGGCGGTTACCGACGGCCCGGAGCTGACTGAAAAAACATTGCGCGCCCACACGGCGCCAAGGAGGAACAGATGGCTAAAATGAAAACCATGGACGGCAATAACGCCACAACACATATTGCCTACGCCCTGTCGGAGACGGCGGCCATTTACCCCATCACGCCTTCTTCGGTCATGGGCGAGGTCATGGATGAAATGGCCTCCCGCGGCAGGAAGAACGTGCTGGGCCAGACGGTCATCGTGCGTGAAATGCAGTCCGAAGCGGGCGCGGCGGGCGTTGTGCACGGCATGCTGGCCGGTGGTTCGCTGACCTCCACCTACACGGCCTCGCAGGGCCTGCTGCTGATGATCCCCAACATGTACAAGATCTCGGGCGAACTGCTGCCCGGCGTCTTCCATGTGGCGGCACGCGCCCTGGCCTCCCACGCCCTGTCCATCTTCGGCGACCATCAGGACGTCATGGCCGCCCGCCAGACCGGCTTCGCCTTCCTCTGCGCCTCCTCGGTGCAGGAGTGCATGGACATGGCCCTGGTGGCCCATCTTTCGGCCATCGACGCCAGCCTGCCTTTCTGCCACTTCTTCGACGGCTTCCGCACCTCCCATGAAGTGCAGAAGATCGAAGTCATCGACTACGAAGACATCAAGGACCTGGTGAACTGGGACAAGGTGGCCGAATTCCGCGCCTCCGCCATGAATCCCGAACACCCGCACGTGCGCGGCACCGCCCAGAATCCTGACATTTACTTCCAGAACCGCGAGGCCGCCAACCTCTATTACGATGCCGTGCCCGGCATTGTGGTGGAGAACATGAAGAAGGTGGAGTCCATCACGGGCCGCAAGTACCACCTCTTCGACTACGTGGGCCATCCGGAAGCCGACCGCGTGATCATCAGCATGGGCTCGTCCTGTGAGGTCATTGAAGAGACGGTCAACTACCTGAACAAACAGGGCCAGCGCACGGGCCTTGTGAAAGTGCGCCTCTACCGTCCCTTCTCGGCCGAGCATCTGCTGCGCGCCATCCCGGCCAGCGTGACCTGCCTTTCCGTGCTGGACCGCACCAAGGAATGCGGCGCCCTGGGCGAGCCCCTCTACCAGGATGTCTGCACCGCCTTCCTCGAAAAGGGCGAAGCGCCCACCATCGTGGGCGGCCGCTACGGTCTGGGCTCCAAGGATTTCACGCCGGGCATGGCCAAGGCCGTGTTCGACAACATGCTGGGCCTCCAGCCCAAAAACCACTTCACCGTGGGCATCAATGACGACGTGACCCACCTTTCCCTGGATGTGGAAGAGGAAATCGACACCGTGCCCGAAGGCACCGTGCAGTGCAAGTTCTTCGGCCTCGGCGCGGACGGCACCGTGGGCGCCAACAAGCAGGCCGTCAAGATCATCGGCGACAACACCGACATGTACGCCCAGGCCTACTTCGCCTACGACTCCAAGAAGTCCGGCGGCTTCACCGTGTCGCACCTGCGTTTCGGCAAGCAGCCCATCACCTCCTCCTACCTGATCACCCAGGCCGACTACATCGCCTGTCACAAGGCCGCCTATGTGACCATGTACGACATCCTGGAAGGCATCAAGGAAGGCGGCACCTTCGTGCTCAACTCCAACTGGTCCCTGGCCGACATGGAGCAGCATCTGCCCGCCTCCATGAAGCGCATCATCGCCCGCAAGAAGCTGAAGTTCTACAATATCGACGCCGTGAAAGTGGCTCAGGAAGTGGGCCTCGGCGGCCGCATCAACATGATCATGCAGACGGCCTTCTTCAAACTTGCCAAGGTCATCGACTTCGGCAGGGCCGTGGAGCTGCTCAAGGAATCCATCAAGAAGACTTACGGCCTCAAGGGCGACAAGATCGTGAACATGAACATCGCGGCCGTTGAAAAGGCCAGCGACGCCCTGGAAGAAGTCAAGTATCCCGCTTCCTGGGCCGACACCACCGAAGGCGCTGTGGTCTGCCACTGCTGCGACGACGATTACATCCGCGAAATCGTGCGGCCCATCCTGGCCCAGCAGGGCGACAAGCTGCCCGTGTCCGCCATGGATCCCGCCGGTTTCGTGCCCCTGGGCACCGCCGCCTGCGAAAAACGCGGCGTGGCCATCAACATCCCCGAATGGCAGGTGGCCAACTGCATCCAGTGCTGCCAGTGCTCCTTCGTCTGCCCGCACGCCGCCATCCGGCCCGTGCTGGCCACCGAAGCGGAACTGGAGGGCGCGCCCGCCGGCTTTGAAACCAAGGACGCCATGGGCAAGGAACTCAAGGGCCTCAAGTTCCGCATCCAGGTCTATCCCGAGGACTGCCTGGGCTGCGGTTCCTGCGCCGACATCTGCCCGGCCAAGGAAAAGGCCCTGGTCATGAAGCCCCTGGAAGGCCAGCTGGACGCCCAGAAGGCCAACCTGGAATTCGCCGAGGAGCACATCAGCCTCAAGGACAACCTGCTGCCGCGCGACACCATCAAGGGCTCGCAGCTCCAGCAGCCGCTCCAGGAATTCTCCGGCGCCTGCGCCGGTTGCGGCGAAACTCCCTACGTCAAGGTGCTCACCCAGCTCTTCGGCGAACGCATGCTCGTCGCCAACGCCACGGGCTGCTCGTCCATCTGGGGCGCCTCCTCGCCCACCACGCCTTACTGCACCAACAAGGACGGCTTCGGCCCGACCTGGGGCAACTCCCTGTTCGAAGACGCCGCCGAATACGGCTGCGGCATAGGCCTGGCCTATGTGCAGCGCCGCAACCGCCTGGCTATGCTGGTGGAAGAGGCCCTGAAGGAAGAAAACGTGCCCGCCGAGCTCAAGAGCGCCCTGCAGGGCTGGCTGGACAACAAGGAAGATCCCGAAGGCTCCCGCAAGTACGGCGAGATGATCCTCGCCAACCTGGACGGTTTCGACAGCCCGCTGGCCCACGAGCTCTGGGATATGGACGACCTCTACACCAAAAAGAGCGTCTGGGTCTTCGGCGGCGACGGCTGGGGCTATGACATCGGCTACGGCGGCCTGGACCACGTGCTGGCCTCCGGCGACGACATCAATGTGCTGCTCATGGACACCGAAGTGTACTCCAACACCGGCGGTCAGTCCTCCAAATCCACGCCGCTGGGCGCGGTGGCGCAGTTCGCCGCGGGCGGCAAGCGCACCGGCAAAAAGGAACTGGGTCGCATGGCCATGACCTACGGCTACGTCTATGTGGCTTCCGTGGCCATGGGCGCGGACAAGCAGCAGGTGCTCAAGGCCTTCCGCGAAGCCGAAGCCTACAAGGGCCCCTCGCTGATCATCGCCTACGCGCCCTGCATCAACCAGGGCCTGCGCAAGGGCATGGGCAAGAGCATGGAGGAAGCCAAGATGGCCGTGCAGACCGGCTACTGGCCGCTGTACCGCTACAACCCCGAGCTGGCCAAGGAAAAGAAGAACCCCTTCCAGCTTGACAGCAAGGCCCCCAGCGCCAACCTGCACGAATTCCTGGAAGGTGAAACCCGCTACGCTTCCCTGGACAAGATTGATCCCGAAATCTCCAAGAAGCTGAAGAGCGAACTGGCCGAAGCCTATGCCGAGCGCTACGCGCTGCTCAAGCAACTGGCGGATCTGCCCTATCCCGAAGTGGAAACGACGAAGTAAGCACGCAAACAGAACCCGCCGCGCGTCCGGGGCCAGCCCACTGGACGCGCGGACGCGATGACGGCATATGAGACAGACAGGGCGCGGCGGACAAGCCGCGCCCCTTTTCACTTCACGGGGTCCGGTACGGACGGCGGCGAAGAGGGGCGTTCCGCCCCGCCGTCGGCGCGGAACGCCGGGCAAGGAGTTCCTATGAAGCACAACGCACTTTATGTCACGGCCACGGGCCCCCTGACGGGCAAAAGCGCCATCGCCCTGGGCACCATGCAGATGCTCAGCCGCCACATGCGCAACGTGGCCTTCTTCCGGCCCATCATCAACGAGCCGCAGCTGGATGACCGCGACCCGGACATCAACCTCATGCTCGAGCACTTCAAGATCAACATGGAGTACGCGGACACCTTCGCCTACACCCATGCCGAAGCGCGGGAAATCATCAACCAGGGCTCGCGCAACATCCTGCTGGAAAACATCATCCAGAAGTTCAAAAAAATCCTCATGGAGCACGACTTCGTGCTCTGCGTGGGCACGGATTTTCTGGGCAAGGATCCGGTGTTTGAATTCGAGCTCAACGCCGAAATCGCGGCCAACCTGGGCTGCCCGGTCATGCTGGTGACCAGCGGCGACAACGCCACGGCCGAAGACATCCGCCAGTCCCTGCAGATGACCATGGACAGCCTGGATCCCTATGCGCTGGACGTGGTGGCGACCATCATCAACCGGAGCCATCTTTCCCAGACCGACCTGGACGAGCTGCGCGCCCAGTTCGGCCAGGACGGGCAGCCGGCCCTGATCTACGCCGTGCCCAACGACCCGACCATCGGCCGGGCCACCATGGGCGACGTGAAAAAGGGCCTCAACGCCGAAGTGCTCTTCGGCGAGAACCGCATGGACACCCTGGTGGGCGACTACCTGGTGGCGGCCATGCATGTGGACAATTTTCTCCGCTACATCGCCAAGGATCAGCTGATCATCTCGCCCGGCGACCGCACGGACATCCTGCTGGCGGCCATCGCCTCGCGCCTGTCCTCGGCCAAGCCGGACATCGCGGGCGTGCTGCTCACCGGCGGCCTGCGCCCGCCGGAGGAAGTCTGCAAACTCATTGAAGGCTGGACCGGCGCGCCCCTGCCCATCCTGCTCACCGAGTTTCACACCTACCGGACCATCACGGCCCTGCAGGAAGTCTACGGCCTCATCGAACCCGGCGACATGCGCAAGATCAACACTGTGCTGGGCCTCTACGAGCACCATGTCAACGGCAAGGAAATCGCCAACCGCCTGGTCTGCAAGCGCAGCGGCCGCATGACGCCCATGATGTTCGAATTCGAACTCATCGAGCGGGCCAAAAACGACAAAATGCGCATCGTCCTGGCCGAAGGCGAGGAGGAACGCATCCTGCGCGCCACGGACATTCTGCTGCGCCGCGAAGTGGCGGACATCACCCTGCTGGGCAACGTGGACGTCATCCGCCAGAAGGCCAGCGAACTGGGTCTGGACATTGCCGGGGCCACGCTTATCGACCCGGTAAAATCGCCCAAATTCGACGACTACGCCCAGACCTACTACGAATTGCGCAAGGCCAAGGGCATTACCCTGGAGCACGCCCGCGACGTCATAAGCGACGCCACCTACTTCGCCACCATGATGGTCAAGAAGGACGACGCCGACGGCATGGTTTCCGGCTCGGTGAACACCACGGCCCACACCATTCGCCCGGCCTTTGAGTTCATCAAGACCAAGCCCGGCTATTCCGTGGTTTCCTCGGTCTTTCTGATGTGCCTCAAAGACCGCGTGCTGGCCTTCGGCGACTGCGCGGTGAACCCCAATCCCACGGCCCAGCAGCTGGCGGAAATCGCCGTGGCCTCGGCCCATACGGCCAAGGTCTTCGGCATTGAGCCGCGCGTGGCCATGCTCTCCTACTCCACCGGCACGTCCGGCAAGGGCGCGGACGTGGACGTGGTGGTGGAAGCCACCAGGATCGCCAAGGAAATGGCCCCGAATCTGGCCCTGGAAGGCCCCCTGCAGTACGACGCGGCCATTGATCCCACGGTGGCGAAGACCAAGATGCCCGACAGCAAGGTGGCGGGCAAGGCCACGGTCTTCATCTTCCCGGATCTGAACACCGGCAACAATACCTACAAGGCCGTGCAGCGCGCCGCCCAGGCCGTGGCCATCGGCCCGGTGCTCCAGGGCCTGAACAAGCCGGTCAACGACCTGTCGCGCGGCTGCACCGTGCCCGACATCGTCAACACGGTGGCGATCACCGCCGTGCAGGCCGCCGCGGAAAAGAGCGGCAAGGATTAGAGGCTGTCGTCACGAGCGTTTCAACTTTGAAATGCTCTGAAGGCATGCAACCAACGGGCGAGAGCGCCCCGACGCTCCCGCCTTTGACATTTTCCCTCAACCCCCAGGCAGGAAAAAGGACGGCATATGAAAGTTCTGGTGATCAACGCGGGTTCCTCGTCGTGCAAATATCAGCTTCTGGAAATGGACACGCAACGCGTGCTCTGCTCCGGTCTTGCCGAGCGCATCGGCCAGGACGGCGGCCGCCTGACCCACAAAATCGCGCCCGACACGGACAAGGAAAACAAGATCGTCCGCGAGTCGGCCTTCCCCACCCATGTGGAAGCCATGGAACTGGTCATCGCCCTGCTGACCGACCCCGAGTTCGGCGTGATCAAGGACAAGGGCGAAATTTTCGCCATCGGGCACCGCGTGCTGCACGGCGGCGAAGCCATCACGGACCCGGTGCTGGTGGACCGGCGCGTCAAGGAAATCATCAAGGAATGCATCCTGCTCGGCCCCCTGCACAATCCGGCCAACCTCATGGGCATTGAAGTGGCTGAAAAGCTCTTCCCCGGCGTGCCCAACGTGGCCGTGTTCGATACGGAATTCGGCATGGGCATGCCGCCGGAAGCCTATATGTACGCCCTGCCCTACGAGCTGTATGAGGATCTCAAGATCCGCCGTTACGGCTTCCACGGCACCTCGCACAAGTACATCGCCCGCAAGACGGCGGAATATCTGGGCAAGCCTCTCAACGAGCTGCGCTCCATCACCATGCATTTGGGCAACGGCTCGTCCATGAGCTGCGTCAAGGACGGCAAGTGCTTTGACACCAGCATGGGCCTGACCCCCCTGGAAGGCCTGATCATGGGCACGCGCTGCGGCAGCATCGACCCGGCCATCGTGCCCTTTGTGATGGAAAAGAGAGGCCTGACCCCGGCCGAGGCCGACACCCTGATGAACAAGAAGTCCGGTCTGCTGGGCCTGTGCGGCTACACGGACATGCGCGACGTGCACTCCCAGGTGGAAAAGGGCAACGAGCGCGCCGCCCTGGCCCTGCAAATGCTGGTGCGCAGCATCAAAAAGACCCTGGGTTCCTATTTCTTCCTGCTGGACGGCAAGGTGGACGCCCTGGTCTTCACCGCGGGCATCGGTGAAAATGACGACATCGTGCGCGCCGCCGTCTGCGATGGTCTGGAAACCTTCGGCATCAAGCTGGACCTCAAGGAAAACGCCATCCGCAAGCCCGGCGCGCGGACCATCTCCCTGCCGGACAGCAAAATTCCGGTGCTGATCATTCCCACCAACGAGGAATTGCAGATCGCCCTGGAGACTCTGAAAGTACTGGGCAAATAAACGCCGCGGTTACTGACGGCAACTGCCAAGGCCGCCCCTCGGGGCGGCCTTTTTTCATATCGGCCCATAACGCAGCGCCATCCGCGCGGCGGGTTCTGGACTTCCGGCCGCACATCGTGCAGAGTATAGTAATTCACTCCTGTTTCTCCTGCCCTTTTGCGGCGAAACAAACAGCCCCTGAACTCCCACATTAACACCGGCCACAGACCTCACAGCTATCGTGCACAAAAATCTCATCGCCACGGCCCTGTTGCTTGCCTCTTTTCTCGCCGCCCTTCTGTTCGTCTCATGGTTCATCAACGACCTGACCGAGCAGTCGGGCTTCAGGGTCTTGCGCCAGGCCACCCTGCAACTGCGCAAGGAAATTCACGACCGCGTCATGGGCGATCAGGACCAGTTGCGGGCCCTCGCGGCCCTGGTCGGCCGCGAGGAAAACCCGGCCTCGCGGGGCATCGAAACCATTCTGGCGGCCTATGAGACGCGCGGCCTGGTCTCCTCGCTGGAAATCCTGCTGCCCGGCGACGAGGTTCTCTTAAAAAACGGCAGTCGCCGGAGCGTGGCTGGCCTCCTCTCTTTTGAAGAAGAACTCCGGAAAGCCCCCTATGTTTCCAATGTGGAGACGGCCCTGGACGGCAGCGGAAAAAAGGTGCTGCGCAACTGCGTGCCCATCCTGCAAAACGGCACGCCCACGGCGCTGCTGATGGGCGTCATCGAACTGGGCAGGCTGCCGGGCCTGTTCGAGTCCCGGGCCTTCGGCACGGTCTGCCAGATTTATATCATGGCGGGCGACAGCGGCGACTTCATTCTGGACACCTGGCATAAAACGCCGGGCAACAGCAATGCGCTGGGCGGGCGGCAGGCCAAAGCCGGTTATGACTGGGCGCGGATGCGAAAGGATCTGGCGGAAGGGCGGCCCGGCAACATCGTCTTTCTGTCCAGAACCGTGGGGGAATATTTTTATCTGCACTATGAGCCGCTGGGCATCAATACCTGGAGCGTCATGCTGTCCATCCCGGAAAGCGTGCTGTTCCAGGACGCCAAAAGGATCAAGACGGCCCTTATCCTGCTGATCTCCGGCGTGCTCGCGGCCTGCGGGGCCTTTTTCGGCTGGGCGGTGTTCAACGCCCGGCGGGAAACCAAGGAAAAGGAAGCCCAGCTCCATCTGACCCGGCAGGCCCTCGATATGGAAAAGACACTGTCCTCGGCGCACAGAAATCCCGATCATATCCGGAAAGGCCTGTCCACCGTGGCCGACATGCTGACGGCGGAAAGCACCTGCTTTCTGATTTTCAAGAACGGCCAGGCCGATCAGTCCTGGAACTTCCGGAAAGACGCCCTGAACGAACAGAATCGCATGCCATTGCACGCGGCGATGGAATTGCCCGCCTTGCGCGCCCTGCTCGCGGAGCAAAAAAACCTTTTACTGGACCCTGTCGGCACGGCGCGGAAACTGCCGCCGCATGAAAGCGAGGAACTGCGCCGTATGGGTCTGCACAACCTCATGCTGGCGCTCGTGGAGGAACCGAAAGGCGCGCTGACCGGCGTGCTGGCCGCCGCGAACATGCGGCGGCGCTGGAAAGACACCGAACGGCTGCAAATCGCCACCCTGAGTTTTGCCACGGCCCTCAGCAATATCGACACCCATCTCGCCATCAAAAAAATGAGCGAATTCGACGCCCTGACCGGATTGCTGAACAGAAACTGCTTTGAGAACTCCCTGCCGGAATATCAGACGCGCGGCTTTCAGTCCCTGGGCTGCGTCTATGTTGACGCCAACGGCCTGCATGAGCTGAACAACACGCACGGCCATGAGGCCGGGGACCGCATGCTGCAGGGCATCGCTTCCGTGCTGTGCGCGGAATTCGGCCGGGACAACGCCTACCGCATCGGCGGCGATGAGTTTGTGGCCTTTGTCATCGACGCGGATAGAGAAACGCTTCCGCGCAAAGTCCGGGCCGTGGAAAAGGCCGCGAAGGGAAAACAGTACCATTGCGCCATGGGCACGGCCTGGAGCCCCGCCCCCTTCTCCGCCTACGGACTGATCAAAACGGCGGAGCGCAATATGTATGCTTCCAAGCGGCAGTATTACTCCGGCAAGGCGGACCGGCGCAAAGCCAGAATCTGAGGCCCGGCGCGTCCTGAGGAACGCGGACGCCCCAGTGGCGGAGCTTCCCGCCGGGCTTTGGCCAGAGCGCGGCGCTACAGCCAGGCCGACGCGCCCGCCGCCAGGCAGGGCAACCAGACCCAGCGCCACTCCGAGATCAGCACCTCCAGCCCCTGCCTGCCGAAAAAGGCGTGCAAATTGAGAGGTGAAACCAGGATGGGCCGCCAGTCCAGGAAATGCCGGGCCTTGTCCAAAGGCCACAGTGCGGCCACGCCCAGCCCGCCGTTGGTCATGGCATCCAGCAGAATGTGGCTGGCCACGGCCGCCAAGCCCACGCCGAAGGCCGCCGGACGGGAACAGCGCAGCCAGGGGGCCAGGGCAGCGCCGAACAGCCCCATGAACAGCGCAAAAAGCAGAGAGTGAGAAAAACCCCTGTGCCCCAGCAGGTCCGCGTAACGGATGCCCAGCTTGAAGCCGATCACGTCCAGGTCCGGAAGAACGGCCAGAACACGCCGAAAAGCAGCAGGCGCGCGGGAACGACGCGGGAGCCCAGGGCCGCCGCCAAGGCCAGTACGGGCGCGGGATGGGAAAACACGGTGGGCATGGAACCTCCTCCGGCGCGTGAGACGCGCCTGCTGTCCGGCGGCCGGGACGCTTCCAGCCGACGGCGGAAATATCGACCCGCGCACGCCACGCGTCATTCCCGGCAAAACAGCACGCCCGGCCCGATCTGTCAAATTTCCCTGGAACGCGAAATTTTCTTGCACCCGACGGCGACACGGCATATCTAAACATTGTCTAACAATTCCACAGTTCCCCGTCCCTCCGGGCGAAAACCACAGGTTTGCCATGTCACCCAGTTCCCGCCTCCTGCCGTTCCGGCCCACGGCCCATCTGCTGTTTTTCTTTCTCCTTTTCGCCCTGGCGGCTCCCCAGATAGGGCCGGGCCGGGCCGTTGCGGCCCCGGCCGTGCCTCCCCACGGTTTTGTAGGCGTCTGTTCGGCCATTCTGTATGATCTGGACAACGACGCCATCCTCTTCGAACAGAACGCCGATGAGCACATCCCTCCGGCCTCGCTGACCAAGGTGCTTTCCATGTTTCTGGCTCTGGACCACATCAGCGCCGGGCATGCCGCCTTTGACAGCGTCGTGCCCGTCAGCCGCGCGGCCGCGCGCACCGGCGGCTCGCGCATGGGGCTCAGAAACCGGGAGCGGGTGCCCCTGGAAGAGCTGCTCATGGGCATGGCCGTGTCCTCCGGCAACGACGCCAGTATGGCCGTGGCCGAATTTGTAGGGGGTTCGGCCACGGCCTTTGTGAACATGATGAACGTCAAAGCCCGCGTGCTGGGCATGCGCGACAGCCGGTTCCGCAATCCGCACGGCCTGCCCGCCCAGGGGCAGTACACCACGGCCCGCGACATGCTTACCCTGGCCCGCGCCTATCTGCGTGCCTATCCCTGGGCGCTCAAATTCCACAACACCCATGTGCTCAATCACCAGGGCCGGGTCACCTGGAACAAAAATCCCCTGCTCGGCCAGTACCCCGGCGCGGACGGCCTGAAAACGGGCTGGGTCAACGCTTCGGGTTACAATCTGATTTTTACGGCCAGCCGGGGAGACAAGCGCCTGCTGGCCGTGATTCTGGGCGCGCCCGACGTGCGCATGCGCGGCACCGAGGCCTGCCGCCTGCTGGACGCTGGTTTTCAGGTCTGCGGCAACCAGGCCGTGTCCGTGGCCGCCGCCCTGACCCAGATGCCCCAGGAAAACTATCGCCTGGATCTCCGCAAAACCGCCCATGAAGCGGGCCGACAGTACGCCCAGGCCCAGCCGGAAGTTCACAGACAGGCCAAGCACGGCTCCCGGACCAAATACGCCAAGAGCAAAAATCACAAGAACCGCAAGGCCGTCAAACAACGCGCCTCCCGCCCGCAGCATTCCCGCCAGGCCGCCCGGAATTCACGGCCCCGCGCCAGCTGACGGCTTACCGGCCTCCGCTCTTGGAGCGTTTTGATGCGGATTCTTCGTGGGAATCCGCACCGGGAAATTATCGCAATATACTCTAAAGAAAAAGCCGTCCGCACTCTCGGACGACTTTTCTTTGCGTTTACGCCCCCTGGCTCCGGCGGCGTTATTTTTCATGCAAAAACAGACGCAACCCGGCATAGCCCACAACGTGCTCCGTATCGCCCGAGGCCGCGGCCGAGGTGTCGTGCGCCGCGAGTTCCGCCCGCGCCCGGCCCAACTGCCGGGCGGCAAAAAGCGCCAGGGCCAACGGTCCGGCCCCGCACATGCTGATTCGTTCGCGCGCCACCACAGCCAGCAGGCCTTCGGGATCACAGGCCAGAGCCCGCTCCAGGGCCAGAGCGTCCTTTTCCACTGTGCGGCGCTCGCCTTCATAGTGATTCATATCCGAACTGACGATGACGCCCACTTCCTGTCCCTTGGCCCGGCAGTCGGCCAGCACATCGGCCAGGGCCCGCCCGGCCGCGCGCAGGGCCTCCGGCTGCTGCGTGCCCACGCAGACGGGCGTTATGCGCAAGGGCCTTTCCTCGCCCGCCGCCACCTGCAGAAAAGGCAGCACGACTTCAACGGCGTGCTCCCCCAGATGGGAAAGCGTGTCCGCCGCGAAGCCCCCATTGCCGTCGCCCCTTTCGATGAGGGCGGCGGACAGGTCCGCATCCACGGGCAGCGGGGCCAGGGGCGTGAGCCATGCGCCCTCGGGCCAGACGCCCAGGGTCTGGCCCCGCCCGGTGTGGTTGGGGCAAAGCACGATCAAGGTGCGCGGCAGCTCCACGCCCGCCAGGGTTGCGCCCAGCACCCGCCCGCAATAGACGTAGCCCGCATGGGGCAACATCAGGCCCCAGGGGCGGAATGCGGCGTCAATTTTCGCCGGTGCTGACGCGTCCTGAACCCCGGCCCTCCGGATGGCGGCCCCCGCATCAAGGCAGGCCCGCACTTCCCGGGTCAGGGCGTCGGGCGCGGCGGGGTAAAAACGCCCGGCGGCCACGGGCTTGCGAATCAACATGGCCGATCCCTCCTGGTGAGATGCATCGCCTGGCGCGACACCAGACTCAGCCCTCATTAAAGCGCCTGCTGCAAAGCCGCCTCCTTCCGTGCAACTGCGTTGCAAAAAAGAAATTGACCTCGCGGCATGTTCAATACAGCTTCGTCCTATTTCTCCTTTGCGCCTTACTGCCCGAAAAAATTCAGCTTTTCGCGGACGGCGTTTTAATGTGGGCTGAGTCTAGGCCAGTCCGCCCAACAACATATAATGCGTCTCCATATACTCCAGCAGGCCCTCGCTGCTGCCCTCGCGGCCCAGGCCGCTGTATTTCACGCCGCCGAAAGGCGTCTCGGCCGCGGCCAGGGTCGCGTCGTTGACGCCCACCATGCCGTATTGCAGAGCGCCGAACAGCCGCCAGGTCCGGGCCAGATCCCGCGTGCAGACATAGGAAGCCAGGCCGTAGCTGGTGTCATTGGCCAGGGCCACGGCCTCTTCTTCCACGGCAAAAGGCATGACGGCGGCCACGGGCCCGAAGATTTCGCCCTGGAAAACCCGCATGTCCGGCCTCAGGCCCGTGAGCAGGGTGGGCTCGTAAAAATTGCCGCCCAGCGCGTGCCTGTGCCCGCCGACCAGCAGACGCGCGCCCTTGGCCTCAGCGTCGCGGACCATGGCGTCCACCCGTTCCACGGCGCGGACGTTGATCAGCGGGCCCGTGTCCGTGGCCGGGTCAAGGCCGTTGCCCACGCGCAGGGCCTTGACCCGTGCGGCGAGCCCGTCCACGAAACGGTCATGGATGCCGCTCTGGACCAGAAAACGGTTGGCGCAGATGCAGGTCTGCCCGGCGTTGCGGAATTTGCTGCCCATAGCCAGATCAAGGGCCTTGTCCAAGTCCGCGTCGTCAAAGACCATAAAGGGCGCGTTGCCGCCCAGTTCCAGGGACATGCGCTTGAGCGTGGGCGCGCAGTCGGCGGCCAGTTGTCTGCCCACTTCCGTGGAGCCGGTGAAGCTGACTTTGCGCACTATGGGATTGGCCGCGATTTCGCCGCCGATGGCCGCCGCGTCGCCGGTCAGCACATTGATGACCCCGGCGGGAATGCCCACGCGCGTGCCCAGTTCGGCCAGGGCCAGAGCGCTGTAAGGCGTGCGGCCCGCGGGCTTGACCACGATGGTGCACCCGGCGGCCAGGGCCGGAGCCGCCTTGCGCGGCAGCATGGAGAAGGGGAAATTCCAGGGGGTGATGGCCGCAGCCACGCCCACGGGCGCATGCCGGGTGAGGGCCTGGGTGCCGGGACGGAACGACGGGGTGACGTCGCCGCAGACGCGGCGGCATTCCTCGGCGAACCAGGGGAAATAGGACGCGCCCTGGAGAATCTCGCCTCTGGCCTCGGCCAGGGGCTTGCCTTCTTCCAGAGTCAGGATTTTGGCCAGATCCTCCAGATTGTCCTTGACGGCCTGTTCCCAGGCCCGCAGATACGCGCCGCGCTGCAAAGGGGTCAGCGCGCTCCAGACCGGAAAGGCGGCTGAGGCCGCCGCGACGGCCCGGCGGGTTTCGGCCGCGCCGCATTTGGGCACCGTGCCCAACTGTTCCTCATTGGCCGGATTGGTCACGGCCAGCACGCTGTTGTCGTCCGCGTCGCACCATTGGCCGTTGATCAGGCATTGCCGACGGAACAGGCTCTTGTCGCTCAGTATATCAAGCATGGACATGGGGAAACCTCACGCAATTCAGGTTAGGGAACTTCACCCGGGAATGCTCCAACGCCGCGACGCGGCGTGGATTCAGCAGGGAAACGTATTTCCCGGCTGAATGAACAGTTGAAGAAGCGCGGCCCTTTAAGGGCAATCCGCCCCGGATGCGATCAGAACAGCCGCTGTCCGCCGAGCCAGTGGTGCTTGACGCGCCCGTGCAGGCTCCGGCCCAGAAAGGGCGTGTTGCGGCTTTTGGAATACATGGTCTCCGGGCCGGGCGTCCAGACCTCATCCGGGTCCAGAAGAAAGAAATCCGCCGGGTCGCCGGGCGCGAAGCCGTTCCAGGGCAGGCGGAAGATTTCCGCCGGGCGGCGGCACCAAAGGCGCTGCAGATCGGCCTCGGCCAGCACCCCCTCGCGCACCAGGGCCCAGGTCAGGCTCACGGCCAGGTCCAGGCCGGTGAGCCCGCAGGGGGCTTCGTCCAGGGTGCCTTCCTTTTCATGGGCCGCGTGCGGGGCATGGTCCGTGACCAGAATGTCGATGGTCCCGTCCTTCACGGCCCGGCGCAGGGCCTCGCGGTCCTCGGGGCGGCGCAGCGGCGGGCTGACCTTGGCGGCCGTGTTGTAGCCCTCCAGCGCGCTCTCGTCCAAAAGAAGATAGTGCGGGCAGGTTTCGGCGCTGACCTGAACGCCGCGCGCCTTGCCCCAGGCGATGACGTCCACGCTCAGGCTGGAGGAGACATGGGCGATGTGCACGGGCAGATGCAGATATTCGGCCAGCATGACGTCGCGCGCGATCTGAACGGCCTCGCCCACGTCCGGCTGGCCCTTGACGCCCAGAAGGCCGCTCACGGCCCCCTCGTTCATCAGCCAGCCCTTGCCCAGGCGGGCGTCCTCGCAGTGGTCGATGAAAATCAGGTCCAGATCCGCCGCGTATTCCATGATCCGGCGCAGCAGTTCCGCATTTTCCACCGGGCGGCCGTCATTGGACACGGCCACGCATCCGGCCTGTTTCAGTTCCGCCAGCGGGGCCATTTCCTCGCCCTTGAGGCCCACGCTGGCCGCCGCAATGGGATGCAGGCGCGGCCCGTGCGGATGGCTCTCGCGGGCGCGCTCCAGCATGAAACGGGTCACGGCCGCCGTGTCGTTGACCGGCTTGGTGTTGGCCATGCACATGACCGCGCCGAAACCGCCGTGGGCCGCCGCTTCCAGGCCGGAGGCGATGTCTTCCTTGTACTCGAAACCCGGTTCGCGCAGATGGACATGGGCGTCGATGAAGCTGGGCATCAGCGTCAGGCCGTGCGCGTCGAAAATTTCGCAGCCCCCGGGCGCGGCGTGATGGCCCGCCGGGGTCATGGTCAGTATCCTGTCCCCGTCCACCAGAAGGTCCACCGGTGCCTCCAGGTGGCGGGCGTTTTTGATGCAGAGCGTCATGCGTTTCCTCCGTCGTTGCGCGTGGCCAGCAGGTAAAGCACGGCCATGCGCGTGGCCACGCCCGCGGCCACCTGATCGAGCACCAGACTGGCGGGCGCGTCGACAATCTCATGGGAAATTTGCAGGCCCCGGTTCAGGGGGCCTGGATGCAGCACCTTGGCCTCGGGCCGTGCCAGCTCCAGCTGGGCCGCGCCCAGGCAGAAGCGCCGCGAATATTCCGCCAGATCGGGCAGCAGGCCCGCCTGCTGGCGCTCCAGTTGCAGGCGCAGGCACATGACCGCGTCCACGTCGCGCACGGCGCGTTTGAGGTCGGAAAAGACCTCCACCGGCCAGGTTTCCACCCCGGCGGGCAGCAGGGTGCGCGGCGCACAGAGCCGGACCTTGACCCCCAGCAGATGCAGCAGACGCACATTGGAGCGGGCCACCCGGCTGTGGGCGATGTCGCCCAGGATCAGCAGGGTGCGCCCGGCAAAGCTGTCGCCCCAGACCTGGCGCAGGCTGAAGCAGTCCAGCAGGGCCTGGGTGGGATGGGCGTGCCAGCCGTCGCCGCCGTTGACGACGCCGCAGGGCAGCAGATCGGCCATGAAGGCCGCCGCGCCGCTGCTGGAATGGCGGATGACGATGACGTCCGGCCCCATGGCCTGGAGGGTCAGGGCCGTGTCCTTGAGGCTTTCGCCCTTGTTCAGGCTGGAGCCGGACTTGGCCAGGGAATAGGTGTCGGCGGACAGGCGCTTGCCCGCCACGTCAAAGGAGGTTTTGGTGCGGGTGCTGTTTTCCACAAAAAAGAGCACCACGGTCTTGCCCTTGAGGGTGGGCACCTTCTTGACCGGGCGCCGGTTGATTTCCTGAAAGCTGGCGGCCAGATCCAGCAGATGGCGGACGTCTTCTCCGCTCAGCTGGGTCACGTCCAGCAGGTCCTTGTGCGGCCAATGATAGCGGTTGTCGGTATTCATGGGCGTAGGGACTGAAAGTTAAAAAAAAAGCCCCGCTGGAACCAACGGGGGACAGATCGGCACGGGGGCGGGCCGCAACGGCGCAAACTCCGGCGTGCGGCCGGGGCGGCGCGACGCATGGGCATCACTCAGCTTCATGGGTGAAAATGTTAGGCGCGCGACGGGCCTTTGTAAAGGAAAAAGTCTGTTGACGCCTCCAAGGGCTTTGTCTAGGTTTGGAACAGTTTTTCACACCCTTGCGCCCACGGCGCGAGGCGCTGGAACGGACGCGCGGCGGGCGCCCATCGGGCGTCCGCCGGACCGGGCCCGACGCCGCCGGAGGAACGGATCAACCCCTTCGTGCCTGCCCGGAACAATGCACGCAATCATTGCCGCGTCCACGGCATCAGCAGCGGGAGGAAGCGTATGCGGGCCATCGGCATCACCGGCTTCAAAAATTCCGGCAAGACCACGCTCACGGGCCTGTTGGCCACGGCCCTGGAGGGCCTGGGCCGCAAGGTCGCTGTCATCAAATGCACCCACCACGGCCTGGACCTGCCGGGCCGCGACACCAGCAAACTCAGCGCGCCGGGCCGCCCCGTGGCCGCCCTGGGCGAGGACGACGCCGCCATTTTCTGGCGCGGCAAAATAGGCTTCATGGATTTGTTCACCCGGCTTCCGGCGGACATCGTGCTGGTGGAGGGCGGCAAGAACCTCACCTTCCTGCCGCGCGTGCTTTGCCTGCGCGACATACTGGAGGCCCCCATGCTCGCGCCGGAGCTGGCCGTGGGCACCTTCGGCCCGGTCAGCCTGCCGCCCCTGCCCGCTTTTGACGAGAATTCCGTGGAAGAACTGGCCCGCGTGGCCGACGCCAAGGCCTTTGTGCTGGGCGGGCTGGACTGCGGCCTGTGCGGCCGGGAGAACTGCGCGGCCCTGACCAGGGACATTCTGGCCGGAGAAGCCTCTCCCAAGGACTGTCTGGCCCTGACGCCGCCCTCCCTCAACCTGAAAGTCAACGGCCGGGAAGTGCCCCTCAACGACTTTACGGCCCGGATGCTGGAGGGGGGCCTGCGCGGCATGCTCGCGCCGCTCAAGGGCATGGCCGCGGGCACGGTGGAAATTGTTTTGAAATAGAACAAAGCAACGTTGAAAAGTTGCTTCACTCCGACGGCTGCGAAAGCGGACGCCCGCGCCTGACGCCGAGCGGGAGCGCGTTCCCGCCGCCGACCGAGGGCTGGGCATAAAGCCCCACGGCGTTGAGCCGCCGGATGTTCGCGGGCAAAGCGAACGCGGTGGATATGTACATCCCGGCCGTCAAAACATGGTCCGGCGGCCGGGACACAACGAGCGCGCTGCCGCGCGGGGCCGCCGCGTGGCAGCAATGGTTTGGTCGAGGTTTTTATATTCTTTCAGGAGACGCTGCATGTTCCTTTCTCTCTTGGTCTATCTCTGCTGTGGCGCGGTGGCCGGTGTTCTGGCCGGACTGCTGGGCGTGGGCGGCGGCATCGTCATCGTGCCCATGCTGGTGGCCATTTTCCCCGGACAGGGCGTGCCGCCCGAGTACGTTCAGCAGATGGCCCTGGGCACTTCGCTGGCCAGCATCATGATCACCTCCATTTCCAGCGCGCGAGCCCATAACGCGCGCGGGGCCGTGCATTGGGACATTTTCCGCAACATCACGCCCGGCATTCTGGTGGGCACCTTCGTGGGCGGCCT
Organism: Desulfovibrio sp.; assembly: GCF_018379785.1. Classification (GTDB taxonomy): domain Bacteria; phylum Desulfobacterota; class Desulfovibrionia; order Desulfovibrionales; family Desulfovibrionaceae; genus Desulfovibrio. Next base: position 20,777 of record NZ_JAGZUV010000012.1, read on the forward strand.
GGTGGCCACGCACATGCCCACCATGTTTCTGAAAATCTTCTTCATCTGCTTTCTGTTCGTGGTTTCCGCCCAGATGCTTTCCAACTACCGGCCCCCGGCCAGCCGCGACATGCCCGGCGCGCTGGGCACCGCCGGAGTGGGCGGGGTCATCGGTCTGGTCTCCAGCTTTGTGGGCATCGGCGGCGGCACGCTGTCCGTGCCCTTCATGAGCTTCTGCAACGTGCCCCTGCACCACGCCGTGGGTACCTCGGCGGCCATCGGCTTTCCCATTGCCGTGGCCGGCACCCTGGGCTACATCATCGGCGGCTGGGGCAGGCCCGACCTGCCCGCACTTTCCCTGGGCTTCGTGAATCTCTGGGCCCTGCTCGGCCTGGCCGCCGCCAGCTATCTCACCGCGCCCCTGGGGGCCAAGCTGTCCCATGCCCTGCCCACGGCCAAGCTCAAGCGCGGCTTTGCGGTTTTTCTGATCCTGGTGGCCTTGAAGATGCTCTGGGGCATCCTGTAATAGCAACGCATGAAGCTGTATACCTACAATCAAAAACTGGCCGAATCGGTCTGGTGGAACCTGCTCTGGATGACCCTGGGCTCGCTCCTGATGACCATCTGCATTCAGAGCGTGGCCGCGCCCCATGACTTCCTGGCCGGTGGCGTCATGGGCGTGGCCCTGCTCGTGGCCTACTGGACCGGCACCCTCACGCCCCTGCTCTGGTACATGCTGATCTGCCTGCCCATCTATATCGGGGGCTGGTTCTTCGTGGGGCGGCGCTTCCTGCTCTACACGGCCTACGGCACGCTCTGCACCACGGTGTTCGGCATGTTCATCACCTTCCAGATCCCGCTCTCCACCGAGGTTTACGCCGCCGTGGTAGGCGGCGTGCTGCACGGCGCGGCCGGGGGCATCATGCTGCGCACTCTGGGCAGCGGCGGCGGCACTGACATTGTCGCGGTGCTGCTCAAGGAGCGCTGGAACATCCCCATCGGCCAGTTCAACTTCATCTTCAACGTCCTGCTGTTCCTGACGGGCGCCTTCCGCCTTTCCCTGGACCTCATCGTGGCCTCCATGCTGATGATGTTCATCTCCTCCAATGCCCTGGAATACGTGCTGGGCATGTTCAACCGGCGCAAGCTGGTGATGATCATTTCCGACCACGGCGAGGAGATCAGCGAGGCCATTCTGGTTACCGAGCGTTTCGGCGCGACCATGCTGCGCGGCAAGGGGGCCTATTCCGGCTCGGACCGCGAGATTCTGCTCACCGTCACCAACAACGTGTCGCTCAAGCGCCTGGAAAATCTGGTCTACGCCATTGATTCCCACGCGCTCTTCATTGTGGAAAACACCTTTTACGTTTCCGGCGGCCAGTTCGCCCGCCGGGGCCGCTGACCGAGGCCCGCCGTGCCCGCCTCCGTCCTGGCCATCCGGGCCAGAACCATTGTGCCCCTGACCGGCGAAAGTCCGGCCCGGGGCGCGCGGCTTTTCGCGGCCCTGAAAAAAATCGACAACGCCGTGCTGCTGGTGCGCGACGGCCTGGTGGAAGACGTGCTGCCTTGGAAGAACGCCCGCCTGCCCGCAGGCGCGCGGGTGCGCGACGTGGGGCCGGTCTGCCTGGTCCCGGCCTGCATCAATGCCCATGCCCACATCCAGCTTTCCTATCTGGCCGGGCGCACGCTCTGGGGCAAGGGCTTCACGGCCTGGCTTGCCAGCATGATTCCCCAGCTGGGCGCGTCAACAGCCGCCGAAGTGGCCGCAGCCGCGGAAAGCGCCTGCGAAAGCCTGGCCGCTACCGGAGCCCTGCACGTAGGGGATGTGGCCGGTTCCCTGCGGGGCGGCGTGGCTCTGGTGGACCGGGCCTGCCGCGAGGCCGGAGTGGGGGTGAGCCATTTCTGCGAATGGTTCGGCTTCGGGCCGCCCTTTATCGACGGCGAGCGCCCCTGGCCGCCGCGCTGCCGCGACGAACTGGCGGCGGACCCGGCCCTGGCCGGGCGCTGCGCTCCGGCCGGACATGCCCTGTACTCCACCGCGCCGGAGGTGCTGCGCGCCGCGCGGGACCACTGCGCCCGGCACAACACGGTTTTCAGCTTTCATCTGGCGGAATCGCCGGAAGAAACCCGGCTGCTGACCAGCGGAGACGGCCCCCTGTACGACTGCTACGCGGGCACGGTGCTGCCCGAGGGCTGGCGGCCGCCGGGCATGCGGCCCCTGGCCTACGCGGCCGGCCTCGGCCTGCTGGGACCGGGCGCGCTGGCCGTGCACGGCGCGCAACTGGATGCCCAGGAAGTGGAAGTGCTGGCCGCCGGGGGCACGGCCCTCTGCCTCTGCCCGCGCTCCAACCGCAATCTGGGCGTGGGCGCGCCGCCGGTGCGCGCCCTGATGGAAAGCGGCGGCCTGCTCTGCCTGGGCACGGACGGCCTGACGTCCAATACCGACCTGGACGTGCGCCAGGAGGCCGTCTATCTGCGCGAAAGCCTGGACGTGCCGCCCGAGGCCCTGGTGCGCCTGCTCACGGTCAACGGCGCGGCGGCGCTGGGCCTGGGCGGGTCCGGGGCGGGCCGCCTGACGCCGGGCGCGCCTGCCAATTTCTGCCTGCTGCCCGAGGCCCTGACCTATTAGGCTCAGCCCCCATTAAAAGCGCCTACTCAGAGCCTGGCAGGGTAACCGTCTCATACTTGCACACCACGCGGCGGGATGTACCATTCACACTGTTCGCCCGTCCGGCGATCCGCTGACGCCGCGAACATTTCCCTTGCCGCCGGTCCCAGGCAGGGATAGGATTCTTTCATGGGGATGGAGTCCCCCTTGAACCGCATGCTGTGCTGATGACTCCTGCCTGACAAATGTCGGCGGGAGTCTTTTTTATTTGCCGTGGCGCCCCTCCCTGCCGGACATGGCAGAAAAAAAGATGGGCGGCACGGCTTGTACAGCAAAAAGGGGGGACGGACATGCCGTCACGTTTGCGGAAGGCCTCGCCGGCGGTTGTCTTTGTCGTGCTCATGGGCATTGTCAGTCTGTTCGCGGACATGACCCACGAAGGAGCACGCAGCATTTACGGGGCATATCTTCCCCTGCTCGGCGCTTCGGCCACCGCACTCGGCTTTGCCACCGGCTTCGGCGAATGCATCGGCTATGCGCTCAGGCTCGCGACCGGAATCATCGCCGACAAGACAAAACACTATTGGGGGATGACCATGCTGGGGTACGGCGTCAACATGGTCGCCATTCCCTTTCTGGCGCTCGTGCCGGAAAACGGCTGGTTCTGGGCCTGTCTGCTGATCATTCTGGAACGCACCGGCAAAGCCGTACGCCAGCCCGCTAAAAATACGCTTCTCTCCTTTGCGGCCACCCGGGTAGGCGTGGGCAAGGCTTTTGCCGTGCAGGAATTTCTCGATCAAATAGGCGCGTTTCTGGGACCGGTATTCCTGTTCGGCATTCTCTGGTTCAAAAGCGACGCCGAACCCCGGACGGCCTACGCGCTCTGCTTCACCGCCCTGGGCATCCCGGCGCTTTTGACCATGGCCTGGCTCTTCCTGGCGCGCCGGCGTTTCCCGGACCCGGGACATTTTGAAGAGGCGGGCGCACGGCAAAATAGCGGCGCGAACCGGAGCGGGTTTCTTCTCTACATATTCGGGATCATGTTTTTCGCTTTGGGATTTGTGGATTTTCCTCTGATCACGCTGCATGTTTCCCGCCAGAACGTCATCCAGGGCGACGCACTGCCCCTGCTCTACGCGCTGGCCATGCTGGCGGACGCCTTCGCCGCGCTGCTCTTCGGCTGGCTCTATGACCGCTTCCGCTTCAAAACCCTGATTTTTTCCGGCCTCATGGCGGCATTTTTCCCCATATTCGTGTTTTGCTCCGCCTCTCTCGGGAGCATCCTTGTCGGCGTCGCGCTGTGGGGGATCGGTATGGGCGCGCAGGAATCCATCCTCAAGGCCGCCGTGGTGACGCTTACATCCAAGGAAAAACGCTCCACCAACTTCGGCATTTTCGAATCCTGTTTCGGTCTGAGCTGGTTTCTGGGCAGTTGGCTGATGGGCTGGCTATACGATATGCAACCAACGTATCTGGCGGCGTTTTCCGTGGCGGCGCAGCTCTGCGCGCTTCCCCTGTATCTGGGCGTCAGCATGAAAAACAGGCCGTGACGGCGGACTTTCCGCGCGTGCCCGCAACAGGCGGACCGCACGGTTTACTTTTTCACCTCAACGGATATATTCAAGGCAACGGGGATGGGGTCCCCCATAAAACCGCATTCGTTGATGACTCCTGCCAGCGCTTCGGCGGCGGCGGGAGAATATTGTGCAAGGAGCCGCGCCAGGCAAGGGCGCGGCTCCTTTTTTGTTATGCACGATCACCATGAAGGAGGACATCATGACGTTTCAGATTGCCACAGTGACAGCTATGGAGATTCTTGATTCGCGAGGCAATCCCACTGTCGAGGTGGAACTTGTATCCGATGCGGGCCTGCGCGCGCGGGCCGCCGTCCCCTCCGGCGCGAGCACGGGCACGCGGGAGGCCGTGGAACGGCGCGACGGCGACAAACAACGGTTCAGGGGCAAAGGGGTGTCGGGCGCCGTGGCGGCGGTGTGCGGCGAAATATGCTCCGCCGTGCGGGGCATGGATTGCCGGGATCAACGCGGCATTGACAACACTCTCGTCACTCTGGACGGCACGGCGAACAAATCGCGCCTGGGGGCCAACGCCCTGCTCGGCGTTTCCCTGGCGGTCTGCCGCCTGGCGGCCCTGTCGGCCGGCCTCCCGCTCTACGCCTATCTGGGCGGCACCGGAGCCAGCCTCATGCCCGTGCCCTGCATGAACATCCTGAACGGCGGGGTGCATGCCCGCTGGCAAGGGGCGGATTTTCAAGAGTACATGATTGCTCCTCTGGGCGCGCCTTCCCTGCGCGACGCCGTGCGCTGGGGCAGCGAAGTCTATCAGGCCCTGCGGAACGTGTTGCTGGATCGCGGCCTTTCCGCCGGAGTGGGAGACGAAGGGGGTTTCGCCCCCTCGGTTTCCTCCAACCGGCAGCCGCTGGAACTGATCCTCCGGGCTGTGGAAAAAGCCGGTTACCGGCCGGGCGAAGATATCGCCGTCTGCATGGACCCGGCGGCCACAGCCTTTCACAGGGACGGGCTCTATCATCTCAGGACGGAGAAACGCGCTCTCAGCGCTGAAGAAATGACGGAATACTATGCCGCCATTCTGCGGGATTTTCCCGTGGTTCTGCTGGAAGACGGTCTGGCCGAGGACGACTGGGACGGCTGGGCCATGCTCTGCAACACGCTGGGGCGTCATGTGGAACTGGTGGGCGATGATATTTTCGTCACCAACGTCCGCTATATCGAGCGAGGCATTAAAGAGCATACCGCCAATGCGGCGCTGATCAAACTCAACCAGATCGGCACGCTCAGCGAAACCATCGACGCCGTGCGGCTCTGCCGGCGCAACGGCTGGGGCGCTTTTGTCTCACACCGAAGCGGGGAAACCGTGGACAGCTTCATTGCCGACATGACCGTGGCCCTGGAAACGGGGCATTTGAAAACCGGCGCTCCCTGCCGGGGCGAACGGGTGGAAAAATACAATCAGCTCATGCGGATTGAACGCGCCTTGGGGGCAAGCGCCGTTTACGCCGGGAAAAACGCTTTTGCCGCAACCCGTTAGACGCACGGGCAGACCATTCTTTTTCGAGGGGAGCTGTCACAGATGATCAAATCCATACTGGCCGTGTGCGTCGGGGCATCCGGGGGAGCCACACTTCGCTGGTTGCTCGGTCTCGCGCTCAATTCCGTATTTCCGGTGATACCCTTGGGAACGTTGGCGGCCAATCTGCTCGGAAGCTACTGCATGGGAGCGGCGCTGGGCATTTTTTACACATTTCCCCTGGCCCCGGAATGGCGCTTGCTCTGCATCACCGGCTTTTTAGGCGCGTTGACCACCTTTTCCACGTTTTCGGCGGAAGTCGCGACGCTGTTGCAGACCCAGCGTTTCGGCTGGGCCTGCGGCGCAATCACCTTGCATGTGGGCGGTTCGCTGCTGATGGTTTTTCTGGGCATGGGTTCCTTCGCCCTGGTCAGGCGTCTCTTTTAGAAGGCTCAATATCTGAATCCGTCATAAGCGCGTCCGGGATTTCCCCAAGAGTCTGCAGGAGCAGGCCGGCTTTCCAAAGATAAACGGCTCTGCAAGGAGACAAGACCATGCACGGCTATCAATTGGTTTTCTTCACGCAACTGAAGCGCACACACGGATTGCTCAGCATCGCGGAGTGGCTGACGAAAGAGGCGAAACAACTGGGCGTGAGCGGCGTGACCGTCAGCGTGGCCCAGGGCGGCTACGGACGCGACGGGAAATACCAGTCCGCGCGTTTCTTTGAAACAGGAGAGCAGCCCATTGAAGTGACCATGGCGCTCGGCGCGGACAAAACGGACGAGCTTTTTGCCCGGATCAGCAAAGAAGGGCTGAAGGTTTTCTATATGAAAACCCCCATTGAATACGGCATTACCGGAGAGGAATGAAACCAGTGGATAAGCCCGTTTTTCTGCTTCTGGAGTTTCCTACGGACGAAGCGGCGGATGCTGACCCCGCATTGGCGGCGGCACGGAACATGCCCGGCTTTGATCGACGCTTTCTGCCCGAAAGACGGGCGACATTGCGCCTGCCGCTGGAAAAAGCGGCAGCCTGGCGCGACAGCCTGTTCGAACTTTGGGAAATGGTTCGTTTGCGGCCCGGGGCCGCGTTGCGTGTCAACAACGCGGACGTGGACGATAACGGCCTGAAAGATGTGTTGCACGTCCATGATTGCTCGCGCGGCCATACGGATGCAAAACATTGTTCGCCGTTGCACGGCTGGGACTGGGGCTGTCTGTTTCTCGCCCATATGCTCCCCGAAGCCCGCGAAACGGATGGGGACGCGTTGCGGGCACGGCTGGAAAAGGAAGCCGCGCGGCTTCATCTCACGCTTTGCCCGCATTTCTCGGCCGATGTCCTGGCGGCAAAGGCGGCGGAAATCTACCGCAATACCGGCCGGAACCCCGCATCCCCGAAGCCCGCGCCCGACATTCGGAGCACGTCCGGGGCCGGCGAGAAACAGGCGGAAAAAACACGCGTGCGGCCCGCACGCTATGCCGATATCGGCGGACTCGACAATGCGGTGCGGGCATTACGCGAAGAGGTGGAGCTCCCTTTGCGGCACCCTGAAATACTGCGCCATCTCGGCATCATGCCGTCCAGGGGCTGCCTGCTGCATGGCCCGCCCGGCTGCGGCAAAACGCTTTTGGCCAGAGCCCTGGCCACGGAAAGCAGCGCTGCCTTCATCCCGATCAACGGGCCTGAACTGGTGACCAAATGGCATGGCGAATCCGAGGAAAAACTCAGAGACGTTTTCGCGCGGGCACGGAAGGCGCAACCGGCAATTATTTTTTTCGATGAGATTGACGCCATTGCGCAATCCCGTTCTTCCGCCGAAAGTCTGCGCCTTGACGCCAAGTTTACCGCGCAGTTGCTGACGCTGATGGACGGCGTTCAGGCTGGGGGGAGAGTTTTTATCCTGGGCGCGACCAACCGCCTGGATCTGTTGGACTCCGCCTTGCTGCGCCCGGGCCGTTTTGACAAAATCATCCCCATTGGCAGACCCGATGCCGGAGGACGCGCGAAAATCCTTGCCATCCATGCGCGTGGTCTGCCTCTGGCGAATTCAGTGGATTTTTCCGCCATGGCCGCGCGTCTGGCCGGATATACGGGCGCTGAACTGGCTTTCCTCGTGCGGGAAGCCGCCTATGCCGCATTGCGCAGGATGATGCCTCTGGACATGCTGCTCCGCTCCAGCGAAAGAATCCCGGACGAAAGCCTGCGAAGCATCCGTGTTACCCGAGAGGATTTCACAAATGCCCTGCACGTGCTTCGCAACCGTCCGCCGCAAGAAAGGAAAGCAGCGGAAGCGCGTCAAACGCCATACCGGACGCGTCCGGCATAAAGCCCTTGTCATGGGTCGGCCTTGCTGGCATCATTCTCGCACAGCACATCCGTTTTTTCACCCAACCACGCTAAGAAGGACATCATGAGCGAGGAAGTTCTGGACTGGAAGGAAGCCATTGCCCGCGTGCTCAACAAACGCGACCTGTACGTCAAGCTGTTGCAGAAATTCATTGAGACGGAGCGGGACAGCCCGGCCAAGGTGGAACAGGCCCTGAAAAACGGCGATACGGAAACCGCCCGCCATCTGGTGCACAGCACCAAGGGCGCGGCCGCCAATCTGGGAGCCAAGGCCCTGGCCGCCGCCGCTCTGGAACTGGAGATGGCCATCAAGGCCGGTGCGGACACAGGTCCGGCCATGAACCATTTTGACTCCGCCGTAACGGATACGCTGGTGACCATGTCGGCCTTTATGAGCCAGTAGCGCGCTGTTGCGCGCACAACGATTTTCGGCATTATCCGCAAAGAGCCCCGGCCTTGACCCGCCGGGGCTCTTTTATAACCATATGCCATGTAACTGCTGCTCTCGCAGCCTCGCGCTACGAAGCCGTAAGTTCAATTCATTTGCGCCGGTTATGCGTCTGCCCTGCCGCCGCGATCCAGCACGCGCAGGGCCACGGCCTCGGCAAGATGTTCGGCGCTGATGCGCCCGGCTCCGGCCAGATCCGCAATGGTCCGGGCCAGACGCAGCACGCGGGTGTAGGCCCGCGCGGAAAGGCCCAGACGGCGCATGGCCGCCTCCATCAGGCTGTGCCCGGCCGCATCCAGGGCGCACTGCCGTTCCAGCAGCCCGCCGGAGAGTTCCGCGTTGCAGCGCGGCGCGAGCCCGGCGAAACGCTCTTCCTGCACGGCGCGCGCGGCCAGCACGCGGGCCCGCATTTCGGCCGAGGAGACGCCGCCTTCCGTGGCGCGCAAATCCGCATAGGGCACGGCAGGCACTTCCACATGCAGATCAATGCGGTCCAGCAGCGGACCTGAGAGTTTGTTGCGATAGCGGGCCAGTTGCTCCGGGCGGCAGGTGCAGGCATGCGCGGGATCGCCGTGATAGCCGCAGGGGCAGGGATTCATGGCCGCCACCAGCATGCAGGCCGCCGGATAGGTGATGCTCTGGGCCGCGCGGGCCACGGTCACCACGCCGTCTTCCAGGGGCTGTCGCAGCGCCTCCAGGGCGGGCTTGTTGTATTCCGGCAACTCGTCCAGAAAAAGCACTCCGCGATGGGCCAGGCTGACCTCGCCGGGCCGGGACTGCCTGCCGCCGCCCACCAGGGCCACGTCCGAAACCGTATGATGCGGCGAGCGGAAAGGACGCGCGGCCACCAGGCCCGCGTCCGGCTGCAGATGGCCCGCCACGCTGTAGATTTTGGTGACTTCCAGGGCCTCTTCAAAGGAAAGAGGCGGCAGGATGGTGGGCAGGCGTTGGGCCAGCATGGTTTTGCCGCTGCCCGGCGGCCCGATCAGCAGCAGATTGTGCCCTCCGGCGGCGGCCACTTCCAGAGCGCGCTTGGCGGCTTGCTGGCCTTTGACCTCCGCGAAGTCCGGCATGGGGATGGACGGTTGCGCGGGAGGCGCGCCCGGTTGCCGGGCTTCCAGGGTTTCGGCTCCGGCCAGGAAGGCCGCGCACTGGGCCAGATCGCGCGGTGCGTAGACCTGAAGGCCGCGCACCACGGCGGCTTCCGCCGCATTGTCCGGCGGAGCAACCAGACCGGCGGACTCATGCCGCCGGGCCAGAATAGCCAGAGGCAACACGCCGCGCACGGGCTTGAGGGCCCCGGTCAGCGAAAGTTCGCCGATAAAAAACAGGCCCCGCACCCTGTCCACGGGAATCAGACCGGCGGCGGCCAGCAGGCCCACGGCCAGAGGCAGATCATAGCCGGTTCCGGCCTTGCGCCGCCCGGCCGGGGCAAGATTGACCGTGATCCGCGCCGGGGGCAGCCGGAAATTGCAGGCCCGGAGCGCGGCAAAGACGCGGTCCCTGGCCTCGCGCACCTCGGTTTCAGCCAGACCCACCAGACTGAAACCGGGCAAGCCCTGGCGGACGTAATCCACCTCCACTTCCACCGGAAAGGCGTCCACCCCTTCAAGGCCGCCGCTGTACAGGCGAATCACCATGGCAACGACCGCAACGATAAACCACGCTTTTTCCGCAGCACGCGGGCAGCGGCAACTTTGAAAATGCCAATGTTCAAAGCTAATCCGCCCTAGTGGATCTGCTGCCCGATGCGTCCCCAGCGGATATCGTCCAGGCCGCCCCAGGACCAGTAGATGCGCCAGGCCTTGGCCCGGATGGCGCTGCGGTCCACAAAGCCCCAGAAGCGGGAGTCCAGGGAATTGTCACGGTTGTCGCCCATGACGAAGTATTTGTTGGGCGGCACGGTGACCGGCCCGTAATTGTCCCGCACGGGTTCGATGCCGTCGGGGTCCGCAAAGCGGATGTAGGATTCCTTTACAGGCTGGCCGTTGCGGTAGAGCTGTTTGTTGCGCACCTCGATGACGTCGCCGGGCACGCCGATGATCCGCTTGATGTAGTCCACGCTGGGATCATTGGGGTACTTGAAGATGATGATGTCGCCCCTGGCCGGATCGTCGCCCTTGTAGACATAGGTGTCGGTAAAGGGGATTTTGATCCCGTAGGCGAATTTGCTGGCCAGCAGATGGTCGCCCACCAGCAGGGTCTGAAGCATGGATTCCGAGGGGATCTTGAAGGCCTGCACCACAAAGGTGCGGATCACCAGGGCCAGGACCAGAGCTACCAGCAAGGCTTCACCGTATTCACGCCAGAGCGGTTTCTTGGGGCGCGCTTTTTGTTGCAGCAGAGTGGGTTTCATAGCGATTCCTTGTTCAGGGCGGATTCCGGGATGCGCCTCCCGGCGGACGCGAAGTCGCAGTATGCCGCGATGTTCTTCCGATGGCAAGCCGCCGTCGCGGGCAAGCGGGTCTTGTTCCGGCCTCAACGGCGCGGACGCCGTCGGACCAGCAGCCGCCGGAGCAATATCCCCGCCACCAGGATTCCGACGGCCCAGCCTCCCGTACCGGGGCGGTACGCAGCGGCCTAAAACAGTTTCAGGTGCTCCATGAGCCCGAACTTCTCCACATAGCCGACCGCGAAGAGCACGAGGATCAGACCGGGCAGTATCCAGGTCAGATAGCCGCGCAGCCGGCGCGGAAATTTGACGCCCACGCCCAGATCCACTTCGGTCAGGAAGTTCTCCCAGCCCCAGCCCCGCCGCCGGCAGCAGAACAACAGAAAAAGCAGACCGCCCAAGGGCAGGATGTTATTGCTGATCAGAAAATCCTCAAAGTCCAGAATGCTGCTGCCCGCGCCCAGAGGCTGCACGGAGCTCAGCAGGTTGAAGCCCAGGGCGCAGGGCAGGGACAACAGCCACATGGCCCCGGCATGCAGCACCGTGGCCCGGCGACGCGGCATGCCCCAGACGTCGGCGCTGTAGGAAATGATGTTTTCAAACACCGCGATGACCGTGGATAGGGAGGCGAAAGCCAGAAAGATGAAAAAGAGGGTGCCCCAGAGGCGGCCGCCGCCCATGGAATTGAAGATATTGGGCAGGGTCACGAAAACCAGCCCCGGCCCGGCGCCGGGCTCCACGCCGAAGGCGAAACAGGCCGGGAAAATGATCAGCCCGGCCATGATGCCCACAAAGGTGTCCAGGCCCATGATCCAGAGCGCCTCGCCGGTGAGGGAGCGGTCCTTGGGCTGATAGCTGCCGAAGATGGTCATGGCCCCGATGCCCACGGAAAGGGCGAAAAAGGCCTGGTTCATAGCCGCGTTGCAGACATTGAGCAGCCCCACCTCGCTGAACTTGCCCCAGTCCGGCACAAGGTAGAAGCGCACGCCCGCGCCCGCGCCGGGCAGCAGCAGCGCGCGGACCACCAGCAGCACCAGAATCAGCAGCAGGCCCACCATCATCAGCTTGACCACGCGTTCCACGCCCTTCTGCACGCCCAGGGCGCAGACGCCGAAACCCAGGGCCACACTCAGGCTCATGCCGATGATCTGCACATCCACCCGCCCCAGAGCGGCGTTGAAAAAGCCGCCCACGCCCTCGGGCGTGAGCCCGGACAGCGCGCCAGAGGCCATGAACCAGCAGTAGGAAAGCATCCAGCCGGTCACCGTGGTGTAGAACATCATCAGCATATAGCTGCCCACCAGGGCCACCCAGCCGAAACGGTGCCAGTACGTGCCCGCAGGTTCCAGCACCCGCAGGGCCAGACCCATGTTCCGGCGCGAGGCGCGGCCCACGGCGAATTCCATGATCATGATGGGCAGAATGGCGAAGAGAAAGAAAATGTAAATGCCCACGAAAATGGCGCCGCCGTAAGCGCCGGTGATATACGGAAAACGCCAGACGTTGCCGAGGCCGATGGCGCAGCCCGCCGACAGCAGAAGAAAGCCCAGACGACTGCCCAGCATTTCGCGTTTGACCTGTCCCCTTTCCACCATCCTGCCCCCTTTGCGGAAATTGTCCGAAGACCCGCACAGGCTACGAGAAATTTCGCTCTCTGCCAAGAAAGAATGCTTTTTCGCCCGGCTGTCGCCTCACGGCAGGGCTTTGTAGAGCGTTTCCCCAGAGGCTGCCGTCATGATGCGGATTTTCGTGCCATATCAAGGAGAACGAGCCTGTTAGCGCCGCTGTCTTCGCGGCAGCCGTTGGCCGGAGGCCTTGCCTTGGCCGTAGGCGACAAAGGAGCCGTACGGATAAGGACAGCAACGATACGGATGGCGACAGCGATTGCACGGAACAGACTGTGCCGTTACCCATGCTGTCTTCAAGCGTAGTCTCCTGCGCCACAACGTTTGAAGCATCCGTAAGGCTCGTTCCTCGCATAACGGCCAAAGCATGCGGGGAGTGCACGCTTGCCCCGGCCGTTGCAGCAACGCTATGGTACTCGACCGGAATAAAAGGCGATGTTCGACGCGGAGATAACCGAAAAGGCGCTCGTGGCGACAGCCTCTAATGCAGGCGCAGGGCGAAGTTAATCCCGAAACACAGCGCAATCAGGCACATGATCACATTGACGTCCTTGAAGCGGCCCGACAGCAGCTTGATGCCCACCCAGCTCACAAAGCCGAAACCAAAGCCCGTGGCGATGTTGAAGGTCAGGGGCATGCTCACGATGGTCAGAAAGGCGGGCAGGGCCACGGTGAAGTCCGCGAAGCGGATGCGCCCCACCTCCTGCATCATCAGCGCGCCTACGATGATCAGCACGGGCGCGGTGGCGAAAGACGGCACCAGGGCCACCAGGGGCGCGAAAAACAGCGAGAGAAAGAACAGCCCGGCAATGACCACGGCGGTCAGGCCGGTGCGGCCGCCCTCGGCCACGCCCGTGGCGCTTTCCAGATAGCTGGTGGCCGTGGTGGCTCCCAGCAGGGCGCTGGACATGGTCGCCAGGGAGTCGGTGATCAGGGCCTTGTCCAGGTTTTCAATATGCCCGTCCTCGCGCATGAAACCGGCCTTGTGCGCCAGGCCGATGAGCACGCCCATATTGTCGAACAGATCCACCATGGTCAGGGTGAAAATAATGGAAAACAGGCCGTGGTGCAGCGCGCCCTTGAGGTCCATCTGCAAGAAGGTCTCCGTGGGCAGGGGCAGTTTGCCGGAAAAAATCGCCCCGTTCGGCACGGGCGAAACCCCCAGCAGCATGCCCGCCAGGGTGATGGCCAGAATGCCGATGATCATGGCGCCGGGAATGCGCAGGGCCATCAGCGCGCCGATCAGAAAGACCCCGGCTACGGCCAGCAGGGTCTGGGGCTGGCCCAGATTGCCCAGGGTCACGAAAGTGGAGGGGTCCGCCGCCACAATGCCGCAGCTTTTCATGCCGATAAAGGCGATGAACGCGCCGATGCCCACCACAATAGCGTATTTCAGGTCCATGGGCACGGCGTTGATGATCATCTGGCGCACGCGGGTCGCCGTGAGCAGCAGAAACACCAGGCCGGAAATGAACACCGCTCCCAGGCCCGTCTGCCAGGTATAGCCCGCGGGACCACAGATGTAGTAGGCGAAAAAGGCCGTGATGCCCAGGCCCGGCGCCACGCCCACCGGGAATTTCGCCCACAGGCCCATGAGCAGGGTCGCCAGGATGCTCACCCAGATGGTGGCGGCCACGGCGGAGTCCTTGGGCATGCCCGCGTCGGCCAGCATGGACGGCACCACAAAGATGAGATAGCACATGGCCATGAAACTGGTCAGCCCGGCCAGACACTCCTTCCTGACGGAGCTGCCTCTGGCGGCGGGATTAAAATATGTTTCCAGCAGTCGCACCCTGTCCTCCTCCCGGCTTCCGCCGGAACGCCGTCCGCGCACGCGGGACGGCCGCTGTTGCACTTGAAATTCCCGTTCTCCTGTCCGGAAAAACCGCATTGGAACAGATTACCTTTGAAGCAGTACACGTTTCAAAGGCAACATGCTCTATTTCAAAAACGCGCTGACCCCCGTAAAGATCACCTGGGCCGCAATGGCCGCCAGCAGCAGGCCCGTGAGCTTGGACAGCACGGCAATGCCTGTGCGGCGCAGCACCCGTGCCACGCCGTCGGCCAGGCAGAGCAGCAGAAACATGCCCGCGGCCGCCAGCAGCAGGGAAAACACGCCCACCAGCATTTCGTGCAGATCCTCGGCGGACGCGCCCATGACCATGACCGCGCCGATGGAGGCCGGTCCCATGCCCAGGGGAATGGCCAGAGGCACCACGCTGATGTCGCCCTCGCGCTTGGCATGGACCTGCGAGCCGTCGTCGTTCATCAGGGCCACGGCGGTCAGCATGAGCAGCACGCCCGAACCGATGCGGAAGGCGTCCAGGGTAAAGCCGAACAGCTCGAACAGATTGGAGCCGAACAGATAGAGCACCACGCCGATGATGAAAATCGCCGTGGAGGTTTTGAAGGCCACGGTGACTTTCCGTTTTTTGTCGTATTCCTTGGTGCCGCTGATAAAAGCGCTGAGCACGGCGGGCGGCGTCATCAGCGCATACAGCTTGATGCTCGTCCCGACCACTTCGCTGACAATGCCTTCCATACCCCTCTCCCTTGCGGCTCCGGTCCACTATAACGCAGCACTTAAAACATCTTTTTACGTGGTAAGATCGCTACGCCGAAAAACATGGCTATCCATGCTGTCGATGCCCGTAATTCGCTTCGCTCAAACGGGCACGGCACTACTTCAAAAAAGCGGTGATGCCCGTAAAGATCACCTGGGCCGCAATGGCCGACAGCAGCAGGGCCGTGAGTTTGGACATCACGGCAATGCCCGTTTCGCCCAGGACTTTTTCCACCTTGTCGGCCATGCACAACAACAGAAACATGCCGAACGAGGCCAGCAGCAGGCAGAAAACCCCGGACAGCACGTCGTTCAGGCCCTCGGTGGTGGCGCCCACAACCATGACCGCGCCGATGGCCGAAGGCCCCATGCCCAGAGGAATGGCCAGGGGCACCACGCTGATGTCGCCTTCCTGCCTGGTGCGCGGCTGGGTGCAGTCGTCGTTCATCAGCGAAATGGCGGTCAAAAAGAGCAGCAGGCCCACGCCGATGCGAAAGGCGTCCAAGGTGAAACCGAACAGCCTGAACAGATGCGAACCGAACAAAAAGAGAAACGTGCCGATGATGAAAATAGCCACGGATGTTTTACAGGCCGTCAGGGCCTTCCGCTCTCTGTCGAGGCTTCCGGTGCCGCTGATAAAGGCGCTGAGCACGGCGGGCGGCGTCATCAGCGCATACAGTTTGATGCTCATGCTGATTATTTTGCCGACGGTAATGTCATCCATACGTTCTCCAGATGCGGCAACGCGTTGCCGGGGCAAGGGATTTGCCTGCGCATGCTCATGCGTGAGCTGCTCCGGGAGCTGCTTCTGAATAAGGATTTTCGTTCTCTGCCAAGGGAGGCGAGTCCTGGGCGGAGGGAGTATATTCAAACCCGGCCTTCGCACACCGGCAAAGGGCGAAAATTCTTAGGCTCACCTGCTGCAAAACCGCCTTTTTCCGTGCGGCTGCGTTGCAAAAAAGAAATCGACCTCGCGGCATGTCCAATACGGCTTCGCCCAATTTTTCCTTTGCGCCTTGCTGCCCGAAAAAACTCAGCTTTTCGCGAACGGCGTTTTAATGAGGGCTGAGCCTAGGCAATGTTCAGGGCAGGCGCATCTTCCGCCGGGCCGGAATTTTCTCCGGTCCGGGCGTCCCGTGCTTCGCCCTCGGCGTGGATACCGTATTTTTTCGCTTTCCGCACCACCGAAGACTGGCTGATGCCCAGGCGGCGGGCGGCCTTGTAGGTGCTGCCCGCTTCGGCCAGAGCCTCGGCCAGCATGCTTTTTTCCAGAGCCTCCACGGCCCGGGTCAGGGATTGTTCCGTCCGGGACACTTTACGCGGCGCGCTGGCCGATTCCCGCATGTAGGACGGCAGGTCGGCCGGGGCGATGATTTCCGTCTCGGCCAGCGTGACCAGGGACTGGATCACGGATTGCAGCTCGCGCACGTTGCCCGGCCAGTTATAGGCCAGGAAAAGCTGCTCCGTGCGCGGGTCCAGGCGCTTGTCCGTGCCGGTGCCCTCACTGATCTTGCGCAGAAAATGCCAGGCCAGCAGCAGAATGTCGTCCTTGCGTTCGCGCAGGGGCGGCATGTCCACGTTCAGCACGCGCAAACGGTAGAAGAGATCTTCGCGGAACCGGCCGTCGGCCACCATTTTGTCCAGGGGCTTGTTGGTGGCCGCGATCACCCTGGTGTCCACGGCGATGGCGCGGGTGCCGCCCACCCGGTAGAAGGGCTGGCCGTCCAGCACATGCAGCAGCTTGGCCTGCATGGGCAGGGAAAGCTCGCCGATTTCGTCCAGCAATAGCGTGCCGCCGCTGGCCAGCTCCAGCATGCCCGGCTTGCCGCCCTTGGAGGCCCCGGTAAACGCGCCGCCCTCGTAGCCGAACAGTTCCGATTCCATGAGCGCCGCGGGCATGGCCCCGCAGTTGACCACCACAAAGGGCTTTTCCGCCCTGTGGCTCATGTCGTGGATGATCTTGGCGGCCAGGGACTTGCCGGTGCCGGTCTCGCCCAGGATCAGGGTCACGGCGTCGGAATGCGCGGCCTTGACAATGTCCTGGCGCACGCGGTGCAGCAGCAGGCTCTGGCCCATGAGGCCGCTGTTGGCCTCGCTCTCCAGGCCCTGGGCGCGGAGCTTGTAGGCCATGGCCTCCACTTCCAGGTTGGAGAGCTTTTTCTGAAGGCTCTCCAGCTCCGTGATGTCGCGGATGACGGCGATCACGCGCCAGACCTTGCCGTTTTCGTCAAACACCGGCGTACTGGTGTTCAGACAGCGTTTGCCGTTGGCGTAATCGTCAAAAAGGGTCACGGTATGCCGGGCCTTCAGGGCCCGCAGGGTCACACAGGTTTTGAAGCGCCCCTCCTGCAGGGGCTTGGTCACGTGCCGGCCCACCACCTCTTCGGCCTTGATCCCGGCAATGCGCTCCATGGCCCGGTTGACGCGCCGGGTGACGCCGTCGGCGTCAATGACCCAGATGCCGTCGTGAATGAATTCCAGCATGCTGTCCAGTTCGCGCCAGGACAGCCGGGCGGCCTGATCCAGCTCGCCCATGGGAATTTCATACACGGTGAAACAGCGTACCGGGCCGTGGCTTTTGCTCACGTCCCCCCACCAGTAGAACAGATAGCTGGCGCCGCACGGATGGCGGAAAATCATCCGGCCCTGCTCGCCGGGCGCGCCCTCCGAGCCCCCGGCCTCGTGAAAGCCTTCCAGAACGCCCTGACTCAGCCAGCGGCTCAAGGCCGTGCTGGGCAGAATCTCGCCCCGGATGCCGAGCATGTCCCGCAACGCGTCGTTGGCGTGGAGCAAAAGCCAGTTGTCCGAGCCGCATACGCCGCCCGGCATGCGCGCCAGACGGTCTTCCAGCGCCGCGCCGTAGGCTGAGCTGTCGATCATGGGCATCTCCCGCGGATGGACGAAAAAATGCGGCTCCGCTTCCGGACGGAACCGGAGCCAACTAGGACCTGTTGACACTATAGAATTTTTGTTCGCCCGCAAGGAAGATAAGCCTGCTTTGAGGGAGTGTACTCTTTTGGTACTCGACCGAAAAAGCAGGTGAAATCTGACGTAGCGAGCGGGCAAAAAGGCATAGTGTCGACAGGCCCTAGGCCAAGTTATTATGGCATGCGCCTGCCCGGATGTCCATGACAGCCGGCAGAGACACACGGAATAGATACCTATCTTTTCACCCTTCGGGCATAGTTTTCACCCATAAAAACGAGTCATAAACCTAGCTCGTTGCCGCGCCCTTGTCCTCATCCTCTCCCTCCGGCGCATCCTCCTGCGCGGACTGATACTTGCTCAGCTTGGCGTGCAGCGTCTTGCGGGTGATGCCCAGGGCCTTGGCCGCCTCGGTCTTGTTGCCGCCGAAGCGTTTCAGGGTTTTCAAAATCACGGCCCGCTCAACGTCTTCCAGGGTCGGGCAATCCGTGGTCAGGGCGTCCGTCAGGGCATCGCCCCGGGCCGGGGCGAAGCGCTCCGGCAGCTCCCGCTCGCTGATATGCTCCCCCAACAGCAGGATGGACGCCCGTTCGATGACGTTTTCCAGTTCCCGCACATTGCCCGGCCAGGCATAGCGCACCAGGCGATCCATGGCTCCCGGCGTGAACCCCTTGATCTTCTTGTTGTTCTTGTCCGCGAAGCGGGCCATGAAATACTGGGCGAGCAGAGGAATATCGTCCGCGCGTTCGCGCAGGGGCGGCAGGGCCAGGGTGACCACGTTCAGCCTGTAGTACAGATCCTGGCGGAACGTTCCGGCAGCCACTTCCCTGGCCAGATCGCGGTTGGTCGCCGCGATGATGCGCACATCCACGGGCACGGCCTTGTTGCCGCCCACGCTGAGCACCTCGCGCTCCTGAATCACGCGCAACAGCTTGACCTGCATGGAGAGCGGCATTTCCCCGATTTCATCCAGAAAAATCGTGCCGCCGTCCGCCTTGAGAAAATGCCCCTCATGCTTTTTGTCCGCGCCGGTAAACGCGCCCTTTTCGTGCCCGAACAGTTCCGAGGCCAGCAGCGACTCGGTCAGAGCCGCGCAGTTCACCGCCACAAACGGCCCCCGCGCCCGGCGGCCGGCGGCATGGACGGCCTTGGCCACCAGTTCTTTGCCCGTGCCGGACTCGCCGGTGATCAGCACCGTGGCGTCCGTGGGCGCGATGGTGCGGACCATCTCCCAGAGCGCGCGCATGGATTCGCTGCGCCCCACCATGCCCGTCTGCGCCTCGGTGGCGGCAAGGCTGCGGGACAGGGTGGCGTTTTCGCGGATCAGGCCCACATGGGCGAAAACATTGCGCAACACGACCTTGAGCTTTTCAAAGTCCAGGGGTTTGGTCAGATAGTCGTACGCGCCGGACTTGATGGCTTCCACCGCCGCCGCGACGTCCGAGAAGGCGGTCATGATCAGCACCGGCACGGCGGGATTGTGGACCTTGATCTCCTTCAGGGCCTCCAGGCCGGATTTTTTGGGCATGCGCACGTCCATGAGCACCAGATCAAAGGGCTGCTCCCGGCACAGCGCCACAGCATGCTCGCCGTCCACGGCCTCTCGGACCGCGTAGCCCCATTCCTCAAGCAGGGTCCGCAATACTTCACGGTGCGTGGCGTCGTCGTCGGCCACCAGAATCGTCAACGTTTTTTTCATGCCTCACCTCCTTCCCGCATAGCCTGGGGCAGCAGAATGGTGAACGTCGAGCCCTTGCCGGGCTGGCTGAACACCTTGATCTCTCCCCCGTGCCGCTCCACGATCTGCTGGGTGAGCACGAGCCCCAGTCCGGTGCCCGAGGCCTTGGTCGTGAAGTACGGGGTGAAAAGCTGGGCCACGGTCTGGGCCGACATGCCGCAGCCCGTGTCGCTGATGCTGATGCTCCAGAAAACGCCGTCGCCGCCCGCGGCATGCTCCCGGCCGCTTTCCAGCGCGACCTCGATGCTGCCGCCGGGCTCCGTGGCCTGCACGGCGTTGACCAGCAGGTTGAGCAGGGCCTGGATCAGGCGGTCGGGGTCGAGCCGGGCCTCCCCCTGGGGCAAATCGCCGGGCCGGGGCAGGCGCAAATGCACGGCCACGCCCTTTTCCTCCGCGTCCGAGGAAATCACCCGCACGGCCTGTTCCAGAACGTTTTCAATGCGCACGGGCTGCAGGCGCAGATCAAGCGGCTTCGCCACGCTCAGCAGATCCGACATGACGCGGTTCAGGCGCTCGGTTTCCTGAATCAGAATATTTCCCGTGGCATAGGCCATTTTGTCGTTTTTCAGCTTTTCGGTCAGATAGGTGGCGTAGCCCTTGATGGAACTGAGCGGATTACGGATTTCATGAGCCACGCCCGCAGCCAGATTGCCCAGCGCGGAGAGCCGTTCGCTCTGCCGGAGCTGCTTCTGAAGCCTGCGGATCTCGCCCAGATCGCGCAAGATAAAGAGATAGCCCAGAAACGCGCCCTCGCTGCCGATGATTTTCGCGGCGCTGAGGCTGACCGGAAGCGGATTGGCCTTGGAGCGGAAAAGGTCCGCGTCGCGCTCCGGAATAACCTTGCCCGCGTCCAGCTCGTCCATCAGGGCCTGCCAGTCCAGTACCGGCGCGTCATGCACGGAAGGCGGCGTCTTTTCCTGCCCGGAAAGACCCAGCATGTCCCGCCCGTAGCTGTTGCTCAGGGAGATGACCCCGTGCGGGTCCGTCACCACCAGCCCGGCCGGAAGGCTGTTGATGACCTGGGAGGCCAAGGCCTGCGTATCCTCCAGCATCCTTTTGGAAAAGCGGTAATTCTGGATGTAGAACAGCAGCACGATGCCCACCAGGCCCGCCAGGGTGACAAGACCGGCTATGGCGCTGAGATGAAACACGTACTCGTGCAGATTGGCCGCGAAATGCGACGCGTCCAGCCCCACAAAAATGTATTTGTCCTCCAGCTCGCCGGACATCATCCCGGCATGATGTCCGCCCCGCATCATGCGGCCCATGCCCATATGGCCCGGCATGCCCGCGCCGCCGCGCGGACGGAACGGGGTAAAAATCTTGTAGGTTTCAAACACGCCCGGATCGTTCGGGTCAAAACGGCTTTGGGAGCTGTCGCCCACATGCAGCTTTTGCAGTTCCTCCGGGCTGTACAGAACCGTCCCCACCAGCTCCGGGCGGCTGTGGATCAGAATCCGCCCGTCCGCGGCCACCAGGGCGATGTACGCGACGCCCGGCTGTTTCGCCACTTCCTCCACCAGGCCCAGCATGGGATTTTGCCGCATATGCCCGAAGGAACGGGCGCTGCCCTCCAGAGCCCAGATCAGCACATCGGCCCGGCCCTGCATGCTTGCCAGCATTTGCCGCTCTTCCTGTTCCGCCCCTCGCGTGACCATGAACGCCGCGGCGCAGATGCCCGCCAGGGCAAGTCCCGCGAAAAGCCGCCAGAAAAAACGCCAGTGCCGCCGCTTTTCCAGATGAGAGAGTGGAGAGTAGTGATCCTGCATAAGATTCCTTTCGTGTAACCTTTTTACCCGCTGCGGGTAAAAAGGTTACGTCCTTCCCGCGCACGGAGCAACGCCCTTTTCAGGTTATTTTTTATTATTTTAATTATTTCAAATAATTATATATAATGGCACGCGCCTTGCTATATACAGGCCAGCTCGTCTGAAACGCAAAGGCGACATCATAACATACTGACACCCGTGCAGACCGCAATGGTTCCGCACACAACCCCTTCGGGAGGACACAATGAAAAAGGCTACCACTCTGCGCATGACGTCTCTGGCCCTCGCGGCGATGCTGGTTCTGGGCTTTGCCGGTCTCAGCCAGGCCCGCGGCTACAGCAACGGCGGACCGGGCTACGATGCCCCGCTGTCGCAGGAACAGGAGGCCAAGGCACAACAGATTTTCAGCAATCACTATGAAAAAATGGACGCCGTCCGGCAATCCCTGATCACTAAACGCGCCGAACTGGACGCCCAGATGAGCAGCGTATCGCCCGACAAGGGCAAGATTGAAAGCCTGTCCCGGGAAATCGGCGAACTTGAAGGCAAGATGCGCTCCGACCGCGCCGACCTCCGGGCGCAGCTCGACAAGGAAGGCCTGCCCATGGGTGGCTACGGCATGGGTCACGGTTACGGGATGGGGCATCGTGACGGCATGGGCAACGGCTACGGCCCCGGCATGCACCACGGCGGCTACGGTTCGGGCCACGGTTACGGGCACGGCGGCCGCGGCGGCTGCTGGAGATAAGACCCTGTACGCGGCGCGCCGCGACATCTCGGAAATGAAAAGGGCGGGGAATCCCCGCCCTTTTCATTTCCGGACCGCGCCCGCACAACAACAGGCAGACCCGGAATACGCACTGTTTCCAAGCACCCGCTGCCGGAAACTGTTGCCGTGAAACGGCGCAGACGCGGACAAGGGAAAAGAATGCTCTGAAAACAGCTCCCAGGGCGGATCAAGTCTGAAATGCTCTAACGGCTGCCCACGCCGACACCCACAACCGCCTCCCCTTTGGGACGCACCTCGACATTCCGGCCGGCGCAGGCAGCCAGGGCCAGAAACATCAGGCAAAGTCCCAAGGCGAACAGGCGGCGGGCAATCGTTTTCTTATGCACGCGGCTTCTCCTGGGAAATCCTGGCTCCGGCGGGCACGTCGCTGGTAATCCAGACATTGCCGCCGATAACCGCGCCGGCGCCGATGGTGACCCGGCCCAGGATAGTGGCCCCGGCATAGACCGTGACGTTGTCCTCCAGCACCGGATGCCGGGGAATGCCCTTGGTCAGCGTGCCGTCGGGATTTTTGGGAAAGGACAGGGCCCCCAGGGTCACGCCCTGGTACAGGCGGCAGTTGCGCCCCAGGATACAGGTTTCGCCGATGACCACGCCGGTGCCGTGGTCAATGAAGAAATCCTCGCCGATGGTCGCGCCCGGGTGAATGTCAATGCCCGTGCGCGAATGGGCCATTTCGGAAATGATGCGCGGGATCACCGGCACCTTGAGTGTATACAGCTCATGGGCGATGCGGTGGTGGAACATGGCGTGCATGGACGGATAGCAGAAAATGGTTTCGCCGGGACTGGTGGCCGCCGGGTCGCCCTCATAGGCGGCCTGGGCATCCCCGGCCAGCAGACGGCGGATTTCGGGCAAGCGATCCATGAATTCCAAGGCCGCCGCCGTGCCTTCGCTCTCGCAGGCCTCACAGGGCGTGACCGCATGCCGTCCCTCGCAGGAAAAACAGAAGCCGCGCAGAACCTGCTCGCTCAACTTATGGTAAATGGAGTCCAGATTGGCCGCAAGATGGTAGCGCATGGACTCGCGCCGGATTCTGGTCGAGCCGAAATAGCCCGGAAAGACGGCCGCGCGCAGACGCTCCATGATTTCCTTCAAGGCGTCCAGCGAAGGCATGGCCGCACCCTGGGCCGGGCGGTGCCAGACGGCGTCCAGGGACGAGGAGTGGCAGAGACGCTCCACCACCGAATCCAGTTCCGGCATGGTCACGGCCGTGTCGTCATGCAGAGTGCTCATGGGCGATATCCTGTTGTTTTTCCTATTATACACGCCCCGCCGCCTGCCCGCAACGGCTTTTGCCGGGCGAACGGGGCAAACACATCCGGTCGGGGTTTGAAAACAGCCGGTAAAAAAGCCGGGCACGCACCCTCAAGGCATGCGTATTCCGGCCGATAGATGTGTTGAAGACTATCAGCAGCGCCGCGCTTACGGCGCAAGGAGTGTGCAATGGAAGACGTGCAGATGGGCATGAGCGTGGCCGTCACCAAGGATGCCCTGAACTTTCAGGCCACCATGGCGTCGGCCGTGATCAACGGCAGCCTCGACAAGGGCCAGGAGATGCAGCAGAACATGGCCCGCATCGACGGCCTGGCCGCCGAGGGCATCGGCTCCAAGCTGAATCTCGAGGCCTGAACCGGCGCGACTGGCCCGGTTCGGCATGATCCGGCACGGCCCGGGGCTTCGGCTTTCCGGGCCGCGCTTCATTGCGCGCCGTGGATACGACGCCGTTCAGTCCGGCGCCCCGGCGCGGCCCAGGGGGAAAAAGCTCTCCACCGCCATGCAGAAGGCAATGCCGATGCCGGGCTCATTCAGACAGGGCGTCCGTCGGATGGCCTCAAGAATGTCCGGAGCCGCCGCCTGTTCCGCCAGAATAAGCAGCAATTCCTTTTCCGGCACAAGCGTGATGCCGAAAAATTTCACGTCCTCTTCCCGGCCCGTGCCGCGCGCGTTGATGACCGTGCCGCCCGTGGCCCCCGCCGTGCGCGCCGCGTTCATCACGTCGTCGGCATAGCCCGCGTTGACGATGACGCAGATCAGTTGATGGCTTGCCTGTGCGTTCATGCTTTCACCTGTTGCCGTATGGGAAGGTTGAGAGGCCGCGCCGGGCGCGGACAGAATATGCCGCAGAATGCCCGACACGTCGATCACGAAGGCCACGCCCGGCACTTTCCCGGCCATGTGGCTCCCGTCGCGCAGGCCGTTGATGATGGCGGGCATTTCCCCGGCCGGGGCCAGGGTGAGCACCAGGTCCTTTTCCGTATCGCCCAGGCAGAGCAGCCGCAGAATGCGGCTTTCCGCCGTGCCGCGTCCGAGCAGCACCGTGCCGCCGCGCGCGCCCGCCTTTTTGGCGGCCTCCACCACCCAATCGCCCTGATTCCTGCCCACAATGCTCACCAGGAGCTTGCCGGGCGCGTAGATCGTCGCCAACAGGCTCATGACCGCCCTTCCCCGGCGGCACGGGAAGCCGGTTCGCGCAAGGCGTTCCGGCGCCGGGCGGCCGCCTTTTCCCGGCGATCCACAAGAATGCCCAAAATCTGAATGGTGATCAGAGGCGTCATGGCGATCATGGCGATGACGCCGAACGCGTCGGTAATGGGGTTGCCGCCCAGGCTGTGGGAAGCTCCCAGGGTAAAGGCCAGAATGAAGGTGGACGCCATGGGTCCGGAGGCCACGCCGCCCGAGTCGAAGGCAATGGCCGTGAACATGCGCGGGCAGAACAGGGTCAGGCCCAGCGCCAGCACATAGCCGGAGATCAGGAACCACCAGATGCTCATGCCCGTCACCACCCGCAGCATGGCCATGCCCACGGCCGCCGCCACGCCGATGCACAGCGAAACCAGCATGACCGTGCGCTTGATATGCCCGCCGGAGACTTCCTCCACCTGGGCGTTGAGCACCCAGACGGCGGGCTCGGCGCAGACGGCCAGCGCCCCCAGGACCACGCCCGCCAGAATCAGGAAATAACGGAAGTCATGCTGGGCCAGAATCCCCCCCAGCTCCCGCCCGGCCGGAATAAAGCCGCCCTTGACTCCCACAAAAAAGCAGACCAGGCCCAGAAAAGTATAGACCAGGCCCACGGCCATGCGGATGGTCTGGTAACGCGTGAGGCGCAGCAGAAACATCCTGAAGATCACGAACAGCCCCACCAGCGGCCCCAGAGCCATGCCCACCTCTCCGGCCACTTCCGGCACCAGGGCCAGAAAATGCCCCAGCAGGGTGGAAGCCTGCGCCTCAATGACTTCAGGCACGTCGCCGGTGCGGCCGTGGTGCAGCATGCCCAGAATCAGCACGGAAAGCACCGGCCCGATGGAGGCCAGGCCGATGAGGCCGAAGCTGTCGTCCTTGCCGCGTCCCCCGCGCACGGCGGCCACGCCCACGCCCAGCGCCATGATGAAGGGCACGGTCATGGGCCCGGTGGTGGCGCCGCCCGCGTCAAAGGCCACGCCGAGAAAGGCGGGGCTGGTCAGAGCCGCGCAGCCGAACAGCAGCAGGTAAAAAAGCAGCAGCAGCAACCGGAGCGATACCTGCAGGATGATCCGGCCCAGGGCGATGGCCACGAACAGGCCCACGCCCATGGCGATCATGAGCACCAGCAGGGGCCGGGACAGGCCGGGGTCCACGGCGCTCACCTGCTGGGCCAGCACGTGCACGTCCGGCTCGGCCACGGTGATGAAGAAGCCGATCACAAAACCCGCGCCCAGCAGGAGCGGCAGATTGCGGCGGGAAGTCAGGGCCGAACCCGCCTTCTGCCCCACGGGCAGCACGCCGATGTCCGCGCCCAGCAAAAAAACGCTCAAGCCGAGGATCAGCAGCACGCCGCCCACCAGAAATTCCGCCAGGGCGTCGCCCAGTGGGGCCGCCGTGAAGTGCAGCAGGCAGACCACCAGCATCACCGGAATGACGGAAATGGCCGACTCCTTGATTTTTTCCAGCAGAACCACGCGGACTCCCGATCCGTAAAAGCGTAATTATTCCCTATCCTACGATATAATGCACTACTAAACCGGATGCGGATAGTCAAGGCGGCCCGGCGGCGCGCAACGGCGGACGCATTGACAAATCCGGCCCTTGGGTTAGGGTCGGGCCTCATTAAAAACGCCCGCGCCGGGCGCTATCCCCAATTTCACGCACACAACTCGAGAGGAGCGCGTCCTGTGAAGATTCTTGTTACGCCCCGTTCCTTCGGCAAAAACAATCCCGAACTTTTCGACATCCTGCGCGACGCCGGGCTGGAAGTCATCCGCAACGACACGGGCGGCATCCTCTCCGAGGAAGCCGTCAAGGAGAAGCTGGCCCCGTGCGAGGGCGTCATCCTGGGCGTGGACCCCATGAACGCCTCGGTGCTGGCCGCCGCGCCCAAACTGCGGGCCATCGCCAAATACGGCGTGGGTCTGGACAATATTGATCTGGAGGCCTGCAAGGCGCGGGGCATCGCCGTCTCGCGCACTGTGGGGGCCAACAGCAACGCCGTGGCCGACTACGCCCTGACCCTGATGCTCACCGTGGCCCGCAAGGCGGCGCTCATCGACCGGCGCTGCCGGGAAAAGGACTGGAGCAAGATCACCGGCATCGACCTCTACGGCAAGACCCTGGGCATTGTGGGCCTGGGGGCCATCGGCAAATGCGTGGCCCGTCGGGCGCGCGGTTTCGACATGAAAATCCTGGCCCACGATATCGCCTGGGACGAAGCCTACGCCCAGGAGGCGGGCATTGAGCGCGCCGATGTGGACCGCATCTGCCGCGAGGCCGACTTCATCACCCTGCACACGCTGCTTACGGACGAAACCCGTAATCTGATCAATGCCCAACGCCTGGCCGCCATGAAAAAAACAGCCGTGCTGATCAATACGGCGCGCGGCGGCCTCATCGACGAGGACGCCCTGCTGGCCGCCCTGCGGGAAGGCCGTATCCACGGCGCGGGCCTGGATGTCTTTGAGCAGGAACCCCCGGCAAATCCGGCCTGGTACGCGCTGGACAATCTGGTCATGGGTTCGCACTGCTCCTCGTCCACGGCCGGGGCCACCGAACAGATGGGCCGGATGGCCGTGGCGAATCTGCTGCGTGATCTGGCTCTGCGCTGAGCGCGTTTTCCCGTTCATGCGGAAAGGGCCGGTTTTCCCGACAGGATGCGGGGGAACCGGCCTTCACTGTTTTCAGAGCGTTTGCTATTGAAAATATCCAAACGCTCTGCGCGGACTTTCCGCAGCCGTTACCATAAACAGCTTCGCCCGCCCTACCGTGCGCCGTCCTCCTGATCCCGCCTGAGGTGACGGTACAGCGTGGCCAGGCTGATGCCCATCTGGCGGGCCGCGGCTTTTTTGCCTTCCGTACTGCGGCCGTAACGGCGCAGCAGCGTTTCCAGTTGCGTCGCGTCAAAGGCAGGCTTCCGGCGGCGCACGACCCGCGCGCCGGGACATTCCGAAGCACCGACCAGGGCAAAGCGCGGCTCCAGCAGTTTTTTGGTGAGCCGACCGTCTTCGCTGAAGCAGATGCCGTACTCCACAAAATTTTTCAGTTCGCGCACATTGCCGGGCCATGCATAGGCCTCGAACTTCTTGAGCAGGCCGGAGGAGATTTCGTAACGGACCCCCCTCGCGGCACTGTAAGACTCGAGAAAAAACTCCACCAGAAGGCGTATGTCCCCCTGTCGTTCGCGCAAGGGCGGGACAATCAGCGGAATGACGTCCAGCCGGTAAAAAAGATCTTCGCGGAAACGCCCGGATTTGACCGCGTCGCGCAGGTTCCGGTTGCTGGCGGCGACTATCCGCACATCCAGCTGGCAGACCTGGCTGCCTCCCACACGGCGGATTTTATAATTCTGCAAGGTCCGCAACATCTTGGCCTGCAGGCTGGGCGGCATTTCGCCCGCCTCGTCCAGAAACAGGGTGCCGCCGTTGGCCTTTTCCAGCAGACCGGTCTGACCGGCGCTGTGAGCTCCGGAAAAAGCCCCGCCCTCGTAACCGAAAAGAATGCTTTCCGTCAGCGACTCGGGAATGGCCCCGCAGTTGATGGCCACGAACGCCTTCTGCTGACGCGGGCTTTGCATATGAATGGCTCGCGCCACCAGTTCCTTGCCCGTGCCGGACTCGCCCTGCACAAGGACGACGGCGTCCATGGCGGCGACTTTGCCGATCTGTTCGCGCAATCGGCAAATAGCCGGGCTTTGCCCCACCAACTGCATATTTCCGTTGACGAAAGACATGTCCGCCTTCTCCCGCTCGATTTTTATCATTCGCAATTTATATTGAGAAATTTTTTATTTTTTTAAATACTTTTATCTTAAAAAATCAATAGCTTTTTCAGAAATAAACTTTATTTAAGAAAAATGAGAATAAAATTTTAAAAAATGTGAAAAAAATCGCTTCACTGCCCATGGCCGTTATGCGCCGCTATCAAGAAAAAGACTTAAAAAATAGCATGTTATCTCTTGAGAACATTTTTGGCACAATATTTGATTATACACTGGACAGCATATGCTGCGGCTATGGTGTTTTTTCTTTATAGCAAAATACATAAAGCATGCTTGACTACTAGTCCTTATACAAGGAGAAGCCTGTATGGAGTGGAATAAAGAAGTCACACAGCGTGTTCGCGGCGCAATGCGCGACCGCGCCCGTGTAATGGCCTGCCTGTGCGGCGAACTGGAAAAGATTCTGCCTTCCGACAAGGCCGAAGCCGCTGCGAGAAAGGCCATCACCAGCTACGGCTGTATCCGTGCGGAACGCGACGGACACAAAATAACGCCCGACGAATGGGTGGACATCCACTACCGCGACATGGGCGGCGTTTTTGAAACGGAAATCACCAAGAACGACGAGTACAGCGAAATGCGCATGCATTACTGTCCCCTGCTGGAAGAGTGGAAAGCCATGGGACTTTCCCCTGAAAAGCAGGACCTGTATTGCGATATCGCCATGGAGCTGGACCGCAACCGCGCCGCCGAGCACGACATCCCGTGCGATATCGTCGAACGGCTCGGCAAGGGCGACAGCTTTTGCCGCGTCCGCTTGTGGAAAAAAGCCCGGCCCTAATCCGTCATGAGCCGGGGCCTCCGCCGGGAGGCCCCGGCAGAAAAAGAGCCTGAGACTTCCGGGGGAAGGAGACCATGAGAATCCATAAGGACGTCATTTCCGGGATCGTCATCCTGCTTTTCTGCGCCGTGGGCGCCCTGAGCACCAGCCAGCTGCCGCCCCCGTCCGCCGGGGAGTGGGCCGGTCCCTCCACCCTGCCCTATATCACGCTCGGCGCGACGACGCTATGCGGCATTCTTCTCGTCATAACGGGGATTGCGCGTCGTCATGCGGACAAGGCCTCGCGGTCGTTCAATCTCGACCCCAAAGTTCTCGCATTCTATGTGTTCTGGGTCTGCTACATGGCCGCCATGGTCTGGCTCGGCGACCTGATCAGCGGTCTGACCTGGCTCGGCATGCCCCATAACGGCGGGTTCATCGTTGCCACCCTGCTTTTCCTGCTTGTGGCCCTGCCCGTGCTCGGCAGGCGCAAGCCCATGGAAATCATCTGCGTCGCCGTGGGAACCACCGGCATTCTCGTGCTGGCCTTCGGCGGCTTTTTTCAAATTCTCTTGCCCTAACAGGAGACCGGCATAATGGATATCTTCGCGGGACTGCAACAGGCCCTGACGCCGGCGGCGCTTCTCGCCAACTGCTCGGGCGTGGCTCTGGGCATCATTTTCGGATCATTACCGGGCCTGACGGCGGCCATGGGCGTCGCGCTGCTCATACCGCTTTCTTTCGGCATGCCCACGGTGGAGGCCTTCTCCCTGCTGCTGGGCATGTATTGCGGCGCCATTTACGGAGGCTGCATCTCGGCCATTCTGGTGGGCACCCCCGGCACCGTGGCCGCCGCCGCGACCATCCTGGAAGGCCCCAAACTCACAGCAAAAGGGCAGTCGCTCAAAGCCCTGGACATGGCGACCTGGGCCTCCTTTCTCGGCGGCACCTTCAGCGGCGTCGCCCTGGTGACCTGCGCCCCGCTGCTGGCCATGGCGGCCATGCGCTTCGGCGCGCCCGAATACTTTGCCCTGGCCGTGTTCGCCCTTACGGTGGTCGCGACATTTTCTTCCGGCAACATTATCAAAGGCCTTGCGGCCGCCTTTTTCGGACTTTTTCTTTCCTCCATCGGCATTGACCAGGTTTCAGGGGATTTTCGGAATACCTTCAATATGCCGGACCTGTTCAGCGGCATTCCCCTGGTGCCGGCGCTGGTGGGCCTGTTTGCCGTGTCGCAGGTCATGCTTTCCCTAGAAGACGTCTTTCGCGGCCAGTTCGGCATAGTGAAATACGGCCGTCTTTCCAACAAGGGCCTGGCGCTCAAGGAGCTGCTGGTCCAGAAATTCAATCTGCTGCGTTCCTCGGTCATCGGCACGATCATCGGCATCATTCCGGCCACAGGAGCCAGCGCGGCCTGTTTCATCGCCTACAGCGAAGCCAAGCGGCACTCGGCCACGCCGGAAGCCTTCGGCACGGGCACCCTTGAGGGCATTGCCGCCACGGAAAGTTCCAACAACGCCGTCACGGGCGGGGCGCTCATTCCCATGATGGTTCTGGGAGTGCCGGGGGACGTGCTGACGGCCATTTTGCTGGGCGCGCTCATGATTCAGGGCCTGGCCCCCGGTCCGCTGCTGTTCAGCGAGCACAGCACGGTGGTCAGCGGCATTTTCGCGAGCTTCTTCGTGGCCCAGGCGGCCATGCTGGTCATCGGCCTGCTGGCCGTGCGCGTGGCGGGCAAAATAGTCCATGTGCCCACCCCCATTCTCATGCCCATTGTCCTGGTGCTCTGCGCCGTCGGCAGTTACGCCACCAACAATTCCAGCTTTGACCTGTGGATTATGGCCGGATTCGGCCTGCTCGGCTATTTGATGATCAAGGGGGGCTTTCCGCAGCCGCCCTTGCTGCTGGCGCTGATTCTGGGACCCATTGCCGAATCCAATTTCCGGCGCACGCTCTCTATCTCCCGCAACGATCTGAGTATTTTTGTAACCAGCCCCATTGCCTGCACCATCCTGGCCGTCAGCCTTCTGATCATCCTCAAGGCGGCCTGGGACGAACTGCGCCGCAAACCCGCCACACCGGCGGGATAGCCTGCAACCGTAAGGAGAACAAGCATGTTTGAGACAGTCAAAAGACGTTTGGCGACAGCCGCCGCTTGCCTGCTGGCCCTGTGCTGTATGGCCGCGCCCGCAACGGCGGAAACCTTTCCCGACCGCCCCATTACGCTGATCATGCCTTTCGGCGCGGGCAACGCCCCCGACACGCTGGCCCGCATCCTCGGCGAATACCTGCAAAACAAGCACGGCATCACCCTGCTGGTCACCAGCAAGGCCGGAGGCAGCGGCATTCCCGCCATGGTGGAGCTGTCGCGCGCCCGGCCCGACGGCTACACCATCAGCCTGACCTCGGCCAACGTGCTGACCGTGGTGCCGCAGGTCAAGCCGTGCGGCTTCACCTACGAGAGCTTCACCCCCATCGCGCAGATTTCCGAGTTCACCATGGGCTGGGGCGTGCTGCCCGCATCGGGCATCACCTCACTTGCCGACCTTATGGAAAAAGCCAAGGCCGCGCCTGACAAATACAGTCTCGGCAGCCCCGGCGCGCTCACGGCGCAGCGCTTTTTTCACATGCAGCTCATGAAGCATTTCCCCGGCTCCAACGTACCCTACGTCGCCTACAACGGCGGCGGCGAACTGGTGACGGCCCTGCTGGGCGGGCACATCAGCGTGGCCTATACGCCGGTGGCCAACTTCCTGCCGCACAAGGACGCCATCCGAGTCATCGCGGTTTCCAGCGCCAAACGCGACGCCTACTACCCGGATGCGCCCACCTTTGTGGAACAGGTGGACAAAAATCTGGTTTTCGACTCGGTATACGGCATCGTGGGACCCAGGCGCATTCCCGCCGACCGCGTGGAACGCCTCCAGGAATTGTTCAAGGAAGCCCTGGCCGATCCCGGCGTGCAGGCCAAACTGCAACAGGTCTATATCCGTCCCAGCTATTTGCCGGGCGCGGAATTCGGCAAGGTGCTCAAGCAGTACAGCGACTTCTTCGCCGCTCCGATCCGCCAGTACAAGGAAGAAAAAGGCGCTCAATAACCGCGCGGATGGCCTGCTCCGGCATCTCCGTTACAGGCGTCCGCTCTGAAAGGAAAAAACATGTATCGCGACCATCTCGTTTCTTTGCTCAAGCGTAACGTCAAACCGGCCCTGGGCTGCACGGAACCGGCGGCCATCGCCCTGGCCGTGTCGCGCGCCCGGGAGGAAAGCCGCGGGGACATCAGGGACGTCCGGGTGCGCCTGAGCGGCAACATCTTCAAAAACGCGCGCGGCGTGGGCATACCGGGAACCAGTGAATACGGCATAGAATTCGCCGTGGCTCTGGCCCTTGCCTGCGGCGACTGGCGCAAAGGCCTGGAAGTCTTCGCCGATGTGAACGGGGACGCCGTAAACCGGGCCCACGGGCTTCTGGATGCCGTTCCCATTCAGGTGGGCCTTTGCGACGCGGAGGAAAATTTCTTCATCGAAGCCGTGGTCACCGGCGCGCAGGGCACGGGCCGGGCCGTCATCATCGGGGGCCACACCAATATAGTTCTGGTGGAACGCGACGGAAAAACCGTGGAGGAAGCCGCCCCGGCCGCAACGGAGGACGGGAAGAAAAGCGCCGTCACGCCCATTCTCAAGGACATGACCATCCAGGAACTGCGGCAGGAGGTCGAGGCCCTGCCGCTGGAAGAGATCGCCTTCCTTATCGCCGGGGTGCCCATGAACTACCGCATGGCCCAGGCAGGTCTGGAACAGATGCCCGGCCTGGGCCTGGGCGCGGCTCTGCGCCGCCTGATGGACGAGGGCGTCATAGAGGAAAATATGGTCAACAAGGTCCGCATGTACGCGGCGGCGGCGGCGGACGCGCGCATGGCCGGGCTCAAAATGCCGGTCATGTCCAGCGCGGGCAGCGGCAATCACGGCATTACGGCCATTTTGCCGCCCTATATCGTCTGTCGCGAAAAGGATCTGGACGAAGAAAAGCTGATCCGCGCGCTGGCCCTGAGCCATCTGGTGACCATCGCCATCAAGGAGTTCTCGGGCCCCCTGTCCCCGGTGTGCGGCTGCGCCATTGCGGCCGGCGTCGGCGCGGCGGTTTCCGTGGCCTGGCTTCTCGGCTGCGACGACAGCCAACTGGCCGGGGTCATCAATTCCATGAGCGGCACCCTGGCCGGCATGCTCTGCGACGGAGCCAAGGGCGGCTGCGCTTTCAAACTGGCCACAGCGGCTTCCGAAGCCGTGCTCTGCGCCCTTCTGGCCAGCCAGAACATCCATATCGGCCACGGGCAGGGCATTGTCTCGATCCGCCCGGAAACGACCATCCAGAATCTCGGCACCATCAGCACGCAGGGCATGTGCTCGGTCGATAAAACGGTCATCAACGTCATGCTGGCCGACGCTCCGAGGGCCGCCGCCCTGTAGGCGTTCCGGACATGGCGGAAATCAAAACCACCCGCATAGCGGGTGGTTTGCTCCAGCCCTATAAGGGCTTGTTACCGGCCAGCGTCTAAAGGCGCCGGCTTTCACTTTGTTCAA
>NZ_JAGZUV010000013.1:0-1134 GCF_018379785.1 Desulfovibrio sp.
TGGAGCTTGATATCAAAAATGCAAATCTCAAAATCAATATTGATGTAAAGACATCCCAATTAATTATTAATATTGCCTAGACATATTGAATTGAACATTCCAAATATTTTTAAATTTAAAAAGGAAATTTTATGTCAAATAGTAATATACATGGGCCAATGAATCATGAAAAAATTGTCAATGCGCTTGAAAGAACTAAAGAAGTTATGGATGACGTAAATAAGCATCATTTTGTGAGTACGTTGAGCAATAAGGCTGTTTTTTGCAGGGAAATATTGAATAATAAATGTGAAATTGAAGTTAAAGAATATTCAAAAAGAGATTTTTTAGATTTATATAATCAACTAGATACTGTATATGGTCCACTTGGTAATAAATTAGCATGGCAGAATGTTATGGATTTTTGGATTAACAACAAAGATAGAAGGCAATATGAAAAAAATATATTTGAACCTAATTGTAGCGATAAAAGATTTTATAATTATTGGAGAGGTTTTTATATTAAAGATGATCAGGTCGGTGATTTCCCACATATTGCGCATCATTTAAAACATGTTTGGTGTAATGGAGATGAAGAGAAGTATACTTATCTCTTAAAATGGTTTGCACATCTATTCCAATATCCAGAAAAAATGCCTGGGGTTGCTCTCGTTATTAAAGGGGAAAAGGGTACGGGAAAATCTGGATTTATTGATGCTATTGGGCAGAAAATTCTTGGTAATATGTATATAAAAGTAACTGATCCAAAACATTTGATAGGTCATTTTAATTTTCATTTATTCGGAAAGCTTCTTGTAGTTTCAGAAGAGGCTATTTGGGCAGGTGATAAGAGCAAAGAAGGCAAGCTGAAATCAATGATAACAGACTCTCAAATTATAATAGAAAGAAAAGGATATGATGCAGAAATGGTAAATAATTATTTAAGATTTATTTTCCTCACGAATGAAACGTTCTCTGTACCAGCAACATATGATGAAAGAAGGTTTTTTGCATTGCGAATTAGTAGTGAATACAAAAAAGACAAACAGTATTTTATGAATCTTTATAATGCAATGAATGAATGTGAGATAGTACAATTCTTTAATTATTTAAAGGAATATAAATTTAATGAAATAGATATATTGACGCCCCCTG
>NZ_JAGZUV010000013.1:1159-59125 GCF_018379785.1 Desulfovibrio sp.
ATATTCGATAGATGGCTTTATGATCTTATTGATTGCTACTCTGCAAATGAAAAACCAGAACTTGATAACAACAACTGGCTTGATAGTGAGCTTGAAATTTATTTTAATAATAGAGTTAAAACGAAAAATTTATTTTTAAGCTACTCAAGGTACATGGAATATGCAAAATCTCATGGTATATATTATAGCAGCCCAAAAGTTTCATCACAGACAATGATGACACAAATGCTTACAAATGGAAAAGATGGATCGTATTCATTTGAAAAAGGTAGAGATTCAAAAGGAACATATATTAATTTCCCATCTGTAGAGAATGCCAAAAAAATATTTGAAGACAAGTTTAGTTGCAAAATCGAATGGTCCCATACAGAATTCTTTATTGATTAATTTCCTGCTTTAAACATCATACAGCAAATGTGGTTTGACGCTCAAGGCCCGTTCCTTTTCTCCTTGCAGTTCGTGGTAATAAGTATCCGCCGTCATTCTGGTGGAGCTATGCCCAAGGAGCTTGGAAACGGCCTTGAGGTCGCCACCGTTTGCAAGCATGGTCGAGGCAAAAAGATGCCGGATGTCATACAGCCTTACCGGGTAGTCAATTCCGGCTTTTTCGAGGGCTGTTTTAAAAGATTTCCGGCATTGCTTTATGCCACGGCCATTTTTTTCGATGACATACGGGGACTGGGCAATTTCACGTTTTATGAGGAGCCTTTCCCTGAAATCAGGTGTCATGGGCACTATCCTGTCGGAGCCTGGCGTCTTGGTCCCCCGTATATGGATAGTGCCCCGATTGAAGTCGATGTCTTGCCAGAGCAAGGAAAACAGCTCGGAGTTGCCGGGCCGGGTTCCAAGTTCCCACTCAACCTCGATAATCCATTTCAGATGGTCGGATGCCACGGCGTAAATCCTGGAGAGGTCTTTGACAGTCAGCCGGACATCACGTCGCGGCTCCCGTTTCTTCTTCCAGTGAGCCATTGGATCATTGGCGGTTAATTCATGGCGAATCCCGAACCGAAAAATCGCATGAAGGCTGTCCATATAGCGGTTTTGCGTGGCGGCGGCTTTGTCAGTGAACCGCGCCGCCACTTTCAGGATGTCCTGAATGCCCAACTGGTCAACAGGGACATGACAAAGGCACGGAAGGAAGTGCTCATTTAATAAAAATTTGAGCGTCCCAATCCATTCGGCGGACTTGTCTTTAACTTTGAGGGAGTCAAGGTAACACTGACCCAGTTCATCCAGATAGACCGTCCGTGAGTTGGCAAGGGCCGCTACTGAATACACATAACCCGCCTTGACTTCCTGTTCCCTGCTCATGGCCTGATTCCGCGCTTCTTCAGTTTTACCGAAATACTCTTTCCTTGGGCTGCTTATGCCTGGAATCCTGTACTGAACATACCAATTACCGGATTTTGTTTGATTGACAGCCATTACTCAACCCTCCTGAAGCCGGAACGCATGTTGTCAGAAGCAGCGACAAAAATTTCCGGGTTTTTCATCCAGGCATCAAGGTCAACAATCCTGAGTCTGTTTTTCTTGGGGCCGTATTTGGGGATTTTGTATTGCTCCATAACCCTGCCGAAATATGCCGCATTGTAGCAGCAATATTTTGCGGCCTCTTTTATATTCAGGTATTCACGCATTTTCAGACCTCGAAAATATAAATATGTATAAGTATGTACACAAAAATCATATGAATGTACATAACTATTTATAAAAACTGGAGAATACAAATGTCAAAAATGAATCTCAAAGAGTATTTGGAGAAAAGAAATGACTATTTTGATGAGAATATAAAAATGACAAATGAAGGAAAAAAATATGGAGATTGAATTTTAAAAAAGGCGCTCATGGAAAATGACCCCAATAAAAAATATGTAATTATATCAGCATGTGATTTTATTTGTGCTGTTGAGGCAACACAAAACAAAACATGAATTAATCAGGCAAGGAATATTGTGGAAAGATTTATCAGAGGATTATAATATTAATACAGCGAGCAACAAAATGAATGAAACAGTGAGTTTCGAAGATGTGCTTATTCTTGCAGGGTGTGACATAATGGCAAAAAGCGGCAATATCAAATGCCCTTTTTGCCAAAAAATGTCTTTTAAAATTTATCCAGATCAGAGGGCAAAATGTCATAATAAATCATGCAATTGGTATGGTGATTCAGCTCAATTTTATTCTGACTATAAAGAAATTAGCAGACTGGAAGCAATTAGAGAATTATCCAGCAAGCTTGATTTGAAAAAATCGATTATACAAACTAAAGAGCAGACATATAATGAGGCAAAAAAATCATTATCTGAAGATTATAAATTTCTTTCATGGTGCAGAATATATTTTGCTTTTTATGGTGATAAAGTTGTGAATCAAAAAGTATATGCTGATAAATGCGGACTTTCAAAGTCTGAATTTAGCAGGATTATAAATGGTATAATGGGGAGTGCGACAACATGGAGAAAAGTCCTTAATATTTTAAGGCAGGAAATTAATATTGATAGATTGAAAAGGGATATAAAAAAGGGATCGCAATATTTTATTGATGATATACCGCCTGAATATATAAAAAAATACAGGATTAAAAATAAAAAAAAGTGATTTTGATTTATAAAGATAATTGAGGTTGTTTTTTCATGAATTGGGAGGTGTTGAGCCTCCCTTTTTTATTAGTGATGATAGTTATGACACTTTTTGGGGTGGGAAAAATTAGAGCCATTAAATATCCCTTTTTTATTAGTGATGATAGTTATGACACTTTTTGGGGTGGGAAAAATTAGAGCCATTAAATATATTATAAGAATATTTTGCTATAAAATCTGTCATTCTATCATCATCATAAAATTTCATTTTCATAATTTTGATTGTGCACAAAATATTTTTATAAATTTTAAATCTCGATTTTCCACTTATTTTAAAATCACTACGGGATTTAACTTCAAATTTTGATAGCAAACTATCCAAATTCTCAGTTGCTATTCTTTTCACTAAAATTTTTTTATTACACAACTTTATACATCCACAAAATCCAAAAACAAATTCATTCATTCTCTTGAATCTTATTTATCGGAAACAAGTTTCCATTCTTTTAATTCCCATAAAATAAAAATTTTCTCCAATCTATTCATTTTGGAAACCAGTTTCCAATAAATAATATTCAACAAATGGAATATACTTTTTCTTCTTAATTTCACAAAATACAAATCCATAAAATTATTTTAAATTAAAATACAAACTGAGAATTTGAAAAGCTTGCTTTTCAAATTTGAAGTTAAATCCCGAAGGGATTTTAAAATCAATACAATTCATAATCCAAAATATCCAATTCTCAAATCATATTAATTATAAACTGCCTAAATCTTAATTTTCACTCTCCCATTTTACATTTGCAGCCGGGGAAATTGATTGAACATTCAATCAAATATGAGTGCATTTTCCCCATTTACGCATGGATTTTCCCAACTTCAAGAGTATTTCTCCCAAATTTGTTCCCGGTTCAAAACATCAATTTTAATATAACTCACCAATTTAATTAAATAAGTTCTTAAAACAACTTAACATCCGACAGTTTGCCTTACCATCTCAACAACTTAAACAGATTCATTCCGGGCTGTGTACTTGCCATGTTAAGCAATATATTGATTTTTCTTATTAATTTAACATTTGAGGTGGTCACATGCCAAACCCCAATCACCCAAAGCCCGGTTCCTCAACCCTCGTTCAGCCCATCCGCCAAATGGCGGATATCCAATCCATTAAAAAACTGTTGGCCTCAAAACCACGTGACCTGCTGCTCTTCACATTGGGCATCAACAACGGCATCAGAACCGGAGATTTGCTCAAGCTCAAAATCTTGGATGTCAAATCCGTCAAACCCGGTCAAACCATCCAAATCCGTGAGTCAAAAACCGGAAAGCTCAACTCCATCTATATTAATAGGGAAGTCTACAAGGCTCTCAGAGGGCATCTGGAGGCTTCGGACCATTTAGATGATGATTACCTTTTCCAGTCCACCAAGGGACACCAGAAGCCTTTGACCATTATGACCGTTAATCGGATGATTAAATCCTGGTGTCGGGCCATCAATCTGCCCGGAAATTACGGGGCGCATTCTCTGAGAAAAACCTTCGGGTATATTCAGAGGACACATTTTGGGGTGGGTTTTGAGCTGATTTGCAAGCGTTTCAATCACTCATCACCTAGTGTCACCATGAGGTATCTGGGCATTGAGGATAAGGAAGTGCTGGAAATTTTGACCCATGAGATTTGAGCGGGATATACGGGGTGTATTAAAATGTATAGCGGCGGAACCGGAATATACGGGATGGAGAGCCGGAGTGTTGGCTGGCTTATGTCCGGTTAATTGATGCCCGATTATGGGGTTCAAGGGGTCGAAGGTTCAAATCCTTTCATCCCGACCAGGTATATGCCGCAAGTCCTTTTTCTGTTTAAGCGATTTCTGCCCCACGATAGCCCCACCTCAAATCCGTTGCACAGTTATATGAGCATGTTGAAACCAATTTTAAGGAATTTTATGAAAACCTTGCAGGCACAGTTAGATGGAGAAAGAAGGCTCGTTTCCTTTGATAATTACGACCTCTCAGTTCGCGAACTGATGGCTATGTTTTCTGAGGGAAACTTATATATTCCACCTGAGTACCAGAGGCAGTTTATCTGGGATGATGATAGACAATCCATGCTTGTAGAATCTATATTTCTTGGTATTCCAATTCCAAACATATTTTTTGCAACAAATCCTGATGCAAGTTGGGAAGTTGTTGATGGCGTGCAAAGACTTTGTTCATTGTTCAGGTTTATTGGCGATAAAAAGGTATTAGAAATAATTGATCGTGAATCCCCACTAAAAATTAGAGGATTAGAAAAACTCAATCTGTTAAATGGTAAACAGTTTGATGAAATTGACAAAACTTTACAACTATCTTTTCAAACACGACCAGTAAGAATTACAGTATTGAATGATAAAAGTGATGAAAACGTCAGATTTGACTTATTTGAACGACTAAATACTGGAGGTGTATCACTAACACATCAAGAAATTAGAAATTGCATATTTAGGGGAAAGTTCAACGAAGACTTAAAAAAGCTTTCTGGTGATGCAAACTTCAACAAGATTGTAAAATTAAAAGAAAGCGAACAAAGCAATGGAACAAAAGAAGAATATGTCCTGAGATTTTTTTCATACTACGAGAAATATAGTGAATTTGATCATAGCGTAAAAGATTTTTTAAATGACTATATGAGTGAAAATTCCAAGAAAAATATTTCTCCCAAGTTGAAAAAACTCTTTTCCAAGACTTTTACTTTCCTAAAAGAGGAATTACCGCACGGTGTTTGCCGCGGAGGAAGGAGACTGACGCCTGCAAATCTTTATGAAGCTGTTGCTGTTGGAACTGCATTGGCGCTAGCAGAAGGTAGTAATATAAAGCGGGGGATATTAAATGATTTGCAAAACAGTAATGAACTTAAGAAACTAACAACAGGGGCAACAAATAGTCGAGCAAGAGTTAAAGGACGAATTGAGTTCGTAAAAGATGCTTTATTGTCATGATTGAAGCTACTCAAAGAGATATTTTTGAAAGACTGAACCATTTAAGGTTAGTTCTTTCCTTTATAAAACAAAATGAATCTACTAGCCCGCTTATCGAGGATAGTTTAGAGGTTATTAATCTTAGAGGTTTATTTTATGTAATGATGTATTCATTGGTCGAATATTCTTTCAGCAGATGTTTATATGATTTAATCAATTTTTTTAAAAACAAAAAAATAAAAAAAATACATATAAAGAGCTTGTTTTACTCTATTGTGAGTGATTCTGATTTCAAGAGATTTAAATATTCATCAAACAACAAAAATGAAATAAAGAAGCGAATTGAGTTTTTAGAAAATTTATTTAGCGATGGCGAAATAAATATCGATAGTAATTTTTTCAGTATACATTCTCAAAATGTCACTCCTGAATATATCGAACTTGTTGGTAAATGTTTATGCATAAAAGAATTGAAGCTTAATCATCGAGATGCAACTTATTTAGTAGAAATTACTGAGAAAAGAAATCGCGTTGCACATGGGAGAGATAGTTCGTTTGCTGTTGGCAGGTCAACGCGGTCTCCTGAGTTAAGGCTTAGATTAGAAGCCGTCGAAAGGATTATAAATCATTTAATGAATACTATTGACCTCGAAAGCATAACATTTTCCTGTATTGATGATGGATTCAAAACTATTTATTGTACAGAGTAATTAATTATAAATAACTCTACTTTCCAGCCACGCCACAAAGTTTTCCCTTAAATATCCCACCGTTCGTCCTGCTTTTATTGCTTTAGGCCCCTTGCCTTGGCTATCAAGGTTAGCCAAATAGCCGCTACTGATAAAACCGTCCAAGTACTTCTCAATATTCTTGCGCAATATCAACGGTGGAAGCGCCTTGAGCAATGATGAGAAGTCGGGTTTTTCTGATGCCATGTGAACCTACGGGCTAATAGAAGGCCACCCAGCATGGAAACACCCAGGGGCGTGAGGAAATTAGTTCTGTTTTGGGACATTTTTTAAAAGAAATTGATTTGGCCAGACTAGGAGCTGTTTCTAAATAGTTCATTGCAGCCAAACAAGGCACGCGGCCAGCATGACTGACGCTTTAAAGGTTACGGCAAGCTTATCATATCGAGTTGCAACTCTGCGGAATGATTTAAGCTTGGCAAAGAAACATTCAACAAGATGGCGCTCTTTGTACGCATGGGCATCGTACTCTTGTTGTTCCAATCTGCACGGAGTCGGATGGATAACTACTTCGTGGCTTTGGCGTTCTGCCAACGCGAGCAGTTTATTGGCATCATAAGCTCTATCCGCAAGAAGCTTGTCTGCCAATAAACCTTCAATCAGGTCACACGCGGGGACAATGTCATTTATTGCCTGCAGTGAGATGAATGCGCAAAGGGTTGCCCAGTGCATCAACGACAGCGTGGACTTTGGTGGTTAATCCACCTTTGGTGCGCCCGATCTCCTGATTGAAGTGCCCCCTTTTGCACCGGTACCGTGTTGGTGCAGCTTTATAGAGGTAGCGTCAATAATTATGACTTCAGGGTCTGCGTTTATGGACAACATGCGAAGAATCTCGTCCCAGACCTCAAGCCTGGCCCATTCCAGAAAGCGTTTATGCACTGTATTCCAAGGCCCAAACTCTGGATGCAAGTCCCGCCAAGGCGCGCCAGTTTTCATAATCCACGGATGGCATTAAACATCAGGCGGTCATCCTTACGCTTGCGCCCTCCCGTCTCAGTGCCGGCCTTGCCAATATAGGTTCTGATTATGGCCCACTTTTCGTCTGAAATATCATGTCTACTCAGGGGAAACAGCAAAACAATAGATGGACGAAAAGTCTAGAATTTATTTAGAAACAGCCCTAGCTTCCGGCCTTTGCCTTTTTCTTCGGCTTGGGCATGGCGGCGAACAATTCTTCCGGCTCCACCTCAAGCGCCTTGGCTATCTTCATTATGTTGAGCAAGCTCAAATTTCTGCGCCCTTGCTCAACGCCGCCGAGGTATGTTCTGTGCAAACCGGCCCTTTCCGCCAGTTCTTCCTGAGATATATCGTCCAGCGCCTTACGCCCATTACGAACCACTTCACCAAAAGCCTTCAAGACTTTCAAATCGTTTTTGCTGTATTCCGGCATAAATTTTCACCTCATGTATCTTGCCAGAATCAGGAATGACGACTATAAGTCTACAGACTATAAGTATCATATATTGATAATATCCTTAGTGTGCCAATGGGATGAGCATGTTTTACCCTCAAAAACTGATGAGGTGGACTATGGACAGCAAAGAGAATAGCCGGAAGGTTTTTGAAGGCCAAATGCGGCGGATACAGGAAGTGACGGGAAAGAAGACCCAAGCCGATCTAGCTGACTTTTTAGGAATACGTCAGTCCTCCGTATCCGATGCCAAACGACGGGGAAAAATCCCGGCGGATTGGCTTGTGACTATTATAAGGACGAAAGACGTCCATCCCGAATGGATTCTGGCGGGCCTAGGACCGTGCTATATCCATATTCCCACGCCGGGCGTCTACGAAACTGGAGATGTTGTCCAAGAGCGCTGGAATGAGGAAGATGCTCTGCGGAGCCTATCCACCAAGGCCCTTGCCGACGAGCTTGTCAGACGGATAGCATTAGCTCAAGCTGACAAATTCACCCGGAAAAAACCGGGGTTCTCTTCTTAGCTTGATCCGTAAGACAGGATAGGCGGTGAGCCCACCGCCTATCCTGTCCACTATACCGATACAAAACTTTTCAACTGTTTCAACCTACAAAGGCTTTTGATAAGAATTG
This sequence comes from Desulfovibrio sp., assembly GCF_018379785.1. Classification (GTDB taxonomy): domain Bacteria; phylum Desulfobacterota; class Desulfovibrionia; order Desulfovibrionales; family Desulfovibrionaceae; genus Desulfovibrio. Next base: position 9,507 of record NZ_JAGZUV010000013.1, read on the forward strand.
AAAATAGCGGCAAAGATCGAAGGATTTGAAATGGATTGAAGGCAAAGGCTTATAGGTGGACGTTTTCGCCATCTTGTTTGATGCCGAAGGAAACCGCGCGGGAGATGACGCCCTCTTTTTTGGGGCAGTCGCGGAGTATATAATGATAAAGGGCTCCGCCTATTGAGATGCGGCACAATACGGAGTCAGCCGTCAGACAGCTCTCGCAGCAACTTGTAGGCCAATTGCAGATTGGGACGCGAAAACCCGACAAGCATTCGACACAATTCGTCACGGATTGCCTCGTCATCCGCATGGTGTTCAAAGTCAAAAAATTCTTTCATTGAGACGCCAAGGGCGAAAGTGAGCTGTTCCATGACCTGAAAACTCGGATTTGATTCTCCCCGCTCCATTTCACTGATATGGCGAGAGCTCACGCCGGACAGCTCGGAAAGTTTTTCCTGCGACAAGCCGTGCTTTACTCGCAATTCCCTGATCCTTTTTCCAAGCAAAACTAAGCTATTATCGTTCATGCCGCCCTCCGGGGAGGAAGGGTAACTTTCTTTTGTAGGGCACAACATGAACCAAGTATCTTTACCAAGTCTAAAATTTGATTTACAAATCAAAACATAGTTTATCTTATTCTCAAGCAGATCATCGATACAAGGAAGGCGCTTTTCAGACCCGCGATAAGGTAAGCCAAGTCAGAAAATAATTTTCGACCGGTAGATGTAAAGGCACAATTGTCAAAATAAATTAATCAGTTATCTGGTAGCGAACTAATGATATACGCAGAAAGCCCATCCCCATTCGCCGAACAGCTTAATCGTATCCATCAGATTACCGGCACGCACAGCCAGACCGGGCTTGCCGCTTATCTGGGCGTGCGCCGTTCTGCCGTAACCAATGCCAAGCGCACGGGCATGATCCCGGCGGAATGGCTGTTGACCTTGCTGCGTGTGGCAAACGTCAATCCGGAATGGATTCTGAGCGGGGCCGGTCCCTGCCGGTTCCGGCGACAGACGGAGAATGCACACGAGGACGGAGAAACGGCATGGGAATGCCAAAAGGATTATGAGGCCCTGCAACGGCTCTCCTCACGCGCTCTGGCGGACGAGCTGGTCCGGCGCATCGCCGTGATGGAAGCGGAACGGTTTCAGTCTCCATCCGCGTAATCGCTGCCGCAATCACGGCGCGGATGTTGTCGGAAGCGCGCAACAGGCACGTCCCGCAGCAAACAAAAGCAGCCCGAAAGACCGGCGCCAATCGCGGTTTTTCGGGCTGCTCCCTATTGATTATATGGCCAAACGGCTATTTCAGGCCGTTCAGATACACGGCGATATCCTTGAGATCCTGATCGGAGAGCGGCTTCAGCGCTTCCTGCATTTGCTCCACCTTCTCATTGGGCGGCGGAGTCAGACTTTTCACCTTGTTCATCTTGGCGACCAGACCGTCCACGGGCTGGCCCATCATCTTGGCGGGTTTTTCCGTATGGCAGATGGCGCAGAGGTCGTCGTACAACTTCTGGCCTTCCGCCGCCCTGTCTTCCTGGGCGGCCTGGGACTGCACGGCCACAAACAGAAAGGCCGCTATGGCGAATCCGCCGATTTGTTTCCATTTTATTGACATATATGGCACTCCTTCTGGGAACGTCTCCGTTCCAGGCAAGAGGTTACAACGTGATGATGCCGCGCGCGAACAGATAGATCGCGACCAGCGCCGCCAGTACCAGCAGCACCAGAATGACCTTTTCATAGTTCTTGAACAGCGGCGTCTGATCCGGATGCTGCTTGCGGCTCCAGATGTATACGGGAATGCCCAGGGCGATCAGCACCATGGCCATCAGCATATAGTGCAGACCGGCGGCGTAGATCAGCCAGAAGCCATACAGCGTGCCCAGCGCGGCGCAGGCCAGGGCCGCGGCGCGTCCGGTGGGGGCCTTCTGGGGGTATTGCCCGTCCTCGCAGGTCTTCCAGAGGAAGAGCATGGAAATCAGGTAGGCGGGCAGCACCATCACGCCGGTGATGCTCAGCATCATGCTCCAGGCATTGTTGGAGAAATAGACCAGCAGAAGCGCCAGCTGCATCAGCAGGCTGGTGACCCACAGGGACACGGACGGCGCCCCGGCCGCGTTTTCCTTGCTGAACTGGCGGGGGAAGGTGCCGTTCTTGGACGCGGCATACGGCATTTCAGCGGTGATCAGGGTCCAGGCCAGCCAACTGGCCAGCACGGCGATGATCAGGCCCACATTCATCAGCCAGCTTCCCCACGGACCCACGGCACGCTCCAGCACGCCGGCGGTGGACGGCGTGGGCACGGCGGAAAGTTCCGCCTGGGTCATGAAGCCGTACGGCAGCACGGACAGCAGAATGTAGACCACCAGGCAGCCCAGAAAGCCCATAACCGTGGCCTTGCCCACGTCATCCGGGGTTCTGGCCTTGTCGGACAGCACTACCGCGCCCTCAATGCCGATAAAGGCCCAAAGGGTCACCAGCATGGTGCTCTTGACCTGCGCTCCCAGGCCGCCGAGGTGGTGGCCGTTGTCCACGGCCAGCTTGCCGAAGAAGTCGAAATCAAACTTGTCGATATTGAACATGAACACCATCACGATAATAAAGATAAACAGCGGGATCAGCTTGCCGATGGTGCCGATGGTGTTGATGATGGCGGCCTGATGCGTGCCGCGCAGCACGACGAAGTTGAACATCCAGATCAGGATGGAACCGCCGATAATGGACTGGATGGTATTGCCGCCCTGGAAATACGGCGGGAAAAAGTAATTCAGGGCGTCCATGGTAATGACGGCGTAGCCCACATTGCCGAAGATCTGGCAAAGCCAGTAGCCCCAGGCGATGAGGAAGCCCACAAAGGGGCCGAAACCCTCGCGCCCGTACATATAAATGCCCGCTTTGAGGTCCGGGCGGATATCCGAAAGAATGCGGAAGGAATTGGCTAGAAAATACATGCCCAGGCCTGTGATCACCCAGGCAATGAGTACCGCGCCCACGGAAGCGGCGGCGGCCATATTCTGCGGCAGGCTGTAAATGCCCCCGCCGACCATGGAGCTGACCACCACGCTGGCCAGCGCCACGACCCCGAGTTTTTTGGTTGTGCTTTGCGCCATTGCTCTATCCTCTATATGTTAAACCTCGCCCTTGTGCCGGCGTGGCTTCATGGAAATAATTTACTTAAAGGCCGACCGGGCGGAACAAAGTCCGGATCGGGTCTGCGTCGGAGCCGTGCCGCCCGGCGGCGGCAAAAGTTCCTAAAACAAACGCCCGGCCCACGCTAACAATCCGTCGCGGGCCGGGCGCACAAAGGCTCACGGACAGGCCGGAGCGGTTTTCCTAGTTTTTCACCACAACGGGATCGGCGAATTCAAAGTTGAGGAAGCCCATGACCGTCAGGCAGTAGCCGTAGGGCTTGGTGATGTTCAGATAGTTGTGCCAGAACTGGAATTCGCTGTGCTTTTCCACGCCGCGCAGGGTCAGTTCATGGTTGAGGGATTTATTCAGCCACATTTCGGCGTGGGATTTGGCGATGTCGTCGTCGATCCAGGTGGGGAAGTATTCCACGTATTCAGCGGCCCAGCCGCCGATGAGCTTGCCGTCCTTTTTGCCCCAGCAGATGCCGAGACCGGTGGCAATGGCGCGGTGATCCTCAATGCGCGCTCCGTTGGCGGCCATGATCACTTCCAGCACGGCACCGTGCTTGAAGTTTTTTTCCACTTTGTCCACGGGCAGGATGTTGCCGTAGAGTTCCTTGGGAAGAACCGAGGTATAGGGGATAACGTTGAAGTTTTCAATTTTTGCCTGCAACAGGGCGGAATCGTAGCAGAAAGTTTCAAAGGGCTGCGGCGGGATGCCGTCATCCGCTTCGCCAACGCCGCCGGAAATGAACGCCAAAGTGGGGTATCTCGTACCAAGAGTGGTCATGTTTGTATCCTTATTGTTTGGTCTATACAGGCGACTGTAAAAATTATTGCCACCTGTATAACAATTATACAGAACAACAGGTTGCGCAAAACGGTCCATATGGCCTGCGTGAAGCGGTCCGCGGCGGCCCACAACGCCATTTTCCAAGAATGTGGGCGCGAACCGCCTTGTCCAACCTGTCCAACAAAAGCCCTTTGTCCGGCATAGCCGGCCAAACGTTAAGCAGATATGCAATGTCCGGGCCAGAAAAAGATTTTATGAATTCGGCGCGGGGCGGAGGACGGTCCGCCGGTGCGCGGGAACCAAACCAGAAACGCCGCCCCGGCGCACGGAAGCGGCGAGGGGCGGCGAAACAGGCGTAAAGAAAGAGGAGACGAAATTTCAGGCAGGCGGCCGGGAACACCGGATGCCGCTACCGCCCTTCGCCCCAGACGGGGATGGGCGGCGGGCTGTAATTCTCCAGGGCCTTAAGGTCGCCCATTCGCGCGGGCCGTCCGTTACGGCCCCGGATTACCGGGCCGCACTGCTGCGGCGTGAGTTCAGCGGGAATCTGCCCGGGCGCGGGGCGCAACAACTGCTCGGCGCTGCGCAGATACGGCAAGGGGTCCACCAGTTCCCCCTTGGCGTTTTGCAGGCCAAAATGCAGATGCGCGCCCGTGGTCCTGCCGGTACAGCCCACCAGGCCCACGGCTTCGCCGCGCCCCACCCGCCGTCCCGCAGAGACCAGGACCTTCTGCAGATGGGCATAGCGCGCGGTCATGCCGTCATCCTGCCGGATTTCCACCACTATGCCGGAAAGGCCGTGCGGCCCGGCATGGCTGACCATGCCGCCGTCAAAAGCCACCACGGGCCAGCCCAGCCGGGCACGGATATCCAGGCCGGAATGCTCGCGCATCACCATGCCGCGCCGGCTCAGCCAGCCGGGCATACGCCGCCGCCCGAAGGGAGAGGTGATCATTTCCGCCAGAGGCGGCAGTTTGCCCGCTTCCCGCGCGGCGGACAAAGGCGGCGCAACCGTTGCCGCGCCGTCGGCAATGGACGGAGACGAGGCCGGGGCTTGCGGCACGCCGCTCTCCTCCGCCGCCAGGCAGGGCAAGGCGACCGACAGGGCAAGGAACAAAGCCGCAGCGGCGGCATGATGCGGTATGGTTGTCAAACTCGGCCTCCTCTGATGGATATGATATGCCTTTTTGTCCGCCTAAGGGCTTGCGCGTCAAGTCCCGCTATGGCAAGGGAACACGAAACACTTTTTTCCCGCAATCTTTAAAAAATCGCCCGGTTGACAAAGGTTTTGCCCTAAAACTTTTCTGATTTCCGGCGATCTATCAGGCAGACACGAACTTTCGTAATAAAATTTACCTCTGTCTCAGGAGCAATGCATGAGCATCAGCAAGGCCTCATCCGCCATAAACGCTGGGATTATTATCCTGACATGCCTTGTGGGTTATTTTGTCTTCCAGCTGTATTACGCCATTCAAAATAATCTGGATCTCGCGCGCAACAAGGAAATAGCCGTTCAACTTGCCGGTGAACTGATGGAATCCTCCAAGCAGCTCACCAGCAATGTTCGCCAGTACGCCGCCACCGGCGACAGCCGGTATGAAAAAATCTATTTCGGCATTGTGGACGAGCGGGCGGGCAAAACGCCCCGCGCGACCAGCCGCGAAGTGGCTCCTGGCCGGAAAATCGCGCTTACCGACCTGATGCGACAGTACGGAGTCACCACCGACGAATTCGCCCTGGTGGAAAAAGGCAACCAGCTTTCCGACGCGCTGATCGCTCTGGAAACCGAGGCCATGAACGCCGTCAAAGGCATCTACAAAGACGCCAAGGGCGACTACACGGTCAAGGGCGAACCCGATATGGAGCGTGCCCGCGAACTGGTCTTTGGTCCGGCCTATAATGCGGAAACCGAAAAAATCATGGCTCCGCTCAATGAATTTTTCGCCGCTTTGGAAAAGCGCACCAGCGCCCAAGTGGCCGCCAGCATCGAGCGCGTCGATCATAACGGCCTCTTCCTCTGTTTTGCTCTGGCCCTGACTCTGCTGCTCAGTCTGATTTCAGCCGTCTACGCCCGCAGGGGCATCTGCCGCCCCTTGGAGCGTCTTTCCGATTTTGCCCAAAAAGTCATGGCCGGCGATTACGCCTCGCGCATTGAAACCCATTCGAACAATGAAATCGGCACCCTGTCCAGAGCCCTCGACGCCATGCTGGACAAGCTGGAAAGCCAGCTCGCTTTCTCGCACGGCGTGCTGGAGACCCTGCCCGTGCCCTGCGCCGTGTTCGACACGGAAGACAAACTGGCTTTCGCCAATGCTCCCATGCTGAGCACTTTTGAGCATCCGGGAAAGATGGAAGACGTCATCGGCATGACGTCCGGCAAATTTTATTACAATGACGAGACACGCGCCACTTCCATCACCCAGTGCCTGGAAAGCGGAGAAGCCGCCAGCATGGACTTCGTTGTCGAGCGGAAAACAGGCAAACCCATGCATGCGGATATTTTTACCAAGCCCATGCTCGACGACAAGGGCCGATTGTCGCACGCCATTCTGATTCTGCTGGACACCACCACAACTTTTGAGCAGCAGGAAGCCATCAAACGCAACAGCGAAACCATGCGCGGGGTGGCCGCCTCGGTGCTGGATCTGCTGCAAGCGGCCAATTCGGCTTGTGAACAACTGGTCAGCGTACTGGCGAAAACCGACACGGCCACCGCCGAAACAACGGAACGCATGCACGACACGCTCACCGCCATGGAACAAATGAATATGGCCGTGCTGGACATTTCCAAAAACGCCAGCGACGCGGCCGCCAGTTCCGACAATATGCGCAATACGGCCACGGACGGCCAGAACATCGTGGGGCAGGTGGTTTCCTCCATTAACCTAGTGCAGAAGAACTCCCTGGCTCTGCGCGCGGACATGGAAAAGCTGAGTGACGAAGCCCAGAGCATCAATCAGATCATGACCGTGATCTCGGATATCGCCGACCAGACCAATCTGCTGGCGCTCAATGCGGCCATTGAAGCCGCACGCGCCGGCGATGCCGGGCGCGGATTTGCCGTGGTGGCCGACGAGGTGCGCAAGCTGGCGGAAAAAACCATGAGCGCCACCACGGAAGTGGGCAGCGCCATTGAAAACATCCAGCAGGGCACCCGCCGCAATATGGAGCATGTGGACCGCGCCGTGGTCAGTATCGAGGAAGTGACCGGCCTTGCCAACACTTCGGGCGACCGGCTCAAGGACATTGTGGAAATCACGGCCCTGTCCGCCGACATGGTGCGGGCCATTGCCACGGCCTCGGAACAGCAGTCCGCTTCGTCGGCGCAGATCAACGAAGCCGTGGAAGCGGTGGACAGCACCCTCAAGGATGTGGCCGTGGTCATTGCAGACGCCAATAACGCCGCCCAGCAACTCAACGGCCAGATGGCCGAAATCCGGCAGTTGATGGACAAGCTCAAGCCCTGAGCGCGACCAGCCCGGACAGTAGCAGCCTCCCCGGTTAGCGCCGGGGAGTTTTTTTGTGCCTGCCGCTCCGCCACTGGACAGTCTGTTTTTCGGAGTTATATGCAATCCGTCAGGATTGCATGGCGGCAGCCGCGCTGCCGCCGCCGGGCAGGCGTTACGTCCGCTCCTCCGGCTCCGAAGCGCAATCCTTTTTTGCCGGGGACGTTGCCCCAGGGCCGCGTGATCCGGTTACATATATATTTCTTTTCCGCCGCCATGCGCCGCATGGAGCGGCCGGGAAAAGGAGCGCACTATGAAGTACCGTACTATTAAAAGCGATGTTACCGGTCATTCCGCCATTGACGGCGCGGGTGTGCATCTGGTCCGCGTTTTGGGTTCCCCCACCGTAAGAAGTTTTGATCCTTTTCTGATGCTGGACGCTTTCGACTCCCGCAATCCCGCTGACTACATCAAAGGCTTTCCCATGCACCCGCATCGGGGCATTGAAACCTTCACCTATCTTATCCAGGGCGAGATCGATCATAAGGACAGCCTGGGCAATTCGGGCAAGATTCTGGACGGCTGCTGCCAATGGATGACCGCGGGCAGCGGCATTCTGCACCAGGAAATGCCGCAGGCCAGCGACAGGATTCTGGGTCTGCAGCTCTGGATCAACCTGCCCCGCAAGGACAAGATGGTGGAGCCCAAATACCGCGACATCACCGTGGACATGGTGCCCAAGGTGGAAGAAGACGCGGGCACCGTGGCTGTGGTGACCGGGCGATATAAGAATGTGGAAGGCGCCACCAAGGGCGATTATGTGGATGTGCGTTTTCTGGATATGACTCTCAAGCCGGGGCACACCTGGACTGTGGAGACCAATCCCTCGCATACCGTCTTTGCCTATCTGGTGGAGGGCACCTGCGCGCTTACGGAAAACAACGCCATGCTGTCGGCCAAGCACGCCTATCTCTTTACGGAAGGCGACGCCGTGGCTTTGACCGGCGGCCCGGAGGGCGCGCGCCTGGTGCTGGTATCCGGCAAGCCCCTGCACGAAGCCGTGGCCTGGGGCGGCCCCATCGTTATGAACAGCGAGGACGAACTGCGCGAAGCCTTCCAGGAACTGGAGGACGGCACCTTCATCAAGCACGCCGAAAAGACTGCGGGAGCCCGCGCGTAATCGTATACGCCGTACCAATACTTCTGAGACCGGGGCCGGTGAAAGGATGGCATGACCTTCTTTCACCGGCCCCTTCCGTCATGCTTTGGCGGCCCTGGATTAATGCGCCCCGCTCGGCCGGAAAGACAAAACGGCAATCCGGGGCACGGTCCCGGCGAAACAGGAGAGATAAAAGCATGACCATCACCGCAGCTCAAGTCAAGGACATCGGGATGGAGCTCGCCAAGCTCAAGGCCGCCAAAGTTACGTTGGACGGGAATCGTGGCATAACCGTGAAAGAAGCGGTCTTCGCGCCAAATATCCGGACGAGTTCAGACGAGGAAAAAAACAGGAAAAAGACACACCCCGCCCCGGTTGAAGCGCGCCCCGATGTGGACAGGGGGCACGCCCGGTAACGGCGCGTGTTGTCCGGAACGCGCCTGTTTACGGCCGGGGGAGGAGAAGAAACCATCCGGCCGTAAGATTGCGCTTATGCTTCTTTCAGTTCCTGAATCAGTTCCGTGAGCCCCTGGGCCTGAGCCGCCAGTTCGGACACGGCCTTGGCCGCCTCGCCCATGGCGTCGGCGGTCTGCTTGGCCATGTCGTTGACCTGGACGATGGACTGGTTGATTTCCTCGCTGGCTGCGGACTGTTCTTCGCTGGCCGTGGCAATGGCGTTGACCTGATCCGCCGTGGCCTCCACCGTGGTCACAATTTCCTGCAAGGCGCGCCCGGATTGATTGGCCAGTTCCGTGGCCTCGCCGATGCGTTCTACGGCATTGTCCACGCCGGTCATGCTCTTGGTCGTGCTTTCCTGAATGGCCTTGATGGCGTTGCCCACATCCTGCGTGGAAGCCATGGTTTTTTCAGCCAGCTTGCGCACTTCGTCAGCCACCACGGCAAAGCCCCGTCCGGCCTCTCCGGCCCGTGCCGCCTCAATGGCCGCATTCAGGGCCAGCAGGTTGGTCTGGTCCGCGATGTCCGAGATCACATTCATGATCCGGGTGATGTCCTGGGCATGTTCGTTGAGCTGGGTCATGTCCGCCTTGAGTTCCAAGGACAGATGGTGAACTTCCTCAATGCTGCGCACGGCCTTTTCCACCACCTGCGCGCCAGCCTCGGCTCTCTGTTTGGTCTCGGCGGAAGCGCTGGAAGCTGAACCGGCATTCTTCGCCACTTCCTGGACCGTGGCGTTCATTTCGTTCATGGCCGTGGCCGCTTCGGACAGGCGCTGGGCGGACTCGGCCGCTCCCCGGTCGGACTGCTCGATCTGGGCCGAAAGTTCGGTGGAGGCCGAGGAAACCACTACACCCACCTGCTCCAGCTTGTCGGCAGCCACCAGCATGGCTTGGGTCTTGGACTGAGCCTCCTTGCTCGCGGCCTCGGCCTGAGTCATGGCCTCTTGAGCCCTAGAGGACTGTTCCCTAGCGTTTTCCGACTCGCGCCGGGCGTTCTCAATATGTTCTTTCAGGGCATTGACCATTTCCACAATGGAACCATAGACGCCCATTTTTTTCCCGCCGTCATCCACATTATAGTCGCCGTCCACCACGCGCTTGGCGATGACGTTCAGTTCACCGGGATCCTTGCCCAACTGGCGCAGGGTATTGCGTACCAACAGCAAGGTCAGAACGATAGCAATCAACACGGCTCCCACCACCAGGCAGATGCCGATCAGGCGCGAAGCGGCATACATAGCGTCGCCCGCGGCATTGGCTTCAGCAACAGCCTTATTGATCACTTGCACCATCTGTTCCAGACTCTCGTCCATAGCGTCATATTGCGCGCGTGAATCGCCGTTCAGCAAAGCCACAGCTTCCTGTGTACGGTTTTCCCGTGAAAGCGTGAGCAAGCGTTGATGCGTGTCCATATATGCCTGTCGAACCGCCAAATACGCCTGAAAAGCCTGTTTAGCTGCAGGACGGAAGAGCAATCCTTCAAGATTTTTGATACCTTGGGCGACGACCCCTGCCCATTTTTCCTGCCGTTCTTCGTACCTCTTCATCGCTGCAGGGTCCGTGGCATAGAGATGCAGCACTTCGTTCAGGCGGTATGCCGTCGCCGCTTTGTCAATATCGCCCGCGTTCGATCGGATCGGCATCATCTGCTCCACGATCATCGAGTAGCTGTCGTTGATTTTAGCCGTCTGCATGATCAGATACCCGCCCATAATCGCCATGAGCACGGCCAAGCACCCCATGCTGGCCGCAATTTTCGTCGAGAGCTTCATTTGCCTTCTCCTTCGTTTTGGACGTGTTGGGGTTGAACATTCCCGTCTGACTATTACAGTTGTCAAATTACTGGTGGCGGAAAAAAAGGCCTCGCCCCGGAAAGGGGCAAGGCCTTTTTGTTTGCAAACGCAAAAAATCGGAAAGCCGCGCGGCGCTCAGATACGGGCGCAATCAGCAGAGAGAGAGAGAGAGAGAGAGAGAGAGAGAGAGAGAGAGAGACTGCCACCGCGTCAACACCCTCTTGTGATTGCTTTTACGCGCAATCGGTCCCCGCGCCAAAGGAAGCTGAGGGAAGGGATAGGCACACATAGAATTTTGGAGAAAAGGGCCAAACATGGGCTTGCCTCCCCTTGCATCACTTCGCAAACTTCCAGCCTGCGGCGACCATTCCGCGCTTCATGGCTCCCCCCGGTCTGGAGGGGAGTCTTTTCTTTCCCGCGCAGCACACGCTGTTAAAAAACACGCTCTATACTTTCTTCTATCGGAACAAAAAACCATATCTTTAGGCAGGGTGGGGAATATAAGATAACATATCGTTCCCTATCAGCGGCTAACGCCCGATAAGATTTTTCGTAATCTTTTATAATCCTAACTATCCGGAAAAAAGGAATGCTCCTGCCGAAACGTCACCGCCAACGCCGCAATCTGCCTCAAATCCTTAATTTTTCCTTTTTTATCAGCCAAAATGGACGGAAGGCGTTCGGCGCGTTTCCCGGTTTCCGGGACGAATGCGTATGGATTATTGTATGACTCTTTGAATAGCTTGTATCAACGCACTGTATGAAACAGGCCGTGTGAGCTGCGCCGCTCCAGAGAAGTGAAGGCCTGTCCCGGCACAGCGGCTGAGAAGAGACCATATGGCCCACCCAAAGCCATAAAAACTGTTGGCATTAAAGCTGACAGGAAAATCTTATAAATATTTTTATAATATATTCCAATAAATTACATTATTAACACAACTCTGTTTTGAAATACTCTAACGTCGAACCCGGTGAGACGCGCCGCGAAGACCGACCCGACGGGCGGCCCGTAGGGCCGTGCCTGTAGCCCAAAGGGCATACAGGCATCGAGAGCAACGCGGCGTGGATTCCGGCAAAACGGCCGAAGGCAGCCCGAAGGGCTGTCCCCGTTGGCGGCAACGGAGCCATGCGGGGAACGCCAACAGCGATAACCGCGTTTTTGCCGAAATGAACCATTATGAAACATGTAGCGTTGTAAAAGTAATCTGCTTTAGAACGCGGCCAGCAGGCGGCGCACCAGTTCCAGGTCAGCGGGATAATTGATGTTGAAAAAAGGCAGGGCTTCACTCTGGCTGTAGGCGATACGCTCCTGCCGTTCCTGGGGAATAATGCGGCTCAGCTTGCGCTCGCCCCGGGCCAGGGCCTTGTCGAACAGAGGCAGCGCCGCCACTTCATAGATGGCCGTGAGCGCCTCGATAAAACCCGTTTCGGTCTGACAGAATGTTGTAAGCAGGCGGTCGGGGGACGCGGCGTCGCGCGCGGCCAGCAGGCGGCGCAAGGTGGCATCGTCCATGAAAGGCAGATCGCAGGACAGAGCCAGCACGGCGGCATAGCCCTGTTGAGCGGCCCCGCGCAGGGCCGCATGCACGCCGCTGAACGGGCCCAGGCCCTCCATCTGGTCAAAAAGGCAGTCATAGCCCGAACGAGGACGTCCCGGACGACAGGCCACCCAGCATTGAGGTAAAAGCGCGGTCAACAGGCTGTGTGTGCGGCACAGCAGATCCGGCTGTTCCCGGCCGTGCACCCGCAAAAGGGCCTTTTCCTGTCCCAGGCGCGAAGAAAGCCCTCCGGCCAGCACCACACCGGCCACGCCGCCCCTGGTGGTTTTGGTCATGCCGTCACCCGTCCGGCACTGTCGCAGAATACGGTCAACCGTTCCTCCGCAGGGCGGCAAAAGCCCACCAGAGTTATGTCCTGCGACATGGCCGCTGTCAGGGCCGCGCTGGTCACCGCGCCCCGGCTGACCAGCAACGCGAAGCCGGCCCGCCGGGCCTTGGCATACAGACTGCCGGTGATCCGGGCAGAGATAAACAGCGCATGCCCGGCGGGTTCAAGGTTCTGTCGGGCACAGAATCCGGCCAGGCGGTCCAGACAGTTGTGGCGTCCGATATCTTCGGCCACCCGTACCAGCCCTTTTTCAGGATGGAACAAACCCGCGCGGTGGAACGAACCCGTGCCGTCCCAGAGACCCGGTTCGGCGAAAAAATCATCCATCCGCGCCAGAAGAGCGGCGGCGCCGAGGCGCGGCGTCGTGGCAGGGACAGCGGGATCAGCCGGAGAAAACTCCAAACGCACCCGCAGGCAATGCCGTCCCTCGGGCGCGTCCAGATGCTCCACCCGCCCCGCTCGCAGGGGGACGGGCCTGTCCCCCAAAGCATCTTCCTGCCTTTCGCCGGAGCAGGACGCCGTCGTTCCGCATGGGGAGCAGTCCAGCAGCACATGCCCCAAGGCCAGATCCTCCAACTCATGCGGCCAGGCCCAGAGGTCAGCGCTTCCGCCGGGATGAAGCACGCGCACGGCCTCCTCGCGGGCGGCCACCTCAGGCAGATCCTCCCAGCGGCCGCGCCGGAAACGCCGGGCCCGCACATCCAGAGGAACCGGGCCGGACGTCCGTCCACGACAGGCGCTGTTCATCAGAAGCCCCAGGCCGACGGCGTCGGGCGACTGTAGCCCTCCTGCCGGGCCAGCATGTCCAGCGGCAGAGAAGCCAGATCACTCAGGGGCGCGGGCAGGGCTTCGGCCTGTTCACGCAGATCGGCCAGCTTTATGTAGTTGTTGCAGGTCTTGCAGACATGCACTTCAAAAAACGGCAGGCTGTCAGTAGTAAACATGCGTAATTTGTCCTCTCCGCGCTCCAGACAGAAGGGACATTGCAGCCTGGCCGTTCTGTAACTTGCGCCGCAGAATGAGCAGGTATGCCGGCGCTGGCCTTCTTTGCCGCGCAGTTCGCCCATGAAGGGCGGACGGCCGCAGTGCGGGCAATGCCCGTGCTCCCAGACGCGACGGTCGTCGCGCGCGGCGGCCAGCGCATCGGTCACGGCGGCCAGTTGTGGAGTCAGAACGGCCTGAGCCAGAAAATGGACCAGAGCCGGGGCCTGCGGCAGACGCTCGGCCCAGGCCGAGAAAAACGCTTCATTGTTTTGCATGAAGGCCGCGAAGGCTTTGTCGGGCAGCATCTCATCCGCCGCGGTTTCCCGGCGCAGGGCCTGCACGGCCTCGGCCGGACTGCCCTGGAGCGAGGCCAGCAGGGCGCAGAGTTCGTCCCAGAGCGGACGGGCCGGAACAGGATCATAGGGAAAGTCAGCGGCGGGCAGCAAGGGCGCGCCTTGAGCCTGGGCTTCGGGCCCGGCTACAGCAAGACGCGCCGCATCCGGCTGGTTCAGGCTGCCGCGGGCCGCCCGTTGCAGACGCAGCGTGCCGCCCACGATTTCCAGCAGGGCTCCGGGCAGCCAGGCCAGGGCGGCAAGACGCTCCAGGCGGCGGCTCAAAGCGGCGTCATCAAGAGAAAAGAGAGTGGCCATATATTTTTTCCATAGGCGCTGAAGGTGCTGAGCAAAAGCAGTGGGGCCACGGAGGATGCAGGGCAATCCCCCGCGCCCGTGCTATACGACAGAAGACGGAACCGCGCAACCGCGCGAAAAATTTTACGCGTCGCCGTGGTCCCCGAGGCCCTTTGCCCCAGCCTGTCTGACAATATGGCGTAATTTATAACACCGGAAGTTGAGAGGCAATCATGAATTTTTTTTCACTATATTGACATGGAAGCAAGGCACATATACCGTTACCATAACGCAGCACGCCCCATGATGACTGTCATCTTCATCACCTACGTAAAGAAATAGATGTGGATATCGCGAATATTCTGGTGGCGTGAATGCGTTGTACACAAATTTTTTATTATGTTTTTTAAAGCATAATAAAAATAAAGAATGCCGGACAGCGCATTCCTCTACCAAGGAGAAGAGCATATGCAATTTTCGCGCAGAGGCTTTCTGAAGCTGGGCGCGGGCGCCACCGCCAGTGTGGCCTTCGGCGGCCTGGGCATCAGCCTGACTCCGGTGGCCGCGGCGGCGCAGGACGCCAAGCTGAAATGGACCAGGCAGACCACCTCGGTCTGCTGTTATTGCGCCGTGGGCTGCGGGCTGCTGGTCAGCACCAGCGCCGAAGGGCATCCCGACGGGCCGGGCAAGGCCATCAACGTGGAAGGCAACCCCGACCACCCCATCAATGAAGGGAGCCTGTGCGCCAAGGGCGCGTCCACCTTCCAGCTGGCGTCCAATAAAGACCGGCCCCAAAAGCCGCTGTACCGCGCGCCAGGCGCCACGGAATGGAAGGAAGTGGAATGGAGCTGGGCCCTGCCGGAGATCGCCAGGCGCGTCAAAGCCACCCGCGACGCCACCTTTACGGAGAAAAACGCTGCCGGTCAGGTGGTCAACCGCACCGAGGCCATTGCCTCCCTGGGTTCCGCCGCCCTGGACAATGAAGAATGCTGGGCCCTGCAGGCCATGCAGCGCGCCCTGGGCCTGGTGTATATCGAGCACCAGGCGCGTCTCTGACACAGCTCCACAGTCAAGGCTCTGGCAGAGTCTTTCGGACGCGGCGCGATGACCAATCACTGGAACGATATCGCCAACAGTGATTGTGTGTTGATCATGGGCAGCAATGCTGCCGAAAACCATCCCATTTCCTTCAAGTGGGTGCTGCGCGCCAAGGATAAGGGCGCCACGCTCATTCATGTGGACCCGCGCTTCACGCGCACCTCGGGACTGTGCCACCATCATGTGGGCCTGCGTCCCGGCTCGGACATCGCCTTTCTGGGCGGAATGATCAAATACATCCTCGACAATAAACTCTATTTCGAGGAGTACGTGCGCGAATACACCAACGCCCCTCTGGTGGTGAACAAGAAGTACGGCTTTAAAAACGGCCTGTTCGCGGGCTTTGACGCCAAGAAAGCCGCGTACGACAAAAAGGCCTGGGCCTTTGAGCTGGACGACAAGGGCGTGCCTGTGCGTGACGCGAGCTTCAAGAACCCGCGTTGCGTGCTCAATCTGCTGCGCGACCATTACAAGCGCTACAGCATCGCCGCCGTGGCCAAGGCCACGGGCACTCCGGCCAAGGATCTGGAAACCGTGTACAAGGCCTTTGCCGCCACCGGCAGGCCGGACAAGGCGGGCACCATTCTGTACGCCATGGGCTGGACCCAGCACACCTACGGCGTGCAGAACATCCGCACCATGTCCATGGTCCAGCTGCTGCTGGGCAACATCGGCGTGGCCGGAGGCGGCGTCAACGCCCTGCGAGGCGAATCCAACGTGCAGGGCTCCACGGACCACGGCCTGCTCTCCTCCAGCTTCCCCGGCTATCTGCCCGGCCCCACCAGCGCCCATGCGACCCTGGCGGATTACAACGCAACCACGCCCAAGTCCGCCGACCCCATGAGCGTGAACTGGTGGCAGCACCGGCCCAAGTACATGGCCAGCCTGATCAAGTCTTTCTTCCCGGCGCTTTCGCCCGAGGAGGGCTATGCCCTGCTGCCGCGCGTGGACGCGGGCAAATCCCTGCTGGACTACTACTGGCAGTCCGTCTTCCACAAGATGGGCCAGGGGGAGATCAAGGGCCTGTTCGCCTGGGGTATGAACCCGGCCTGCTCCGGCCCCAACTCCAACAAGCACCGCCAGGCCATGACCAAGCTGGACTGGCTGGTCAACGTCAATCTTTTTGACAATGAAACCGGCTCGTTCTGGCGCGGTCCAGGCATGGATCCCACCCAGATCAAGACCGAGGTCTTCCTGCTGCCCTGCGCCGTTTCCATTGAAAAAGAAGGCTCGGTGAGCAACTCCGGGCGCTGGATCCAGTGGCGCTATGCCGGGCCCATCCCCTGGGGCGAAACCAAGCCCGACGGCGACATCATGCTGGAGCTGATGGAGGAAATCCGCAAGCTCTACCAGCAGGGCGGCGCTTTCCCGGAGCCGGTGCTGCAACTGGGCATCGACGGCTGGAAGGAAGGCCATGCCTTCAGCCCGGCCAAGGTGGCCAAGATCATGAACGGTTACTTCACCCGCGACGTGAAGATCGGCGACAAGGAATACAAAGCCGGAGAGCAGGTGCCCAACTTTGTGGTGCTTCAGGCTGACGGCTCCACGGCCAGCGGCAACTGGCTGCATTCCGGCGCGTGGACCGAAAAGGGCAATCTGATGGCCCGGCAGGAGCACAGCCAGACAGAGGACCAGGCCCGCATCGGCCTGTTCCCCAACTGGTCCTTCTCCTGGCCCGCCAACCGCCGGATTATCTACAACCGTGCCTCGGTGGACAAGAACGGCAAACCCTGGAATCCGGACAAAGCGGTCATTACCTGGGACGGCAAGGCCTGGGTAGGCGACATCGTGGACGGTGGAGGCGGTCCGGGGGCCAAGCATCCCTTCATTATGCAGAAGGACGGTTTCGGGGCCATTTACGGGCCGGGCTGCGCCGACGGGCCCTTCCCCGAATATTACGAACCCGCCGAATCCCCCTTCGCCAGGCACGACTTCTCGTCCCAGGCGCGCAGTCCGGTCTATTACAAGGCTCCGGGCGAACAACTGGCCGTGAACGACAAAAAATACCCCTATATAGGCACCACCTACCGGGTGACCGAGCACTGGCAGACCGGCCTGATGACCCGTCGCGTGCCCTGGCTCACCGAGGCCGAGCCCCAGAACTTCGCTGAGCTGGACCCTGTGCTGGCCAAGGCCAAGGGCATCAAAAACGGCGACAAGGTCGTGCTGGCCAGCCGTCGCGGCAAGATAGAATGCGTGGCCATGGTCACCCCGCGCCTGAGGCCTTATACCGCCAACGGCAAGACAGTACACGTCATCGGCACGTCCTGGCACTTCGGCTGGCTGGTCCCGGAAGACGGCGGCGACGCCGCCAACCTGCTTACCGCCATGGTGGGCGACCCGAACACGGGCATTCCGGAAAGCAAGGCCTTTATGGTCAACATTGAAAAGAAGGCGGGCTAGTCATGGGCAAGATGTTCTTTGTGGATTTAACGCGCTGTACAGCCTGCCGTGGTTGTCAGATCGCCTGTAAGCAATGGAAAAACCTGCCCGCTGAAAAAACCCGCAACAGCGGCTCGCACCAGAACCCGCCCGACCTCTCGGGGCAGACTGTCAGAGTGGTGCGTTTCAAGGAAGCAGCGGACAAGAACGGCAAGGTCAGCTGGAACTTCTTCCCCGAGCAGTGCCGCCACTGCGTGGATGCCCCCTGCAAAGCCCAGGCGGACATGGAATCGGAAAACGCCTTTTTGCACGATGAAGCCACCGGGGCCGTGGTGCCCACACCGGATTCGTCCAAGGTGGACTTTGAGGGCGTGCGCTCGGCCTGTCCCTATGACATTCCCCGCAAAGACGAGAAAAGCGGCCTGATCGCCAAGTGCGACATGTGCTTCGACCGGATTATGCAGGGCATGGTTCCGGCCTGCGTGGCCTCCTGCCCCACGGGCTGCATGAACTTCGGCGACGAAGAGGAAATGCAGGCCCTGGCAGGAAAGCGCCTGGAGGAAGTCAAAAAGGACTGGCCCGAGGCCAGCCTGGGGGATGCGGACAGCGTGCGCGTCATCTATCTCTTCAAGGAAGCCCCGGCCGCCTACTTTGAGCATGCCGTGGCCGACGCCTCGCGGACCATGCTGGCCAACGCCGAAAAAGCGCGACCCGCCCGGAACATCTCCCGCCGGGATCTGTTCCAGCGCGTGCTGCGCGGCTGAGCATCAGCGAATCATTGCCGAAAACTGAAGGCCGGGAGCGTTGGCAGTCAACGCTCCCGGCCTCTCCTCATCCCCGCTTCAGTTCCACGATCAGTTGCCGCAGCACTTCTTCCTGCGCCGCAAGGCTTTCCAAAGCCCGCGCAGCCTCGCGCATGGCTTCGGCCACATCGCCGGAAATACCGTTCACCCGGCCCACAGCCCTGGTGATCTCTTCCGAAGCCGAAGACTGCTCTTCAGCGGCCGTAGCTATGGTGCGCACCTTGTCCGAAGCCTCAACGGCCATGGAGACGATCTCTTCCAGAGCCGCTCCGGAGCTGCCCGCCAGGGTCGAGGTGCTGACGATCATTGCGACGGTCTGCTCCACATGCCGGATATTGTTGTCCGTGGCCTTCTGAATGTCGCCGATGGCGCTGCCCACTTCCGTGGTGGCGCTCATGGTTTTTTCCGCCAGCTTGCGCACTTCGTCGGCCACCACGGCAAACCCGCGTCCCGCGTCCCCGGCCCGCGCCGCCTCAATGGCGGCGTTCAAAGCCAAAAGATTGGTCTGGTCGGCAATGTCCGAGATGGTAGTCATAATCCGGCCGATGCCCTCGGCCTGTTCGCCGAGCGCTTCCATGGCCTCTTTGAGCACCGAGGCCTGGTCACGGGCTTTTTCGATGCCGTTCACGGCGTCACGCACCACGCCCGCGCCTTCACGGGCACGGCTGCGCATCCTGTCGCTGAACGAAGCGGTTTCAGAAGCGTTGCGCGCCACCTCTGAAACCGTGGCGTTCATCTCATCCATGGCGGTGGAGGTTTCGCCCATACCCGCCGCGGCTTCTTCCGCTCCGGCCCCGGCTCCGGCAATGCGGCTGCTCAGAATCTCCGAGGCCTCGGACACGGCGCGCACAATATCCTCCATCCGCGCGGCCGCGGACTGGATGCCCTCTCTGCGGGCGCTGTCGGCAGCCTTGCGCGCGGCATGGGCTTCCTCCAAGGCCAGCCGGGCTTCCTCGCCCTTGCGGCGCGCCTGTTCCGACTGTTCGGTCACTTCCGCCAGACGCTGCCGCAGGCTGCCCACCATGCTGCGCAAGGCATCAGCCAGACGGCCGGTTTCATCCCGTGCGTGCAGAGCCAGTTCCTGGTCCAGATTACCGGCCGCCACTCCCTGAGCGAAATCCACGGTCACACGCAGGGGCTTGGTGATCATACGCGTAATGCCCACAGCCAGCGCGGCGCCCAAAAGCAATACCGCCGCCAGAATAATCAGGCTGTTGCGTACGGTGGATTTCAGATCGTCATAGTTGCTGTCGGCGATGCCTTCGGCAATGCGCAAACCCGTTACCCCGATGTCGTGCGTCAGACGGCTTGTGGCCGCGGCATAGTCGGCCAGCCGTGCCGAAATTTCGGCCTCTTTGCCTTTGGCCGCGAACATTTCGCGCGCGCCGCTCATGTATTCGTTCATGCTTTTTTCCGCCCGCGCAAAAGCTTCCTGGCATGCGGGTTTGACAAGCCTTCCCTTTACTGTCGCGGCAAGGGCGTTCATACGCGTGAAAATTTCTTCCGCCGCGGCAAAGGCCGCCGCATCATTGTTGTATATAACGCCTTTCATCAACAGGCGAATTTCCTGGGTCATGGCGTAAAGACGCGCAGCGTCACGCTGATTGTCGGCATATTGCAGGCTCATGGCCGTATTGCCGGCCTCGACAAACTCGCGGGTGGTCTCCCGGACCAGATCTTCCAAAGCCGTCAGGGATTCCAGGGCCGCCGCGCCGAGGCCCTCCATACGCGCTATGACGGCGCGCGTGTGTTCCCCGGTTTCGATAGATTCCCGGGTGAATGCCGCCAGAGCTTCAAACGGCGCCGGGAAATCGCGCACGAATTCCGCCAGGGGCACATGTGAGGGATATTTTATGGAATGCTCACGCATTTTTTCAAAGTCGGCACGCACTTTTTCCAGAACCTGTAACGCCTCCTGTCCGGCCTGCTTGCTTCCGGGGGCCTCATTGATGCGCGTCAACGCGTCGTTGAGGCTCCAGCCCAGGTTGAGGGCAAATTTGACCTTGGGTATATATTCGGCGGCCACGCGCCGGGAATCATCGGCCGCCCGCCGCATTTCCGCCGAAGAAAGATAGCCCGCCAGACAGGCGAGCAGAAGAAGCAGCGCGAAACCGCTGCCGATTTTTTTGCCTATACTGCTCGTAAACATAGAAAGCCTCGTTATGTGGAGAAACCCGCTTCATTGCGGTATATAGACGCACAGCCGCGACGTCCGCGACTGTGCGTTGAAGTCCTTCGCAACGGGCCGACCCGAAACGCGGGCTCACGGATGTCTCCGGCCCGGAACAGGCAAGCGCCTTGTTTTCATCTGATCATACTTATTAAAAAAAATATATATGGGAGATTGCTGGCCGACCCCGCTTATTTTGTCTGTCGGCGACCGTTCCCGGCGGAACTTCATAAGACTCATCCCCGGCAATGGATGCGAGGCACCGAAACGAGCGCGGGCCGCCCCATGGGGCGGCCCGGATACCGGGGAAAGATATTGTATGAGAAAGACCGGGAGAAAAGGCGAGCGGACAAGCGGCCGGACAATGGACCAGCGGGGGACAGCGGAGGCAGATCAACGGGGATAGGTCAGCGGGTCCGGTCCCATACGACCCTGCCCGTCCGGCATTTCCAGCGTATCCAGCGCCGCCATCTGCTCCGGCGTCAGCCGGAAATCAAAAACCTCGCTGTTTTCCCTGATCCGCTCACGATGGACGGATTTGGGAATGGGCAAAAGACCCTTTTCCAGATGCCAGCGCAGCAGTATCTGAGCCGGCGTTTTGTTGAGCGTAGCGGCCAGTTCCCGCACCACGGGCTGCTCCATGTCCCGTCCCCGGCCCAACGGGCTCCAGGAAATGACCTGGATGCCGCATTGGGCGCAGAAACGGCAGAGCGCCGCCTGGCTGAACAAAGGATGGACTTCAATCTGGTTGAGCGCGGGCCAGAAACCGAAAGTGTCGCGCATTTCGCTGAGATGCTCGGCCAGAAAATTGGAAACGCCCAGGACGCGGATCTTGCCCAGCTCTTTCTGGCGCAGCAACTGCTCAAAAGCGCGCAGCCGCCGGGCGTCGTCCAGGCCCGGCCAGTGCAGCAGACAGCCGTCCAGATAATCCAGGCCCAGCAGCTTGAGGCTCTGATCCAGAGCACGTACCGGCTCGGCAAAGTCCGTAGGCCAGATTTTGGAAAGCACAAACAGCGTTTCGCGCGGTTGGCCGCTCTGCCGCAGGGCTTCGCCCACCGTGTCTTCATTGTGGTAATACGCGGCCGTATCAATATAACGGTAGCCGCAGGCCACAGCCTCCCGCACGGCCAAGGCCAGTTCAGGTCCTGAAGCCTTATAACAGCCGAAACCGAAACCGGGCATCTCCATGCCGTCATTAAGACGCAACAAAGCGGAAATATTTTCAATCATATAAAACTCCCGCCGCACCGGATTATTCCGGCACGACCTGTTGTCATTTGAGTATGTAATACTTGAAATGCTCGCTTACGGCGAGCAAAGCCCGCCTACTCTAGAACATGTTACGTTTGAAATGTTACATCGTTCAGACTCTACGCCGCCCGCGTGCCGTGCATGCACATTCTTTCAAAATACTGCGGGCGAGGCCGCCCGGCAAGTCCCGGCAATGTCACAGGCCCGGCAGCCGCCTTGACAGTGCCCATTTCGGGTCTTATGAAAGGTAGTCTTGTTACTATCTTAACCGTGGAATACCGCCATGTCCGCACATTCCGCCGCGCCGGACCGTCCGCCTGTCCGCCTGGCCCATATTCTGCTTGTCCTGGCTGTTCTGGCCGGGCTTTTTTTCAGCATACGGCCCCAGCCCGTGCAGGCCGCTCCGCCCCAACCCTCCGGCCAACCCGCTGAGCTGCGCGTGCTGGCGACCACGTTTCCGGTGTATCTGTTCACCCGTAATGTGGCCCACAGCCGCCCCTATGTACGGGTGGAACTGCTGATTCCGGCTCAGGCCGGTTGCCCCCATGACTACGCCCCCACTCCCCGGGATCTGCAAAAATTGGCCCAGGCCCAAGTGGTGGTGATGAACGGCCTGGGGCTGGAAGAATTCCTGGCCGCACCTCTGAAAAAAATCAACGCCAAGGTCGCGGTTATTGACAGCAGCAAAGGCATTGATCCTCTGCCTCTGCCGCGCGGCATGTCGCCTTCTCCGCATGCCGGACACGACCACGGTAATGTCAATCCGCACATTTTTGCCGGACCGCAGCAAGCCGCCGCCATGGTCTACAATATCGCCAAAGGCCTGGCCAGCATTGACCCGCAAGGGGCGGCGGCCTATCGCGCCGCCGCCGAGGACTATGCCGCGCGCCTGCTTTCCGTGGGCCGCCGTCTTGCCGAGGTAGGCGCCTGCGCCCCGCGCAAGGGCATTGTGCTGCAACACGACGCGCTGGCCTATCTGGTTCATGACGCGGGCCTGGAGGTTATGGACGTGATTCAGGAAAGTGAGGACGTTCAACCCTCAGCGGCCCGGCTCATGGAACTGGTACGGCGCATCCGCGAAGAAAAACCCGTGCTCATTGCCGGCGAACCGCAGTATTCGGACAAGCCCGCCCAGACCCTGGCGCGCGAAACCGGCGTGCCCGCGGCGCAGCTTGATCCTGTGGCCTCGGGCCCCGCTGATGCGCCCCTGGGCTACTACGAAGCCGTCATGGCCGCCAATTGCAAAATCCTTGAGCATTATTTTGACCCGCGCTGAAGACTGCGCCCCGGCCATCGTCTTTGAGCATCTGAGCGTACGCCGGGGAAACAATCAGATTCTTGAGGACATCTGCGCCGACGTGCCGCGCGGCGGCAATACCGTGCTGGTGGGCCCCAACGGCGCGGGCAAGACCACCCTGCTGCTCTGTCTCATCGGCGAAGTGCCCTATACCGGGCGCATCCTTCCCGACGGCAGGCGCGGCGCGGCCTGGCCTCGCCTGGCTTATGTGCCGCAGCAATTGCAGATGGACGGCGGCCTGCCGCTGCTGGTCAGCGAATTTCTGTCTCTGGAGCGCCAGCGCAGGCCGCTCTGGCTGGGGCTGAAAGCCGGGGCGCGCGCACGGGCTCGCCGCCTGCTGGCCCTGGTACGGGCCGAACATCTGGAAAACCGCCGTCTGGGCGACCTCTCCGGCGGCGAACTGCGCCGGGTGCTGCTGGCCGCGGCTCTGGGCCATGAGCCGGAGCTGCTGGTGCTGGACGAGCCGGAAGCGGGCGTGGACTTTCAGGGCGAACGCCTGTTCTGGGAAGTGCTGGACACGGCCCGGCGCGAATACGGCTTTACCCAGCTCATGGTCAGCCACAATCTGCCCTTGGCGGCCCACTACGCCACCCATGTGATCTGCCTGAACAAATGTGTGCGTGCCGAGGGGCCGCCGCGCACCACCCTGACCGCCGCCACCTTGCTGAATCTCTTCGGTGTGCCCATTCATCTCTATCCGGACCAGTGCGACGGCGCGGATCCGGCCTGCCCCCAATGCGGAGCGCTGTACGGGCCGGATCATCTGCCGTCCGATCCGGGACAGCGGCTGAACGTTCTGCCCCCCCTGCCCTGCCGGGGCTGCGCTCTGCACGTTCCCACGGCGGCCACGGCAGCGCCGGACGATCCGGCCGAAGCGGACGATACCGCCGGGGGAAATCCTCATGCCTGATTTTTCGCCGCTTTACACGCTGATCGGCCTGTTGCCCCTGGACTGCCTGCAGGCCCGCTTCATGCAACAGGCCCTGCTGGGCTTGTTGCTGCTCACGCCCATGGCCGCCGTGCTGGGCGTGGAGGTCATCAATTTCCGCATGGCCTTCTTTTCCGACGCCATCGGGCACTCGGCCTTCGCCGGAGTGGCCCTGGGCCTGATTCTGGCTGTGAACCCCCGGCTGTCCATGCCGCTTTTCGGCGTGCTGGTGGGGCTGGCGGTCATGGCCGTGCGCCGCAAAAGCAATCTCTCCGCCGATACGGCCATCGGCATCGTGTTTTCAGCGGTGGTGGCCTTCGGCCTGGCCGTGGTCAGCCGGGCCAGCGGCGTGGCCCGCGACATGCAGCAATTTCTCTACGGCGACATCCTGACCATCAGCGAAGGCGAAATCGCCTTTCTGGGCCTGCTCTTCCTGGGCATGCTGCTCTTTCAGGCCGTGGGCTACAACCGCCTCCTGGCTATAGCCCTCAATCCGGTCATGGCCCGGGTGCACGGCATACGCGTGGCGCTCTGGCAATATCTTTTCGCGGGCCTGCTGGCCCTGGTGGTCATGTTTTCGGTCTGGGCCGTGGGCGTGCTGCTGGTCACGGCCATGCTCATCGTACCGGCGGCCACGGCCCGCAATCTGGCCCGCACCGCGGGCGGCATGTTCTGGTGGGCTCTGCTGGCGGGCATCAGTTCCGGCTTTGCCGGGCTGACGCTGTCCGCCCAGGATTGGCTGGCCACGTCCAGTGGAGCCACCATAATTCTGGTTTCCTGCTGCTGGTTCGCGGCAAGCTGCGTCTGGGCCGCTCTGCGCGGCCACCGGCGGGCCTGAACCCGCGCGCTGACATGTCCGCCTGGCCCACTGTTCAGATCACCACAGCCCAAGGCCCGAGCCGGGCCGTGGCCCCGTATGTCATTTCAGCCAGCCGGGCCACGGACATTCCGGCTTTTCACGTCCGCTGGCTGCTGGAACGCCTGCGCGCCGGATATTGCCTCTGGCGCAATCCCTTTAACGCCGGACAAGAACAATACGTCTCCTTCAAGCGTTGCAGGCTGCTGATCTTCTGGAGCAAAAACCCTCTCCCCCTGCTGCCGCATCTGGCGGAAATCGAGGATTACGGCTTCAAATACTATTTTCAGTTCACGCTCAACAATTATGAAGCCGAGGGTCTGGAGCCGGGCCTGCCCCCGCTGGAGCAGCGCCTGGAGACCTTCTGCCGCCTGTCGGAACGGCTCGGCAGACAGCGGGTGATCTGGCGCTGGGATCCGCTGCTGCTGGCCGCGCGTCTGCCTCCGGAGGCCCTGTTGGAACGCCTGGACGCACTGGGCCGCGGGATCAGCCCGTATACGGACAAGCTGGTAGTCAGCTTTCTGGATCTGTACGTAAAGATCAGAAGCCGTCTGGCCGCCCATGCCGCAGCGCCGCGCGCGCCTTCGGAAGCGGAAATGCTGGTCCTGGCTCAGGGCCTGGCCCGCCGCAACGCCGCCTGGCCGCATCCCCTGGTTCTGAGTACCTGCGCCGAAGCTCTGGATCTTTCCGCCCTGGGCATCACGCCCAATGCCTGCGTGGATCCGGCGTTGGCCGGCCGCCTCTGCCCGGACGACGCGGAGATCCAGCGGCTCTGCGGTCTGGACCCGGCACGCGCGACCTTACTGCCCGCGAACAGGTCCGGCAAGGCCGCCAAAGATCCCAGCCGCCGCAAGCACTGCCAGTGCCTGCCCGCCAAGGATATCGGCGCATACAGCACCTGCGCCCACGCCTGCGTCTATTGCTATGCCAATCAATCCCAGGCCGTGGTCCGGGCCCGGCTGTCGTCGCGGCGGCCCGGCGCGGAGAGCCTGATTTGAGGCCTTGTCAGGCCGCATCGGACGGCGGCAGGCCCTCGCGTACCAGACGGCGCATACTCGCGTAATAGGCGATGCCCAAAGGCAACGCGGCCCCCAGCCAGGCCAGAGGATTGGCCAGGCAAACCCCGTTGAATCCCCACCAGGCGGCCAGCACCACAGCGGCCAGCGCGCGCATGAGCAGCTCCATGACCCCGGCCAGCGTGGGGATCAGACTTTGCCCGAGACCCTGCAGGGTATTACGGTAAATAAAGAGCAGTGCCAGCACCCAGTACATGCAACCGCTGATCTCCAGATAAGTCTGCCCCATCCGGATGACCCGCTCCTGACCGTCACCCACGAAAAGCGCGATAAGATGGTGCCCGCCCGTGATATTGACCACGGCGATTGCGATGCTGAAGCCCACGGACATGAAACAGCACTGGCGCACGCCCTGCCGGATGCGCTCCAGGTTGCGCGCGCCGTAGTTCTGTCCCGTGTAGGTGGCCATGGCCAGACCAAAGGACATCATGGGCAGCACGGCCACCATGTCGATTTTCTGAGCGGCGGTGTAGGCGGCCACAGCCAGGGGGCCCAGGCTGTTCAGGGCCGCCTGCAGAATAATCGCGCCCACGGCGATGACCGACATCTGGAAGCCCATGGGCAGGCCGATGCGCACGGGTTTCCAGATATCCTTGAAGCCGAGTTTCCAGTCCTTGGCGTGCGGCCGCAGCAGGGGCTGCTTGTTGAGGATGTAGCCCACGCAGAGCAGACCCGACGCCACCTGGGCCAGCACCGTGGCCCAGGCCGCGCCCGCCACGCCCATCCTGAAGTAAAGGATGAAGACAAAATCCAGAACAATATTCAGCAGGCAGGCGATAATCAGGAAAAACAGCGGGGTCTTGCTGTCGCCCAGGGCCATGATCATGTTGGAGAGCAGATTGAAGAGCACGGCCGCGCCGATGCCCCAGGAAATGACGATAATATAGCTGTGGGCGTCCTCCATGATCTCGGGCGGCGTGAGCATGAGTGTCAGCGCCGTGCGTGAGAGCAGCACGCCGGAGACCGTCAGAACGACCGCTACCGCTGCGCTGAGCAGAATGCCGGCGCAAAAACTGCGCCGCACGCCCACCTTGTTGCAGGCGCCGAAAAACTGGGCCGTGACAATGGAAAAACCCGAAGTCATGCCCATGACAAAGCCCAGGACCAGAAACAGCAGGCTGCCGGTGCTGCCCACGCCCGCCAGAGCCGTGACCCCGATGGTCCGCCCTACGATCAGGGTATCGGCCATATTGTAGATCTGCTGGAAAAGATTGCCGATAAAGAGCGGCAGCGCGAAGAAAAAAATCAGCTTCGCCGGTCTGCCCTGGGTCAGATTTTTAGCCATATCCCCGTCACAATAAATATGTCCGATGCATCCGACCGGACGAATGCGGCATTTCAAATTACCACCTGAACCATGCCGCCCGCAAGCATTGCGGCACCACGGCCCAGGGCAGACGCACGTAGCATCTAACTATTTGAAATTATTTGCTACGAATAACCAATATATCTTATTATATATCAATAATTTCAAATAGTTAACGAATTAGATGCGTCTGCCCTGCACTACGGCCGCCCCGTACTTGACAACAGTGCGGCTTTAGGCAAGCTCAAAATAAAAACAGTTTTATCCCACCTCCACCTCCGGGGAGTCCGCATGTCCACATCCGTGTTCTGTTCCGGCACTGTGCGCAACAGGCTTGTATTCGCCCTTTTTCTGCTGCTTCTGTCTTTTGGAAACGCCTGGGCCACGCCGGAATACAAGGTTCCGATCTCCCGCAAGGTCAACGGCCTGATCAGTTACTGGCATTTTGAAGGCCCGGTGGAACAACCCGGCGGCCGGGAAAGGCTGGAACTGCGTTTCAGCATGGACAAACAAAAATGCCGGGATGCCTACGGCGAGGACGGCGAATCGGTCTGTCGGCGCAATTTCGGCAGACGACCCGCGCCCGAAGTAACGATCACGCCACCCATGCCTGGCCGCTGGGAATGGAGCGGAGACCGCTTGCTCTTTTTCCCGGAAAAAGGCTGGCCCGTGGACACGGCCTACCAAGTGGATATCAGCCGGGCCCTGCCGCCGCGCGTAGCCGTGTCCGGCGCGGTGGCCTTCCGCAGCGCGCCCCTGCGCGCAAAAATCACGGGCAGCTTCAAATTTGATCCTGAAAATCTCAAAACCATGGCCGTCAGCGGCGAAATACGTTTCAATACGCCTGTGGACAAAACCGGCGTGGAGAGCCGCTTCAGCGCCGTTCCCCAGGGCGAAGGCCTGTTGCTGGGCGAACCCGTGCTGCATTTCAACGGTGATGATCGTCTGAACTACAGCCTGCCGGTCCTGCGCCTGGCGGCAAACGACGCGGGCCTGCGCGTCTCCCTGGCGCCGGGCTTCACGGCGGTGCACGGTGGCCCCCCTTCCAGGGGCGAGGACTTTTTCGTGCGCCTGCCCACCATCGACAACCTGTTCACCCTGAATACCGCTGAATTCAGCGTCGCCACCCGGCCCGACCTGCGGGCGCAGATGGTGCTTGCGCTGCATTTTTCTCTGCCGGTCAAGCCTTCCGAGGTTCTGGACAAACTGGACGTGCGCCTCTTGCCGCCAAGCCTGGAAAGTGAGGAACAAAGACAGCCCGACAACGAAGACGAAGATGGCGATGAAAACAAAAAATCGCAACAAGCTTCGGCCTGGACCATGGAACAGCTCACCCCGGAAATAATCGCCCAGGCTCCCCGGCTCGCATTGCAAGCCGGCGATGAAGAGGACAAGCCGTCCACGGATATTTTCTTCGCCATTGCCGACAGCCTGGAGGCCGACCGCAGCCTGTTGCTGTGCCTGCCGCAGGGCCTGACCAGCGCCGCAGGGCTGCATTCCGGCGCGGAAAGCCGGAAGCTGCTGCGAACGCCCGCCTTTCCCGAAGCCCTGCGTATTATGCAGAAGGGCGGCGTGCTGGCTCTGACCGGCGACGCCGTGGTTTCCATCTACAGCCGTAATCTGGATGCCGTGGACTATGAAGTAGCCCAGATCCGGCCCGAATTTCTCAATACCTTTCTGCTGGCCAACCTGGATCAACTGGACTACGACAATTACGATTATGACCAAGCCTATACCGGCAGCCGCCCGGATCTGGACAATCTGAGCGTCATCAGCCGGGGCAGTCTGCCGCTGCAGCGGCGCGACGCCATGTCGGCCCAGTTCAGCGCGCTCAATCTGCGGCCCCTGCTCCGCGACGGTCAGAAGGGCCTGTTCTATCTCAGCCTCACAGGCCGGCGCGACGCCGACAGCGTGGGTAAAGAAAACCGCTTTGTGCTGATGACGGACCTGGGCCTGATCCATAAGACCTCCGCCCAGGGCGGAAGTGTGGTCTATGCCGTCAGCCTGGCCGACGGCAAACCGCGCGGCAATGTGAATGTCCGGGTGATCGGAGCCAATGGCCTGCCTGTGTTCAGCGCCAGAACCGATGCGCGCGGCAAGGCCGTGCTGCCCTCTCTCGCGGGCTTCACGCGCGAAAAGAGGCCGCTGGCCCTGGCGGCGGCTCAAGGAAGCGATCTGGCCTTCCTGCCTCTGGAGCAATATGCGCGCAAGCTCAATTATTCGCGCTTCGACGTGGGCGGCAACCGGCTTTCCGACCAGGGGATCAACGCCTACCTGTTCAGCCAGCGCGGCATGTACCGTCCCGGCGAGAGCCTGCATTTCGGCTATCTGGTCAAACAGGGGCAATGGGGCTCCACGGAGCTTACGGGCCTGCCGTTGCGGGCCACGCTGTACAATCCGCGCGGCAACAAGGCGGCCAGTAAAAAAATCACGCTGACGGCCGAAGGTTTCGGCGAGCTTTCTTTCCCCCTGGAGGAAACAGCCCCCACCGGCCCTTGGGAATTGCGCCTGAGCACCGCCGACGACGGACAGCGCGGCGAAGTTTTGCGCGTGTCCAGGGTCATGGTGGAGGAATTCCAGCCCGAAACCCTTCGCCTGCAACTACGGCTCACGCCCGGCGCGGGCAAGGGCTGGCTGCGGCCCCAGGATCTGGAACAAGGACCGGAAAAGGATCAGGAAAACGGTCTGTCCGCGCGGGTAAATCTGGTCAACCTTTTCGGCGCACCCGCTGTGGGCCACGACGTCAAACTGCAAGTACACTTCGCGCCTGCGGCGTTTCACTTCCGCGAATATGCCGACTACAATTTTTACAATGCGGCCCGGAGTCTGAACGACCACTCAACGGAAATGCCGGTCCGGCAGACCGACGACCAGGGGGACGCCGTGTTCGCCCTGGGTCTGGCGGGCTACGAGAAGTCCACCTTCCGATTGAGCGCCCTGGCCGAAGGCATGGACGCCGGCGGCGGGCGCAGCGTCATGGCCGACGCCTCCCTGCTGTTTTCGCCTCTGGAATCAGTCGTGGGCTGGCGCAGCGACGCCGACCTGAACTATCTGCCTCAGCACGGCAAAGCCCGGCTGGACCTGCTGGCCGTGGACCATAAACTCGCCACCGTGGACCTGGGAGAGCTGGAGCTGAGCTTTGTGGGCATCAGTTATACGCGCAGTCTGACCCGCGACGGCCAGGGACAGTACCGCTATCAGAATCTGCCCCGGCGCAAGCCGTTGGGCACGCAAAAACTTCGCATGGACAAAAAGGCGGTTGTGGACCTGCGCCTGGACGAACCGGGCCCGCATCTGCTGGAAGCCCGCGACAAGACCGGCAATCTGGTCCTGCGGGTGCCCTACGAAGTAGCCGGTACGGCCCAGGCGCGCCTGGGCGAGGAACACGAGGCCAGGCTTACCGCAAAACTCAGCAAACAGGACTATGCCCCGGGCGAGACCGTGGAAATAGCCCTGAACACGCCTTACAAAGGCGCGGGTCTGATTACGGTGGAGCGGGAAGACGTGCTGGCTGAAACCTGGTTCACAGCCCAGGCCGGACAGAGCGTGCAGCGCCTGACCCTGCCCAGGGGGACTGAAGGCCGGGTATATTGCAATATCACCTATTTCCGGTCTGTGGACGACGCGGATATCTTTACCCAACCCATGGCCGGCGTGGTGCTGCCGTTCAGCATCAATATGCGGGGACGCGATCTGAGCCTGAGCGTGCGCACCGAAGCGGACGCAGCGCGCGCGGCAAGCCAGGTGGTCAGACCGGGGCAGACCCTTCCCGTGCGGGTGCGCGCCGAACAACCGTCCAAAGCCATTGTCTTCGCCGTGGACGAAGGCATTTTGCAGCTCACCTCCTACGCCACGCCCGACCCCCTGCGGGCACTGCTGGGCGACCGGGCCCTGGAGGTGGACACCTATCAGTATTTCGACCTGCTGATGCCGGAATACCGCCACCTGCGCGGCATGATTTCGGCCTTCGGCGGCGGCGAGGGAGCCAAACCCGCACCGCTGGAGCAACAAGCCGCTCTGGGACAGAACCCGTTCCACAGGCCCGGCGAAGCGCCCATGGTCTTCTGGTCCGGCGTGCTTGACGTGGGGCCCGAGGAAAGCCTGGTCCAGATCCCGGTGCCCCCGCAATTCAACGGCAAACTGCGGATCATGGCCGTGGGCTGCGCGCCCGGAGCCGTGGGCGCGGCCCGGACCGAGGCCGTGTCCAGGGCCGAAGTCGTCATCCAACCCATGCTGCCGCTTTTCGTGACGCCGGGCGATGTCTTTGAGGCCTCCGTCAGCCTGACGGACATGCTGGAGCGTCCGGAGGGTCAGGAGGACACAGCGCGCCGGGTGGCCCTTGGCGTGCGGAGCGACGGCGGCTGCACGCTGCTGGACGCCCTGCCCGAGCCCCTGGACCTTAAACCGGCGCGGCAACAGACCGTGCGCCTGCGCTTCCGGGCCGAAGACCTGCCGGGAGGGCATATGCTGAGCTTTATTGCCACGCCCCTGCCCGGCCAGCCCGGCGAAACGGTGGCGCGGCCCATGGGCCTTTCCATCCGGCCCGCGCTGCCGCGCTCCACCGACGTGCTTCTGGGCCGGGTCGGACAGGCCCCGTACACGGCCGAGGCCAAGTCGTCCCGCCGGCTCTATCCGCAGTTCGCGGAACTGCGCGCCTCCATCTCCGCCCTGCCGTTGCCGCTGGCCCACGGCCTGATGCGCTGGCTGGCCGCGTATCCTTACGGCTGCACGGAGCAACGCCTCAGCGCGGCTTTTCCCGACCTGGCGCTTCTGGCCCGGCCCGAATTGACGCCGCCTGACGCCCGCTACACGCCACAAAAAATCCGTGCCTGGATGCTGGAAACCATGCAGATGCTTCAGGCCCGACAGCTGGATGAAGGGCGTTTCGCGACCTGGCCCGGCGGAGGCAGAGGCGATCTCTTCCTTTCCGCCTATGCGGCGGACTTCCTGACCACCGCCAGAGCGGCGGGCCTCTCTCTGGCCGGTGGTCTGGACAAAGGATTCCTGGCCGCTCTGGAACAGGAGGCCATGCAAAGCCCCGACAGTCTGGAAGACGCCCGCGTCAAGGCGTATGCGACATGGGTGCTGACCCGCAACGGCGTACTGACCAGCAACATCCTGGCCACACTCTCGGCCTGGCTGGAGCGCTATGGGCCGGAGCAGTGGCGCAATGACCTGACCACCGTGTTCATGGCCGGCAGCTGGAAACTGATGAAGGAAGACAAACTGGCCGGAGAGTTGATCAGGGGATACCGTCCCGAGGCCGCGAAATCCTTCCGGGCGGATTATCCTTTCGACGGCCTGAGCTCCCGCGCCCTGTTTCTTACGGTGCTGGCAGGACAATTCCCGGAGGAACTCCGGGGGCAGAAGGCCCAGGACATGCTCGACGACATCTTCGACCTGGCGGCGCAACAGCGCTATACGACCATCTCGGCGGCGCAGGCGGCCAGGGCCTTGATGGCGTACAGCCGGAGCCTGGACGCCGGGCTGGCGCAGGCCTCGGTCAGCGGGCTGGATCAGACAGGCCGGACGCTTGCTCTGCCGCCGCTTCAGGGAAAGGGCGTGCGCGCCCTGGCCCTTGACAGCGAAAGCGGCGCGCCCTCCCGCGCGCTGCTGGAGCAACTGGCCGGGCTGAGCTTCACGGCGGACGCGCCCTTTTTCTGGCAACTGGAAAACGTGGGCTTCGGGCGGGATCTGCCCACGCAGGCCGTCAGCAAAGGGCTCAGCATACGGCGCGAACTGCGCACGCCCGAAGGCGATCCCGTCACAGCCCCCCGGCAGGGCGACGAGGTGGTGGTAGCTGTCATTGCCCGCGCCTTTGACAGAGAGCGGGAGAATATCGCCCTTGTGGACATGCTGCCCGGCTGCTTTGAATTTGTGGTCAGCCAGAGCGGAGAAAGCGCGGAACTGGCCACAAATCAGGGAAGCGTCCACGAGGACCGGGACATGGAGCCCGATTATGCCGAACGCCGGGAAGACCGGATGCTGATTTTCACGGATCTGGCGACGAGCGAGCGGGTTTTCCGCTACCGGGTCAAGATCACGGGCCGGGGCGAATTTACCTGGCCGCCCGTGCAGGCCGAAGCCATGTACGACCCGGAAGCCCGGGCCCTGAGCCTGCCGGAGAAGATCGTCATTGATGAGTAAACGGCGTCCGGGCGGGAGGCTGGTCCTTGTCGGCCTCCCGCTTTCGCTCTGCTGCGCGGCGCTGGCATTTGTGCTGGCGCTGTATGCCGCGCCCAGGCCAGACCTTTACGGCAAGACGGGCTTCTCGCGCGTTTTTCTGGACCGCCGGGACCGCGTGCTGCGCATTACCCTGGCCCCGGACGGCGCATACCGTATTTTCACGCCTCTGACGGCCATGCCCCCGGAACTCATGGAAGCCACCCTGCTCTATGAGGACCGTTCCTTTTATCGCCACTCCGGCGTCAATCCGCTGGCCCTGCTGCGTTCCGTGGCCCAGATGGCTCTCGGGGGCCGCCGCATGGGCGGCTCCACCATCAGCATGCAGGTGGTGCGCCTGACCCGAAAGTTCTCCACGGCCAGCATCCCCGGCAAACTGCGCCAGATATGGCAGGCTCTGGTGTTGGAACGGCATTACGGCAAGGATGAAATTCTCGAAGCCTACCTCAATCTTGCGCCCTACGGCGCCAATGTGGAAGGCGTGGGCGCGGCGGCGCGCATCTGGTTCCACAAGGAGGCCGCCGAACTCAGCCTGCCCGAAATTCTGGCCCTCGTACCGGTGCCCCAGCACCCGGCGGCGCGCAATCCCCTGGCAAGCCGGGGCCGCGCTTTGTCCCTGGCCCGTGCGCGCCTGGACAAAATCCGGCGCGAGGCTCATCCGCAAGACGCCGACCAGGGACTGCCCAATGTGCCTTTGCGGGTGCATGCGCTTTCAGAGCTGCCCTTTGCCGCGCCGCACGCCGTGGACAGCCTGCTGGCCGAAAGCGACCTGCCCCAAGGCCGTATCTCCACCACTCTGGATCTCGGCCTGCAACGCCTGCTGGAAGGCCAGTTACGCCGTGCCGTGGAGGCCGGACGGCTGTGGGGCATGGACAATGCCGCCGCCCTGCTGCTGGATTGGCGCAGTTGTGAGATCCTCGCCCTGGCCGGATCAGCCGATTATTTCAACGCCGCCATCCAGGGGCA
Organism: Desulfovibrio sp.; assembly: GCF_018379785.1. Taxonomy (GTDB): domain Bacteria; phylum Desulfobacterota; class Desulfovibrionia; order Desulfovibrionales; family Desulfovibrionaceae; genus Desulfovibrio. Next base: position 44,096 of record NZ_JAGZUV010000013.1, read on the forward strand.
GGTGGACGGCACGGCGGCGCGGCGCTCGCCCGGCTCCACGTTGAAACCCTTTATTTACGCCCTGGCCCTGCAGGAGGGACTGATCCATCCGGAAACCCTGCTTTCCGACACGCCACGCGCGTTCAAAGGCTATGAGCCGGAAAATGCCGACGGCGGCTTTCGCGGTCCCATCAGCGCGCGCAGGGCCCTGCTGGGCAGTCGCAACATCCCCGCCATCGCCCTGGCCAGCCGGTTGCCCGCGCCGGGCCTGTACGGTTTTTTGGACAAAGCCGGGGTGCATTTCGAGCACGGACCGGAGCATTACGGCCTGGCCCTGGTTCTGGGCGGCGGGGAAGTGAGCATGCGCGAGCTGGCCGGACTGTATGCTCTGCTGCCCAACCGGGGCATCTGGCGCTCGCCCGTGCTCCGGCGAGACGAACCCGCGACCGGGCCACTCCCCCTGCTCAAGCCCGAAGCGGCCTTTGTGGCTCTGCAAATGTTGCGCGCCCCGTCGCCCCAAGGCTTTGACCGCACCCCGACCTACTGGAAAACCGGCACTTCCAACGGCCTGCGCGATGCCTGGACCGCCGGGATTTTCGGACCTTATGTCCTGGTGGTCTGGGTGGGCCGTTTTGACGGCGCGGCCAATCACGGCTTCAACGGCCTGCACGCGGCGGCCCCCATTTTTTTCAGCATCCGGCGCTCCCTTGAGGCCCTGAACCCGGCCGGCGCTTTGCCGGATCCGGCCGCCGACGCCGAGGGGTTGAACATCCGCCGCATCGCCGTCTGCGCGGCCACGGGCGATACGGATCTCAGCCTCTGCCCGGAACCATCGCGCCAGACCGGCACCTGGTTCATCCCCGGCGTCTCGCCCATCCGCGATTCGGGCATTCTGCGGCGCATCCTGGTAGACGACGCCACGGGCTTTCGTCAGTGCCGGGCCATAGCGGGCCGCACCCGCGAAGTGGTCTGGGAATTCTGGCCTGCCGACCTGCGCCGTCTTTTCAGTCAGGCCGGCGTACGCAAGCTCCCGGCCCCGCCTCTGGCTCCGGAGTGCCGCGAGACGGATATCCCCTGGCAGGTTCCCGGCCGCGCCCCGCTGATTTCTTCGCCCAAACCGGGCCTGGTCTATGCGACGAGCCTCAAACATCCGCAAAAAATCCCTCTGCTGGCTGACGCGGACGCCGACGCGGGCTGCGTCTACTGGTTCGCGGGTACGCGCTATCTAGGCCGCAGCGAGCCGGACGAACCGCTGCTCTGGCAGGCCGCGCCGGGCGTCACCCGGCTCACGGCCGTTGACGACCTGGGCCGGGCGAGCAGCGTGCGGGTGGTGGCGGAGAGTCTCCCTGAGTGAGTTCCCACCATGAGCGTACGTCGTCCGTCTGTTTGCTTTGACAAGGATTGGCCGAGACCATATTCTGTTTCCCCTTTTGTTCCAGAACCCTTTGGGGAAACTTCCGCACCAGGGCAACTACTCATTCCAAATGCGGATTGCCCTGGCGGCCGCGTGAGCGGACCCCGCGGCACACGGGCGGCGTAGAGTTTGAAATGTTACACATTTCAAACGCAAAATGTTGTAATGGCCGGAGCCGGTTTTTCATGGACAGGTTGCTGCTCACTCTCGGGATCATTTTCGTCAGCCTGGCGGCGGGCTATGCCTTCCGGCACGCCGTCACGGCCGGGCGCGTCCGTCTTTCCGAGGAAACCATGACCGTTGCGCGCCAGCGCCTGCAGACAGCGGCGGTCTTTGTGCTGATTCCCATCTCGGCCATGCTCTCCCTCTGGGGCCTGCCCTCGCCGGACACGCGCCTGCTGGCCCTGCCCCTACTGGGCCTTGTCGCCTGGATCTGGGGCGGCGCGCTCTCGCTGCTTTTCGCCCATTGGCTCAGGCTGGACCGGGCTCAGACCGGCAGCCTCTACTGCTGCGGCACCTTCACCAATATCGGCGCCGTGGGCTCGCTGGTCTGCGTGCTCTTTCTCGGCGAAAGCGCCATCGCTCTGGTGGCCTTGTACCGGCTCTGCGAGGAACTGTTTTATTTCAGTGTTTCCTTTCCCATCGCCCGCTGGTACAGCCGGGAGAACGACGGCCGGCGGCTTTCCTTCCGCAACCTGCGCTTTGATCCCATTTTAAAAGTGGTGCTCAGCGCCCTTCTGCTCGGCATCGCGCTTAATCTGCTGCATGTGCCCCGTCCGGAATTCTGCGGTCATCTGGCCTCCGGCTTCATGATTCTGGCTACCGTGCTTTTTCTGTTTGCCATCGGTCTGAGCCTGCGGCTGTCGCGCCTGGCCCGCTATACCCGCCAGAGCCTTGCCGTGTGCGCCATAAAATTCATCGGCGTGCCGCTGTTGATCACCGGCATTGCCAAGGCCGTCGGTTACGGGACCATCGACAACGGCCTGCCCCTGAAAGTGGTGGCCGTGCTCTCGTCCATGCCCGTGGCCATGACCGCGCTGGTGCCGCCGTCCCTGTTCCGTCTGGATCTGGATCTGGCCAATGCCTGCTGGATTTTCAGCACCCTGGCTCTGGTGGCGGTGCTGCCCGCTTTGCTTCTGGTCCTGCCGCGGCTCTGACGCCCGGTGCGCCGCAGTCGATCCCGCGATAAAATGTTTGATTTTACCGCGTATATCTTCAGAGGAGGTTTTACTGATGAAACGCTGTTTGCTCCGGAGCGCCCTGGCGCTCTGCGCCTGTCTGCTGGCCGCGCCGTTCCCGGCCCCGGCGGCCCCCTACAAAGCCGAATACAAACTGAGCGTGGTGCCCGGCGCCACGTCCGGCTGGGGCATGACCGCCGCGTATTTCGCCGCCCTTGTGCGCGACCGCTCCCAAGGGCGCATCAACATCAAGGTCTATCCTTCCAGTCAACTGCTGGCGGGCAAACAGACCTCGGAATTCCTGATGCTGCGCAACGGGGCCATTGACTTCGCCCTGGCTTCGACCATCAACTGGTCCCCCCAGATCAAAGAACTGAACCTCACGGCCCTGCCCTTCTTCCTGGCCGTGCAGCCGGACCGCTACAAGGCCATGGACGCCGTCATGGCGGGCAAATCCGGCAAGATGATGGTTGACGCCATTGAGAAAAAGGGCGTGAAGATCATCGGCTGGGCCGAGAACGGTTTTCGCGAAATGACCACCAGCAAGGGCCCCATCAGCAAGCCCGAGGACATGAGCGGACTCAAGATCCGGGTGGTGGGCAGCCCCATCTTCATTGAGACCTTCCGTGCTCTGGGCGCCAATCCCGTGAACATGAACTGGAGCGAAGCCACCACCGGCTTCCAGCAGGGCGTGGTGGACGGACAGGAAAATCCCACCAACGGCATCAATATCCCTCTGAAAATCTGGGATTATCACAAGTACCACTGCGACTGGCACTACATCATCGACCCGCTGCTCATGGGCGTGAACCCCACGGTCTGGAAGAGCTTCAGCCCCGAGGACCAGAAACTGCTTCTGGAATGCGCTGCGGAAACCGAAAAATACGGCAAGGCGCTTTCCCGTCTGGGCATGGACGACGGCTCTTCCCTGGCCTACCTGAAGAGCATCGGCAAACTGCCGGAAGTGACCGAGCCCTACGCCTTCATGGAACAACAGGGCATGGTCGTCACCCGGTTGAGCCCGGAACAGATCGCCAAGTTCCACGAGGCCACCCAAAAGGTGCGCGCGGACTGGACCGCCAAGATCGGCCCGGATCTGGTCAAAGCCGCTGAAGAGGACATGGCCGCCGCCAAGTAACTAGAGCAGATTAACTTTGAAATTTTACAAATTTCAAAGTCGGCATTCTGGCGAAAAACGTGGTTTTCACCAGAATCCACGCCGCTTCGCGGCGCGCCGCACCGTGTGCGGCGTTAGAGCAGTTTCAAAGTGAAAATGCTCTAAAGAGTCGGGCGGATGCCGAAGCTCAGCGCCTGTTCGCGAACGGGCCTTTGCTCCGGCATCCGCGCCGGAATGCGGAGAGCATGATGTTGCGTTTTCTGGATACGCGCTTTGAGGAACTTCTCGGCTCGCTGTTGCTGGCGGTCATGGTGAGCATCGCGTTCATCAATGTGATCGTGCGCTACTGCACGTCTTTTTCCTTTGCCTGGACCGAGGAACTGACCGTCAATTTTTTTGTCTGGGTGGTACTGCTGGGCACGGCGCGCTCTTTCCGGGAAGGGAGCCATCTGGGCATGAACCTGCTCTATGACGCACTGCCGCGCAACGCGCGCCGGATCTGCTACTGGCTCGGCATGCTGCTCTGCATCGCCTTTTTCGGGGCACTGTGCTGGACCGGCACGCTGGAAGTGCTGGACGAGTACGATCTGGAATCCATTTCCGAATCCCTGGGCATTCCGGTCTGGTGGTACACCATTGCCACGCCGCTCTTTTCCCTGCTGATTATTTTCCGCATGCTGCAACGGTCCTGCGCCGATCTGCGCTCGGGCAACTACTAGAGAGGGCCGTTATGGAAACTACCCTGTTTCAGGACCCTGCATTCTGGCTGCTCACGCTCTTTCTGATCCCCCTGCTGCTCAGGGTGCCCATCGCCCTTTCCCTGGGTTTTGCGGCCCTTGTGGTCGTCTGGAAGTGGGATATGGGCTTCAGCATGCTCTCCTACAACTTTTTCGCGGGCATCGCCAAATTTCCTCTCCTGGCCATCCCCTTCTTCATCCTGGCGGGCTATATCATGGAGCGCGCGGGCATCGCTGCGCGCATTGTGGCCCTGATGGAAGCCCTGACCGGCTCCATGACCGGCGGCCTGGCCGTGGCCACCGTGGCCGTGGCTACCTTCTGGGGCGCGGTAAGCGGCTCCGGCCCGGCCACGGTGGCCGCGCTGGGCCTGATTCTGATCCCCGGCATGGCCATGGCGGGCTATGACAAAGCCTTTGCCGCGGCCACGGTTTCCGTGACCTCGGGTCTGGCCATCGTCATTCCGCCGAGCATCGCCTTCATCGTCTACGGCGGCGTGGCCAATGTCTCGGTACCGGCGCTGTTCGCGGCGGGCTTTATCCCCGGCGTCATTGTGGCCTTGTTCATCATGGGCGCGGTGCTGATCATTTCGCGCAAAAAGGGCTACCGGGGCGAAAAGCGCGGCCAGCTGGTGAGCAAGGCCTTGCGCGAGGCCTTCTGGGGCATAATGACGCCTGTGGTCATTCTCGGCGGCATTTACGGCGGCGTGTTCACGCCCACCGAGGCCGCGGCTGTGGCCGTGTTCTATGGCCTGTTCGTGGGCGTGTTCATTTACCGCACCATCAACAGCCTGAACATGCTGTTCGAAATTTTTTCCGCCAGCATGCGGGCCACAGCCGTGGTCATGATTGTGGTGACCTGCGCGGGCCTTTATTCCTGGGTGGCCTCCACCGTGGGCCTGGTGGAAAAAGGTTCGGCCGTGCTGCTCTCCCTGTCGGACAACCAGTGGGTTGTGCTGCTGATGATCAACATCATCCTGCTGCTGGCAGGCATGCTGCTGGACGCCATCTCCATTTATTACGTTTTTCTGCCCTTCATGCTCCCCATCATGGCCCACTTTCACTGGGATCCCATCTGGTTCGGCATCATGATGACGGTCAACCTGGCCGTGGGACAAGTCACGCCGCCCGTAGCGGTCAATCTGTATGTGGGGGCCAACATCAGCGGCCTGAGCATGGAGCAGATCAGCAAACCGGCCCTGCCGCTGATTTTCGCGGCATTGCTGGCCCTGGTCGTCATCGTGCTCTTCCCTCGGCTTTCCACATTCCTGCCGCAACTGCTCGGCCTGTCGTAGCCGGAATCCTCCGCAGCATTTAACAGGTGGCATGCCCAGGCACGGCAAAGCCGCCGTCCGGAATCCGGACGGCGGCTTTGCCGTGGGAATATCCTCATGCGCGGCGTCAGCGTTTTACAAAGGCGAATCGCTACATATACCGAGGCATTCCCGTAACGCTTCTTCATGGGCCATGCGGGAAGCCGGGGAAAAACAAACCAGCCGCACCTCGTCCAGTTCCGGATGATCGCTCAGGAAATCCAGCACCGTGCCCACGGAGATATGAGCCGCCTCCCGTGCAGGATAGCCGTAAAGCCCGGTGGAAATAGCCGGAAAGGCCACAACCCGCGCCTTGACGCCCACGGCCTCTTCCAGAGAGCGCCGGTACGCCGAGGCCAGCAAACGCGCTTCGCCGTGCCTGCCGCCCCGCCAAACCGGCCCCACAGTGTGGATGACATAGCGCGCGGGAAGGCGAAAGCCGGGCGTAACTTTGGCCTCGCCCGTGGGACAACCGCCCAGAGGACGGCAGGCGGCCAGGAGTTCCGGCCCGGCGGCACGATGAATGGCTCCGTCCACGCCGCCTCCGCCCAGCAGGCCTTCATTGGCGGCATTGACAACGGCATCCACGGCCTGGCGGGTAATGTCGCCTTCCATAATACGCAAACGTTGCGCGGCCTTTTCCATATAATTTCCTTTCGACATGGTATTGCGGCTTCAGGGCCGACGATATCCTCCCACGGCTCCATGCGGGCTGAGTACGATCTGCCACAATTGCAGATCACGCGCGCGGAATGCCCCGGCGCAACTCAGCAAATAGTAGCGGAACATGCGGAACACGCTTTCCGAGCAGGAGAATTTTCCCACTTCCCGTCCTCGCTTGAAGTTCTCAGCCCAAGCCATCAGAGTCTTGTCGTAATCGGCTCCGAAATTATGCCAGTCTTCCATGACAAAGCGTCCGGCAATGGCATTGCCGATCTCGGCAATACTGGGCAGGATGCCGTTGCGGAAGATATATTTTTCAATCCACGGGTCCACGGAAAGACGTTTCTGATTGGCGCCGATGGTGTGCAGCAGGAAAAGGCCGTCCTCACGGAGCAGATGACGGGCCGAATCCATGAACACGGCATAGTTTTTGTGTCCCACATGCTCGAACATGCCTACGGAAACAATGCGCTCATACTTGCCGATCAGGGAGCGGTAGTCTTTCAGCAGCCACTCCACGTCTAGGCCCTGGCTGTGGCTTTCGGCATATTGGGCCTGAGCCCAGGAAACCGTGACGCCCGTCACATGCACACCATAGTGCTGTGCCATATAGCGACCCAGGCCGCCCCAGCCGCAGCCGATGTCCAGGACGCGCATACCCGGCTTTAACTGTAATTTTCGGCAGATCAGCTCCATTTTATCCTGCTGGGCCCGCTCCAGGCTGTCGGCATGTTCCCAATAACCGCAACTATACTGCATGAATGGATCGAGCATGGCTTCAAACATATCGTTGTCAAAGTCATAATGCCCTCTGGCCACCATGCGGGCTCGGGCCATGCTTTGCAAATTGCGCAAGGCATAGGCGGCAATGCCCAGCAAGACCGGCAGGGTCAGCCGGAAATGCTTTTCCAGGTCGCCGCGCATAATCCGGCAAAAGAGCTGGTCCAGAGCTTGGCAGTCCCACCAGCCTTCCATATAGGCTTCGCCGAGGCCCAGGCTGCCCTGACGGATGACCCGGCCCCAAAGGTGATGGTTATGTATTTGAATATCCCAAGGTCGGGATCCGTTTATCTGTACGTCAATCTTGGCCAGCATCTCCTTGATGACCGACTCTGTCATGGTTATGGCTCCAAATGCTTTTTCCGCCGCTCTGTATTGTCAAAAAGCCGCCGCCGAAAAAGAACAGCGGAAACAAAAAGAAGGTCAGGGGCAACAGCTTTTTCATATATTACCTTATACTTCTTTTGAAGTATCCCCATCCGCGCCTGTTGACAAGAGGCGCATGTTCTAAAAATACCTTATTATTTATTATAGTTAAATAAAAAATTTACGGCCTTGCACTTGTGCATAACAAAAGGCTACGGGGTACGCGGCGAACTTTGCCTTGCGGAACGGATTTTGCTATTACTTCGGACATATCACTACGCTTCTGTCCCACAGGATGAATTGATGGCACATACTCTTCTGGTTACGGGCGGCGCGGGCTTCATCGGCTCGGCTGTAGTCCGCGAGATGCTTTCGGCCAGCGCTTGGCGCGTGGTCAATGTGGACAAACTCACCTACTCCGGCAATCCGGCCTCCCTAGCCGATGTGGCGGACAATCCGCGTTATAATTTCATCCAGGCCGACATCGCGGATGCTGCGGCCATGCGCGCGGCCTTTGAAATTTTTGAGCCGGACGCGGTCATGCATCTGGCGGCGGAAAGCCATGTGGACCGCTCCATTGACAGCCCGGCGGCCTTTCTGGAAACCAACGTGCACGGCACCTTTGTCCTGCTGGAAGAGGCCCGCCGTTACTGGAAAACCCTGACCGCCTCGGATTCTCCCAAGGCTCGGGATTTTCGTTTCCATCATATTTCCACGGATGAGGTTTTCGGCGACCTGAGCGGCGGCGAGAGTTTTTTTACAGAAAAGACGCCCTATGCCCCCAGTTCGCCCTACTCGGCCAGCAAGGCGGCCTCGGACCATCTGGTGCGGGCCTGGCAGCGGACTTACGGCCTGCCCACTCTGGTGACCAATTGCTCCAATAATTACGGGCCGCGTCAATTCCCGGAGAAATTGATTCCTCTGACCATTCTCAATGCCCTGGCCGGGCGGGAACTGCCTGTATACGGCGACGGCGGCCAGATCCGCGACTGGCTCCATGTGGAGGATCACGTGCGCGCTCTGCTCTTGGTGCTGGCGCGCGGGCGTGTGGGCGAAACGTATGCCGTGGGCGGGCACTGCGAAAAAAAGAATATCGACGTGGTGCGCGCCATTTGCGAACTTCTGGAAGAAATGGCGCCTCAAAAACCGACGGGAGTCAGCCGCTATGCGGATCTGATCCGCTTTGTGCGCGACCGGCCCGGCCATGACAGTCGCTATGCCATTGACGCCTCCAAGATCGCTACGGAACTGGGCTGGCGGCCGCGCGAAAGTTTTGCCACCGGCCTGCGCAAAACCGTGCGCTGGTACCTCGACAATGAAACCTGGTGGCGGGCCGTGCTGGACGGCAGTTACCGTTGCGAACGCCTGGGCACCCGGGTCTGAGGAGAGGGAGGCATGGACTACAAAGGCATTGTTCTGGCCGGCGGCACGGGCACGCGCCTGCACCCCATTACCTTGGGCGTGTCCAAACAGCTTTTGCCCATTTACGACAAACCCATGATCTATTATCCCCTGTCAGTGCTTATGCTGGCGGGCATCAGGGAAATACTGGTCATTTCCACGCCCCTGGACCTGCCCCAGTACCAGCGCCTGCTGGGGGACGGTTCCCGTTTCGGACTGCGTCTGAGTTATGCCGTGCAGCCCGAGCCCGCAGGCATTGCCCAGGCCTTTCTCCTCGGCGAGCGCTTTCTTGAGTCGTCGCCGGTTTGCCTGATTCTGGGCGACAATATCTTTCACGGCCAGCATTTCACCGAAAAACTGCTGCGCGCCGCCTCCCGGCGACAGGGAGCCACCATTTTCGGCTATATGGTCAAAGACCCCGAACGCTTCGGCGTGGTGAGCTTTGACGATGCGGGCAAGGCCACGGCCATTGTGGAAAAACCGGCCAAACCGCTGTCGCCTTTTGCCGTCACAGGACTATATTTTTACGACCACGCCGTCGTGGACATCGCCAAGAAGATCCTTCCCTCGGCGCGCGGCGAACTGGAAATCACCAGCGTCAACCAAGCCTATCTTGAATGCGGCCAACTGCGCGTGGAAAAACTGGGACGCGGCTTCGCCTGGCTGGATACGGGCACGCACACCAGCCTTCTGGAAGCCTCGGCCTATGTCCAGACCATTGAGGAACGCCAAGGGCTCAAGGTCGCCTGCCTGGAAGAAATCGCCTGGCGGCAGGGCTGGATAGACGACGCGGCCATGGAACAGGCCGGGCATTTTTTTGCCAAAACCGGTTACGGGCAATACCTGCTGCGCCTGCTGCGGACACGCTGAAGGAAAAAACATGGAATTCAAAATGCTGGCTCCCGGCGGGCCCGTGCTGATGGTTCCCGCTGTCCACGGCGACGAACGCGGTTTTTTTATGGAAACCTTTCGTCAGAATGAGTTTGAGGCCCAATGCGGCTCACATGCTTTTGTTCAGGACAATCACAGCAAGTCCCGGCAAGGCGTCCTGCGCGGCATGCACTATCAACTCCGGCAGCCGCAGGGCAAACTGGTGCGGGTGATTCAAGGGCAAGTTTACGATGTAGTCGTTGATCTGCGCGTTTCCTCGCCCACGTTCGGCCAAAGCTTCGCCGCCCTGCTGGATGATGCGAATCGCCATATGCTCTGGGTGCCGCCCGGCTTTGCGCACGGCTTTCTGGTGCTGAGCTCAGAGGCCGAATTCGTATACAAGTGCACAACGTATTACGCGCCTGATGACGAATACTGTCTGCGTTGGGATGATCCAGTTCCCGGCATTACGTGGCCCTTGCTCGCCGAAGCCCTTGTCGTCTCCGCCAAAGACCGGGAAGGGCTTGCCTTCGGGGATTGTCCTAAATATCGCTGACAGGAAATGAATATGACAAGCACGCCGTGCCTCATTTCAGTCATTATCCCCTGCTACAATTACGGCCGTTTCTTGCCCGACGCCGTCAACAGCGTGTTAGGTCAGAAAAAAGACGGGCTGGCAGTAGAAATCATTGTCGTGGACGACGGTTCCACGGACGACACTGCTGCCGTGGCTCAAGGTCTGGGGTCGGCTATTCGCTATATTCATCAGGAAAATCAGGGGCTTTCAGCGGCGCGCAATACAGGAATCCGGGCCGCTAAAGGTGATTATCTTGTTTTTTTGGATGCTGACGACCTACTGACCGCCGGAACGCTGGCAAGCCATCTGGACAATTTTGCAGCCCATCCGGAATTGGACGTCAGCGTCTGCCTGAGCCTTCAAACCTTTGAAAATAAGGACGGTTCTGAGGCAAATTATTTGTGGCCTCTCAAATGCGCACATCTGGATATGCACCTCTGCCACAGCAACATTTCTCCAGTGCATACCTTTATGCTGCGCGCCAACGCCGCACAGGAAATCGGTTTTTTTGATCCTGACCTCAAGGCCTGTGAAGATCAGGACTATTGGCTGCGTTGCGCCGCTCTGGGCAAACGTTTTGGAGTCAATCCCGAAGGCTTGGTCATTTACCGGCAGCACGGCCAAAGCATGACCAGCCAGATGCCACGACAGTTGGCCCATGATGCCGCTATTCGTTTTAAAATCAGCATGCTGCTGGAAACCAGACCGGATTTTCCCCGGGCCGGAAAATTTTACGGCTGGCTGGCGCACGCCGCCGGAACCATCTGCAGCGCCTGCGGACTCTACTCAAGCGCGCCTCAGTTCGCTCTAAAACTGCTGGACGAATCGTCCAAAGCCATACTGAGGACCGCTGCGCTTGCAGCGCAGACGAAGATAGAAGATGCCCATCTGATTCTGGCGGAACGCTACTTCGTTGGCGAATATTTCTTGCGGGCCGGTGGCTTTGCCGCTCATTTCTGCCGTACTCTTGAAAAAGCGGCAGGTTTTCTTGCAACTCGCCACGCGAAGCTGGCCAGCCTGAGCAAGCGCGAGTTGGGTACCAGACAGAAGCAGCTCTTCCCCCGGCTGTGTTGCGACTATGAGCGAATGCAGACAACGGTCAAAAGAAGCAGTATCATCTGCGAACGCTAATCAGCGCTCCCCGTTTGCACTCTCCACTAAAAAAGGCTGCTTCTTTCAAGTTATATACATTTGTGAATACAAGAGAAGCATATGAAACTACTCCCTGAAGTATCCGTAATTATGTCCGTGTATAATGGAGAAGAACATTTGGATGAATGCTTGAAAAGCATCTGTGAACAGACATTTTCTGATTTTGAATTCATTATTGTAGATGATGCATCCACAGACAATACTGCTGAAATTTTAGAGCGCTGGCGACGTACGGATTCGCGCATCCGGCTTTTACGCAACCCTGAAAACAAGGAACGCTCCATTTCCCGTAACCGGGCCATTATGGCGGCCCGTGCCCCTCTTATCGCTGTAATGGATGCCGATGATCATGCACTGCCGGTAAGACTGGCGTTGCAAACTGCCTTTCTGCAAGCGCACCCCGAAGTTCAAATATTGGGCGGCGACATGCTTATATACAATAGTGGAAAATGCTTACAGCACCCACAAAACAACGATGCTATTCGCGCAGCCCTATTTTTTGACTGCAGTATATTTCATCCAACCACCATGCTGCGCAAATCTATTCTTACTAATGAAAACAAATGGTATAACCCTTCTCTCCCTCCTACAGAGGATTATGGACTCTGGGCTGACCTCCTAACAGTTTCCACAGCTGTGTTTGCAAATATTCCAGAACCATTAGTGCGTTATCGTTTTAGCGTTGAGCCCCGCCCGCTGTATGTAGACAAACAATTCCGTAATGCAAACGTGGTGCGCGCCAGGATTTTGGAACAACTGGGATTGCCACCCAGTACAGAGAACATGAGATGCCATCTCGCTCTTTTATTCTGCAATGCGCAAGCGCTGGGCGTCACGCCTGCCCAATGCGCTCTATATGGCAATAAGTTATTGGAAGCCAATGCCCGCCGCCCCTTGACATCTCACTCCGCACTGGAGGCCGAAGTATCTCGTCGCGTTGCACAGCTTTTCCAAGTCGACATGCTGCAACGGCGAAGCCATGTTCCGGGAAACCATTAAAACAGGAGCAGCCGCTTGAACATTCTCTGTTTTGCCCCTTTTTCCGCAGCGTGGGATCTACATGGATATATTGAAATGTGCATCTTACAGTCTTTGAGAGAAAAAGGCTGCAATATTATATATGTATTTTGCGATATTTCCAGTGATTATTGCTACCTGTATCTTCATGGAAAGGCTAATTGCGCCTATTGCCAACAAATATCCGCCGCTTTTGCTGCAGAAAAAAACATGCCTTACATCTGGTTGAGCCGTTTTGCCCATGCGGATGACCACGCTACAGCAAAAGCCTTTGTGGAGAGCCTTTCTCCCGAGGAATATCCACACGCCAGCTATGCGGGCAAAGACTTAGGACGCTGGGTCTTCTCAACATTCATCAGCTTTTTGCGGGAAAACACCTTCGACTGGCATAATGAAACGCACGTTCGTGTGTACGGGAGCCTGCTTGTTTCTGCTCTGGAAACGACTTTGGCCCTGGAACGTCTGCTGCTGCAAGGACGGTACGACCGCGTGCTCATGTTCAACGGGCGTTTTCTGCCTGGCTGTATACTGCTGGATATGGCGGAGTCCAAGGGGATTACCTGTTACCTGCACGAGAGGGGCAGCCGACCCGATTTCATGCGTGTGGTCCGCCACGATCCGTCTTCACAACTGCACCCCATGGATATACGCCCTCCAGAAAAATTGCTGATGTTGCCCCTGACCCCGGAACAATTGGAAAAAACCCAATCCATCATGCTGCAAGCGGAAAAAGGGAGCGCCGGTCTCAATTGGGACAGATTTTCACCACAAATAGAACATGCTGACTTGCGTACCAGTTTGGGCATTGAGCCGGGCAAGCGTGTCTGGGCCTTTTTCGTCTCTTCCGACGATGAAATGGCCGCATTCAAGGGCTATGAATATCCAGACTTCCCAACTCAGTTGGATGGTCTCATAACTATCATCCAAATAGTGACTAAATTTTCCGACGTGCACCTGGTTATACGCATGCACCCCAATAGTGGCGCAAAGGGAACCAAACGGGTGCCCTTAGTTGACAAGCTCACATCTTTTTTACGCCACCGCAACCATGTAAACGTCACCACCATCGCAGCGGATGATGCGATAAACACCTACCAGCTCATGAAACTTGCCGAGGTCGGCTTGGTGGCTTGTAGCACCTGCGCAGCTGAGATGCTCCACAGAGGCAAACCAAGCATGGCCTTCCACAAATACATAACAAAAAATCAAGGAATATTTGTGGCTGACAGCAAGACAGCCATGAAAAATATCCTCCATCGTTTTCATGAAAAAGATATCTCGCGGGAAGAATTGAAAGAGTGCTTTCGCCGCAGCCTGCGCTATCGATACGTTAAGTTGTTCCGCAGTAATATTCCATTTGAAATGATTAAACAAACCTCGCCGCATACGGTACGCGCTCTTTTTCGGCGGGTAGAAGATATCAAAAATGCGCGCTGTCCCGTTTTGAACAAACTTTCGGACCAGATTCTTCAAGATGAGGAAATTGCCTTTGACTATGTTGATAAAAGCATGCAACTTCCCGATCAAGATGCGGAAAATGTATGGATCGACGCCTATATGGATCAATATTTTATATCCTGAGGCTTCTTTGTTCACTATCTCACTCCAGCGAGTACGTGTCACTGCGTCTACATGAATATTTATCCATAGATATCACCTCCGCACCAAATATATAACTGTATTGCGCGGCAGCAGAAAAGAAATACAACCCGGTGACATGGCCGGATTGGAAGTAGAAAGATATGTTCAACGGTAAATCCATTCTTATTACCGGCGGTACCGGCTCTTTCGGCAAGAAATGTACGGAAATTTTGCTGCGGTCATATGCACCGAAGAGGTTGATCATCTTTTCCCGCGACGAACTCAAGCAGTTTGAAATGGCGCAACTATTTCCCCCAGAGCGATACTCATGTATGCGCTACTTTATCGGTGATGTGCGCGACAAAGAACGCCTATACCGGGCTTTTCGCGGTGTAGATTACGTTATTCACGCTGCAGCGCTCAAACAGGTTCCCGCCGCCGAGTACAATCCTACGGAGTGTATCCACACCAATGTGGGCGGCGCGGAAAATATCGTCAATGCGGCGGCGGACTGCGGGGTAAAAAAGGTGGTAGCTCTTTCCACCGACAAGGCCGTGGCCCCGGTCAATCTTTACGGAGCCACAAAACTCTGTTCGGACAAACTTTTTATCGCCGCCAACGCCTATACCGCCTGCGATACTGTATATTCCGTTGTTCGCTACGGCAACGTCATGGGCAGCCGCGGTAGCGTCATCCCCTTCTTTATCAAAAAAAAGAACGAAGGAGGGCCCCTGCCTGTTACGGATACACGCATGACCCGCTTCTGGATCACCTTGGAGCAGTCCGTACATATGGTGCTGCGCTCTTTTGAGTTGGCCGGAGGTGGAGAAATTCTGGTGCCCAAGATTCCGAGTATGAAGATCACAGATCTGGCCGAAGCCATTGCAC